>NZ_BAAAFO010000014.1:0-510 GCF_039523575.1 Rhodanobacter caeni | reverse complement strand
ATAAGCGGGTGACCTTTCTGTGGCGCGGCGCGCGGGATAACGTCTTCATTCTCGGCTCTCCGGCGGGGGATCACGATCCGCTGTTCCGTCTGGGCAACAGCGACGTCTGGTTCCGCAGCTACGTGGTCCCCGCTGATACGGTGATGCAGTACAAGCTCGCCCCCGATGTGCCGATCGTTGAAGGCTCTGCCCGCGATCAACGCCGTGCCATCCTGGTAAGCGCGCAGGCCGATCCGCTTAACCCGAATAGCTTTGGGGAGCAGAAGACCGATCGCTGGAATCGCTATTCTCTGCTCGATCTCAGCCCGGCGCGCTACTGCTCCGTTCGGGCTACGGCACAGCCGCTGTTACACGGGATGTTGAGCCGCCAGAGGCTGAGCAGCAACATCCTCGGCAATGCCCGCGACGTGATGATCTACCAACCGCGCGGCGCACAGCCTGCACGCTGGACGCTCATCCTTTTCGACGGACAGGTTTATCAGGACGAATACCATTTTGCCAACGTGCTGG
>NZ_BAAAFO010000013.1:0-521 GCF_039523575.1 Rhodanobacter caeni | reverse complement strand
CTATAAGTTTGATAAAGCATCCGGTAAAGGCACATTAGTTAATATTAAGCGTTATAACGCGGCATGTGTTAATCCTCCAGAAGGTATGAAAAGTCTGGAATGGATTGAATCAGGGTTCAAAGGTGCTGTTTGTAAATAGCATAACTTCCAATAGCTAGTGAGTTTGCCATGAGGCGATCTCACTAGATTTTAATCTGGAGGTTTTGATAAATCTCCTCCAGATTTTTCCTAAATTTGAGGAGGCTATATGTTAACTGCAGTAGCAATATTAATAGATGGGTTAGGCTTCGCCGCATGGTTATTCCTGTCTTCAGTAGGATTAACCCTGATCTACGGTGTGATGCGAATTTTAAATATCGCGCATGGAGGGTTTTATGCGTTAGGTGCTTATTCTTCTGCATGGGCAATTGGCCTGTATATGCAAACAGGGTCGTCCGTAGCATTCACTTACCTGTTGATTCCATTAATGGCGATAGTGGTCGGATTAGTCGCGGGGCTGATAATCGAAAGAGGAATCTTAC
>NZ_BAAAFO010000012.1:0-678 GCF_039523575.1 Rhodanobacter caeni | reverse complement strand
GTGGCGTTCCACTTGTTTAGAAGAGCTGACAAGCCCCGCGCCGCTGCGCGCCGCCGCCGCCGCTCTGCCGAACCGTTCGGCAACCATGTCCAGGTCGCCCGCCATGTGCGCCGCCGCCGGCGGTGCCGACTTGCGGAGGCGCACAAGAGCGGTCGACGTGGATACGGCTCCGATCGGATGGGAGGGCGCGGCTTCGGCTTGCTTGGCCGCCATGCCGGCTTCGGGTTGAAGCGGGTCACCGGCCGCGACCTTCGCGGCGGCTGGCACGGTACGGCCGGCCGCCGGCCGGGTTGTGGCTTCGTAGTGCTCACGGAACAGGTGCGCCTGTTCGATGGTCAGCCACCAATGCCGCATGTCGCGCTCGCGGTAGGTGCGGCCAGCCGGTGCATGAAGACCCAGCCGGTTGATGGTCCAGCCGGCCCATTCATCGCACAGCGCGCCTAGGTCACCGGTCCGCAGCAGCCGCAGCAGCCGCACCGCCGACCACGGCACGCGGTTACGGCCAGCGTCCCAATAACGGACAGTCCGGAGGCTGACGCCCAGATACTCGGCGCATGCCTTGCGGTTCAACAGGCAGGCGTGACGCAACTCACGAAAGCCATCGGGGGAGACATGCCATGTGCGAGCACGCCGACGCCGAACCGACTTCGGTACATCCGTGACTTCGCATAATGTATA
>NZ_BAAAFO010000011.1:0-1519 GCF_039523575.1 Rhodanobacter caeni | reverse complement strand
CCGCACTCACTGCTCTGACGGACATTGACGCGCTACGCGCGCTGGTGCGCGAGCAGATGGCGGTGATTGCCCAGCGAGACGAGGCCATCGCCCGTCGGGACCACGAGATCGCTTGGAAGACCGCCAAGATCGACCAGCTCACCCACGAGCTGGCGCGTCTGCGGCGGGTGCAGTTCGCGGCCCGATCCGAGCGCATGAACCCGGAGCAGCGTGAGCTGTTCGACGAGGCGATGGCGGCGGATATCGCGGCGGTGGAAGCGGAGTTGGAGGTGCTGCGGGACAGCGCGGCGGCCTCGCCGACCAAGCCGCCGCGCGCCCAGCCGGTGCGTCGTCCGCTGCCGGCCGAGCTGCCGCGCCGGGAGACACTCCACGCCCTGGCCTCTTGTGACTGTGCCCGCTGCGGCGCCGCACTGGTGTCGATTGGCGAGCACGTCAGCGAGAAGCTGGACGTCGAACCGATGACGTTCTTCG
The DNA here is from genome assembly GCF_039523575.1 of Rhodanobacter caeni. NCBI lineage: Bacteria > Pseudomonadati > Pseudomonadota > Gammaproteobacteria > Lysobacterales > Rhodanobacteraceae > Rhodanobacter > Rhodanobacter caeni. Next base: position 1,048 of record NZ_BAAAFO010000011.1, on the reverse strand, counting down.
TGCGCCGCGACGTCTACCCGCAGTACGCCTGCCGCGCCTGCCAGACGATCGCGGCCGAGCCGGTGGCGCCGGCCCTGATCGACCGCGGCCAAGCCGCCCCGGGCCTGCTGGCCCAGGTCGCCATCCAGAAGTACGCCGACCATCTGCCGCTGTACCGCCAGGAGGCGATTTTCGCCCGCCACGGCATCGCGCTCTCGCGCAGCACGCTGGCGGAGTGGCTCGGCGTGATCGGCCTGCGCCTGCAGCCGCTGGTCGACGCCCTGCGGGCGAAGCTGCTGGCCGCACCGGTCCTGCATGCCGACGAGACGCCGGTGGCCCAGCTCGATCCGGGCGCCGGCAAGACCCGGCGGGCCTACCTGTTTGCGTACCGAAGTCCGGGGCCACAGCCCATGGTGATCTTCGACTACTGCCCCACTCGGGCCGGCAAGCATGCCGCCGACTTCCTCGGCGACTGGCGCGGTGCGCTGATGGTCGACGACTACGGCGGCTAGAAGGCGCTGTTCGCCGGCGGCATCACCGAGCTCGGCTGCTGGGCGCATGCGCGGCGGAAGTTCTTCGACGCGCACCAGGCCAGTGGCAGCCCGGCCGCCGCCGAGGCGTTGCAGCGCCTCGGCGAGATCTATGCGATCGAGGCCATGTTGCGCGGCCTCGATGCCCCTGCGCGGGGCGGCGAGCGGCAGCGCCTGCTCGTGCCAAAACTCGACGCTCTCAAGCGCTGGCTCGATGCCCTGCAGCCCAAGGTGCTGGGCAACACCGGCCTGGCCAAGGCGGTGAACTACACCCTGAAGCGCTGGAGCGCGCTGGCCCGCGTCGCCGACGACGGCCGTTACCCGATCGACAACAACCCGGTCGAGAACGCCATCCGCCCCATCGCCATCGGCCGCAAGAACTGGCTCTTCGCCGGCTCCGAGACCGCTGGCAAGCGCGCCGCCGCGATCATGAGCCTGATCGCCACCGCCAAGGCCAACGGCATCGAACCCCACGCCTGGCTTACCGACGTGCTCACCCGTCTGCCCACCACCAAAGACCGCGACCTCCACACGCTGCT
>NZ_BAAAFO010000010.1:0-1829 GCF_039523575.1 Rhodanobacter caeni | reverse complement strand
TGCGCTCAGCACCGAATTGACCTTCAGTATCCCCGCCGTCGTCTTGAGGCTGACGCCGCCACTGGGGCTGGTGATCTGCAGCGGGCCGTTGACGGACAACCCCGCGGCATTGACCAGGCTGAAGTTGGTCGCCTTGAAACTACCCAGTGTGCCGATCAGGTTGGCGCCACCCAGGGTGGTGGTGCCTATCGACTGGCCGGTCAACGTGCCCGCCGTGATGACGCCGGCGCTCTGGCTGATGTCGCCGCCAGCGGCCAGCGACACCGCCGAGGCATCGATATCGTGGGCCAACGCAAGGTCGTCGGCCGAATTCAGCGCAACGGCCGACGCCGTCAGGTCGCTGTTCACGCTCAAGGTGCCGCTGCTCGTCTTCAGGCTGATGGTGCCGGCGTCGCCCGCCGTCGTCAGCGGGCCGTTCGCCGCCAGGTCCTGCGCATTGACGAAGGTGAGGTTGGCCGCGTCGAAACTGTCGAGCGTGTCGATCAGGTTGGCACCGCCCAGCACGGTGTTGCCCTGCGAACTGCCGGTCAGCGTGCCCGCCTCGATCACTCCGGAACCGCCTTCGCCGATCGCCGCCGCGGAAGTGAGCGTGACTGCCGTGCCCTTGAGCGTACCGTTGACCGTCAGGTTGCCAGTCGTGGTGGTCAGCGCGGTGCTGCTGCCGCCATCGACCACGCCGCTGACGACCAGGGCGGCGCCGTTGGTCAGGCTGAAACCGTCGGCGTCGAAATTGCCCAGCGCGGCAACCTGATTGAGTTGGCCCAGCGCGACGCCGTCCGCGGCGCTGCCGCTCAGCGTGCCGGCGGTGATGATGCCGGCGCTCTGGCTGATGTTGCCGCCCGAAACCAGCGTCACCGTGTCGCCCTGCACCGCCTGGGTCAGCGTCAGGTCGCCGGCGGAATCCAGGGCCACGTCGCCACCGCGCAACGCGGTGTTGACCGACAGCAGGCCGGACGTCGTCGTCAGGTGCAGGCGGCCGCCGTTGGCGATCGTCAGCGGGCCGTTGACGGCCAGCGCCTGCGCGTTGGTCAGGTCGAGGCCCGCCGCGGCGAAGCTGCCCAGGGTGCCGACATGGTTGGCACCGTTGAGCGCGGTGACGCCGGTGGAGCGCCCGCTCAGCGTGGCGGCGGTGATCACGCCGTGGCTGCCCTGGCCGATCGCACCGGCGGAGTCGAGCGTCATGGCCGTGCCCTTGAGCGCGCCATTGATCGTCAGGTCGCCGCTGGTGGTGGTCAGCGTGGTGCTGGTACCGCCGTTCACCGTGCCGGCCACGGTCAGCGACAGCGCATTGCGCAGGTTGAGGTAGGCCGCGCTGAAATCGCCCAGCGCGCCGACGCGGTTGTTGCCGGTAAGGCTCACCGCCCCGCTGGTATCGCCCTTGAGCGTGCCGGCGACGATGCTGCCCGTGCTGGCCTCGCTGATGGCGCCGGTCACGTCGAGCGTGGTGGTGGCGCCGGTGAGCGTGCCGTTGATGACCAGGTTGCCCGTCGTGGCCAGGCCTGCGCTGGCGCCGCCGTTGACGGCACCGGCGACGGTCAGGTCCTGCACGTTCTTCAGGCTGAAGCCGGCCGCGTTGACATCGCCCAGCGTGTCGATGCGGTTGTTGCCGCCGAGCGCCACGGCGCCGCCGGCGTTGCCGCGCAGGGTATTGGCCGTGATGACGCTGCCGGCGCCCTGGCTGATGTTGCCGGCCACGTCGAACGCGGTGGTGGTGCCGCTCACCGCACCGTTGATCGCCAGGTTGCCGGCCGAGGTGGCCAGCGTCGTGCTGGCGCCGCCATTGACCGGGCCGGCGACCGCCAGCGACTGGCTGTTGGTCAGGCCGAAAC
>NZ_BAAAFO010000009.1:0-1830 GCF_039523575.1 Rhodanobacter caeni | reverse complement strand
CAATTCGTCGCCAAAGATTTCGACCATTGCGCGGACATGATCGGCCTCGCGTTCGGCGATTATCGGGGCCATTTTCTCCGGGGCAACGTCCGCCGCGATCTTCCAGATATTCCACTCCACGCTGCACAGGTGGAAGCCCCCGAGGCGGTCCAGCGCGAGCAGGCCGAGTCGGGCCTGTACCTCACCGTTGAAGGCTTCGGCAAAGTCTGTCGCCGAGGCGAAGGGGTCACCATCAACCATCCACGGCTCGCCCGGTGGCGGTTCCAGGTGTCGGGTTGCGGCGTAGTACGCCTGAAGCGCGATGCGGCAGGCATCCTCGGCCGAGAAGAAGCGGCATTGCGCCGCGTAGTCGGTTTTCATGCGATTATTTCCTTGGGGCTTCGGCCCCGGTGTGTTGTACCAGAGGCCCCTGAACAGCTTGCCGGCTTGCAGGGGCCTCGCCTTTTGTACGCCGTGGTGGCTGGGGCTCCCGCGCAGCGCGGGAGGCCCAGCAGACACCACGGGTGTCACTCTTCGGGCGGCAGTTCCACCCCCATGCGTTCGCGCAGTGCCATCTCAAACTCGCCCACCAGCTCGATCACGAAGCGCTCCCGATGCCCGCCGGCTTTGTCCATGGCGTAGTGGATGCCGTCGATAGCGCACATGATCACGTCGGGTTCGCTGATGCCGTAGGCCACCAGCCCCGCCTCCTTGCTGCCGCCCATCACCCAATCGCCTTCGTTTACAGGCACATTCACTGCATCGTCTCCGTCTTGAGGTAGACCCTCACCACGCCGCGAGACACATCGACGCGCCAAGGGGTAGGGATCAGCTCACCGGTGACAAGGTGCACGAAGCCCCCGGCGACCCGCTGCAACTTGGGGAAGCCCCGCCGCTCGTAGCGGCGGGCGTACATGCACCACTGTTCTTCCTCAGCGATTCGGCGTTCTTCTTCGGCGACGCGCAGATCCCACCATGCGGCGCTGCCTTCGGGCGGCCGTTCCGGGTCGACGTAACGAAGCCACACGGAGCCATCGGGTTGCGGCGTGCGCACCTCGACGCGGCGGGCGTTCCATGCTTCCTGGGCTTCCAGATCGGCGAAGCATGCTTCACCCCGACGCTGGTCCCACGCCTTGGCCACCCACATGGGCCACAGACGCTCACGCAGCTCCACGCGGCGGGCAGGGTCGTGGCCCCCGTTTCCATGCAGACGCACACCTTTGGGCAGGCGCTTGACGTCCTCGGGGCGGGTCTTGGTGGCGTACTTCACCATGTAGCCCACCGGGTTGCGGGCTGTCTCGATGTTGCTCATGCCATACGGCCACCAGCCGCACTGGTCGGGGCGGGGCAGGCGCAGCCTGCGCGGCACCCACACCAACACGTGGTAGTGCAATGCGCCGCGCTTCTGCAGCTCGCCGACCCACGCGAAGCGGCAAGGGCAGTCCCGGCGCTTGAACCACTGGCGCATCAGCCGCACGAAGCGGGACACGTGCCGTGGCTCCCATGTTTCGCCAGGTCGATAGGTCAGGGTGATGAAGGTCTTGCGGTACGCCGAGCGACCGAGACGGTCCGAGGCCCAGCGGGCTTCACGCTCGTGGAGCTTGGCCGCTTCCGTGATCGTGCGGCGTAGCCGCTGACAACGGGCCTTGCGCGGGTCGATGACTACCACGTCAGCCTGCATGCCACACCCCCGCCAAACGGCGTTGAAAGCGGGATGGGCCAAAGTGGCGTTCCACTTGTTTAGAAGAGCTGACAAGCCCCGCGCCGCTGCGCGCCGCCGCCGCCGCTCTGCCGAACCGTTCGGCAACCATGTCCAGGTCGCCCGCCATGTGCGCCGCCGCCGGCGGTGCC
>NZ_BAAAFO010000008.1:0-1935 GCF_039523575.1 Rhodanobacter caeni | reverse complement strand
CGCCGAACGTGGCAGCAGGGCGAAGTTGGGGAAGTTGTTGTATGCGCTTGCTCCGGAGGGTTTGACGCTACGGGAGTCGAACAGCTCCCAGGCAGCCTGGGCATGGGGCAAACCGCTGTCGGCAGCGGCGGCCACACCAATCTGGAAGTTGGCCGGGAACCCTGTGTTGGAGTAGGGATAGCCTGCCATCTCTCCTGCGCCGATGGTCTTTTTGGCGGAGGTTCCGAGCGCTGCCCGCATCGCCGCCGAGTTGCAGGCCAGGCCCTTGAGGTCAGGGAACGTGGCGGCATAGGCGGCGCTGTAGGAGGGCAACCAGCGTCCGGCATCATCCTTGACCTGGACGTTGTAGGTCGAGGCCAGCAACCAGCAATAGCCCTGGCCGGACCCGCTCTGCCAATCGGTCATCAAGCCGATTTCAAACCGGGCCAGCCAGTCGCGGAACGCGCCCGCCCCCGCAAACCCCAACTCGCTGGCATGGTTCGCCGACCAGGTGAGGAAGTTGTGCTGCCACGGCGCCATGGCGTTCTTTTGACCGCCATGGATGCTGTAGATGGCGCCATCGTCCATCAGCCCCAGCGGGTTCGCCTCGGGATTGTGGGTGTATCTGGCGTTCCAATCGGCCAGGGAATTCTCGACGTTAGCCGTGAATTCAGCCTTCAGCGGATGGGCTTGTGGCAGCAACCAGGCGGCATCGGCCATTTCGCGCAAGACCCATGCCTTGCCGCGCACCTGGCTGTGCGACCGGTCGATCAAACCCTTGTCATAGCCGCGATACGCTTCATTGGATACCAATTCGTTATAGGAAGCTCCATACGCGAGTTCGGACATGTAGTAGTAGTCGCCGGTTACCAGGTAGGGCAGATAGGCTCCGGAGGGCTGATGGGCGTTGTCCCATAGGTAAGGATTGCCGGTGCGGTAGTAGAGCGGGCTGCACGTGCTGACGACCGCGTTGTTGATGCAGTTTGGCAACAGGTCTGCCTTGTAGGCGGCCGCCTTGGTGCTGCTGCCGGCCGCTACCTGGGCGGCATAGGCCCAGTCCAGAAGCGTGACATTGGGATGCTTCTGGATGCTGACCGGATAGCCCGTCTGGTGGTCACGGTAATGGCTGCTGTAGGCACCCAGCGCATCGGTGTTGGCCAGCATCCAGTTGTAGGCGCGCACGTCGGGGTGAACGATGTAGACGCTGCTCCAGCGCGGAAGCGGGCCGATCGAGGCCTGTGCGCCGGCGTTGCCCATGTGATCGGTCTGGTCGCAGTGATCCAGCGGCGCGCAATCCTGGCGCAGGCCGGCCAGGAACGACTCGTCGGGGGTCAGCGGCATGTAGCGGGAGACGGCCTTGCTGGCCTGGATGTACTGGGTGTCCTGCTGCAGGTAGACCTTGGGTTGGGCGTTGTTCCACCACAGCGGCTTGTGCCAGCGGGTATAGGCGTATTGGGTGAGCGCGGGGCTGGTGTAGCTGGCAGTACCGGAGGTGAGCGTGGCGGTGTACTGCGGCTGCACCTGGGGCGCGAAGGCGGACGTGTTCTCGACGATGATGTCGGTGCGGATGTTGCCCACCGAGCCGGGCGTGGCGCCGGCGTAGGCGCGCACGGCGAAATACACGCGTAGGGCCGGGTCGACCGTGCCGTCGGCGGCCTTTACCGGGCCGTTGACCACCCACTCGCTGGCCAGCGGGCCGGAAAGCCACACGCTGCACGACGCGCCCCACGGCTTGCATGCGTTCGTGCTGCTGGCCGACTGCAGCAACTGGCGGGCATTGACGGTGTAGGGCTTGCCGTTGAGGGTGAGCGCCACCTGGGCGTCGTAGCTCGTCGCCAGCAGTTGCGACAAGGTGACGTCACCGGCGGCGGGCGCCGGGCCGGCGCTGGCCGACAGCGCCAGCGGCAACGTGGCGCTGCCCGGCAGCGAGGACACCATCGCCGTGATCACGGCATG
>NZ_BAAAFO010000007.1:0-26327 GCF_039523575.1 Rhodanobacter caeni | reverse complement strand
AGCGCGCCGCCGCGATCATGAGCCTGATCGCCACCGCCAAGGCCAACGGCATCGAACCCCACGCCTGGCTTACCGACGTGCTCACCCGTCTGCCCACCACCAAAGACCGCGACCTCCACACGCTGCTACCGCTGGCATAGCCGCCTGCCGCGCGGCAAGGTGTGGTGGGCGGACGCTTACGATGATGCGTGAGTTCCCGAGCATGAGTAGGTCACGAGACGGTGCGTGCTAAAGGTGGTACAGAGGGCGCCGTCCCGTCCTGCTCGCGAAGAGCACCTAGGTTCGAATGAAGATATGGATGGAGTGCCGATGATCCGACCTTTGGAGGCGCGGTTCGAATTGAAGCCCTGGCTACGGGCGCCTGGCAATCGATTGGCGCCCGCGTTGGCCCTGTAGGTTTCCGGCGGCCATATAACAGCGCAATAAGCAGCCCTGATGCGTACTAGGGATTGTGCCCCGATGAAAACAGTCCACGTTTGCCTCGTAATACAAACCCATTGCCACGGGTTACTCCGCCCACCGGGGAGTTGCCGAATGACAAGACTCCACGCGAAGGCGAATATGTGAAACTGGTTCCCGTATGGTGGAGCCTGGAGGATGTGCACGTGACGCGAAAAGTGTCGCCCTGGGGATATTTCAGTCTCTTACAGGACAGCCCATTGTATTCCCATTGTTTCATCGCCACAGATTTTGGAATCACGATATCTAACGGTCCGGACAGGCAATAGAAGGTATCGTTTCCGCAATCCTCATAGAAAGAACCAAAGTTTCCAAACGAAGCATCAAAGCGCACATCGCGCTTGTCCTGGACCCCGACGTAATGGGTGATCCGGTTGACAACAATGGCCCTGTTGTCACCCGCACTTATTGCATCATAAATGTAGCCGTTACACTTTTCTGTGCTATGTGCAAGAGGTGCGAAGAAAACGATCAAAAGGGCTGCGATCGTTGCGCAACGCATACTTAGCTTCATGGCCTGGTTATCTTTCCCGTAGAGCATATTGTGTTCTTATGGCATTCGCTGCTTCTTCCCATGCGTCAGCTACATTCCGACCACTACCTTTGCTAATTACGAAAAGCTGACCTTGCCGGTGACGATCAATGATACATAAGCGATACATGACGAAAGGTTTCACTTCGAACCGTCGCTAAGCTTTCCCTTTTTGCTTCTCCATGGTAGAAGATACGATCGCTCAATGTGCATGTCGTCTAAGGCAAAACGAAGTTCACCCTGCTCTTTGATCAATCGTCCACATGCCAGGACATCTTGCCGATAATACCTAATATTGCTCATGTCTTTCTTGTACTTCGCCCCTTCCATGGCTCGCAGTTTTTCAAACAGATCACTGGTCACATTGAATGGGGGGCGGTTTGAAAAGCCGTGTCTTTGACTGTAGACAGTGGACTCCTCATCGGCGGTGGTTAGAACTGTGAAGTTCGACTTCTCAGCGAGCCAGATGCGCGTGTACTCCTTCGCATCGGTGGTCAGGACTGCATGTGTCTGAATCCGTTTGTTGAGAAACCGGTTCTGGTTCATGAGCAACCGATCGAGAGAAACAAACTTCGCTCCGTCACAAAAGCACGCTGCATCGGCCTGCGCTGAAACGAGACACCAAAGTACGCCAAAAATCCATCGGGTTTTCATGGACATTTACTACCGGGGCAGTAACTGACGGTTGAAGTCTTAGCTTCCTTATACACCTGTTGCATGTTCAATCCGCCACTTGTGGTCCAAGTTCCCCACAAGGGGTCACTCTGGCCCATCCCTTCCCATATTGCTGTTTCAGCACGTACCCCACGAACCTCGTGCCAGAACTCGTTCACCGGATCACGGGGTTTGTCGCCAGCCAGCATGTCATCCATCACATGTTGAATTTCATGCCTTCCAGTGGCTGCGAAGTTCGCTTCGCCCTGTTGAGTTTTTGGCTGCGCGTTGAGCTGCGCCAGATTTAGCGTGAGGGTTGGTGTCTGACCTTCTGGAGCAGATCCCCAACCGAGAGCGGTCGACTTTGGCTGGTTAACGGTAACGACGTGTATGGCGCCCCCATCGTTCGCGGTTCCTAAAGCCTTGATACCTGCCGCCAGAGACTTGTACGCAGGGCTTTCGCTCTTGTAGTGTTGCTGAGCTCTCTGGAAATCGCTCCGAAGCCGCATTCCCGCATCGCAGGAAGCCTTGTTATTACATTCAAACATGCCGGTAGGATCAATTTTGTTAGTGGGATTGTTACCTACGTATGTGTAACGATTGAAGCTAAAAATGTTCCCTGGAATTGGGCCCGCTGGATCCGCACTCGCAAAACGTCCTATCTCCGGCGCGTAGTAGCGCGCCTGCATATACAAGAGCCCGGTCTCCGGGTCGTTCACATGCCCGGTATACCCCACGCCGTCCGGCCCGGCTCCGACGGCAGGCACACCGTACGGCGTGTACTCGAATTGCGCCGTGATGTTGCCGCTGGTGTCCGTCTCGATCAGCGGCGTGCCCTGCGGGTCGGTATAGACGTAGGTGACGGTTGAGGCGTGGGCCAGCGTCGTCAGCAGCGACAGCAAAACGATCGTTGCGAGCAGTATTGAATGCTTGGTCATGTGGAATCTCCTAGTCGCCGGACTGAAGGGAGACGGAGCCATAAGGGCTCCAGGCCGAACAACCGACGCCGTTGCACGCCTGTACGCGGGACTTCACTGTGCCGGTGGCGAAAATGATCATGCTGATCGATCGGTTGGCGCCTGCAGAAAGAACGTCGCCCACGCTCGCTCTGGGTTCTGTCTCCTCGACGTTGTAGGTGCTGGCGCCGCTCACGGCCGCCCAGCTCACCGTGACCGTCGGTTTGTAGTTTGGCCCCTTTGCACTGACATGTGGTGCCGGGAGAGTGGTCTCGTCCAGAACAAGGGCATTCGTCGTGGTTGCGCCGGAGGGATCAGGTTCCTTTACTCATCTTGAAAAATGAACCTGACCTCTGTTTCTCAGACATCGATAATGCCTCAGACCCCTTTGTCCCATTCCCTTGTCGGCATTTTGGTCGAGTTCTTGAACTGCGAACACCTTTTAAAATAAAGGAGCCATTAAATCTATCAAATGTGGCTTTCGACGGATATCCAATTAGAATAAGGCCGGACTGCTCTCCATCAGAATAGATCTTCCTAACAAATTCCTTCACGTCTTTGTTTTCATATTCCTCATCATTTATCACCAACCCGAGAGAGCCAAGTTCACTGCATCCTTTGCCTATTAAATATCTCCCATGCATCGTTATCCTCATATCAGTATGTAGCTCAATCAGACTTCCATCGAATGCATCTATGTTTCTGAGCACATCACAAATCGACGTCGTGGGGATTTTGTCTACTGCAAGACAACGAGAAGCAAATAGCGATAAGAGAATTAATACAATAACTGCGAAGCCTCTGCTAGGGACATCCATACGCGTCACAATTGGCGTTCTCTTCGGCATTCCATTTCCGGAATCCATCGCGGGCGAAGGTTGGCCAGGAAGGATCCCAGACACGGTACGGCGAGAGAGTTCCGTATGCTTGATTGATGTAAGACTGACTGATATATGCATTGTATTCCGTTTGAAAGCGCTCAGGTCCTGGTGATGGGTCTCGCCGCCTCGCGAGCGTGTCAACAACGTGTTGGCCTTCATGCGTGAAGGTTGCGGCGTACTCCACCTTTCCATCGTTAAAGTCTCCGAAATATCGTTTCATAGACGAAAAGTCGAACTTTACCTCGACACTATCCTTTCCGGTAGCCGCAGTCTGCGCAGTTGAGCCGGCGCTATCGATCACTCCAAAAACTATCGAAATGTTATTTCCGTCATTCTCAGTTCCGTACTTCTTCAATATGGCATTGAGGGCTTTTGTTTGTGGCGAGCGGCTCGCGTAACTCCGAGCGGCTTTACCTATTTCTTTCAGCGTTTTCCTAACAATTTCGCATTCATTTGCATTTCTTTTTGTATCACATGCATACATTCCAGTTGGGTCGCTGCGATTTATTGGATTGCCACTAGCGTAAGTGTATCGATTGAAACTGAAGATATTTCCCGGTACCGGCCCCACCGGATCCACACTCGCAAACCTCGCCACATCCGGTGCGTAATACCGCGCCTGCATATACACGAACCCCGTGTCCGGATCGTTCACATGCCCCGTATATCCCGGCCCGTTCGGCGCCGCCCCCATGCTGGGCACGGGCTTTCCGTACGGCGTGTAGTCGAACTGCGCCGTGATGTTCCCATTGGCGTCGGCTTCCGCCAGCGGCGTGCCCTGCGGATCGGTATACACATAGGTCACGGTGCCTGCCTGGGCCACGATGACCAATAGCCACAAGACCAGCGTCGTCAACAAGCGCGTGCGATGGTTCATTGGACAGCTCCCTGCACCGTGCCCGATTCGGCCGGCCGACTCATTAGGCCCAGCTCGGAGTGGAGTGTGACCGAGCCATAGCCGCTCCAGCCTGAGCAGCCGGTGGCATTGCAAGCCTTTACGCGGAACTTCACTGTTCCGGTCGCGAAAATGAGCGCGCTTGCGGACGTGTTGGGCCCACTGTAGAAAGTGTCACCCACGCTACTCCCTGGCTCGGTCTCTTCGACGACATAGCTGGTCGCCCCGGCCACCGCGCCCCAACTCACCGTAACGACCGGTTTGTTCGTCGGGCCTGACGCACGGACGCTGGGTGTGGCTGGCGCGGCCGGGATCACGCCCACAGCGATGGTTTTGGTAGCACTCCATTGGCCACAGCCGTTGCCGTTGCATGCCGTCACACGATAGCCATAGCTGGCGCTGGTCTTGCCGCTGATTGCCATGCTGCGTGCCGTGCTGTTCAGCACGCTGGTCCACCCGCCGCCATTGACTTGCTCCTGCAGCGTGTACCGCGTCGCCGTGCTGACGCTCGTCCAGCTGACGGTGTAGCTGCCAGTGCTGCTGTTCGCCGGCACGCTGAGCGTCGCTATCCCTGTCGGTGCGGAACCACCGTGACCAGTGCTGGCGCTCCACGCCGAACAGCCGGCTGCGCTGCAGGCACGTACTTTGAAACTTACCGCGCCCTCGTCCAGGACAAGAATGCTGGCGGAGGTGGCAGGTCCGTTGTAGAACGTTTTGACCCCGCTGGAATTCCGCTTGTCGGTAAGTGAACCTGAACCGTTCCTGGCCTCTTTTGCTAGCTATTGCTCTGCTCTCCGACTCAGTTACATTCGGTTGGCGCAACAAACTGTCCGCGACATCGAATTCTATTCGCAGCCTTGAATAGTTGCTGCTTGTTTTCGCCAATCAATACGTTGTAAAAAATCAAACTCTGGTACACATAGTCATTGGCGCCGCGCGCTGGCCAGCGAAAATCCAACTTGCAACCCTCATCTCCAACACTGAATATAACCGAGCGAACCGTGTTCCCGTCCTTATCTATCACAGTCGCCCGCCTTATAAGCGCCACATTGTAACCGCCCGTAACCGAGCACTCCTTATTCTCGATAATACGAAGTGGACCCATCTCCATACCTTCTCGCGACCGGAGGCTCCAAATTCTTGAGCTACCCGAATCCTTTAAATTAATGGACAGGTCAAACGCAGCAATACACCACGACGGTGTAGATATCACACAACTGATTGGCGGCGCATCGGGGGGATTTGGTTGGCCATTCCCGGATCCATCGTATATAGCAGCGAAGAAAACGGACATCATAGCTTCAAGAATCATGGACAGAAACTCCCGCCATCGGAAACCGGAGACGTGCATGGGATGATTGTATTCTCAGGCGACTTAATGCCGTTATAAATCTCATCGATAGTCTGTTGATTGGGATTATTGTCTCCCGAAGTCTTCATTAAGCTAGGCGGACCGGGGACATCCTTTTCCAACGTCTTGCCGCCTGCGTCAATTCCATCTTTGTATTGATCGCCGGCCCGGAGTACATGCGCCAGCTCGTGGCCGGCGGTTGAAATTCCGGCCGCATTTATGGCTAGCGTAATTTTTCGCCCACCGATCATATCTGTATGCGATCTTTTATTGCCATCGGTACTAGTGTCATCCAAATTCGCATCACTAGAGATGGTCACAACATCTTCATCCGTGCTGTCGCCAGGTACAAATAAGACTGTCGTTGATTTACCGGTGGATGTTGTACCGTCAAATCTCTTGCCTTCGTTGCTTATTTCCGCATCGGAAAATGTTTTGCTGGTATTTATGAATTTTTGTACGATAATAACATTGCCGTTTGACGATAAATATGCAGTTGCCTCACCAGTCGGATCCGTGAAGCGCAGGGGATTGTTATTGGCGTACGCGTACCGATTGAAGTTGTAAGGATTACCCGGACTTGGCCTCGCCGGATCGACACCCAAAAACCTCCCCATCACCGGATCGTAATACCGCGCCTGCATATACACGAACCCTGTATCCGGGTCGTTCACATGCCCCGTATAACCCGGCCCGTTCGGCGCCGCTCCTATGCTTACCACAGGCCTTCCGTACGGCGTGTACTCGAACTGCGCCGTGATGTTGCCGCTGGTGTCCGTCTCGATCAGCGGCGTGCCCTGCGGGTCGGTATAGACATAGGTCACGGTGCGGGCGTGGGTGGTGATGGCCAGCAGTAGCCATGAGACCAGTATCGTCAACGAGCGCGTGCGATGGTTCATTGGATAGCTCCCTGCACTGTGCCGGATTCGGCTGGCTGGCTCATCAGCCCAAGCTCGGAGTGGAGTGTGACCGAGCCATAGCCGCTCCAGCCCGAGCACCCGGTGGCATTGCAGGCCTTGACCCGGAACTTCACCGTTCCGGTCGCAAAAATGAGCGAGCTGGCAGAGGTGTTGGGCCCACTGTAGAAGGTGTCACCCACGCTACTCCCTGGCTCGGTCTCTTCGACGACATAGCTGGTCGCCCCGGCCACCGCGCCCCAACTCACCGTAACGACCGGCTTGTTGGTCGGTCCTGACGCACGGACGCTAGGTGTGGCTGGCGCGGCCGGGATCACCCCAACGGCGATGGTCTTGGCGGCACTCCACTGGCCACAGCCGTTGGCGTTGCATGCCACTACACGATAACCATAGTTGGCAGTGGGCTTGCCGCTGAATGCCATGCTACGGGCCGTGCTGTTCTGCACGCTGGTCCAGCTACCGCCGTTGACTTGCTCCTGCAGCGTGTAGCGCGTTGCCGTACTGACAGCTGTCCAACTGACGGTGTAGCTGCCGGTGTTGCTGGTTGTGGGCACGCTGAGCGTCGATATTCCCGTCGGTGCCGAGCCGCCGTGACCGGTGCTGGCACTCCATGCCGAGCAGCCGGCTGCACTGCATGCACGCACTTTGAAGCTCACCGCACCCTCGTCCAGAACAAGAATGCTGGCGGAAGTGGCCGGTCCGTTGTAGAACGTGTTGACTCCACTGGAATCAGTTTCCGCTGCCTCGTAGCGCGTCGCCCACTGCATGGCGCTCCACGTTAACGCGAAGACTGGTTTCCACTCCGGTCCACTGACCGACACATGCGGAGCAGGAGGCGCGGCGGGGATCAGGCCGACGACGACCGTCCTGATGGCACTCCATTGGCCACAGCCGTTTGCATTGCACGCCATCGCCCGATAACCGTAGCTGGCGTTGGCCTTGCCGCTGAATGCCATGCTGCGGGCTGTGCTGTTTTGTATGCTTGTCCAGCTGCCGCCGTTGACTTGCTCCTGCAGCGTGTACCGCGTCGCCGTGCTGACGCTCGTCCAACTGACGGTGTAGCCGCCCGTGCTGCTGTTGGCGGGTGCGCTGAGCGTCGGTACACCGGTCGGTGCCGAACCACCGTGCGCGGTGCTGGCACTCCAGGCCGAACAGCCGGCTGCACTGCAGGCACGTACCCTGAAACTCACCGCGCCCTCATCGAGGACAAGGATGCTGGCGGAAGTTGCCGGTCCGTTGTAGAAGGCGTTGGCCCCGTTGGAGTCGGTTTCTTCCGCTTCATAGCGCGTAGCCCATTGCATCGCACTCCAGGTCAGAGTGAAGACTGGCTTCCACTCGGGCCCGCTGATGGTGATGTGGGGAGCGGGCGGCGCGGCGGGAATCCGGGTCACCTCGACGACTTTGATTGCGCTCGAGGGCCCTGACCCACCTGCATTGCTCGCGCGTACGCGATAGCCGTAACTGCCATTAGGCTTGTCGGTGAATGTTGCGCTGGTGGCACTGGTGTTCTGCTGCGTGATCCAACTGCCGCCGTTGCTTTGCTCTTCCAGAACATAGGAGGCCGCTTCGGCAACCTCGGTCCAGCTCACGGTATAGGCTCCCGTACTGTTTGTCGCGGGTGCGGAGACATTGGGCGCTGCCTTGGGCGGCAAGGTCACCACGACCGGCGTACTGGTGGAATAGTCGCTACAACCGATGACGTTGCACCCCTTGACCCGGTAGGTATAGGTGCCATTCACGGTTTGATGCATGACCTTGCTCAGGTCCGAGCCCGAATAAATGGACGTCCAGGCTGCACCGTTGAGGCTTTGCTCCAGCACATAGTTGGCCGCGTTTGCGGAGTCGCTCCAGCTCACGGTGTAGCTGCCGCTGCTGTTGCCGGGCACGCTGATCGAAGCGGGTGCATCGGGAACGACCAGACGCAGGCTCTTCCGGGCAATCATCTTGTTGCCCAGATAAATGAAGTCGGTCGCCTTGCTGGTGGCCGGCTCATACTGGTACATCAGTTGGCCGGCGTGGTTGTAGAAGTAATAGGTGGAGTCACCCCCAACCGGGATTTTCACCACACGTCGACCCGACGCGTCGTACGCGTAGTCGTCGTAACCTTGGATACGAGTCAGCTGGTTCTTCTGGTCGAACGTCAGGGCGACCGCATTTTTTTCGATGACGTTGCCGCGGTTGTCATAGCGAAAGCTGTCGACCGTACTGGAGCCGTTCGTGATGCTGACCAATTTGTTACTTGGGTCGTAGTTGTAGGTGTACGTCTGACCACCGCTCGTGCGGCTGCGCAAATTGTTGAGTGCGTCGTAGGTATACGCTTCGCTCCCCCACAGGCTGGTCGCCTTGGCCGTGCTGAGTCGGTTCAGGTCGTCGTAGGTGAACGCCTTGGTACGCAAGCCTTCGCCCAAGCCACATGCCAAGTTCGGGTTGGTCAAGTCACACACGTTGGTGATGTTGCCGTTGGCGTCGTACTGCAAATCTTCGCTGAGGTGGACCGTGGCCCCCGTGCCATAGCTGAAATTTTTCAACAGCTGACGTTGGTTTTGTTCAACTGCGTAGGCAACCCCGTTGCCATAGATGAATCCCGACACCTGGCCGTTGGGGAAGTAGCCGATACCACTGGCATAGTTGCCTACTTGGGTGGGTCGTCCCAAGGCATCCGGCGCATAGCTCACGTTCTCCCCGTCTGGGTAATGGACCAGGCTGACGCTGCCATAGGCGTCGTGGGCATACCCGATACCCCAGACGTTCTGGCTGTTCACCTGCAGGCTTTCGCCGGTCAACATGCCTCGGCGGTTGTACGCAGCGGACCACGTACTTATGCCGGAAATTACGTGGTCCGGCTGGCCCAGCGGGGTGTAGTGGTACTGCGTGCTTTGCGTGAACGCCGGTGCCAGGATTTTCTGCACACGATTCATGGGGTCATACTTGCGCGTGATCGCGTCGGCCGATTGGGCCAGCTCCGGATGACAATCGCCATCGTCGGCCAATGTCGACTCGGCGACGCTCCACGCCAGATTATTAGCGTCGTCGTAACCCATGAATTGATTACCGCTTTCCGGCTCGCTCGTGCGGCACAGGCGGTGATGAGAATCATAGGTCAGCGTTTTGGTCTCGGGGTTGGTCCCGGGCCCGAACTGGACGATCGACAACGGGTTACCGTAGACGTCGCGGACGATGGTCTGGGTGATTGCGGCTGGCGCCACCACTTTGACGACAGCATCGTAGGCAGGCTGGTCGAACACCTGGTAACTGGTGGTGGTGACCTTGCCCCTTGGATCGGTCTGTTGCCGACGCGCGCCCGACAAATAGGCCGTGGTACTGGTCAGTACGCCTAGCTCGGAATCCTGCTGCGTCCGTGTCATACGACCCAGCGCATCGTAGGTGGAGGTGCTGCCCAGAATGGCTGCGGCTGCCGGCGCCGTCGTAAAACTCAGCAGCCGCGCGTCCGGGTACGAAGCAAAAGTCTGCTGTCCCTTGGCGTCGTAGTTGGTCAACGTGGTGGTATTCGAGCCACTGGCGCCATCTACATACCGATCACTCAACACCGGCCGCAGCATCGCATCGAAATACGTGACCACCTTTGCGCTGCCGGTCGAAACGATGCGACGCCAGTGATTGGCTGGCAGGCCACGCTCGGCACCCGTGATGAGGTTGTAGGTGAACGTCTTGGGCAGCCACGCCACCTCATCGCCAGCGGGATAGGTGATTCGGGTGATTCTGCCGACACCATCGTAGCTGTAGGTGGTGGTGTTGCCAGCCTGATCCTTGATCGCGCCGATCTGGCCGAAATCGTCGACGGTCAGCGACTGGCTGGTGCCATCGGGGTAGCTGATCGTCTGCGGAATGCCGCGCTTGTAGTTGCCCAGGCTCGTGGTGTGGGAGTTGCCGTCGGTGAAGCTTGCCAGCTGACCTTGCGCGTTGAACGTATAGCTCATCAACCGCTGGCCAAAGCGAGACCGCGATTGCAGAACAGGATTGGACGGGGCGGCGCTGTAGACGTTCTCGCTCTCCACTTCGCCCGTGGCGAGGTTGGTGACTGTGGTCGGCAGGCCCAAGACCCAATGTGCCGGATCGTTGAGGTAGCCGGTTTGCTCCTCCATAGCGCTCTGTCCGGCGATCGAATTGAAGCGTTTCGTGCGGGTCACCTGGCCGTAGGCGTTGAACGCCTCCGCCTGCCAGGTATAGGTATCGCCGTCCTGGCTGATCATGCGCGCCGTCTGCGGTGCTGAAACCTCGACCTGTGCGCGGTTCATGCGGGACTGCAACACGCCGCCATAACGCGATGGCCACGGCCACGGCCAGGCTTCTGTAACCGGAGGGATCGTTGCGTAGCTGTTGTCCTCGGACCGAAGCAGCGTCGTGCCCACGCCACCGCTGTAGAAATCGGTGGAAAGCAGCTGCCCTTCCGTAGCATCGAAGCGATTGCTGAACGTGTAGCGGGTCGCTTGGCCCAGGGGGTTCACGACATCGGTCCAGATGGTGGATACGCAGCTGGTGGCGCAGTCCTGCAACCAGCTTTCGTTGGCTGGCGAATAGTTGTAGTGCCACGTTTCCGCCGGTACCCCCGCACCGCTGAAAGTTTTCTGCAGCAACGTCAGCTGGTAATAGAAACGGGGGATCGCCGCCGTACTTCCGGGCGTGTCATAGCCGGTGCCGTGGCACGACCGCGGTACGTACGACCGGCCGTGGATCATGCCTTTCACCTGGAAAGTGCCCACCAGGCCCGAGGGATGCGTGATGCTGCCGGTCCACGTCTGCGTCGACAACCGGGCTGGCGTGGAACAGGTGCCACCGGCCGGATCCATGTCAGACGCGAGGAAGTCAGCCATGTCGAAGGACCACGACGTGTTGTCGGGTAGAGTGACCTTGTTCAGTACGTGGTAGACGTCCGTACCATATTGGTAAGACCACACGCGAGACGCGCCTGACGACTGCAAGGTAGCCGTGCTGATGCGCGACGTCCCAGGCACATACGAAAGAGTCAGCAAGCGACCATCGCTGGCTTTGATCTGGGAAAGGTTCGCTCCATCGTAGGAGTAGGTCAGGGTGTTGCCGAAACGGTCCTCGACCTTCGTGACCAGCATTGAAGCTTCCCGACGCCGTAGGAAATCCTCTCCCGGCGGCAGCATCTGCACACTGACCGATTGCAGGCTCAGGGGGCCCGAGCCTGCGGCCCGCGTCATGTTCGGCGCCCAGCGGTAGACGAGATGGTTGAAGGTGTACTTCGTGCCATCCGGCGCAATGGCCAGGAAGCCTTCGCCGCCATCGGTTTCGTTGTCGGTCAGCACCCCGCAGCCAATCATCCAGTTCTGCTTGGTGACGATGGGGAACGTCTTCCCGCTCATGTTCGGCGACAGCGTGTTTTCGCTCGCGCGCGAGAGCAAATCCTGACTGCCACTGCCGGGAATCAGGAGTTGATAGCCAGTCCACCAGGTCGCTGGCTCCCAATCCACGCTACCCGTCTGGTGAACGGTGGGAGGTGCTCCAAACAGGCTGCAACGCGCACTGCTGCTCGCCCGCGAGGTGATCCACCCGGATACGTTGCCCTGGTAGGCGGTTATCGTGGTGATGCGCGGAATCTCGATTTCCCAATCGGAGAAAGCGCCATCGATGGATTCGGATTCTTTTCCTTCCCGCAAATGGTACGAACGGGAGAGCTGCAGCGTTGGGCCGTCGCCGGGCAGGCTGATATCCGTCTGTTCGAACGACAGGCTGCCGTTGTAGAGGCTCACGTTTTCGCCGAATGGCGTGGCGCCCAATGGCTGAACTTCTTCGTTGACGCGGATGAGCTTCTTGTACTCGTCTTCTGGTGTCACGGCCGCTTGCGCGTGCAGCGTGTTCGACACGGATGCTGCCATGCATGCGAGCAGGCACAGACGGGCCAAGCGTCCTTCTGGCTTGAACATTTCCCTATTCCCCTAGCGGCTCGCCGCGTTGCGCGGTGAGTTCGCCCATGGAACTCCGGGGATCATGGTTAGTCAAGTGCCGGATGGCCCGGGAGCCGCTGATTTGGAGGCCACGCCTGCGGCGCGCGGATCTGTACCCGAGCGCCACCGGGGATCGAACGTTTTGGCAGGAGGGGCGGCAGTCAGCTTTGGCTCAGCGGCAATGCGATTTTCGCTTTACCGGAATGCGGTGCCGAGGATCTGGCAACCAGCAGAAAAGATCTCATTGAGCTTGCGCGTGTTCAAATGAGCATCACAACCTCATCCGTTTGTCGGGTGTCAAAAAGATAAGCAGGAGAATTTCCGTGACGCAGCAATCGCGGTTCATTGACGACAGGATGGCCGCGCTTCTGGAGACGGACGAGGACCTTCGCCGCATGGTGGCGGGTGACTGGATGCGGTATCGCGCGTCGCCTGCGCTGCAGACTTTGACGCGGGAGGCGAACGCCACGTGCGAGGCGATCAATCGCATCTACTACGACGATGCCGAGGAGGCGATGCGCCTTTTCCGCGGGCTCGTTCCCGGCGCAGGCGCGGGCATCGATTTCCGGCCGCCTATCCGGATCGACTATGGCGCGCGGCTGGTGATCGGCGACCGTACGTTCATCAATGCCGATTTCATGGTCATTGGCGGCGGTGCGGTCAGCATCGGCGCGGACTGCCTGATCGGGCCGCGCTGCGGCATCTACACGCCCAATCACGCGGAAGACATCGCGCGACGTCTCGATGGCTGGGAGCTGCCCAGGCCGGTCACCATTGGCAACAACGTGTGGATCGGCGGCTCGGTCACGATTACGCCCGGCGTGACGATCGGGGACAACAGCATCATCGGCGCGGGCTCCGTGGTCACGCGCGACGTCCCCGCTGGCGTCCTTGCTGCGGGGAACCCATGCCGCGTCATCCGGCCGATCGCTGAAGGTTGAAGAAGTGGGGCGTGCTACTTGGACGTGGTTGATCGTGTGTCGAGCACTACTGGATTGGCCACGTTCCCTTTCCCCCACGCCCGCACGATCAGCACAGCCAGCAACGGAATGCCGATCGCGTAGATGTATTGCGTCCGCGACACGCCGATGTTGAACGGGAACCAGATGCCCGGCACGCCGATCGGGTCGAGCAGTTCGCTGCCGAACAGGGCGGCCAATACCGTGGCCAGGGTGAGGAGTGCCAGCGTGCGCGGCGGGCCGCCGCGGACGATGCGCGCGATGATCACCACGAACAGCGCGATCGAACCCAGCCGGCTGATGCTCGTCCAGATCGGCAGGCTGGCCAGCGCGCCGACGATGCCGGCGATGCCCAGCGAGACGGCCAGCGCGTCGATGCTTCGCCATGCCGGCGGGCGCCAGCGGTTCCAGGCCAGCAGCCAGGCGGTCATCGTCGGTACCCACATCACCGAGGCCAGCCAGGTATAGGTGCGCAGATCCTGCAGGTCGGTCCATGACACGATCGCATTGTTGAGTCGCCGGGCTGCGGTGAGCGCCAGCGCAATGCTGGCGAATACGAGGAAGCCCTTGCGGCGGCTGCGTGCGCCAAACACAAGCGCCAAGCCGATGAGCGCCAGCATGGCGGCCGGTTCGACGGCATCGACGATGTAGCCGGCGATGGTCCGCTGCCATTGCACGCGGTGCAACGCTTCACCGGCGGGCCGTGGTGCCAGGATGGGCGCGGTGTGCATGCCACCGCCCTCCGCGCTGGGACCAGGGCGGGCCAGCATGTAGGTGCGCACGGCGAGCACGCCGGTGGTGCCTGCCGCGGTGGCGGGCAGGGCAAACCGCAGCGGCCGCGTGCCGACCAGGCGCGGGTCGGCGCCGAGCCGCCCGGAGCCGCCCAGCATCTGACCGTTCCAGTAGAGCGCATAGCCGTCGTCGACCAGGGTCGGCCCCAGGATGTCCCATGACGCGCTGGTGCCCGGCACCGTCACCGCGCGTCGGTACCAGGCGTAGCCGTGATAGCCGGGATGGCCGCGCGCGCTCCATCCGCCCACGTAGTCCGGCAAGCCCACGTCGCCATCGTGTTGGCCGGGTGCCGCCGTCATGTCCATCGTCTCCCAGCCGCTGTCATCCAGCTCGGCGGCCGCCCAGCGCGGATCGTCGCCGGTGTGGAATCGCCAGCTGCCGTCGAGCAGGGTGGAGGTGGCGCGCAGCGGTGCCGGGTCAGGACGGCCACCGATGGCGAGGACGGCAATCATGGCGGCCGCGGTCAGCAACGTCACGATGACGATGCCCGCGATCCATCGGCGTTGTGTCGCGTCGGCTGACGTTGCGGTGGAAGCGAACGAGGAAGACCTCATGTGGTGGCTTCTCTGCATGTCGATGCGATCAGCTGAAGGTTCAGGGCCGAGGAGGTGGCAGTGATGGCGAGCCAGCCGGGCGAGCCCCCTCCCGGGTCAAGCGCGGGCTTCATGCTACCGCGACGACGTTGCGGGCACCTTTTCCAGCAAAGCGGCATCACACAGGCATCGCAACCGGGCGGGGAAAGCACGATGAACATCCAGGTTCTGCTGTGGGTAGCCGTCACTCTGTTCGCCATCAGCGCGGCGGGCGGTTTGGTGATGGCTGGCGTCAGGACGTTTGGCGACCGCAATCCGCCGGCATGGCTGGCGATGCTGCATGGATTGCTGGCTGGCGCGGGGTTGACGCTGCTTTTGTTCGGGGCCTTTACCGTGGGCCTTCCCCGGCATGCCACGTGGGCAGTCATCCTGTTCTTGCTCGCTGCGGTCGGTGGCGTATTCCTGAATCTTGGCTACCAGGAAAAGCGCGAGCTGCTGCCCAAGCCGGTGATGTACCTGCATGCGTTGGTCGCCGTGGTGGGACTCATCCTGTTGATCGTGGCGGCGATCGGGTAAATCGCCCGGGCGGTTTCGCCGCCGGCGGAAAATGCGGGCGACATCGTTGATCCGTCGCCGCGCCCGCTATTTCGCCCGCGCCATGCAGCGATGCCAGCGCTGGTCCACGCGCCCGGCAAACCATGCGGTGGTGAGCTTGCGGGTGATCTTGGGGCTCTTCAGCGTGATGCCGGGTAGCTGCGCGCGCGGCAGCGGTTGGTGTTCGACAGCCTCGGCCAGCGCATACACGCGGGCGTAGAGTTTGCTGTCCGCAAAGTCGTGACTCTCGCCCTGTTCCAGGGCGCGATGGATGGCCCGATCACTCATGTCCAGCGGCGCGGACAAACTGCGCACGGCCCGTTCCGTGGCACCGGGGCGGTCACCGAAACCGGCATCCGGCGGTACCAGGTCGCCGTCGAGCACCAGCGGGATGCCGGAAGCGACGCTCACCGCATGCTGGAACGCGGCGTTGCGGCTGGCGTACCAGCCGGCGTTGAAGTCGGCGAAGCGATAGAGCGGCTGCGGGTAATTCACGGGGTAGCCGAGCAGGTGCGCGACGCCGAAATACACGCCACCGCGGCGGCTGAACACCTCGTCACGGATCGAGCCTTGCACCGGATACGGATAGTCCTGCGCATGCGCCTCGGCGAAGGCGATGCTCACCTGCATCGGACCGCCGGTATGCACCGGATTGAAGTCGCCGAACAGGCGCTTGCCCAGCGGCACCATGCCGATGAAATCCTGGAAGATCCCGCTCAATTGTTTCTCGGTGCGCGCCGCTGCCAGCCGTTCGCTGTAGCGCCGGCCATCGGGCGACTTCAGCCACAGCGCCGCGTCCACCAGGAAACCGGGCACGTGTTTCGCGGCGGCGCGGCGGTCGATCTCCCGTCGGGCGATCCTTGCCAGCCCCGGCACCACCGGGTCGACCTTGAAGCCCGATTCCTGCTCGGCCACCGCCAGCACCGCACACAGGTTTGCCGCGACCGGTTCGATGCCTTGCGCCGAGAAGGCCACCTGGATGTCGGTGGCCCAACCTTCGCGATCGGTCACGCCGGCGGGCATCAACCGCACGATCTGCGCGCGCACCTGTGCCGGGCTGCGCGGCGGCTGGGTTGGCTGGGAAGCGCAGCCCGCCAGCAACGCTGCGGCCAGCCATGCGGCTACGCGGCGACGCAAGGCGGCGCGGAATGAATGGTCGGGCGCTGCAGCGGGCATGTTCATGTCAGCCCGGTCATCCGCCGGAACACCGGGCAGGGGGATGTTCTGTACAGGGAGCGCGGTGAAGCAGCAAGTCGATGACTCGCGCTCACCGCACAAAAGTTCGGCCGCGGGTGGTGCCCGCCGCCGTGGTGTTTCTCTCGGGTGCCTGCCGAAACCGTGGCCGCGCTTGTCGCCATCACGATTCAACAAAACGCTGCAGCCGCGTCAGCGCCGCGCTCCACTGCGCGCTGATCGTGTCCAGCGCCTGGCGTGCCTCGTCCAGCCGGGCCGGCGTGAACTCCCACAACCGCTCGCGGCCCTGGCGCAGGTCCTGCACCAGGCCGGCGTCGGCAAGTACCTGCAAATGTTTGGTGACGGCCTGGCGGGTGATGCTGGTGCCCGCGGTGAGCTGGGCAATCGACAGCGCGCCGCCGGCACACAGCGCGACGACCAGCCGCAGCCGGGTGGCATCGCCCAGCGCGGCGAATACCGGCGCGCTGGCGGACAACGCGGCGGCCTTGCGCCGTGGGCGTTCAGTGCGCGGCGACATATTTCTCGATGTTGCCCATCTGCATGGTCCAGCCACCGGCGTTGGCGCGCAGCGCGGCGTCGCGTCGCGCGGCCGGCAACTGATCGAAGCCTGACTCGACCAGCCGCAACATGATGCCCTCGGCCACCGCTTCGAGTTCAAAGGTGACCAGGGTGGTCGGCTCCTTCTCGTAGTCCATGCCCGGCTCGATCGCGTACGGATGCCAGCGCCAGGCAAACACGCGCATCGGCTCGATGCGTTCGATGTACAGCGTGAATGGCGTGCCGGCATGCGGCGCCTGCAACTTCGCGACTTCGGCGTCGACCTGGGTGGGCTGGATCGTGCCGGTGATCGGCTGGCCGGCAACGAAGGGGCCGTCCAGCGCCATGCCGAACCATTCACCGAACGCGCGGGCATCGGTCAGTGCGTGCCACACCCGTTCGAGCGGTGCGCGCAGCAGGATGTGTTGTTCGATGCGATCGGTAGACGAGTCCATGGACGATCCTCGATGGCAACCGGGAGGTTGCATGATGCACGAGCCGTGTCCGACATGCAACCTTATGGTTGCTCAACTCCCGGCGTGGGTTCGACGAGTGAAAACAGCCCCTGACGCGCGGCAAGCAGCAGCGTGTGCGTGGTGTCGTTCCGGCGCATGGCGATGGTGGCGTACTGGCCCTTCTGATAACCGTAGCCGTTGCCTGCATCGTCGGCATCGAGCCACGCGCATCCGTGAATCGCACGATTCACCCGGCAAAAGCATCGGGCGGCGGGGTGGTCCCGCCGCCTTGGCGTGTGCGTTATCTTGCCGTGGGCGCCGGGGTATGAGACTCAGTGCGCCGGCTTGATCCAGCCGTGCATCGTCAGCCAGCGGCTGAAGTCGCCGAACCAGCCGGTGCTGGTCGTCTCCTTCTGGTACATGCCGAAGCCGTGGCCACCTTGCTCGTACAGGTGAAACTCGACCGGGCGCTTGGCGTCGCGCCAGCTCTGGATGAGACCGAAGCCGGCGTTGCCGAAGAACGGATCGTCAGCCGCGAGTGCCACGAACATGGGCGGCGCATCGGCCGGTACTTTCACCGCGGCCAGCGGGCCGTAGATGAGGCCGATGAAGGCGGGCTTGGCGCTCTCGACGTGCAGCTCGGTTGACAGCGTCAGCATGGCGCCGGCGGAGAAACCCACCATGCCGACCTTGTCGGGGTCGATGTGCCACTTGGCCGCATTCTTGCGCACCAGCTCGAAGGCGGCGCGCGCGTCCGCGAGCTGCGGCGCCAGGTCGGAGATGATGTCGCTGGCCTTCGGTTCCGGCCGCTTCGCGGTCGCCGAGAACATTTTCTTCATCGACTCCTCGAAGCCGGCCATGTCCTTGGGCGTCTGCTTGAGCCGGTACTTCAATACGAACGCGGCGACGCCCTGGGCGGCAAGCGCCTTGGCCACGTCCGAACCCTCGTTTTCCATCGACAGCGTACGGAAGCCGCCGCCGGGCGCGACGATGACGGCGGCACCACTGGCCTTGCCCGCATCGGGCAGGTATGGCGTGAGCGTGGCGACGATGACGTTGCGCGCGAAGGTGCTGCCGTACTGGCTGTGCCACGATTCGCTCGCCTTGGCATTCGGCAGCGCGCCCGTTCCCAGATCGATCGCGTTTGGCTGCGCGGGCGTGGGGATCGGCGTCATCTTGTCGTTCTGCGCCTGCGCCGGGGCGGCGAGGGCGAAGGCAAGCGCCAGGCCCACGGTCAGGCAGGCGTTACGGCTGGAACGGCGCACTTTCGTCATGCTTTCCACTTGCTTCACGCGGTCTCTCCTTCATGGTCGATGGTCCGTTTGATCTTACGTAAAAAAAATTGCGCCCGCGCGGTTGCGATCAATAATCAAGGCAGATTCGCGCATTTTTGTCGAATTGGCATATCTGTTTAGCCATCCATACAACGTCAGTTTGTTATCCCCCGCGCTGCCTTCCGGCTATCGCCGCCAGCAGCCACACGGCTAACCCGCCGAGTGCCAGCGCGCAGCCCACCCAACCGGTCGACCCCCAGCCAAGACCGGCGGCGATGGCCAGGCCGCCGAGCCATGGGCCGAGCGCATTGGCGATATTGAAGGCCACGTGGTTGAGCGAGGCGGCCAGGTTCTGGGCATCGCCGGCCACATCCATCAGCCGCATCTGGAGTACGGCGCCCAGCCCGCCGCCGACGCCGATCGCGAATACCGCCAGCCCGATTGACCACGGGCTGTAAATGCTCAAGGGGTAAAGCGCCAAAGCCGCGGCGCTCCACGTCAACAGCACGCCCGCGGCGAACATCACTCCATGGCGGGCCAGATACGGCGCCACGACATTGCCGCAGGCGATACCCGCGCCAAACACGGCCAGGATGATCGGCACGGCGTTGTCCGTCGCCTGAGTCGCTTCGCTGAGCGTGGAGGCCAGATAGGTGTAGACACAGAACAGCCCACCGAAGCCCACCGCGCCCATGCCCAGCGCCAACCACACTTGCGGTCGACGCAGCGCGCCGAGTTCGCGCCGCGCCGATGCGCTGGCCGCTGGCATCTGGGTGGGAACGACGCGCAGCAGCGACGTCATGGCCAGCAGCGTAAGCGCACCGATGGCACCGAACCCGGCTCGCCACCCCAACCACTGCGACAGCAGGCTGGCCAGCGGAACGCCCACCGTGGTGGCCAGCGCCAAACCCATCAACACGCGCCCCACCGCATGCGCGCGGCTGCTGCCCGGCACCATGTCGGCGGCAACCAGCACCGCGGTGCCGAGATACGCGCCGTGCGGGATGGCCGTGAGAAAACGCAACGCGACGAGGCTTCCCAGGCTGGGCGCAAACGCGCTGAGCATATTGCCCAGCGCAAACCAGCCCAGCAGCAGCGCCAGCAATCGGCGCCGCTCCAGACGCGCGCCAAACATCGCCAGCACCGGCGCACCGAGCACCACGCCGAGCGCGTAAGCACTGACCACATGGCCGCCGGCCGGTGCTTCGACCCCCAACTCGGCGGTAAACGCCGGCAGAAAGCTCATCGTCGCGAACTCGGCTGTGCCGATCGAGAAGCCGCCCAGTGCGAGTGCGGCGTGGGCCAGGCCGGACTTCTGGCCGGGACGTGCGCGGATTACGCCGTCCGTAATGTCTTGGTGCATGTCGACCTTCCCTGGCTTTGCCCGGCGCTCGGATCAATAGGCCACCGTGAAGCGCTCGCGGTGGTGCTGCGGGCGTTCGGCTTCGTCCAGCATCGCCACCGCGTAATCCTGCAGCGAGATCCGGCTTTCGCCCTCGGCATCGGTCAACAACTGGTCCTTGCCGGCCCGGTAATGGCCGGTGCGCTCGCCGGGCACGAGCATCGCGGCCGGGCTGAGGAAGACCCAGTCGAGCTTTTTCTCGTCGCGCAACTGGTCGAGAAACGCGGCCGTGCGCAGCGCACCTTGCTTCCACTCGGCCGGGAAGTCGGGCTGATCCACCACGCGCTGGCCCGAGGGCAGGTAGAGCGAGCCGGCGCCGCCCACCGCCAGCAAGCGGTCGACGCCGGCGCGCTTCACGCCGTCGATGATGGCCAGGGTGCCGTTGCCGTTGGCATCGACGCCGGGGTTGAACGCGCTGATGACCAGATCATGGCCGGCCGCCACCGCGGCCAGGGCGGCGGCATCCGTGGCATCGATTTGCGCCAGCGTCAGCGCGTCTCGCTGAGGCGGCAGCTTGCTGCCGTTCCTGACGATGGCGGTCACGTGGTGCCCGCGTGCCAGTGCCTCGGCCACGAGTTTGGAGCCGACATAACCGGTGGCGCCGATCAAGGCAATCTTCATGGGAAACCTCTTCAGAGGGATGAAACGGAAGGGATGGGCGGTTGCGGACCGGCGTACGCCGGGTCGCCGCTTCGCAAGACTTGTCGCCGCGCGACGGGCATAACTATTATTTCGATTAAGTAGTCAAGGGACTATTGGGCAATTACTTAATCTGAAATTAAGCAGCGCTAACAAATGAATGATTTGAAGTCTTATGCCGTGTTCGCCGAAGTCGTTGCATCGGGCTCCATGAGTGCGGCGGCCCGACGCCTCGGCCTGACCCCATCGGCGGTCAGCCAGATCATCAGCGGGCTCGAGCGCCAGGCGGGGGTCACCCTTCTGCGCCGTTCCACGCGTCGGCTTGCGCTGACCGAAGCCGGCGAGCGCTGCTACCCGCATTGTCTGCGTCTGCTCGAAGCCGGGGGCGCGGCTGCTGCCTCGCTGGAGCAGGCGCGCGATGCGCCAGGCGGCGAGTTGCGCATTGCCGCGCCGCTGGGCTTCGGCACGCATGTGGCGCCGGCGCTGGCGCCGGTGTTGGCGGAGTGGCCGCAGCTTCGACTGAGCCTGATTGTCGATGATGCTTTGATCGACCTGGTGGAATCGCGGATCGATATCGCCCTGCGCGTCGGTGAGCTGCCCGACTCCCGTTGGGTCGGACGCAAGCTGTGCGATCTGGAAACGCTGCTCTGCGCATCGCCAGCCTACCTGGAGCGTCACGGTATCCCGGAGTCAGCTGCCGATCTGGAACGCCATCACTGGCTGGCGCTCGCGCGCGATGTTGCGGCAAGCGCTGCGGCATCCTTGCCCACCTTTTCGCTGGAATTGACGGACGGAAGCGGCAGGCGCGAGCGGCTCACGCTGCCGGCGCGGATCACCACGAGCAACCAGATCGCGCTGCGCCAGATGTGCGAACAGGGCATGGGCATCGCCCACCTGTTTCATGCCGATGTACGGCCAGCGCTCGAACGGGGGTTGCTGATCAGGGTGCTGCCGAAAATGCGCCTGCCGTCCCACGTATTGACCCTCCTGACGGCCGGGCGCGGTGCCGGTCCGGCCAAGGTGCGCGTCGCGGTGGCGGCCTTGAAATCCTATTTCTCCTCGCGGCCGCCGGCGTCATCGTAAGGACGTCCGTGCCTTCCTCACTGCGGATCGGTTGGATTGGGGTTCTCCATCGAGACATACAACCAGGCGAGAACTCCCCATGCATGTCGCCGCAAGCATGAGGCAGGGATGGGAAGCCCGGTCGCGATGCGCTATACCTACGTGGGGGGCACGATCGGCACGGTACATGTGGGCGGTACATCCGACGCTGTCGGCAGGATGTTGGCTGCCGGAGGTGGTGGCCGTCGTCCCCGCTTCGCAATGGCTGCCACCAACGCAAGGGAGAGAACGCATGACGATGACCAGACGCGAGATGCTGGGCGTAATGGCGGCAGGTGCAGTGGCGAGTGTGCTGCCGCGTTTCGCCTGGGCGGCCGGGAGTTATCCGTGGCCGTTGGGCGTGCAGCTCTGGTCGGTAAAGGACGAACTGGATCAGGATTTCGGCGGAACGTTGGCGCAACTCGCGAAACTCGGCTATCGCGAAGTCGAGACGGCGGGGCTGCATGGCCGCACGCCGCAGGCGTTTCGCGAGGCGATCGTGCAGGCCGGGCTGAAGCCGGTGAGCGCGCATTTTTCGATGGGCGACTTGTTCGCCGATGCCGCCGGGCGCATCGCCGACGCGCGGGCGATGGGCGTGCAGTGGATCGTCGCTTCGTCTCCGCGGCCGGACAAGCCGCTCAAAGAGGGCGACTGGATCCCGGCAATCCGCGATGCCATGACGCTCGACGCCTGGAAGAAGAACGCCGCCGAGCTCAACCGGGTCGGCGCGCTGGCGAAGGCGGCGGGGCTGAAGCTCGGCTATCACAACCATCCGATCGAATTTGCCGACTACGACGGCCAGCGCGGCTACGACGTGATCCTGAAGCACACCGACCCGGCGCTGGTGAAGCTGGAGCTGGATGTCGCCTGGGCGGTCGCCGGTGGCGTCGATCCGATCGCGCTGTTGAAAAAGCATGCCGACCGGATCCGACTGCTGCACATCAAGGGCCTCAAGGCGCGACCCGCGCCCGGCACCTATGGCAGCGATTTCGCGAGCGGCGTGATCGGCACCGGCGACGTGCTCGACTGGCCGCCGATCTTCGCCGCGGCGCGCAAGGCCGGCGTGGTGCATGCGTTCGTCGAACAGGAGCCGCCGCATGTCCAGCCGATCATGCAATCGCTGGCGGCGTGCCGCGACTATCTGCAATCGCTGTGATCGAAATCCCCATCGCGGTAGCGCCATGAGGGGAGGAGGTTCGTGTTCGCCGCGTGGCGGGGGACGGATCGACCGGCCGGGCCTTGGCGCAAGACGGACACAACGATGACGGGTGCATCGCATTTGGCCGTCTGTTCGGCGGCGGGGAGTCCACCGCGGGAGGCGAACATTCAGCGCGCTGCCATTACCGTGCCGCCCTGGGCCGAGAGGCTGCGGCTTGCTGCGGGGAGAACATGACGACGGGTCAGGCGTTGCCGGCTTCGTTGCCGCAGTCGCTGCCGCAGTTCATTCCGGCGGGGGCCAGCGTGGTGCTGTTCTCGTTCCTGCTCGCCGTCATCCACGTGGTGCTTGGCCTGCTGTGGTTCGGCGTGCTGATCGCGGCGACCGTTCCGATGGCGCGGCTCCTGCGCCGCCTGCGCGTCATCCGGGTGATGGACCGCATAACCGGCGTGGTCTTCATCGGCTTTGCGGCGAAGCTCGCCCTCTCAAGGTAGGCCGCCGTCCCAACGGTGACCGCGACCGCCGACCGGCCGACATGCCACAAAAGGGAGAGCCGCCATCGCTGGCGGCTCCCTCGTGGGCCCGTAGGTCGTCACACGACCCGGCTCTGCCGGATCACTTCCTTGTACCAGGCGGCGCTGAGTTTCGGGGTACGCTTTTGCGTGGCGAAATCGACGTAGTGCAGGCCGAAGCGCTTGCCGTAGCCGTCCGCCCATTCAAAGTTGTCCAGCAGGCTCCACAGGAAATAGCCCTTCAGCGGATAGCCTTCGGCGACGGCGCGCTGGAACTGGCCCACGTAGTTGCGCAGGTACATGATGCGGTCGGCGTCGTCGATGTGGCCGTCGGTGACCGGGTCGTCGGCGGATGCGCCGTTCTCGGTGATGTAGATCGCCTTGGGCTTCCACAGCTCGCTGGTCATCCGCACGCCCCAGTAGGCGACTTCCGGGCCGACGACGAGCCAGGGCGAGGCCATGCGCGGCGACGACGCAATGTGCGGGATGTACTTGTAGCCGGCGGGGCCGTCGTCGGCGCGCACCCATTCGGGCGCGTAGATGTTGAGCCCCACGAAGTCGAGCGGGCTGCTGATGATCTTCATGTCGCCGGGCTCGACCTTTGGCGCGGCGGCGCCTTCCTGCTTCAGGTATTCGTCGATGTAGCGACCCTCCATGATCGCCGTCATGAACATCGCGTTGTTCTCGCGCGTGGCCTTTTTCGCGGCGGCGACATGCTCGGGCGTGTCGAACGCGGGCAGGAAGAACACGGTGTTGTCCGCCAGCCCCACCTGGGTGCCGGGCTTGGCGTGCGCGCGGATCGCCTGGACGGCCAAACCGTGGCCGAGGATGCCGTTATGGCGCACCTGGTTGACCTCGGCCTGGGGCAGCTTCAGACCCGGCGCCTTGATGCCGGAGCCGTAACCCTGGTCGGTGAAGCAGCGCAGCTCGTTCACCGTCATGAAGTGGTGCACGCGGTCGGACAACTGACTGGCGACGTAGCCTGAATAATCGGCCAGCGCGTAGGCCGTGTCGCGGTTCTGCCAGCCGCCGGGCAGGGCGGCGGGGAGATCCCAGTGGAACATGGTGACGTGCGGCTCGATGCCCGCCGCCAGCAGCGCGTCGATCACCTTGTTGTAGTGATCCACGCCCTTCTGGTTGGGCTTGCCGCGGCCCTCGGGGAAGATGCGCGACCAGGCGATCGACATGCGATAACTGCGCACGCCCAGGTCCTTCAGCAGCGCGATGTCCTCGGGATAACGGTGGTAGCTGTCGCAGGCGACGTCGCCGTTGTCGTTGTTGGCGACCAGGCCCGGGGTGTGCGAGAAGATGTCCCAGTTGGTCTTGCCGCGCCCGTCCTCGTCGACCGCGCCCTCGATCTGGTACGCCGCGGTGGCGCAGCCCCAGCGGAAGTCCTTTGGGAATAGCGGCGCCCGTGAGTGCGTCTGTGGCTTGCCTGATGGCGACGCCGGTTCGTTGCCAGTGCCGCTTGCGGATGTCGCCGCACCCATCGCCAGCACGGGCGTGGCGGCCACACTCGTTCCTACCACCAGTCCGGTTCGCAGAAAATCACGACGCTTCATCACGGTTTCTCCTGGGTGTCTGCACGGGTAACTTTCTGCCGACGCTGGCAAGACGCCTTTGTGGCATCGACCCGGCGTCTAGGCAAGTTTTTTGTGCACACCCGCCTGCCGCCGCGAAGTGCACAGGCGGCCACGGCGCGTTGCGGTGGCGTGGATCGGGGCCTTCCCGGGATGGGCGCGCAGACGGCGCGCCGCTCGCCGTGGAGGTCGCGCCGAACAGGCGACCCCCACGGGTTTGCTTGCCTGGATGCCCTATTGAGCAGCGACGACGACGATGTCCATTTGCCCGGTGACACCGGAGTTGTCGTTCTTGATGCGGGTGATGCCCGCCGCCGTTGCGACGAAGGTGGGCGTGTAACTGTTGGGGGCACTCACGACCGTCTTGTCGAACCCGTACAACCGGTATGCGGTGCTGGGTTTGGAGGTGCCGTCGCTGTAATGCACCGTGGCAGAGAGGGTGAACGTGTCGCCTACCGTGATGACCTTCCTGCTGGCGGTGAGCGACTGCCCCACCGCCGTCACCTTGGCGGGTTCCACGGGCGTCGCGGCAACCACGGTGATGGTGATGACGCCGGTAGTGCCGGAGTTGTCGTTCCTGATCTGCGTGGTGCCTACCGCATTGGCGACGAAGCGGGGTGTGTAGCTGTTGGTGGCGCTCAGGACCTTGCTGTCGAATCCGTACAAGCGATAGCCGGTGACCGGCTTGGTCATGCCAACGAGATAGTGCAGCGTGCCGGACACGGTAAAAGTATCGCCCACCTTGATCACCGCCTGGCTTGCGGTCAGGCTCTGCGAGACTTCCGCCTGGCTTTCCGATGGCGGCGATACCACCGGCGGCGGCACGTCGGCGGGAGGCACCGTTTCGCTCGGCGGCGGCACGTTCGTCACCGGGCCAGACGTAACGGGGTCATACGCCGCCGAACGTGGCAGCAGGGCGAAGTTGGGGAAGTTGTTGTATGCGCTTGCTCCGGAGGGTTTGACGCTACGGGAGTCGAACAGCTCCCAGGCAGCCTGGGCATGGGGCAAACCGCTGTCGGCAGCG
>NZ_BAAAFO010000006.1:0-91694 GCF_039523575.1 Rhodanobacter caeni | reverse complement strand
TCGTCGCCAGCAGTTGCGACAAGGTGACGTCACCGGCGGCGGGCGCCGGGCCGGCGCTGGCCGACAGCGCCAGCGGCAACGTGGCGCTGCCCGGCAGCGAGGACACCATCGCCGTGATCACGGCATGGCGCAGGCTTCCGTCCGGATAGGTGGCCTTGGCATCCACCTGCAGTGCGACTGGCTGGCCGTCCACGCTGGCGGTGACCGTCTTGCCGGCCGGCACGTCGCCGGCCTTGAACACCTGGCCGAAGCTCACCGGTACCAGGCTCTGGCCCTGCTTGGCCTGACTGACCACGGTGTTGGTCACCACCGTGGCGGCCTGCGCTGGGGTCATGCCCAGCAGCAGCGCGAAGGCGGCGCAGGCGGCCACGTTTCTGCCGGCCATGCGCACTCGCCCATCGCCCGTCGTGGACGGGCGCAATTGCTTGTGGATATTCATTTGATTCTCGCCTTACATCCGATGGACCGCCGGCAAGCGCGTTTCGCGTTTTCCGGTGCTTGGACGCAGCCCCCTGTCCACCCGAAGGTGGTGGCTTTGTCTTC
This sequence comes from Rhodanobacter caeni, assembly GCF_039523575.1. Classification (NCBI taxonomy): domain Bacteria; kingdom Pseudomonadati; phylum Pseudomonadota; class Gammaproteobacteria; order Lysobacterales; family Rhodanobacteraceae; genus Rhodanobacter; species Rhodanobacter caeni. The sequence continues at coordinate 91,151 of NZ_BAAAFO010000006.1, read as the reverse complement.
AGTCGATTCGGCACTGGCGATCAGCAATCGCGGTCAAAGCGAAAGACCGTGAAATCTGCCGCCAGGGCCGATTCAAAGGCTACGCGTCGGTGACGGAGGCAACTGCGTACTGCACCGCAGATTGACGGGCATGCGTCATTCGGCCACACGGTTGCGGCGGCGGGCTTGCCAGGCCATGCCGCCGCATTGGACATCGAGGCGAGGCCTCAAGGTTGCAGTGTGACCACCGTCACGGAGGCGGGCGGCAGGCTCAGCACGATGGCGCCGTTCTTCAGTTGGCCGCTGATGGCTCGGGGCGCCACCGTGCGCGGATGGTCGAAGGTGTTGACGCTGTCGACTTTCGGCGCGCTCAGGGTCTGGCCCTCGGCCGAGCTGGCCTTGAAGCCCAGCGCGGCGGCGTCCACTTCCAGCGGCCGGTTCGGATCGAGGTTGGTCAGCGACAGCCAGATCTTGCTGTCCTTGCCCCTGGCGGCGATGGCGTCGAGGCGCGGCAGGGTGGTGTCGCCGTGCACGTAGGTGCCGGCGTCGTAGTTGACGGGGATGAAGGTGGCGTCCTGGAACGGCACGTACATCTTGAATACCTCGTAGGTGGGCGTCAGCACCATCTTCGGGCCATCGGTGAGGATCATCGCCTGCAGCACGTTGACCATCTGCGCGATGTTGGCCATGCGCACGCGGTCGGCATGGCGGGCGAAGATGTTGATGTTGAGGGCGGCCAGGATCGCGTCGCGCTGGCTGTTCTGCTGCATCAGGAAGGCGGGGTTGGTGCCCGGCGTGGGTGCCAGCCAGGCGCCCCATTCGTCGACCACCAGCGCGATCTTCTTCTCCGGGTCGTACTTGTCCATCACCGCCGACTGCTTGTCGATCAGCGGGCCCATCTTCAGGGTCTCCTTGAGCACGTGCGCGTACGCCGCTTCGTCGAAGTTGGTGGACGGCATCTTGTCCTGGAAGCCGCCGTAGAGCGTGTAGGAGTGCAGCGACAAACCCTGGATGTCGAACGACCAGCCGTGGCGTTCCTTCCAGGTCTTCATCACCGCCTCGGTCCAGGCGGTGTCGTCGGTGCCGGGGCCCACGGCGATCTTCAGCGACGGCTCCTTTGCGTTGTAGCTGCCCACGAAGCGGGCGTAGCGGCGCAGCTCGGCGGTGTATTCGTCCGGCGTCATCAGGCCGCCGCAGTCCCAGCTTTCGTTGCCGATGCCCATCATGGCGACGCGGTAGGGCGCGGGGTGGCCGTTGGCCGCGCGCAGCTTGGCCAGCGTGGTCGGCTGGTCGGCGGTCATGTACTCCATCCAGTCCTGCGCCTCGGCCACGGTGCCGGAGCCGACATTGAGCGAGATATAGGCCTCGGCGCCGACCTGCTGGGCGAAGTCCATGAACTCGTCGGTGCCGAACGCGTTGGAGTCCACCACGTTGCCCCAGGCCGTATTGACGCGCGTGGTGCGGTTGGGGCCGATGCCGTCGCGCCAGTGGTAGCTGTCGGCATAGCAGCCGCCGGGCCAGCGCACGTTCGGCACCTTGATCGCCTTCAGCGCGGCCACGACGTCGTTGCGGATGCCGCGCGTATTGGGGATGGCGGAATCCTTGCCCACCCAGATGCCGCCGTAGATGCCATGGCCGAGCTGTTCGGCGAACTGGCCGAAAAGGTGGCGGTCGATGGTGGCGCCGGGCTTGCCGGCATCGACGGTGAGCCGGATCGCGCGCTCGGCGGCGTGCGCTGGCGCCGTGGCGGCGAAGGCGGTGGCCAGCGCGCACAGGCCGACGGTCATGAGATGACGCATGGAATTCCCCTCGGGTAGGTGGGTGGGTGTGGCGTAAGCGTGTGGCGACCCGGATCGGCCGCCCGAACGGCTGAGCATGAAACAAAACACGGTGCCAGGGCTAGTTTTCGCCCGCTCTCCGAAAGGCCACGCAAGGTCAGCTGCGGCAGCAGGCACGGCTGCGCTTTGCGGCGTGGGCTGGGTAAGATGGGCGGTACAAGCTGCGGTGCGCCGAGGCATCGGGGCGGGGGAGCCACATGAGGTCACCGAATCGGATCGGCGCAAGCAGACTTCGGATCGCCGTCGCCACGCCGGCGTGTTCGATGGGCTGCCCGCCGATGAGGCGCGCGCATACCGCCAGGGGCCAGGCGCCGCATGGCGCGTAGCACGCCATTCCCGCCGTGGCGGCGATGCCTGGCCGCGTTCGGCCTGGTGGCCGGCCTGTCTTTTTTGCACGCCACCACGGCGCTGGCCGATGCTCCCGCGGATGTGGGGACCCTGCTGGCGCAGGCGCAGGCGATACGCGCGAAGGATCACCCGCGCTTCCTGGAAATGCTGGGTCAGCTGCACCGACGCCAGTCGACGCTGTCGCCCGACCAGCAATGGCAGCTGCGCCTGCTCGATGCCTGGGAGGCCTTGTTCGAGGGACAGTACGCGAAGGCCGAGCCGCTGCTGCGCGAGGTCGTTGCCCACGCCGGGCTGGACCAGCAGAGCCTGGCCAACGGCATGCTGCTCAACATGCTGGCGATCCAGCACCGCTACGACGAGGCGTTTGCGCTGGCCGAGCAGTTGTCCGCGGTGCTGCCGCGGCTGCGCGACCGCCATGCGACCTACGTGGTGTTGTCGCAACTGTCCCAGCTGATGGCGTCGGCCGAGCAGCCCGAGCCGGCCGCTGCGTACGCCCGGCAGATGGAGCAATTCACGCCGCCGGGCGAGTCGCTGTGCCGGCCCTATGTCTACCTGTTCGGCGCCCTCAACGCGAAGGGCGACCTGCCGCCCACCGATCCGGTCTATCGCAAGACGATCGACACCTGCGTGGCGGCCGGCGAGCCGATCTATGCCAACACGGTGCAACTGGATCTTGCCCGGCGGCAGGCGGACGTGGGCGACACCGCCGCGGCGCTGGCCCTGCTCAAGCGCATTGCGCCGGGCGTCATGGCGCAGAACTACCGCGCCCATGTGTTCGTGCTTCGCAGCACGCTCGGTTACGCGTACTGGGTGGCCGGCGACGCGGCCGCGGCCAGGCGCTGGGCGTTGGCGGCACTGGCCATGGATGCGAAGGGCGATTTCGACGGGCTGTCGGAAAACGTCTATCGGGTGCTTTACGAAGTGGCCAACAGGGCCGGCGATTACCGCACCGCGCTGGATTATTACCGGCACTACAAGGAGGTGGAATTCCGCTCGGTCGACAATGCCCAGGCGATCGCGCTGGCCTACCACACGGTCCATCAGCAACTGGCGATCCACAAGCTGCAGGTGGCCGAGCTGGGCAAGCAGAACAGCCTGCTGGAGCTGCAGCAGGCGCTGGACCGCAAGGCGGTGGAGACCAGTCGGCTGTATGTGGCCCTGCTCTTGGTGGTGCTCACCTCGATCGGGTTCTGGCTGATCCGGCTCAAGCGCTCGCAGCTGCGGTTCAAGAAACTGGCCCGCCGCGACAGCCTTACCGGCATCCTCAACCACCAGCACTTCGTGTGGGAGGCCGAGCAGGCGCTGCGCTACGCGGAAAAATCCGCGCGCCATGTCTGCGTCGTGGTCATCGACCTGGACCACTTCAAGCGGATCAACGACACCTACGGGCACGCGGTGGGCGATGCGGTGCTGCTGCGCATCGTGGCCCTGTGCCAGGCCCACCTGCGCTCCATCGACGTGTTCGGACGGCTGGGCGGCGAGGAGTTCGGGCTGGTGCTGCCGGAATGTGCACCGGGCGATGCGATGGATATCGTCGAGCGGATACGCGCGGCCATCGCCGGCACGCCGTTCGACGAGAAGATCCTCGAGGGCACGATATCGGCCAGCTTCGGGCTGGCCTCGACCGAGGATGGCGGCTACGCGTTGCCGACGCTGATGGCCAAGGCCGATGCGGCGCTGTATCGCGCCAAGCATCGCGGCCGCAACCGCGTCGAGATGCACGCCGAGGACGCCAGCTTCATGCCCGCCTGACTCCGTCCACCCGCGGCGCAACCGTTTTCGGCGGCCTCGCCGGGCGAGTCGCGAGTCAGGCGATGTAAATATTTTCACGGTATGGCGGTGCTAGGTTGGACGACGCCCGAGCCGATGGCCGCGTCGTTGCCGACGTCGCCGGCTCCCTACCCGAGGAGAAGCCATGATCAACTCGACGATGCGAAAGATGTCCGTTCCGCTGCTTCTGGCAGCGGTGGCGCTGGGTGGCTGCACCCACTACGTGAAGCAGGCGGACTTCGATTCGGCGATCGCCGAGTTGCGGGCCAATGATCAGAAGCAACAGCAACAGCTCGATGCGCTGACCCAGGAAATGCAGCAGCGCTTCGCCAGGTACGATGCCCAGATCGCCGAGATGGGCGGGCGGGTGCGCGTCGACACGGCGGCGCATTTTGCGTTCAACGACGCCACCGTGCGCGATCAGGACAAGCCCTTGCTGGACGATTTCGCCAAGGTCATCAGCAGCCATTATCCCGGCGCCACCATCACCGTCGAGGGCTTTGCCGATCCGGCCGGTTCGAAGGGCTACAACCGCCGCCTCGGCCAGCGTCGCGCGGAAGCGGTACGCGACTATCTGGTCAACTCGGGCCTGTCGGCCGACCAGTTGCGCGCCGTGAGCTATGGCGAGGACAGCAACCGCCAGGTGGACCGCGGCCAGTCGCGCGATGCCGGCGCGTCCAACCGCCGGGTCACGCTGGTGGTGGATTTTGCCGGCAATGCCGCCGGCACTCAGGCCAGCGCGAGCTGATCGGCGTCAGGCCGCAGGCAGCAACCCAGACCGGGGCGGTGCGCACTTCACGGGGAAGTCGCCCGCCCCTTTTCTTGTCCGGCCACGCGAGGTGGCGTCGGGCCGACAGGCCAGGGCGCCTCGGATATCCAGGTTCGGAGGCGGATTCGTGGCAGCACTTTCCAATGCCCCCGAAAAGGTTAGACTGACCGCAGCAACCATTCCCGCCCCTCCCCAGGCGTGGAGGTTTCAACATGGTCATTCTGACGTACGCAGCGTTGTTCGCATCGGCTGTTGCATCGTCCGTTGCCGCGCCCCCGCCGGCGATGCCGGTGCTGCCCCCGATGCCGCGCCCGGAGCAGATCATGGTGCTCCCACCGGAGCTGCGCACGCAGTTCCAGGCGCAGGTGATCGACCCGGGAGGCTCGCAGCGCGCCCGGCTGGAGCGGCTGGCGGGTTTCCTGTTCAAGAAGACCGGCCTGGGCATGGAGTACACGGTCGACCCCACGTACACCGTCGCGGAGGCGTTCCGCACGCGCAAGGCGAACTGCCTCACCTTCACCCTGCTGACCGTGGCGCTGGCGCGCGAGGCCGGTCTGCAGGCCTACGGGCAGGAGCTGCTCGACGTGGTTTCGTGGCGTGCGGAGCAGGACGTGGTCTACGGCTTCAACCACGTGAACGCGGGCATCCTGATCGGCCAGTCGCACTACACGATCGATGTGGCGCGGGATCTGCTGGTTGCGCGCAGCCCGCCCGAGCGGATTTCCGACGAGCACCTGCTGGCGCTGTACTACAACAACCGCGCCGCCGAGTTGATCGTCAGCGCCTCGCCCGCGGTGGCCGACGAATACATGGCGATGGCCTTGCAGCTGGCGCCGCGCTACGCCAGCGCCTGGGTCAATGCGGGCGTGTTGAACCTGCGCAAGGGCGACCGCGCGGCCGCCGAGCGCGATTACCTCAAGGCGCTGGCGCTGAGCCCGGAAAACGGCAGCGCGCTCTTCAACCTCGTCACGCTCTACCGCGACAGCGGCGACCAGGCGAAACGCGCCTTCTACGAGGGCCGGCTGGAGAAGGTGCAGGAGAAGGACCCCTACTTCGAGTTCGTGCAGGCCGAGGGCAATGAAAGGAAGGGCGACTACGCCGCTGCCGTGCAGCACTATCGCCGGGCCATCCGGCTGTATGACAAGGAGCCGAGGTTCTACCTGGGGCTGGCCCGTGCCTACCAGCAACTGGGCGAGCAGCGGCAGGCCGAGCGCGCCTTGAACCGCGCTGCCACGTTGAGCAGCAGCACGGCGGGGAACTAGGCGAGGTTTTGCAATCGCGGGCAAGCCATCCTTGCCCGCGAAAGTTCAGTCCCGGTTGCTGCCGCCAACCCTAAGCTTGGTCGAACAAGGCCCGCACGCTGCCGCCCGCCACGCGCTTGTCGCCGCTCCTGTAAGGTGGGGCGGGGCGGAGCAGGTGGCCGCCTTTTTCCCTTTCCCTCGCGTTGTCGTCGAAGGCCTGTCATGGGCGGCGCCGCACGCATTGCCCATCGCCTGCCCGCCTATGCTGTCCAGTATCCGCACCGCGACCCCGCTGCTGCTGAGCACCGTCTTCCTGTTGATGGGGGTGGGCCTGCTGCACACGCACATCGCGCTGGAGGGGCGGACGCTGGGGTTTTCCGTAGCCATGATCGGCGCGCTGACGTCGGCTTATTACGCCGGCTTCCTGCTTGGCACCTACACGATTCCGCGGCTGACGCATCGCATCGGCCACATCCGCACGTTCGCGTTCTGCACGTCGCTGGTGGCGGTGGTGGTGCTGGTGCAGGCGCTCGATCCGGTGTACGGCGTGTGGCTGGTGATGCGCGTACTGCAGGGGCTGTTGCTGGTCGGCCTGTACGCGATCATCGAGAGCTGGCTCAACGCCGTGGCCGAGGCGTCCCATCGCAGTTCGGTGTTCGCGATCTACATGATGGTGAACCTCGCCGCCAGCGCCACCGCGCAGCAACTTCTGCGCATTCGCGGCGAGGGCTTCGTGCTGTTCTGCGTCGTCGCGATCCTGTTCTGCGCGGCCAGCCTGCCGGTGGTGATGACGACCCAGCCGCAGCCGCAGGTGCATTCGGTGCCCAAGGTGCAGGTCAGGCGCCTGTTCCGGCTGGCGCCGACGGCGCTGGTCAGCGCGTTCATCTCCGGCCTGGTGCTCGGTGCGTTCTGGGGACTGCTGCCGTTGTATGCCGTCGCCCGCGGCCTGGACGCCGCCGGCATCGGCACCTACATGAGCGCCGCGATCGGCGGCGGCGTCCTGCTGCAGTGGCCGTTGGGGCGCTTCTCCGACCGCATCGACCGGCGCCTGGCGCTTTCGCTGATCAGCGTCGTCGCGGCGCTGGCGGCGCTGGTCAACCTGCTGCTGCCGGCGGCCGGCGGGGTGGTGGCGATGGTGGTGATCTTCGTCTTCGGCGGCATGAGTTTCACCTTGTATCCGATTGCCGTGGCACACCTGGTGGACTACCTGCACCGCGAGGAATTGCTGTCCGCCTCCAGCACCGTGCTGCTGGTCAACGGCGTCGGCTCGGCGGTGGGTCCGCTGCTGGCCGGTGCGCTGATGTACCTGCTGCGGCCGGAGCTGCTGTTCGTGTGGTTTGCGGTACTCGACGGCGCGCTGGCCGCCTACGCGCTGTACCGCTTCACCCGCCGCAAGCGCGAGGTGACGCCGGACGACAATTTCGTGCCGCTGGTGAACACCACGCCCACCGCGCTGGACCCGCGTTCCCCCTGACCGCCTTGCGCTGTCCCGTGTTTTTTTGCCGCGGTCGAGGCATGCTCCGCTTGCCGGCCGCCGCCGTCGATGGGCGCGGCGGCCGTCGAATCGCCACAGGGGCCTACCGATGACCGAAGCCATGCAGCGACCTCCTGCATCCCGCGATTGCCGCCGGCCGGTGCCCCGCGCCACGCCTACGGAGCTGCCCCGATGCCGCTGACGCCGGACGTCGCCATGTCATCGCACGCCGATCGCCAACCGGCGCCCTACGCCGGGCGCGAGCGCAAGCGCGCGGCCTTGCTGGCGATATTCGCGTTGTGCTGGGTCGGCCTGGTGCTGGCGTGCGTGGTGACGGAATCGCGCGGCGTCTCCTCGCCGGCGCTGCATGCGGTATTTGCGGCAAACATCGTCTTCCACCCGCTGATGTTTGCGCTCGTTTACGGCCGATGGCTGCCCGAACGCGTGGTGGACCTGGCTTGCCTGCTGTTTGCCGCCGGCATCTGCGCCGCGTGCATGGTGCTGCGGCTGTACTTTCCCGTCCAGGGCGGTCGCATCGAGCTGGAGCGGCTGTACTTGTGGATACCGGTGATCTACGTGTTCGCGTTCACCGTGGCCGGGCACAAATCCAGCCTGGCCCTCTCGCTGGGCCTCATGGCGCTGTTCTTCGCGATCAGCCTGCCGTACCTGTTGCAATCGCCCGCGGAACGGTTTGCCAGCCTCACCATCCAGTTGCACGTGGTTTCCGCCGTGCTGGTGACGGCGCTGTATTTCTTCTCCGGTCACCACCAGCGGCTGCAGCTGACGATGGATGAGCTGGCGGCGTTGTCGCACACCGACGAACTGACCGGCTTGCCCAACCGGCACCGGATCTCGCAGGTGGTGGACTACGAACTGCTGCGGTTCGAGCGCCATGGCCGCGGCTTCGCGCTGATCCTGATCGACATCGATCGCTTCAAGGACGTGAACGACCGGCTCGGCCAGCAGGCGGGCGACCTGGCGCTGAAGGCACTGGCGTTGCGTGCGCGCCAGACGCTGCGCGACGGCGACACGCTGGGCCGCTGGGGCGGCGGGGAGTTCGTGATCGTGCTTCCCGAGGCCGGGCTCGACGACGCCCTGCGCAAGGCCCGCGCGCTGTGTGCCCACGTGGGTCGCACGCCGCTGATCGACGATCTGTCCATCACCATCAGTTGCGGCGTGGCCAGCGTCACGCCCGCCGATATGGCGCAGAGCCTGTTCCAGCGCGCCGATGCGGCGCTCCACGCGGCCAAGCAGCACGGCCGCAACCGGGCCGAAAGCGCCGCTCCGGCCTGATTGACGGCGGCGGGCGCACGCAGCACACGAGGAGCGCGCCTTCGCGTGTCGGCAGCAACTCGGGAGGAACGGGAATGTCGATCGGCTGGACCTTGCTGGGCACGTTCGGGCAGCTGATGCTGGCCGTCTTCCTGTTCATGCTGGTGGCGTTCTCCGGCGGCGGCCTGGTCAACGGCGGCCACTTTCGCCGCGCCCAGGTGCGGGTGCTGGACGTGTCGGCGATGGTGCTGCCCGGCACATGCGCGTTGAGCGCGGCAATCGTGCTGTTCCTGCACTGGCAAGGGGCCGGCGCGACATCGTATGCCTGGTATGCGCTGCCGCTGGGCGCGACAGCGCTGTACCTGATCTATTTCCGCATCCTGGTTCATCAGTCGCGCGGCGGCCGCTGAATCGGGGGCGGGCCGCACACGACTCGCCCCCTTGCCGCGTACCGGAGGCTTCCGGCCTGTGGGGCGCTTCGCGCTACATCCCCGCTGATCCGTCCACCGTCATCTGCGCGCGCGCCTCGCCCTTCGGGTGCGCCTTGGTGTGCAGGTTCACATAGGTCGCGCCATCGAGCATGGCCGACTGGGTTTCGGCGTCGATGGTCACCGTGTTGCTCATGCCGGTCTTGTAGGGGCCGGGGATGAGTTTCATCACGCCGGCTTCCACGCCCGGTTTGGCCGGCCCGTGGAAGTGCGCGATGGTGACGGGGCCGCTGAGGCCCTTGTAGTCGATGGTGTATTTGAGCTGGTGCGTGGTGGTGTCGAGGGTGGCGGCCACATGCCCCGAGGGCTGGCCGGCGGCACCGTGTTCACCGGCGAAGTCGCCGCTCAGGGCGACGTCCTTGGCGGTGGCGGCGGTAGAGAAAACGAGCAGGGCGGCCACGGCCAGTGGCAGCGCGGTGCATGGCGACTTTTGCATGGTGGGATCCTCTCGGGTCGTGGTGCCGGTGTCCCCGGCGGAGTGGCCGATGGGGTCGACGTGAGGGTCGGCGCAACCGGATCGCCGGCGAGTGTGGCATGGCACGCGTGCAGGCCACGGCAAGGTTTTCATGCCTGCGGGCGCCATCGCCCTGTCATCGTTTTCGGTCGTTTCGGCGATGGCTGCGGTTCACCGAACGCCTCGATCCACAGACGTATACTGCCCCGGAACCGGTCGCCCGGCAGGGCTTTCCCCGCCGGGCGCCGCCGCTGTCCTGATCCGATTCGGGAGACTTGCGATGAAATTGTCCTCCACGCCGCTGCTCGCCTGCATGGTCGTGCTGGCGCTTGCCTGCACCAGCGTGCGCTCGGCGCCACCGCCGCCGCCCACCAATGTCACCGTGCATTACACCGATCCGAAACTGTTCACCGAGACGAAGCGCAGCGCATTCGCGCATCCGATCGATGCCAACGGTTACCTGGCCCCGCTCAAGGATTACATCGCCCAGCGCGCGTCGCGCATCCTGAAGCCGGGCCAGCGGCTGGACATCAAGGTGACGGACGTGGACCTGGCCGGCGAGTACGAGCCCTGGCACGGACCCAACCTGAGCAGCATCCGCATCATCAAGAACCGCTATCCGCCGCGGATCGACCTGGACTTCACGCTGTATGGCGCCGATGGCCAGGTCTTGCGCCAAGGTAGCCGCACCTTGCGCGACATGTCCTTCATGGATCACGCCGGCCTCAGCGACAACGACCTGCTGCGTTACGAGAAGCCGATGATCGACCGCTGGCTGCGCCAGGGGCCCGACAAGCTTTGAGTTGCCCTCAGGCGTCCGGGTCGCGGCCGAACCGGGGCAGGTTCCAGTGCCGGTGCAGGGACAGAAAGCGCAGCGAAAAACAGAACAGGATCGGCAGCCAGGTCGCCCACATGGGGGGCCAATCCAGGCGCTCGCCGATGACCGCCAGGGCGGCGCCGGCCAGCGCCGCCAGCGCGTAGATCTCCTGCTGCAGCACGATCGACACGCGCGCCAGCAGCACGTCGCGTGCCATGCCGCCGCCGATCGCGGTGACCATGCCCAGCAGGATCGCCACCTCCGCGTTGTGTCCGAACAGCAGCGCTTTGTGCGCGCCGTACACGGCAAACAGGCCCAGCCCCATCGCGTCGAACAGGCGCACCGGATAGGTCAGCCGCTCCACCCACGGGTAGGCGGCGATGGTGAACAGCGCGGCGATCACCGCCGTCAGCAGGTAGCGCCAGTCGGACAGGCCCGCCGGCGGAATCGCGCCGATCAGCACGTCGCGCGCGATGCCGCCGCCGCAGGCGGTGATGAAGGCCACGGCGAGGATGCCGAACAGGTCGAGCTGGCAACGCCGTGCCGCGGTGGCGCCGCTGATCGCGAAGGCGAACGTGCCCGCCAGGTCCACCGCGTTGAATAGCAGTTGTTCGTTCATGCCCGTTCCATCACCCGCGCCGTGCGGCGATCCCCGTCGACAATCTAGCCGATCCGGCATGGCGCACAACCGGCGCCATGCCGTGATGTCGACCTTGCGTTGCCGACCCCGGTGCTACAGTGCGCAGCTTTCCACGGCGGGAGCGAGCGAATGAGCCAGTCACCTTATCCGATCGGCACGCCCGGACGTCCGTGGGGCGAGGCGGAGGTAGCGGCCTGGCAGTCGCTGCAGCGCGTGCGGCGCAGCTACCGGGCCGACGTGCTCGATGCCATCGATGCGTTGCGGCCGCGTTTCGACGCGGTCCCCTATGGGCAACTGGATTACCCGCCGGACAGCTATCCGCTGCTGGCGGTCCGCAGCCGTGACTGGCGCGACGAGCTGCCCTGCGTGCTGGTGACCGGCGGCGTGCACGGCTACGAGACCAGCGGCGTGCATGGCGCGCTGCAGTTTCTCGACCGGCACGCGGCGGATTACGCGGGCAGGGCCAACCTGGTCGTGGTGCCGTGCGTCAGCCCGTGGGGCTACGAGCGGATTCATCGGTGGAACATGCTGGCGCTCGATCCCAACCGCTCGTTCCGCGAGAACAGTCCGGCGCAGGAATCGGCGGCGCTGATGCGCCTGGTGGCGCCGTTCCGCGACCGCGTACTGGTGCATGTGGACCTGCACGAAACCACGGACACCGATGAGACCGAATTCCGCCCGGCGCTGGCCGCCCGCGATGGCGTGGCGCACGTGCCGGGGGAAATCCCCGATGGTTTCTATCTGGTGGACGACAGCACGCAGCCGCAACCGGCTTTCCAGCAGGCCATCATCGACGCCGTGGCCAAGGTCACCCACATCGCGCCGGCGGATGCGCGCGGCGAGATCATCGGTTCGCCCGTGGTGGGGCCGGGCGTGATCGCCTATGCGCTGAAGGCGCTGGGCTTGTGCGCCGGCATCACCGACGCGCCGTACAAGACCACCACCGAGGTCTACCCCGATAGCCCGCGGGCCACGCCCGAACAATGCAATGCCGCGCAGGTGGCGGCAGTGTGCGCCGCCATCGACTACGCGTTGCGGCACGCCCGTTAGGACGCCGCCCGTGGGCGCGTCGCTCAGGATTTCTTGCCGCTACCGTCCTGCTTGTTCACGGTGGCCCAGGCGATGCGTTCGGCCGTCTTCTCCGACTTGCCCTCCTTCTTCTCGCTTTTCTCGATGTGCGCCGCCTGGCGTTTCTGCTTGTCGGTGTACGAGGATTTGTCGCCCTTGGACATGGCACGGCTCCGTTGACGGGGGATGCGGCAAGGTATCGCGCACGCGGTTAACGGGCAGTGGTCGATCGGCGCCCGCGGCGTGAATGCACGTCGCGGCAAGCGCGGTCATCTTCACGTTGTCTGCCACGGGCTTGTGGCATTGATGCGTCTTTCCCGCCGCATACGAGGTTTCCATCATGAGCCAGGCCCACCAGGAGCGCGCCTTCGAGGACAGCGGCAAGGCATTCGTCGCTATCCTGAACAAGCAGGATGACGGGCTGTACAGCGCCACGGTGCGCCTGCCCGACGGCTCGCTGCGCATCGTGCCCGCGGAGCATTTCGACAGCGAGGATGCCGCCCTGCAAGCGGCACAATCGTTCGCGCACGAACTGGTGGGGTCCTGCTGACGCGCCAACGACGAGGCCAGGGAGAGCCCGCCTTCCGGCGGCGGTGAACGGTTGCGGGGACGGACGCGATGGCGGTAACGGTGCGGTGGCGACGACGTATTCTCTGGCTGCTGACCGGCGCGCTGGCGGCGGGCCTGGCCGGCATCGTCCTGCTCAACGTCTGGCCGCACGAAAAGCAGCTGGAGCACCGTCTGCAGCATGTCAGTGCGGTGGAGAGCGCGCAGTTCCGTCGCGAGATGGGCACCTTGCTGGGCACCGGCGTCAGCGCCGGCAACGCGGTGGCGGACTACCAGAACGGCGAGGAGATCTTCCCCGCCATGCTGGCCGCCATCCACGGCGCGCGGCACAGCGTCAACCTGGAAACCTATATCTACTGGTCGGGCGAGGTGTCGAAGAAGTTCGTGGCCGCGCTGACCGAGCGCGCGCGCGCCGGCGTGCGCGTGCACGTACTGGCCGACTGGCTGGGCTCCACCCGCATGAAACAGGAGGTGGTGGACGCCCTGCGCGCCGGCGGCGTGCGCTTCGAGTATTTCCATCCGCTGCACTGGTACTCGCTCGATCGCATCAACAACCGCACCCATCGCAAGCTGCTGGTGGTCGATGGCAAGGTGGCCTTCAACGGTGGCGTGGGCATCGCCGACGCGTGGGAAGGCAACGGCCTGCAACCCGATCACTGGCGCGACATGCAGTTTCGCGTGGAGGGCCCCGCCGCGGCGCAGATGCAGGCCATCTTCAGCCAGAACTGGCTGGCCACCACCGGCGAGGCGCTGCTGGGGCCGGACTACTACCCCGAGGTGCCGCGCGGCGGCGACCTGTCGGTGCAGGCGTTCGCCAGCTCGCCCGATGGCGGCAGCGAGAACATGCAGCTGATGTACCTCATGGCGATCAACGGCGCGCGCCGGCGCATCGACCTGGAGGCGGCGTACTTCGTGCCCGACGAGCTCACCCTCACCGCGCTGCGCGACGCCATGCGCCGCGGCGTGCGGGTGCGGCTGGTGGTGCCGGGCCCGTACGTGGACAGCGCCATGGTGCGCAACGCCTCGCAGGCGAGTTGGGGCGCGATGCTGCAGGCGGGCGCGCGGATGTATCGCTACCAGCCCGCGCTGTTCCACAACAAGCTGATGGTAATCGATGGCTATCTCACCATCGGCGGCTCGGCCAACTTCGACAATCGCTCGTTCCGGCTCAACGACGAATCCAATATCGCCATCTACGACCATGCGTTCGCCGCCCACATGACCGAGGTGATCGACTCGGACATTGCCCGCTCGCGCGAGCTCACGCTGGCGCAGTGGCGCCAGCGGCCGTGGCGACGGCGGGTGTTCGACTGGCTCTCCTCGCGCGTCGCCGATCAGCTCTAAGGAAGCTCTGATTTTGCTCGTCATCCCAGCGAAAGCTGGGATCCAGCGCCTCCAAGTTATTGAGTGTAACGGCACTGGATTCCTGCTTTCGCAGGAATGACGAGCAAAAGCTGGTTGATCAGACCTTTCCTAACTGCGGCGCGCTTTTCCAAACCGTGCGCCGCGGTCCAGTCCGCTCGTTTGTCGATGAGCTCGTTCACTTGTGCGAAGCCGCGCTTGATCCGCACTGAAGGCGTTTTTCATGGCCGCTTCGATAAGGTGGCAGGCGTCCGCTCACCAGGGCGGGCGCACCTCCCCAACCACTGGGGAATCCCCATGAGCAACGACAACAGCAAACGCGGTTTTGCCTCGATGGACGACGACAAGCAGCGCGAGATCGCGGCCAAGGGCGGTCGTGCGGGCGGCGGTGACCACGCCTCGCACGAGCAGCACGTACAGGCCGGCCGGCAGAGCAGCGGCGGCTCGCACGAGCAGCACGTCAAGGCGGGACAGCAGAGCCACAAGAACGACTGACCCAAGCATCATCCTCCGGACGGGCGGTCTGCGGGCCGCCTTTTTCGTGCGCGATCGGAGCATGGCGTGCCGCCGCCGTCGCCGTGGTGCCGCGCGGCGGGCGCGGGAGCGGTGGAATGGTCTACCCTGCGCAAACGTTTCCCGAGGAGCCTGCCGATGATCGTTTCGTCCCGATGGATGGCCACGGCCTTGCGCCGTGGCGTGGCCGTGGCATTGATGGTGTTGCTGGGCGTGGATGCGCATGCCGCCGCGCCCACGGTGACGCTGGCGGGCGGCGCCATCAGTGGCACGCGCGCCAGCGCCGATGGCGTGGCGTTGCATGCGTTCCTCGGCGTTCCCTACGCGGCGCCGCCGGTGGGCGCGTTGCGCTGGAAACCACCGCAACCGGTGGTGGCGTGGTCGGGCGTGCGCAAGACGCAACAGTTCGGCCCGCGCTGCATGCAATTGCCGATCTACAGCGACATGGTGTTTCGCAGCAACGGCGTCAGCGAGGATTGCCTCTATCTCAACGTGTGGACACCGGCGCAGGCCACCGGGCAGAAGCTGCCGGTGCTGGTGTATTTCTACGGCGGCGGCTACATGGCGGGCGATGCCTCGGAGCCGCGCTATGACGGCGCCGGCATGGCCGCGCGCGGCATTGTCACGGTGACGGTGAATTACCGGCTGGGCGTCTTCGGCTTCCTGGCGCTGCCGGCGCTGGCGGCCGAATCGCCGCAGCACGCGGCCGGCAACTACGGCTTGCTGGATCAGAACGCCGCGCTGCACTGGGTGCGGCAGAACATCGCCCGCTTCGGTGGCGACCCGAAGAAGATCACCATTGGCGGCGAATCGGCCGGCTCGATGTCGGTGAGCGCGTTGATGGCCTCGCCGCTGTCGCGCGGCGTGATCGCCGGCGCCATCGGCGAGAGTGGCGCGCTGATCGCGCCGCTGGCGCCGCTGTCGCTGGCGGTGGCGCAGCAGCGCGGCGAGAAGTTCATGGCGCAGGTCGGCGCCGATTCGCTGGCGGCGTTGCGCGCCATGCCCGCCGACGCCCTGCTGCAGGCCACGGCGGACAAATCCACGCCACGGTTCGCTCCCGATATAGACGGCTATTTCCTCACCGAGCCGCCGGCGGCCACCTTCGCGCGCGGCGCACAGGCGGCCGTGCCGTTGCTGCTTGGAAGCAATTCGCAGGAGGGTTCCTACGTCGGCCTGCTGGATGGCAAAGCCCCCACGCCCGCCAACTACCGTGCCGCGCTCGAGCGCCTGTTCGGCGCGCAGGCGCAGCGTGCGCTGGCCCTGTATCCGGGCGATGACGAGGAGGCAGTGAAGCGCTCGGGCACCGCGCTGGCCGGCGACATGTTCATCGCGCACAGCACCTGGCGCTGGATGGACCTGCATCGGCACACCGGCAACGCACCGGTCTATTTCTATTACTACGACCAGCCGCGACCGGCCAAGCGCCAGCCCGCGGCGGGCGAAAGCGCCGATGCCGGCGCGGTGCACAGCGCCGAGATCGAATACGCGCTGGGCAACCTCGATGGCAATCCGGTCTACGCGTGGACGGCGGCCGATCGCGAAACATCGCGCATGCTGCAGGGCTATTTCGCGCAGTTCATCAAGCACGGCAACCCGAACGGCGATGGCCTGCCGACGTGGCCGGCGGCGGCCGAATCCGACGGCGGGCTGTTGCGCCAGACCATCGACGCACACCCGCGCACCGTCGTGGATCACGGCGCGCCGCGGCAGGCATTCCTGCAGCAGTTCTACGCCACGCAACCTGGCGCGCTTTGAGCTGTCGCTTGGCACGTTGACGAAGCCGGGCAACCGGCGGTAGCGCTGATCCGTACCGCCAGCATGACATTTCGCTTTTGCGGCGCTGGCCGGTGATGCCCCGGCACGCTGCACCACCGCGCCTGAGGTTTTGGCTGCCCGGCTGATGCAAGCACCCCGTGTGGCGCGCGGTGGCGCGGAGCCGCCCGTCTGTCGGTCTTGCTGCGCGCGCCCATGCGCGTCGGCGTCTTCACACAGCGGCGTCATCGGCTGATTCCGATCGCTATCGACCGCCCTTGGGGGCGAGTTGACTTCACCATATCGGGCGGGTAACGTTACCTAGCTCCCGCGGTGCAGGCTCCCGATCCTGTGGTTGGTGGCGGTCGCGGCGCTTTCGCGATGCCCGGGGCGAGAAAAAGCGGCAGCCAGATGGCCATGCTCGTCAACACGCCGATGATCCGGGGAGGATCTCGAATGCTGGACAGAGAGACCGGGAGCGCGCTTCGCATCGCCTGCGCCGTCGTCGTGGCGGTGGCCCTGTGGGTGGTCGTGCCGGCGGTCGGCGCCACCGTGCACGGGCCCTGGAATGCCGATGTGCTGCAGGGCGGCCCCGGGCTGCAGGCACCGATCCCCGACGGCGCCCCCGTGCTCGACGCCAAGGGCGACTGGAGCGCGTACGCCTGGGTGTATCCAGGCCGGGCATCGCAAGCCAGGCAGTTGCTGGCCGGCTTTGGCGATCCCGCGGGGGCGGCGCGCTATTTCCTGCTCGATCACGGCCGGTTGGGCTTTTGGTGGGGCGGCTCGGCGACGACCTCGTCGCGGGCCGCCGTGAGCGCGGGGCATTGGCATTTCGTCGCGGCCGTTTCCGATGGTCGCGGTTTTTCGCTGTACCTGGATGGCGAACGGGTAGCGTCCGCTTCGGCGCCGCAGGTCGCGGTTGCCGCGAAGATGGCCATCGCGCCCGTGGCACCGTGGCCCGGTGACGAACACTTCGGCGGCAAGGTCGCCGGCTTCACCGTGCAGGATGGCGCCCTCGACAGCCGGCAGTTGGCGGCGATGGCGAAGCGGCCGCCCGATCCGTCGCTGACCCGGTTTGCCGACGCGTCGCCGCACTGGCCGGTGCAGACGAAGCAGATGGCCGGCCAGGTCGAACCGCAACCGCCGGCAAGCCTGCCGAAGAGTCGCGCGCCGTTTTCCGCCCCTTACGCAAAGCCGCCTGGCGATCGCGTGGCATTGAAGCCCGACGGCGTCGATCGCTGGGAGCTGGGGCGCTGGCAGCTTGCCTCCGCGCCCGACCTCGACAGTGCAGGAGGCGCCGCCCTTTCATCGCCGGATTACACCGCCGGCAAGCCATGGATGGCGGCCACGGTGCCGGGCACCGTGCTGACCACCCTGATCGATCGCGGTGTCTATCCTGACCCGGCGTATGGCCTGAACAACATGGCCATCCCCGAGTCGCTGCACCAGCACGACTGGTGGTATCGCACCACATTCGCGCTGCCGGCGGAGCTTGCCGGCCAGCCGTTGCGGCTGACCTTCGACGGCATCAACTACAGCGCCGAGGTGTGGATCAACGGGCAGCGTGCGGGGCAGGTCGAGGGCGCCTTCATTCGCGGGCAATTCGATGTCACCGGCTTGCTGAGGCCCGGCAAGGACAACGCGATCGCGGTGCGCGTTTCGCCGCCGCCGAATCCCGGCGTGCCGCATGAGCAATCCATCACTGCCGGTCCCGGCCCCAACGGCGGCATGGAGGCGCTGGACGGTCCCACCTTCATCGCCAACGAAGGCTGGGACTGGATCCCCGCGATCCGCGATCGCGACACCGGCCTGTGGCAGAAGGTGGTGCTGAGCGCGGCCGGCCCGGTGCGCATCGGCGACACCCACGTGGTCACCCGGCTGCCGGATGCCGATCATCACCAGGCGGACATCGACGTCGACGTGCCGCTGGAAAATGCCGGCAGCGCGCCCGTCCAGGGCCAGCTGCACATCGCCTTCGGCGACGTCGCCGTCGACAAGGCGGTGACCGTGCCGCCCGGTGGCACCACGGTGAAATTGCGCCCGTCCGACTTCCCGGCGCTGCGGGTGCAGCACCCGCACCTGTGGTGGCCGAACGGCTACGGCGAGCCGTACCTGTACGACATGAAGGTCAGTTTCGCGACGGACGGAAAGACCTCCGATCAGTCGCAGTTCCAGTTCGGCATTCGCCAGATCAGCTACGAGCTTTCGCTGTTCGATCAGCAAGGCAGCTTGCGTCGCGTGCTGGTGACGCCGGACATGACGAGTGCGCCCGGCGAACGCCTGGTCGACGTCAGCCACAAGGGTATCCGCGAGACGCCGGACGCGTGGGCCTACTCCCTGTTGCCGGCGGCGGAACACTCGCCGGCGGTGACCGAGCTGACCGACAAGCGGCTGGCGCCCTATCTGATTCTCCGCGTCAACGGCGTGCGCATCGCGGTGAAGGGCGGCAGCTGGGGCACCGACGATTTCCTCAAGCGCGTCTCGCGCGAGCGGCTGGAGCCGTATTTCAAGCTGCAGCGCGACGCGCACGTCAACGTGGTGCGCAACTGGGTGGGGCAGAGTACCGAGCCGGTGTTCTACGAGCTGGCCGACAAGTACGGCCTGCTGGTGTTCAACGATTTCTGGCAATCCACCCAGGATTACAATCTGGAGCCGCAGGACGATGCGCTGTTCCTGCGCAACGCCGCCGACACCATCAAGCGCTATCGCAACCACCCCAGCATCGCGCTGTGGTTCGGCCGCAACGAGGGCGTGCCGCAGCCATTGTTGAACCAGCGGCTGGACACCTTGATCGCGGATCTCGACGGCACCCGGCTGTACATGCCCAGCTCCAACCGCATCAACCTGTGGAACAGCGGCCCGTACAGCTACCAGCCGCCGGCGGCGTACTTCACCACGCTCGCCAAGGGTTTCGCGGTGGAGGTGGGCACGCCGTCGTTCCCCACGCTGGAGGCGTTCGAGGCGATGATGCCCAAGGCCGACCAGTGGCCGATCAGCGACAGCTGGGCGTACCACGACTGGCACCAGTCCGGTAACGGCGACGTGGGCAGCTTCATGGACGCCATGCGCACCGGGTTTGGCGAGGCCACCAGCCTGGCGGACTTCGAGCGCAAGGCGCAGATGATGAACTACGTCAGCTACCGCGCGATCTTCGAGGGCATGAACGCGGGGCTGTGGACACAGAACAGTGGCCGCCTGCTGTGGATGAGCCACCCGGCGTGGCCCAGCACCACCTGGCAGATCTACAGCAGCGACTACGACACCCAGGCGTCCTACTACGGCGTCAAGGAAGCCTCCGAGCCGGTGCACGTGCAGATGAACCTGCCCGACCACCGCATCGTGGTGGTCAACAACACCGCCGCGCCGCTGCATGGCCTGACCGTGTCCGCGCACGTCTTCGCGCCCGATGGCGCCGGCCATCGCGAACTGGCCACCGGCAACGCCACCCTGGATGCGCGGGCCATCGCGGTGACGCCGGTGACGATGACGACGGCCGACATTGGTCGCTTGTCGAACCAGCACGGCCTGGTGTTCGTGCAACTGCAACTGCATGACGCCGGCGGCAAGCTGGTATCGCGCAATTTCTACTGGGTGGCGCATGAGCCGGCCGACCTGCGCAAGCTGGGCGACCTGCCCCAGGTGGGCCTGGATGTGCAGGCGCGGCGCGAAGCCGGTGGCATGCGCGTGTCCGTCCGCAACGACTCCACGCACGTCGCGCTCGGCACCAGGCTGACGGTGGTCGATGCGCAGGGGCAGCGCGTGTTGCCGGCCTACTACAGCGGCAACTACCTCAACCTCGCGCCCGGCGAAACGCGCGAGGTCACCATTACCGGCGATACCGCCACCGCGCTGGATGGCGCGGCGAACCTGAAGATGCGCGGATGGAACGTGCGCGCGCAGTCCGTGCCTTTGGGCACCTCCGACACGGTGCCACCGGCGCCGCCAACCAGCAGACAGTGAAGCGATAGAGCGTGGCCGCCGGCCGGGCGGCAACGAGGCGGGGGCGATCGGTCTCCACGCCGCACCGGCGAGGAGACTGATGGCTCGTGAAGGTAGCGTTACCAGAAGAACAAGGGCATCCAACAGTGCGAATCAAACTGCGGAGGAGAGGGAAATGAGTCGTTTCAATTACGGTAGTTTTCAGATGAAGCCGCTGGTGGTGGCGGTGGCAACCAGTCTGGCGATCGGTTGCTCCGCTGTGGCATGGGCGGCACCCGCCAACCCTGCCGCGGACGCCGCGCAGGCCACGCCCGCGGCTGGGCAGGAGCAGGGCGCGCAGGACACCACCACCGGCAAGAGCGACGCGAACCAGCGCGACGCGACGCGGCTGCAGGCGGTCACCGTCACCGGCATCCGTGCGTCGGAGGCCCGGTCGGTTGAACTCAAGCGCATCGCGCCGTCGATCCAGGACAGCATCTCCGCCGTGGACATCGGCAAGCTGCCCGACGTGACGATCGCCGATTCGCTGCAGCGGATCACCGGCGTGCAGATCAACCGCTCCGGTGGCGAAGGCAGCTCGGTCAACGTGCGTGGCCTGCCGCAGGTGGGCACCACGCTGAACGGCGAGTCGTTCATGACCGCTGGCTCGATCGTGTCGGTGCAGCCCAACTTCACCGACATTCCCTCGCAGCTGTTTTCCGGTGCCGACGTGATCAAGTCGCCCACCGCCAGCCTGCTTAGCAGCGGCATCACCGGCACCATCAACCTGCGCACGCGCCGCCCGTGGGATCTGGAATCGGGCTGGACGTTCGCGGGCGCCGCCGACGGTTCGCACGGGTCCAAGGTGGACAAGTGGAACCCGGAGGCCAACGGCCTGATCGGCTTCAACGACGAGGGCAAGTGGGGCGTGCTGGTTTCAGCCGCCTATTCCGATGACACGCTGGAAAACTCCACCGACGGCATGGACCAGTACGGCGGCAAGTTCTACGGCGAGAACGCGGCCAGCGCCACCGACGGCAGCGGTTTTCTGGGCGGCTTCAACACCGCGCCGATTCCCTCGGCCATCCATCAGCTCGGTGGCGGCAATGTCGATGTCAACGGCAACGGCAACGCCGGCGACGCGTTCTACGGCAGCCAGAATTTCACCGCCATCGACCGCGAACTGGAGCGCAAGCGGCTGGGCATCAATGCCTCGGCACAAGCCGACCTGGGCGCCGGGTTCACCCTCACCAGCGATGCGTTCTTCACCCGCCAGAAGCAGTTCAACCGTCAGACCGGCTACCAGCTCAACTCGGCCAGCTGGATGGGCGGCACGTTCGTGCCCGTGGTATCGCGCGACACCGGCAAGACGATCCAGGGCGCGTACAACGGCGATGAAGGCTGGAACCAGCGGCTGTACACCACGCAGGTGTACCAGAAGTGGCTGGGCGACCTGGAGACCTATGCCGAGAACGACGTCACCAACACCATCTCGCGCAACTTCAACCTGCAGCTGGATTACGACAACGGCGGCAACTTCACCGGCAGCGTGCGCGGCATCACCGCCAGCGCACATGAATCGCTGATGCAGAGCTATGTGCAGTTCGCTGATGCCGATGGCACGGCGTGGCCCAACGATCCGGTCGATGCGGCGCCGCCGGGCACGTTCATCTATCCGGGCGGCAACCGCGTGTTCAACCCGAACGGTTTCGCGCCCAACGTGGTGCCGGTCACCGTGGACATGCGCGGCGACCATCTCGCCATCACGCTGCCGCAGGCATTGCAGACCTTCCTGTCCGATCCGAACAACTACGCGTTGAAGACGGTGTCCAGCGAAGGCAACCATGAGCGCGAAAGCAGCATGAACATCCTGCGCGCCGATGGCCATTACCGCTTCGACGACTCGGGGTTCAAGCTGGACTTCGGCGTGCGCAGCAGCATCCGCTCGGCATCCAACATCAACTTCAACATGGTCGCGCCGGTCTATGCCGGCAACGGTGCCAGTGATCCGAATGGTTGCCTGGTGCGCTGGAAGGCCGCCGACGTGGTGCTCAACGGCGGCGGCATCGACGGCGCCTGTACCGCGGGCAACGCGCAAGGCTTCTATCGTGCCGGCGTCATCTCCGCGCAGAACCCCAGCCAGCTGCCGGGCATCATCGGCAACAACATGCGCCACGACAACAGCCTGGCCGGGGTCAGCGGCGTGAGCATCTACAACCTCGACCCCAAGGCAATGGACAACCCGCTCGCGTTCCAGGAAGCGCTGTATCCCGGTGAGCAGCGCAACGTCGATCCGGGCGGCACCTGGGCCGTGCGGCTGAAGGAGCGCACCGCCTACCTGCAGGCCGGTTTCGACAGCGACGGCGCCGTGCCGATCAGCGGCAACCTGGGCCTGCGGATGGTGCGCACCACGCTGGATGTCACCCAGCACGCGGTGGGCGACGCCGCGCCGTACGGCCTGCTGGCCGCGGACAACGGCACCATCCACAGCTCGCGCACGTATACCGACTACCTGCCGGCACTGAACCTGGCGTTCGACTTCACGCCAGAGCTCAAGCTGCGCCTGGCCTACTCGAAAAACATGATGCCGCTGAACCTCGACCAGTGGGGCGGCGGCCTGACCCTGAACTACGGCATCGACACGTCGACGCCGGGTTCCACGCTGTTCCGCGTGCTGGGCGGCAACTCCTCGGGCAACCCCAACCTCGATCCGTGGCGCTCGTCCAACTACGACGCCTCGCTCGAGTACTACATGAGCCCGTCGACCATGGTCAGCGTGGCCGCGTTCTACATCGACGTGGACAGCTTCATCAACAACGGCAGCGTGCAGAACTGCGCCTTGCCCGACCAGGATGGCCAGGTGCGCAACCACTGCGTGTCGATCAACGGGCCGGTGCAGGGCGGCGGCAACTGGCTGCACGGTTTCGAGTTCGGCCTGAAGCAGGACTTCAAGTTCCTGCCCGGCATCTGGGCGAACTTCGGCGTCGGCGCCAACTTCACCTTCTCGCCCAGCAACACGGGCACCGACCTGGCCGGCAACGAAATCCCGTTCCAGGACAACTCCAAGAAGCAGGCCAACCTGGTCGTCTGGTACCAGGACGACAGGTTCGAGGCGCGTGTGGCGGGCAACTACCGCTCCAAGCGCGCGGTGTCGCAGAACTTCGGCGGCATCCAGGGCATGGAGATGTACCAGGAGCCCACGTTCTACGTCGACGCCTCGGTCAGCTACAAGGTGACGCCGAACGTGGAGGTGTACGCGCAGGGCTCCAACCTCACCAACGAGCACGAGCGCTACTACCTGGTGTGGCCCGACCAGGTGGCCAACACGACGCAGTTCGAGCGTCGCGTGATGCTGGGAGTCCGGGCTCACTTCTGAGCGAAGGACGTGATGCGCCGGGGAACTGCAACAGCCCTCCCCGGCCTCCCGGCGCATCAACGGGCTCCTGAAAACCGTGGGCCACAAAGGGGGCGATGCGCAGGCATCGCCCCCTTTGTTTCTGACAGAAAGCCCGGCGGACTCCGCTTGCGTGCCGAACGGATCCGCGCCGCCGAATGTGCATGCGATGGGCGATCGGCTCGCGGCATCGCGGGAACCGGAAGCCGGCATCCGAACTGCGGCCGAGGCTGCACATTCGTTCGACAACCGCGCATTACACTGCCGCGATGCGGTGGACATCACGTGGCGGCAGCCAGGATGTGAGGCTTTTCGCTGGCCTCCACCGATCCTCACATCATCGTCGAGAGCGCCATGTCGCGAATCAACACTGCTCCGCACCGCCGCGCATGTCGGATGGCCTTGCTGGTGCTGTGCCTTCACGGGTTCGTCGTGCATGCCGGTCCTGCGAACGATGCGGCGTGGATGGCCGTCGATCCGCGCATCGGCACCGGTGGCGACGGTCACACGTTTCCCGGCGCGACGGTACCGTTCGGCATGATCCAGCTGAGCCCGGACACGGCGATGCCCGACTTCAAGCATGCGTACAAATGGGCGGCCGGCTACCAATACGGCGACCGCAGCATCATGGGTTTTTCGCACACGCATTTTTCCGGCTCCGGCCATTCGGACCTGGGCGACGTGTTGCTGATGCCGATCGCCGGCGACGTGCGGCTGGAACCGGGCGATCCGGACAGGCCGGGCAGCGGCTACCGCTCGCGCTACTCGCACGACAGCGAGGTGGCGCAGGCCGGCTATTACGCGGTGACGTTGAGCGACTACGGCGTGCGTGCCGAACTCACCGCGGGGCGCCGGGTCGGCTGGCATCGCTACACCTTCCCGGCGGACAAGCCGGCACACGTATTGCTGGACCTGCGCCCCAGCATCTACGACTACGCCGGCAAGGTGCTGTGGGCCAGAGCGCGCGTGCACGGCGACGGCACCGTCACCGGCTGCCGCACCACGCGCGGCTGGGCGCCGGGGCGCGAGCTGTGTTTCGCGATGCGTTTCTCGCAGCCGATGGTGTCGCGCCGCTTGCTCGATCGCGAAACCGACGTCGTCTACAAGGGCTTCAAGGGGCCGGGCAACCAGCCCGTGGACAACGAGGCGCAGAACGGTCGCGCACTGGTGGGCGTGTTCGATTTCGGCGCGTTGAGGCAGCCGCTGGAGGTGAAGGTGGCGATCTCGCCGGTGAGCGAGGCCAACGCGGTCGCCAACCTGGACACCGACGGCGCCGGCTGGGATTTCGACGCCCGCCGCGCGGAGGCGAAAGCGGCCTGGGCCAAGGCGCTGGCGGTGGTCGACATCGATGCGCCGAAAACCGCCAGAACGCAGTTCTACACCGCGCTGTACCACGCGATGCTGTCGCCCACGCTGAGCATGGACGTCAACGGCGATTACCGCGGGCCGGATCATGCGGTGCACCGCGCCAGGGATTTCGAGTTCTATTCCACCTGGACGCTGTGGGACGTGTATCGCGCGCAGCAGCCGCTGATGGTGTTGCTGCATCCGACGCGCAGCACCGCTTTCATCCGTTCGCTGATCGCCGCGCGCGAGGCCAGTCCGTTCGGCATCCTGCCGGTGTGGGCGTACCAGGGGCTGGAGACGTGGTGCATGATCGGCTACCACGCGGTGCCGGTGATCGCCGACGCGTACATCAAGGGTGTGCGCGGTTTCGATGCGGCCGGGGCGCTGCAGGCGATGGTGGCCAGCGCCAGCTACGGCCCCTACGGCGACCTGGCCGACTACATGAAGCTGGGCTACGTGCCGATCGACAGGGAACCCGAGGGCGCCTCCAAGACGCTGGAATACGCCTACGACGACTGGTCGCTGGCGCAGATGGCGAAGGCCATGGGCGAGACCGATATTGCGGCCGCTTTCGAAAAACGCGCCGGCAACTGGAAGAACGCGTGGGATCCGAAAACCGGTTTCATGCGCGCGCGCCTGAGCGACGGCACGTTCCGCGAGCCGTTCGATCCCGAAGCCGCCGGCTACGGCACCGACTACACCGAAGGCAACGCCTGGCAATACTCGTGGTACGTGCCGCAGGACGTGGCCGGGTTGATCGCCGCGATGGGCGGCGACGCGAAATTCGTGGACAAGCTCGATGCGCTTTTCGACGCGAAGATCGATCCGGCCCATTTCAAGAACGTCGAGGACATCACCGGCCTGATCGGCTGGTACGCGCACGGCAACGAGCCCAGCCACCACATCGCCTACCTCTACGACTACGCCGGCGCGCCGTGGAAGACGCAGGCGCGGCTGAAGCAGATCATGGACAGCCAGTACGCGGCGCGGCCGGATGGCCTGAGCGGCAATGACGACTTGGGCCAGATGTCGGCCTGGTACGTGTTCACCGCGCTGGGCTTTTATCCGGTGATGCCGGGCAGCGACGAATATGCGATTGGCCGTCCGTTCGTGGCGCGCGCCAGCTTGCACCTGGACAACGGCCGCACGTTCACGGTCAGCGCCTCGCCGCTGGATGATGCCCACCCCTACGTGGGTGCGGTGACGCTCGACGGCAAACCGCTGACACGCACGTTCCTGCGTCACGCCGAGATCCTGGCGGGCGGCACGTTGCACTTCACCATGCAGGCGCAGCCGGACAAGCGCTGGGGCACCGACGTTTCCGCGCGGCCCGCATCGATGAGCGCGTACGGGCAATAAGCGGCCACGGCTGCATTCGCTGCGGAGACCCCAGGTTCTGCTCGTCATTCCAGCGTTCGCTGGAACGACCAGCAAAGGCCTTCCTAGGCGCCGTCCGGCCGCGGCTTGCGCGGGCGTCGCGGGCCGGGCGCGGATTGCCGGCCCTGCGCCGCATCGATGGCGTCGATCCAGCCGGCACGCGCGTCGGGGAAGGCATCCGCATAGGGCACGTAGGGTTTGATGTCCAGGATCGGCGTGCCGTCCAGCAGATCCATGCCACGCACCCGCAGCCGCGTTTCCTCCACCGCCACCAGCTCGACGGCAGACAGCCCGATCGCGTTGGGCCGGTGCGGCGAACGGGTGGCCAGCACGCTGCGCTTGCCGCCGCCGCGCGGCGGTTTCACTTCGGCCTTCCAGCCCTCGCTGCGATGGAAGGCAAACACCAGCCAGATGCGCTCGAACCCGATCAGGTCGCGAAACGCGGCCGCCGGAAAATCCTCGACGAACTCGATCACCGCCTCGGCCGCCATGGCCGTGGCCGTGCCCGCCACCACCGTGGCCTGGTGGGGCGCGTCGATGCGCTGCGTGTAAGGCGAGAGCGCGTGGGCGATCGGGTGGCAGAGCAGGGCGCGGGACGTGTCGGGCATGGCGTCGTGGTCGCAGGCGGGGCGCCATTATCACCGGCCCGGTCTGCCGCGGGTATCGCAGGCGGTGCGTCGGTGCGCGGCCAACAGCGGCTCGCGCCATGCCGAATTCCCAGGCAGCTTTCCCCGAAACGGTGTCGCAGTCACGCCCCGTAGGGTTCCCCTATGGCATGGTGGACGCGCAGTTTCGAAGGAGTTCGTGCA
This sequence comes from Rhodanobacter caeni, assembly GCF_039523575.1. Taxonomy (NCBI): domain Bacteria; kingdom Pseudomonadati; phylum Pseudomonadota; class Gammaproteobacteria; order Lysobacterales; family Rhodanobacteraceae; genus Rhodanobacter; species Rhodanobacter caeni. The sequence goes on along the minus strand of NZ_BAAAFO010000006.1, from coordinate 63,954 downwards.
TGGTCAACACTCCCCAGCCATCTGCCGAGAGCGCCCAGGCGGAGCGGCTTCGCGCGCTGTCGGCGCTGGATACCGAAGCCGAAGCCGTGTTCGACGCGCTGGCCCGTGCCGCCGCGGTCGCCACCGGCGCCCCGATCGCGCTGATCACCCTGATCGACAGCGAGCACCAGTGGTTCAAGGCGAACATCGGTTTCGCCGGCATGCGCGGCACGCCGCGCGACATCGCGTTTTGCTCGCAGACCATCCTCGGCCCCGAGCTGATGGAGGTCACCGACGCCAGCAGCGATCCGCGCTGGGCGGAGAACCCGCTGGTGACCGGCCAGCCCGGCATCCGCTTTTATGCCGGTGTACCGCTGACCTTGCATGATGGTGTCCGCGTCGGTGCGTTGTGCGTTCTCGACCGCACTCCGCGCAAGCTCGGCGAGGCACAGCGCCAGGTGCTGGAGGCGCTCGCGGCCAGCGTGGTGGAAGCACTGGAGCTGCGCATGCAGACCCTGCAATGCCAGTCTGCGTTGCAGGTGGAGATGGACCAGGCCCGAGCGGGTTTGGCGAGGGCGAAAGCAGCGGCCGCGCTGGTCGCTCGCACCGACAAGCTGATGGGTGCTGGCCGCTGGTCGCTGGACCTGGATAGCAAGGAGGTGGACTGGAGCAACGAAACCTGCGCGATCCATGACCTGCCGCCCGGCCACCGCCCCACGCTCACCGAGGCCTTCAGCTATTACCCGCCCGAGGCCAGAACGAAGATCGAAATGGCCGTAAAGACGGCCATGCTCGATCCGCATGCAAGCTGGGATATGGAGTTGCCGCTGCACACCGCCAAGGGGCGCAAGATATGGGTGCGCACTCTGGGTTTTGCGCAGATGCATCCGGCGCCCGCGCGGCTCGTGGGGGTGGTCAAGGACATTTCCATCCGCCGGCGTGTCGTGGCGGCGCTGGAAGCCAGCGACCGTCGCTTCCGCAAGTTGTTCGAGTTCAGCCTGGGCCTGATCTGCACCCACGACTACGAAGGCGTGTTGCTGTCCGTGAACCCCGCCGCGGCGGCGTCGCTGGGTTATTCGGTGGGCGAACTGCTGGGGCGGCCGCTGACCGACTTCATCCCGGCCGAAAGGCATGCTGCGTTCCGCAGCTATCTGTTGCAGTTGATGACCAAGGACCGCCACGCGGGCATGCTGGAACTGATCGCCAAGGACGGCAGCCGGCGCGTGTGGCAATACCAGAGCGTGCTGGACGACCAGAGCGACGAACCCTACGTGCTGGGGCACGCGCTCGACATCACCGAGCGCTACCAGCACGAGCTGAAGTTGTGGGACGAGGCCACCCGCGATCCGCTCACCAAATGCTTCAACCGCCGCTACCTGGAGAACCTCTCGGACGCGTTCGCGTCCGAGGCATGGGGTTGCATCGCCATCGACCTGGACCACTTCAAGCAAGTCAACGACCAGTACGGGCACCAGCGCGGCGACGAGGTGCTGGTGGCAATGGCCAGGTTCCTGTTCCGCCACGCCCGCCGCGACGACCCGGTGGTGCGGCTGGGCGGCGACGAGTTCCTGCTGTTGCTGCGCGGCGCGGACGGCGAGGCGACCGCGCGGGTGGCGCGCGAACTCGAGGCCGACCGCGCCTCGGCGCCGATCGGGTTCACCATGGGCACCGCCAGTTTCGGCCACGGCGTGTCGCTTGCCGAAGGGTTGGGCGAGGCGGATCGGCGTCTCTACCAGCGGCGGGCAGTCGACCGTGCGCCGGCCGCAAGCGCCACCGACCGGCTCAGCTGACCTCGCTGCCCAGGCGCAGGTTGATGCCCAGCGCGGTGGCCAGCTCGCGCATGGATTCGGCGTCGCGCGTCAGCGTGATCCAGCCGGCGTGGCTGTCGTCGTCGGCTTCCCAGACCCACAGCGTGTAGCCGTACTCGGCCAGGCGGTCGTAGGCGGTGGCCAGCAGCGAGGCGCCGTCCATGTCCTCGAAGAAGTCGTCGTCGGCCGGGTCGCCGTTCCAGTCGATCGACAGGTTCCAGCGCGCGCACAGCTCGTCGATCACCTGCACCAGCGCACGCGGGTCGCCCACGTCGATGTGGAAGCCGGAGCGCCAGTCGATCACGTGGGCCACGATCTGCACCGGCTCGTAGCTGTCCTCGGCCAGCGTCGCCACGGTCTCGCGGTAGTCGTCGAACTGCTGCAGCGCGGTGTCCTCGTCGCCCGGGTTGATCAGCTGCAGCAACTGCCAGACCTGCGTTTCGACGGAAGCCTCCCCGATGTCGTCGAGCATGTCGGCTGCATCGTCGTCGTCGTCGGAAACACTCATGGCTCACGTCTCTGGACAGGGATGCTCATGGTTGCGCGTGCGCGTGCGATTGGAAAGCCCGGCGCGCCGGGCGCTGCGGTGCACTGCCTAAGCCGATCCTAACGTCGCCATGGCACACTGCAGCCCGCGCTCCCGGAGTCGCGGCGCAGAGAACGGACCGACGAATGACGACGATTGACGATACGCGCGCCCGGCGCATGTTCTGGTGGTTCATGGCGGTGGCGCTGGTGGTGCTGGCAGCGGGTATCGGGCTGCGCGACCCCTGGCCGCCCGACGAGCCGCGCTTTGCGCTGGTCGCCCACCAGATGCTGACCTCCGGGCAGTGGCTGTTTCCGCATCGCGGGATCGAGCTGTACTCGGACAAGCCGCCGCTGTTGATGTGGTGCGAGGCGATTACCTTCTGGCTCACCGGTGGCTGGCGCGGCGCCTTCCTGCTGCCTTCGCTGCTGGCCGGGATGGGCAGCCTGTTGGTGGTCTACCGCACCGGGCGACGCCTGTGGAATGCGCGTATCGGCCTGTTCGCGGCGGTGCTGCTGCTGGCGGCGATCCAGTTTGTCGACGTGATCAAGCACGCGCAGATCGACCCGTTGCTGCTGTTCTGGGTGACCGCGGGCAACGCCGGCCTGCTGGTGCACTGCCTGCGTGGCCCGGATTGGCGCGCGTACTGGTTGGGCTGCTTCGCGGCGGGGCTGGGCGTGATCACCAAGGGCGTCGGCGTGCTGGTGCTGCTGATGCTGCTGCCGTACCTGTTTGCCCGGTTGCGGCGCTGGCCCGGCGTCATCCAGGCCCGCGGCGACGGCCGGCGCTGGGCCGGCGGGGCGCTGGCGTTCCTGCTGCCGATCGGGTTGTGGCTGGTGCCGATGCTGGTGACCGCCTATGGCTTCGGCACGCCCGAATACATCGCCTACGTGCAGGACCTGCTGTTTCGCCAGACTGCCCAGCGCTACGCCAATTCCTGGGCGCATGCGGAGCCGTTCTGGTTCTTCGCGCTGGTGATGGCGCGCGACTGGTTTCCGGTCTGCCTGTTGATCCCCTTGCTGCTGCCGGCGTGGCGCGATGCGCTGCGCGCGCGTGAGGCGCGCGTGCTGCTGCCGCTGGCGTGGTGGTTGCTGGCATTGCTGTTTTTCAGCATTCCCTCCGGCAAGCGCGAGATCTACCTGCTGCCGGCGCTGCCGATGGTGGTGCTGGCGATGGCGCCGTTCGTGGATGGCTTGCTGGCCAAACGCTGGTTTTCGCGGGCGGCGTTTGGCTTGGGCCTGCTGATGGGCGTGGTGTTTTTTGCGGCGGGCGCGTGGGCCTTGCTGGCTCATCCACGCGCCGCGCAGCGTATCGCCGCCGGTTACGAGCTGCCCGATGGCGGCGCCGCGCTGTGGTGGTGCGCGATCGGCGTGGGCGCGCTGTTCGTGCTGGCGGCCGCGTGGTTCCGTCCCCGTCGCGGCGTGCTCGCGTTGCTGGTGGGGCTGGGCGCGGCATGGGTGGGCTGGTGCCTGAGCACCTATCCGCTGCTCAACGACAACCAGTCGGTGCGTGCGCTGATGCGCAGCGCGGATGCGCGGATCGGGCCGGACGGCGAGCTGGCGCTGGTGCAATGGCGCGAGGAGCTGCTGCTGCAGGCCCTGCGTCCGCCGGTGGAGTTCGGCTTCTCGCGTCCGCCCGCGCAGCAGATGCGCGATGCGCTGGCATGGCAGGCGCAGGCACCCGGGCGGCGCTGGATCCTGGTCGACAGCGATGCGCTGGGGCCCTGCGTGGACCCGGCGCGGGTCGTGCGGCTGGGCGTGGCCAATCGCAATGCGTGGTGGCTTTTCAACCAGAGCGCCGTCAAGCCCGGCTGCACGGCCGGACCGTGACGGATCAGGCCACGCCGGCGCGGCAACGCCTGATCATCCGCTCGAACTTGCGACGGGTACGGGCGGCGTTGTGGCTTCGGCTCATCGAGCGGTGCGGGATGATGTTCTTCTCGCCGAAGCCATCGATCATCATCAATCGCGGGGCGGAGCTGCCGTCGCTGCCATAGACGATGTTGTAGGCGTGCAGGTCGGTGGCAATGACGTCGTGACGCAGCAGCGCAGCCAGCAAGGCGTCCAGCGCCTGCTGCAGCTCCGGGGTGAGGCCATCGCGGCGAATCAGGCTGATCAGCGTGGGCGCCAAACCGCCATCGGCGCCGCTGATCTTTTGCACCACCAGGCCCAGGCCAAGGTCGGTGTCGACCAGTCCGATCACCGGTGCCAGGGGCGATGGCCCCGGATCGGCATGGCGCGAGGCGAGGTATTCCTTGAATTCGCGCACATAACCACGATACGGGCCGGTCCTGGAGGTCAATCGAAAACCTCGCGTCGGCGATTTCCCGGGCAGGTCTGTTCGCATCACCTTGATCAGTTGATCGGGCTGATCCGGGTGCTGGTAGATGTGCCGATGCCTGCCGGTGGTGATCGGCGTGGCCTGACTGAGCTGGAGCATGCGTGGTATTTCCGCCGCGGCAAGACGGCCATTGTGCGATAGCCTTGGTCCGATCGCATCAGGAATACCCAAGAAGCCTGCAGTAGACTGCGGGGCTTCGTCGAGGCGGGGCCGGCGGCTCGTGCTGCGACTTCCATCGGAGATCGGTATGCGACGCCTTTCCTGGCGCTTTTTCGTCGCCACCATGGTCCTGCTGACGCTGAGCCGGCTGGGCCTGTCGGTGTGGTTGTGGTCGCGGGTGCAACCGGCGGGTGGGCTGTGGCCGATCCTGTTCGGCGGCTGGCGCATCGACCTCAGCTTCCTGGCGATGATCTGCGCGTTTCCCATCCTGCTGTCGCCATGGCTGGGCCATCTGGCCTGGCCCACGCGCATCACCGCGTGGTGGTACCGCCTGTGGTGGCTGCTGTTCGTCTTGCTGGAAGTGTCCACGCCGCAGTTCATCCTGGAATACGACACCCGACCCAACCGCCTCTACATCGAGTACCTCAACAACCCGCACGAGGTGTCGGCGATGTTGTGGCACGGCTACAAGGGCGTGCTGTTCTTCGGCTTGCTCGTGCTGGGCGTGCTGGGCTGGTGGGGCTTTCGCTGGCTGCGCACGCAGCCGGTTGATGCGCGCATGAAACTGGTCTGGCGGCCGGTGGTGACGGCGGTGGCGTTTGCGGTGCTGTTTCTGGTGGGACGCGGCACGCTGGAGCACCGTCCGCTCAACGCGTCGATGGTGGCCTTCAGCGACGACAGCATGGTCAATACGCTGCCGCTCAACTCGCTCTACAACGTGGCCAACGCGATCCGCGGCATGAGCAACGAGCGCTCCGCCGCGGCCGTGTACGGCAAGATGCCCGAGGCGGAGATGCAGCACATCGTGCGCGAGGCGGCGGGCCTCAATGGCCCCATGCTCGACCCGAAATACCCCAGCATGCATCGCCAGCAGGCCAGCGCGAAACCGGCCAAGCCGCTGAACCTGGTGATCATCATGGAGGAGAGCCTGGGCGCGCAGTTCATCGGTACGCTGGGCGGGCAGCAGCTGTCGCCGCAGTTCGATGCGCTGGCCAAACAGGGCTGGCTGCTGGCGCGCACCTACGCCACCGGCACCCGTTCGGTGCGCGGGCTGGAGGCGGTCAACACCGGCTTCCTGCCCACGCCGGCCGAAGCGGTGCTGAAGCTGCCGCGCAGCCAGCGCGGGTTCTTCACCATCGCCGGGCTGCTGGGCGAATTCGGCTACCACTCGCGCTTCATCTACGGCGGCGAGGCGCACTTCGACAACATGAAATCGTTTTTCCTGGGCAACGGTTTCGACGAGGTGATCGACCAGCCGAAGTTCGAGGTCAAGCCCACGTTCGTCGGTTCGTGGGGCGCCTCCGACGAGGACATGTTCAACGAGCTGCACCACCGACTGATGCAGGACGGCGACAAGCCCAGCTTCACCCTGGCCTTCAGCGTCTCCAACCACACGCCGTGGGAATACCCGGCCGGTCGCATCAAGCCCACGGAGCCGGCGGCCAGCGTGCAGAACACCGTGCGTTATGCCGACTGGGCGATCGGGCAGTTCTTCGAGCGGGCGAAGAAATCACCGTACTGGGATCACACCGTGTTCCTGATCGTGGCCGACCACGACGCCCGCGTGTTCGGCGCCAGCCTGGTGCCGGTGCGGCATTTCCACATTCCCGCGTTGATCCTTGGTGCGGGCGTGCCGGTGCAGCGCGACGAGCACATCGTCAGCCAGATCGACCTGGCGCCCACGTTGCTGTCGCTGATCGGCATCAGCAGCGTGCACCCGATGCTGGGCGCCGACCTCACGCGGCGCTATCCCGACCGCGCGATCATGCAGTACGGCGACAACTACGGTTACCTGAAATACGACCAGCTGGTGGTGCTGCAGCCGCACCAGGGCGCGAAGCAGTTCCACTACGACGTCGGCGCCGAAACGCTCACCCCGGTGCCGCTGGACCCGACGCTGGACAAGCTGGCGCTGGCGCACGCGCTATGGCCGAGCTGGGCCTACTTCAACCAGCGCTACGTGTTGCCGCCGCCGGCCATGCAGCATGCCGTGCCCGCTGCGGGCGCCAGCGTGGCCAAGCCGGCGGTGGTGCCGATCAAGGTGAACACGCCCGATTGCTGCGTGACGCGGCAGCTTTGAAGAACAAAAAACCCGGCATCACGCCGGGTTTTTTTTGTGGAAGCGCGGAAAGCTCAACGCAGCAGCGAGCGCAGCATCCAGGCGGTTTTCTCGTGTTCCTTCAGGCGGCCGGTGACCATGTCCGCGGTGCCTTCGTCGCCGGCCGCATCGGCGGCCTTGATCGTCTCGCGGGCGGTGGCGGCGGCGATCTCGTGGCCTTCCACCAGCTGGTTCACCATCTCCTTCCACTCCGGCACGCCGGCCTCCTCCTTGATCGAGGAGAGCTTGCCGAACTGGCTGTAGGAACCGGGCGCGAACACGTCCAGCGTGCGGATGCGCTCGGCCACCTCGTCGGCGGCCAGCCACAGTTCGTTGTACTGCGTCTCGAACATCGCGTGCAGGCTGGTGAACTGGGGGCCGGTGACGTTCCAGTGGAAGCTGTGGGTTTTCAGGTACAGCGAATACGTGTCGGCCAGCAGCTTGGAGAGATGCTTGGCGACCGTTTCGCGATCCTTCTTGGCGATACCGATGGAAATGGCCATGTGCTGCTCCTTCCTGGTGATGAATGCGATGGACCCACAGTAGCGGGCCCACCGCTGTTGGTGAAATGAAACCTTTGCATGCCGCCGATAGCTTTCAGCTATCAGGCCGCCGCCAGCAGTTATCATGCGCGGTTCGATGAACGCCTCCGACCCGCCCGCTTCCGAATCCGCCGATCCCGGCCTGCGCCAGCTGCGCCGGCAGCTGGACACGGTGACCAGCCGCGACTTCGGTCGTCTGCTGGGCCGCTGGCGCACACTGTCGCGCCGGCCCGACGAGAACAAGGTGGCGGCGCTGCGCGCGGATATCGAGCGGTCGGCGGCAAAACGCCGCGCCCGCGTCGCCGCCAGGCCGGCCATCCGGCTGGACGAATCGCTGCCGATCAGCGCCCGCGGCGACGACATCGTCAAGCTGATCCGCGAGCACCAGGTGGTGGTGATCGCCGGCGAGACCGGCTCGGGCAAGACCACCCAGCTGCCCAAGCTGTGCCTGGCCGCCGGCCGCGGCGAGGCCGGCATGATCGGCTGCACCCAGCCGCGCCGTCTGGCCGCCCGTTCGGTGGCGCGCCGCGTGGCCGAGGAGCTGGGCACGCCGGTGGGCGACATCGTGGGTTTCCAGGTGCGTTTCAACGACCAGGTGTCCGAGCGCAGCCTGATCAAGTTCATGACCGACGGCATTTTGCTGGCCGAAACCCAGGGCGATCCGTGGCTCTCCGCGTACGACACGCTGATCATCGACGAGGCGCACGAGCGCAGCCTCAACATCGACTTCCTGCTGGGCTACCTGAAGCAGCTGGCGGCAAAGCGGCCACAGCTGAAGATCATCGTCACCTCGGCCACCATCGACACCGCCCGCTTTGCCGAGCATTTCGGCGGCGCGCCGGTGGTGGAAGTGGAAGGGCGCGCGTATCCGGTGGAAACCCGCTGGCGGCCGCTGGACCCTGTAGGAGCGGCTTCAGCCGCGACCGGCGCCGCGTCGCGGCTGAAGCCGCTCCTACAAAAAGCCTCGATGCAGCAAGGCAGCGCCGAGCACATCGCCAGCGTGCTGGACGAGATCACCCACGACGATCCGCGCGGCGACGTGCTGGTGTTCCTGCCCGGCGAGCGCGAGATCCGCGACGCGCACCAGCTGCTGTCGCGCCGCCAGTACCGCGAGACGGAAATCCTGCCGCTGTACGCGCGGCTTTCCGCCGGCGACCAAGACCGCGTGTTCAAGCCCGGCATCAAGCGCCGCGTGGTACTGGCCACCAACGTGGCCGAAACCTCGCTCACCGTGCCGCGCATCCGCTACGTGATCGACACCGGCACCGCGCGTGTCAAGCGCTACAGCCAGCGCAGCCAGCTGGAGCGGCTGCATGTGGAGCCGATCTCGCAAGCCGCCGCCGACCAGCGCAAGGGCCGCTGCGGCCGCGTCGGGCCGGGCATCTGCTACCGGCTGTACGACGAGGCGGATTTCGCCGGCCGCGCCGCGTTCACCGATCCGGAGCTGCTGCGCTCTTCGCTGGCCAACGTGATCCTGCGCATGCTGGCGCTGAAGCTGGGCGACGTGGAGCAGTTCCCGTTTCTCGACACACCCGACCCCCGCGTGGTGGCCGACGGCTATCGCCGGTTGGCGGAGATCGCCGCGATCGACGACGCGCGCAAGCTCACCGCCATCGGCCACACCCTGGCGCGGCTGCCGATCGACGTGCAACTGGCGCGCATGCTGGTGGAGGGCGAAAAGCTGCACAGCCTGCGCGAGCTGCTGGTCGTCGTGGCCTTCCTCAGCATCCAGGACCCGCGCGAACGCCCCGCCGACGCGCGCCAGCAGGCCGATACCGCGCATGCGCTGTTCGCCGATCCCAAGTCCGATTTCATCGGCGTGCTGAACCTGTGGCGCGCCTATCACGACGCGCACGAGGAGCTGACCCAGTCGAAACTGCGCGACTGGTGCTCGCGGCATTTCCTGAGTTTCATGCGCATGCGCGAGTGGCGGGAACTGCATCGGCAGTTGCTGCTGGTGGTGGCCGAGCTGGGGTGGAAGCTGGATGCGCAGATTCCTACTCGCGACGAAGCACGCTCTGCTCCTCCCCCTGCTGGCAGGGGGAGGTTGGGAGGGGGTAAAGCTCTTCGCTCTGCTGTGGCACAAGATCAAAAGCGAACCCCTCCCCAGCCCTCCCCTGTGAACAGGGGAGGGAGCGAGAGCGAGGCCGAGCGCCTCTATGAATCGGTGCACCGCTCCCTGCTCGCCGGCCTGCCCACCCAGGTTGGCCGCAAGGACGAAAAAGGCATCTACCAGAGCGCCCGCGAGCGCAAGTTCCAGGTCTTCCCGGGTTCGGCATTGGCCAAGACGTCGCCGAACTGGATCTTCAGCGCGCAGATCCTGGACGTGGGCGGCCGTGTGTGGGGCATGACGAATGCGCGGGTGGAGCCGCTGTGGATCGAGCAGCAGGCCGCGCACCTGCTGCGCAGCAGTTGCCGCGAGGCACACTGGTCGAGAAAGCGCGGCTGCGTGGTGGCGTACGAGCAGGTGAGCCTGTTCGGGCTGGTGCTGGTGGAGAAGCGGCCGGTGACGTTCCAGCGCCAGGACCCGGCCCTGGCGCACGCGATCTTCCTGCGTGAGGCGCTGGTGCGGGGCGACATCGATGCCAAGGCGGACTTCGTCCGCGCCAACCAGCGCGTGCTGGAAGAGGCGCAGGGCATCGAGGCGAAGCAGCGGCGCGAAGGCCTGATCCGCCATGAGGACGACCTGGTGGCGTTCTTCGAGGGCAAGCTGCCGCAGGACATTGCCAGCAGCCGCGCGCTGGATGCCTGGTATCGCAAGGCGCGACCCGCCGAGCAGGCGGCGCTGCGCTGGTCGCTGGATGACGTGATGGCCGGCGGCGTGGGGCTGGATGCGAAGGCGTTTCCGGCGTGGCTGGACGTTCGGCCGCAGCGCTACAAGCTCGAATACCGCTTCGTGCCGGGCGACGAGGCCGATGGCGTCACCCTGCAGCTGCCGCTGGCGATGCTGAACGCGCTGCCGGCCGCGCGTTGCGAATGGCTGGTGCCGGGCCTGCTCACCGAGAAAGTGGCCGAGCTGATCCGTGGCCTGCCGAAGACCCTGCGCCGCAATTTCGTGCCCGCGCCGGATTTCGCCCGCGCCTTCGTCGAGGCCGAAACGCCACGCGACGAACCGCTGGCGAACGTGCTGGCCGCTTTCCTGAAACGCACCACCGGCGTCGACATCGAGGCGCAAGCCTTCGCCGCAGTGGAGCTGCCGGTGCATTTCCTGATGCGCTATCGCCTGCACGACGAGCGCGGCAAGACGCTGGCCAGCGGCCGCGACCTGGCCGCCTTGCGCGGGCAATGGGAAGGCCAGGCGCGCGAGGCGTTCTCGCGCAAGACCGATATCGAGCTGACCCGCGAAGACGTGGCCAGCTGGGATTTCGAGGAAATCCCCGCGCAGGTACGCTCCGAGGGCGGCCTGGCGGCGTTCCCGGCGCTGGTCGACCTGGGCGAGACGGTGGCGCTGCGCGTGTTCGAGCGCAGCGACGAGGCGCGCGCCGCGCATGTGCAGGGCGTGGTGCGCCTGCTGCGCAACGCCCTGGCGAGCGAGACGAAACAGGCGCGCCGGCGCTTGCCGATCGCCAATCCGCTGTCGCTGAAGTACACCCCGCTGGGCAGCATCGACAGCCTGCGCGAGGATCTGGCGGAAGGCGGCTTCGCCGACCTGCTGGCGCGCCACGCACTGGATGCGCGCACCGCGGGCGATTTCGAGAAGCTGCGCACGCAGCTGTCGCGCGAGCTGTTCGGTGCCGCGGTGGAACGCCTGAAACTGGCCGAGCCGATCATCGAGGCACAAGCCGACCTGAAACCCTGGCTGCAGCCGCCGCTGATGGGTTTTGCCCGCGCCAGCTACGACGACCTGCACGAGCAATTCGATGCCTTGCTCACGCCCGGTTTCCTGCGCGAGCTGTCGCCGGAGCGGCTGGCCCACTACCCGCGCTATCTCAAAGGCATGCGGCTGCGCGCCGAACGCCTGCGCCAGGACCCGGCCAGGGACCAGCAACGCATGCTGCAGGTGCTGCCGTACTGGCGCGCGTACCTGCAACACCGCGCTGCCGGCACCGATGCGCAGGCGCTGGCCGAACTGCGCTGGCTGATCGAGGAATGGCGCGTGTCGCTGTTCGCGCAGGAATTGAAGACCGCCGAGCCGGTGTCGGCCAAGCGCCTGGCCAAGGCGCTGGAGCTCTTGTAGGAGCGGCTTCAGCCGCGACGCGGATGTCCACGTGCGTGGTCGCGACTGAAGTCGCTCCTACAGGTAACGCGACCCCGATCCGTTGCCAGTGCTCATCCGCGCGTCGGCCGCGACTTCAGCCGCTTCAGGATTTCCCCGCGCGCCTCGCGCAGGATCGAGTCGCGATCCAGGCTGGCCACGATGTCGGCGACGGCGCGCTTGGCGCCGGCTTCGCCCCAGGATTTGCCGCCGACCAGATAGCGTTCGGCGGCGCGGCCGATCAGCACCGTGGCGTACCAGCCCAGCGCGCCCTGCGCGGCAGCGGTGACGAACACCGACAAGCCGGCGCTGATGCCCTTGAGCGCGGACGCGACCAGCTGCATGCCCCAGATCGCGCCCATCAAGGCGGCCAGCTGCGCCGAGATCACCGCCACCAGGCGACCGGATTCGGCGCGCGTCAGCGGCAGGCCGTAGAGGCGCGAGAGCTGCACCACCATCGCCGCATCCAGCCCCGCGGCGGCCAGCAGGTCGGCCACCGGAACCGGGTTCAACGCCACCGCCACGCCCTTGGCCAGGCAGTAATGGCGAATCAGCCGGGTGGCGACCTGCTGCCGGGTTTGCGCGATGCGCGCGCTCACCTGGTCGGTGAGCCGGCCCGCGTACAGGCCGGCGTTGATCGCCGAAAGCGTCTTGCCCTCATGCGCGGCGATCGCCAGCAGGCGTTCGCGCAGCGCGGCCACGTCGGGTGCCGGCGCACGCTCGCGCACGGTTTCCCTGTCTTGCGCATCCACGTCGACTACGCGTTGCGCCGCCGGCAGCGCGGCCACGGCCAGCACATCGTGCGGGCGAACCAGGCCGGCCACGCGCTGGCGCAGGTGATCGAGCAGGCTGGCCAGTTCGTCGGCGCCGTAGCGGTCGGCCTTGTTCAGCGCCAGCAGCAGCGGGCGCTGGGTGGCGGCAAGATTCTTCAGTGCGTCCAGCTCCTGCCGGGTGAGGTCGCCATCGCAGACGAATACCACCAGGTCGCTGATCTCGGCCACGTCGAAGGCCAGGCGCTCGCGCGCTTCGCCATCGAGTTCGTTGATGCCCGGCGTGTCGATCAGCACCAGGCCGTCGTGCTGCGCCTCGTCCAGCGGGGCATGGCCGGCTTCGGTAGTGGTGCCGTGCAAGACGCCCACCGGAAATGCGTGGCGGCCCAGCAGCGCATTGCCCAGCGCCGACTTGCCCGCCGACACGCGACCGAACACGGCGACGTGCAGTTCGCCGCGTTCCAGCTTGGCCAGCATGCTTTCGATGCGGCCGAAATCCGCGGCCAGCTCGCTGCGCACCGCGGCGGGAATGGTGGGGTCGTCCAGCAGGCTGCGCAGGCTGTCGGCCACGCGTGACGAACCGCCGGAGGTGCGCGCTTGCGGCACCGCGCCCGGATCGCGCGGCGCCGAATGCACGAGTCCGCGCAGGCGCCGCCACAAGCTGTCGATAGCCAACGCCGTGCGCCGTTATTTCGCGGTCAGTTGCAGGTGTGCGGTGACCTTCACGTCGGCGCCGATCACCGACGTATCGGCGTACTCGCCGCCGCCCACGCCGAAATCGAGCCGATGCACCACGCCATCCACATCCAGCGTGGCGCCCTGGGCGGCCGGCTGGAACGTCACCTCAAGGCTTACCGGTTTGGTCACGCCGCGCAGGGTGAGCTTGCCGTCGGCGATGACCTTCGCGCCGCTGCGGCGAAAACCGGTGGTGACGAAACGGGCGGTGGGGAATGTCGCCACGTCGAAGAAATCGCTGCCGGGCAGGGCGCTGTCGCGGTCGCTGTCGCCGGTCTTCACGCTGGCCAGGGTCACCGTGACATCGAACGCCGCATGGGCCAGGTCGGCGGGGTCGTAGCGGATCGCCGCCGTCCACGCGTCGAAATGGCCGTTGAAGGTTTCGCCCTGGAACGTGCCCGTGAAACCCAGCGTGCTGGCGCCCGGCTGCACGGCGTAATCGGTGGCGGCGGCAAGGCCGGGCAAGGCCAGCGCCAACAGCAGGACAAGGCGTTTCATCGGCGGTCTCCTTTGACGGGTGGAAGCGCGCGCAGGCGGCCGAATGGCAGCATCCGGCGCAGCACGTTGTCGTTGTCGAACACGTGGTGTTTCAGTGCGGCGCCCACATGCGCCACCAGCACCAGCAGCAGGAACCAGAACAGGTATTCGTGCACGCCGTGGGCGAAGTGGCGCAGCGTGTCGTCCTTCGGCACCAGCGCGGGCAGGTTGAACTGCTTGAACCATTGCAGCGGCTTGCCGGTGACCGAGTTGAACCACCAGCCGCTGAGCGGTATCGCCACGATCAACGCGTACAGCAACGCGTGCACCGCGCGGGCCGACCACTGCTGCCAGCGCGGCGCCGGCATTTCGCGCGGCCGGCCATCGAAACTTCGCCACAGCAGCCGCAGCAGCGCCAGCGCCAGCACGGTGAGGCCGATCGACTTGTGCAGCGCCAGCCAGTTGATCTTCTGCATCGGCGAGCGGGAAAGATCCATCAGCAGGCCGAACACGCCGTTGCCCAGGATCGCCAGCGCGATCGTCCAGTGGAAAGCCTTGGCGATCGCACCCCATCGATCGGTGTTGCTGCGCAGTTTCATGGGATGTCCTGCAGGCGGGAATGAATGGTCGAAGTCTGGCCGATAGGTGGCGATGGTGCCAGCGGCGGGAGCGAAACGCTGTGTTCTTCAGCAGCGGCCGCTTGTAGGAGCGACTTCAGTCGCGACGCTCTTTCTTCGGAGCCCAGAGCAGAAGCGTCGCGACTGAAGTCGCTCCTACGGACCAGGCACAGGCTAGGGACGCGGCGGTTCGCGTTCGCGCACGGCATCGAGGGTGAGTGTGGCCAGTTGGCGCAACCGTGGGCCGTCGGCGTCGGTGAGTAGGGCCTTCAGGCGGGCGCCGGCGTCGTCCTGGTCGAGGGTGTGGCGTTCGGCCAGCGAGGCGGACAGGGCGCGGCCCATCGCATCGAAGATCAGCGCGTAGGCAAAGGCGTGCAGCACGCCGCCGCCCAGCGTGCCAAGGCCGGGGAATGCCTTCAGCGCGTTGCCGGCCACGGCCAGCACGATCGAGCTGCCGGTGCGCACGGTGAGCCGGGCCTGGCGTACGAAATCCTCGATCTGCAGCTCGCTGACAGGCACCTCGTGCAATTGCGCCAGCGCGCGGACGAGGCCGGTGGCGAGCACGCCCTGGATCACCAGGTCGCTGCCCGGCGCCACTGCGGCCAGCGCACCGACCACGGCGCGCCCGGCGTACTTGCGCACGATGCGCTCGGCTTCCTCGGCGCGGCTTTGCGTTTCCAGTGCCCCGGTGCGCTGGTGCAGGCCCGCCAGCACGGCGTTTTCGCGCAGGCCCTCCAGGCTACCGGCGCCGGCCGCGGTGAGCCGCGCGAGGGCGCGCAGCAGCGGCTCGATCTGCGGTTGCCGCTGGCGCTCGACGGTTTCCGTGCGGCCGTCGGCCAGTGTGCGCTGGAAACGTTCACTGCCGCCGGCGCTGATCGCCAGCACCGCACTGGCGATGCCGCGCGACACCTGACGCAGGTGGGCCAGCAACTGCTCGCGCTCGGCGGTGCTCCATTGGTCGGCCTTGTTCAGCACCAGCAGCAGCGGCTTGCCGAAATCGGCCAGCCAGCGCAGCTCGTCGGCCTGCTGGCGGTTGAGATCGCCGGCGCACAGATAGACCACCGCATGCGCGCGCAGCGCTTCCTCGCGGGCCAGGGCTTCGTGCGCTTCGCCGCCGGCCTCGCGGCTGCCAGGCACGTCGGCGAGCACCAGCGTGCGTCCGTCGGGCAGGCGGCCGTCGTGGTGGCGCACCTCGCGGGTGGTGCCGCCGCGCACGTCGCTGGCGGCGATCGCCTGCGGCGCCAACGCGCGCATCAGGCTGGATTTGCCGGTGGAGATTTCGCCGAACAGTGCCACGTAGACGCGCTCGCTGGCGCGGCGGCGATCGAGCTCGGCCAGCTCGCTGCCCAGTGCGCCGGTGTCGGCGCCGCGCTGGCGCAATTGATCGATCCGTTGCTCCAGGCTGGCGCGATCGGGCGCGGGCGGGGGTCGGCGCCGGCGTCGCGGCCGCAGCAGCCACCACAGCACGGACAGGCCGGCGGCGGCGAAGATCGCCAGCGCGCCGCCCAGCGTCCATTGCAGCGCCGCGGGCAGCGCCAGGAAACGTTGCGCCAGCGCCAGCGCGCGCTCGGCCGCGGCGAACAGCAGCCACAGCAGCGCCGCCAGGGCCAATGCGGTGAGCAGAAGTCGGAAGCGTCGGGGCATGCGGGCATTCTAGTCGGCCTTCGCCCGTTACACGGTCGGCGCTCGCCGCATGCGACCGCTTTTGGCATGATGGCCGCCGGGGAGGACATCCATGTCGGCAATGTTCCTGCGACACGCAGCGCGTGCGGCCGCCTTGCTGGCGCTTGCCGCGGGCGGCGCGCAGGCGGCCCCGGCATCCGCACCGCACACCCCCGCCACCGCCGCATCGCACGCCAGCCCCCTGCCCACGCCGCAGTTTCGTCGCTATGGCGTGGCCGACGGGCTGCCCAGCGGGCCGGTGTATTCGGTGGCCCAGGACCGCAACGGCTTGATGTGGTTTGGCTCGGCGGCCGGCCTGGTGCGTTACGACGGCGTCGGCTTCAAGACCTTCCGGCACTCGGACGCCGACCCGGCATCGTTGCCGGCGAACGCCACCTACGCCTTGTTCGTGGATTGCGAAAACCGGATCTGGGCCGGCGGCATTTCCAGCGGGCTGATCTCCTACGACCAGCGGAGCGGTCGCTTCCACCAGTGGCAGCACGACGCGGCCAAACCGCACAGCCTTTCCAGCAACGAGGTGTGGAGCATCGCCGAAACCACCGACGGCACGCTGTGGGTGGCCACCGACGACGGCCTCGACCGGATGCGGCCCGATGGCACCGGCTTCGATCATCTTGCGCTGGACAGCGCGGGCGAAAAGGCGCCGTCGTTCGGCCAGACCCGCGCCTTGCTGGCCGATGCGAACGGCATGTTGTGGATCGGCGCCAGGCGCGGCCTTTACCTGCGCCACGGCGACGGCACGGTGGCGCGGGTGCCGATCGATCCGGCGTTCGAAGGCGACGTGGGCACGGTGTGGCACATCGACGGCGGTCATGGCGAGGTGCGGGTGGCGGTCACCGGCGGATTGCTGATCATCGGCGCCGACGGCGTGGCGCGTCCGGTGGCGAACGCGCAACTGGCGTCGCGGCGCGTCCCCAGCAGCACGCGCGATGCGCAGGGCCGGCTGTGGATCGGCACCGTGGACGGCCTGCTGCTGGATGCCGGCGATGGCAAGCTGCAGACGATTCCCGGCCAGCCGCTGCTGCCGGGCGGCCTGCCGGGCAGCAAGATCTGGCAGACCACGCTCGATCACGAGGGCGGCCTGTGGATCACCTTCGAGCAGTCCAGCGTGGCCTACCTGCCGCCGGGCTGGAACGGTTTTGCCCGCTTCACCCACGTGCCGGACGATCCGGCCAGCCTGTCCAACATCGCGGCATCGGCGATCCTGCAGGCGCGCGACGGCCAGTTGTGGGTGGGCGGCGAGAACGGCTGGGTGGACAAGCTGGACGCCACCACCGGCAAGGTCCAGCACGTGGTGCGCGGCGTGCGCGGCCAGATCGTGTGGCTGGCGGAGGATTCGCGCGGGAGGTTGTGGATCGCCAGCCCGGGCGAGCTGCACCTGTTCGACCACGGCACGCTGAAACCGATCGACATCGTCCGGGTGGGAATGACCCGGCCGGTGATGCTCTGCGCCGCGCCCGACGACCGGATCTACGTGGCCTCGTGGGGCGAGGGTCTGTTCGTGATCGACCCGCGCAGCGACGCGATAGCGCCGGTCCCGCTGGAGGACCCCACCGATGAGGCGCAGTACGTCGACCAGCTCGCCTGCGACGCCGATGGCCCGTGGTACGCCAGCGCAGACGGGTTGCGGCGCTGGAACCCGGCGCAGCGGCAGATGGCGCTGATCGCCGCGGTGCCGCGGCGGGAAATCCTCACCTTCGCGCGCGATGCCGACGGCCTCTGGCTGGCGACGCGCCGCAGCCTCGACCATTACCGCTACGCCGATGGCAAGGCCCGCCACGACGACAGCATCGACATCAGCGCGCAGCCGTTCGCGTCGGTGCTCACCGATCTGCGCATCGACCGGGGTGGCCATTTGTGGATATTCGCCAACCCCGGCCTGTGGCAACTGCGCACGGACACCCGGCAGCTGAAATCCTTCGGCCCGGCGCAGGGGTTGACCAACGCCGATTTCAGCAGCGGCGCCGTGGCCACCGCGTCGAACGGCATGGTATTCGCCGCCAACGGTGGTGGCGTGGTGGCGTTCCAGCCGGCGCGCTTTCCGGCCTCGACGCCCGCCGGCTCTCCGCCGCCGGTGATCCTGGCCGGCCTCAGCGTGCAGCGCGATGGCGCGGTCGAGCCGTTGCCGCGCGACAGCACCGCGGTGTCGCTGCACTGGCGCGACCGCGACCTGCGCGTGGAAATGCGGGTGGCCTCCTACGTCAACCCGGACGCCAACCGTTACCGCTTCCGGTTGACCGGGTTCGATACCGGCTGGGTGGACGTGGACCATCGGGGCGAACGTGATTTTGCCGGCCTGCCGGCGGGCGACTACACGCTCGAGGCGATGGCCGCCGGCCCGAACGGCGTCTGGGGCCATCGGGCCACGCCGCTGCGCATCCACGTGCAGGCGCCGCCCTGGGCACGCGGCTGGGCGTGGGCGATCTACGTGGCGGTGCTGGCGCTGGTGGGTGGCCTGGGCCTGCGCGCATGGCGCAACCGCATGGCCCAGCGCTACCGGTTGCAGCTCATCGAGCAGCAGCGCGAGCTGGCCGAGCAGGCCAGCGCGGCCAAGACGCAGTTCCTGGCCACGCTCAGCCACGAGATCCGCACGCCGATGACCGGCGTGATGGGCATGGCGGAGCTGCTGTTGAGCACGCCGCTCAACGCGCAGCAGCACGAATATGCGCAGGCGATGCAGCGCTCCGGCGGCATGTTGCTGAAGCTGCTCAACGATGCGCTGGACCTGGCCCGCATCGAGGCGGGCCGGCTGGAGCTGGAGCTGGCGCCGTTCGACCCGCGCCAGCTCGTCACCGACGTGGCGCAACTGGAGCAGGGGCTGGCGCTGGCCAAGGGCCTGCGGTTCGTGTTGCAGGTGGATGACGACCTGCCCGAGCGGGTGATCGGCGACGCGGTGCGGGTCAAGCAGATCCTGCTCAACCTGGCCAACAACGCGTTGAAATTCACCCAGCGCGGCAGCGTGACGGTGCGGGCGCAACGTGCGGCCGATGGCCTGCTTTTCAGCGTCAGCGACACCGGCCCGGGCATTCCCGAGGCCAGCCAGGCGCGCCTGTTCGAACGGTTCGAGCAGGAAGCGGGCCCGCAGCGGCGCGCCGGCAGCGGGCTGGGCCTGGCCATCTGCCGCGAACTGGCCGACATGATGGGCGGCAGTATCGAGGTCGAATCACGGATGGCGCACGGCAGCGTGTTCCGCGTGCGCCTGCCGCTGCCCGAACCGCCGCCAGCGGCGTCGGTCACGCCGGTCGGCGGCGATCGTGCGCGCCGCATCCTGCTGGTGGAAGACGACGCCATCGTGGCGGCCGTGTTGCGCGGATTGCTGGAGCAGCAAGGGCACCAGGTCTGCCACGTGGACAACGGCCTGGCGGCGTTGGCCGAGCTGCCGCATTCGCGCTTCGACGTGGTGCTGCTGGACCTGGACCTGCCCGGCGTGGACGGTTTCCAGATCGCGCGGCTGATCCGCCAGCGCGAGGGCGATGGCCGGCGCCTCCCGATCGTGCCGGTGACCGCACGCTCCAGCAGCGAGGACGAGGCGCTGGCACGCGCCGCCGGCATGGACGGCTTCCTGCGCAAGCCGGTGACCGGCGAACAACTGGCCGCGGCGCTGATCTGCTACGCCAATATCGACCTCGAGGAAGTCGAGCCCGGCTGAGGGGCCGGGCGGCCTACATGTCGAACTTGCGCACCTCGAAGCCGCGCCGCTGATATTCCTTCCAGCGTGCACGCGAGCCCTCGCGCGCGGACGGATCGGCGCTCACCACCTCCAGCACCCGCTCGTAGTTGCCGGGCGCGCAGGCGTCGCGCAGGTTCAGCACCAGCGGCCGATCGGCGGTTTCCATGCCCAGCGGCACGATCAGCACCGCGGTGGTGGCATCGTCCTCGTCGCCGGCCAGCTGATGCGGGATGAAACTGTCCTCGTCGAACGACCACAGCAACTCGTCCACCGCCTCGGCCTGGGCGAAATCACGGGTGAGGATCAGCAGCGGCTGCTGTGCGGCAAACGCCTTCCTGGCCAGCTCGCACACCAGCAGCAGCGGCTGCTCGCGGAAGCGTGGTTTGGCGATCAGGTAGAAATCGGCGCGCATGGTTTAGAGCCGGGATTGGGGATTGGGGATTGGGGATTCGGTAGAGTGCGGGCTTCGGCTGTTGCCAATCCCGAATCCCCAATCACGAATCCCGGTCGACAAGCCACTGCGCCAGCAACGCCACCGGACGGCCGGTGGCCAGGCCCTTGCGGCCTTCGTCCCAGGCGGTGCCGGCGATGTCCAGGTGGGCCCAGCGCTGGCCTTCGGTGAAGCGCGACAGGAAGCAGCCGGCGGTGACGGCGCCGGCGCTCTTGCCGCCGATGTTGGCGACGTCGGCGAAGCCGGAATCGAGCTGGCTTTGGTAGTCGTCCCACAGCGGCAACCGCCAGGCGCGGTCGAGCGTTTCCTCGCCGGCGGCCAGCAGTTCCGCGGCCAGGTCATCGTGCTTGCTCATCAGGCCGCTGGCGTGCTTGCCCAGCGCCACCACGCAGGCGCCGGTGAGCGTGGCTGCATCGACCATCGCCTGCGGCTTGAACTGCCGCGCGGTCCAGGTCAGCGCATCGCAGAGGATCAGCCGGCCCTCGGCATCGGTGTTGAGCACTTCGATGGTGAGGCCGGAAAGGCTGGTGAGCACGTCGCTGGGGCGGTAGCTGTCGCCGCCGGGCATGTTCTCCACGCTGGGCACCACGCAGACCAGGTTGATCTTCAGCCCCATCTTCACCGCGGCCACGAACGCGCCCAGCACGCCGGCGGCGCCGCCCATGTCGAACTTCATTTCCTCCATGCCGGCGCCGGGTTTCAGGCTGATGCCGCCGGAGTCGAAGGTGACGCCCTTGCCGACCAGCGCGTAGGGCGGGTCGGCCTCGTTGCCGCCCTTGTATTCCAGCGCGATCAACCGCGGCTTGTTGGCCGAGCCGCGTGCCACCGCCAGCAGCGAGCCGAAGCCCTGCTTTTCCATCTCGGCTTCATCGAGCACGGTACAGGTGACTTGCGCGTGGGCATCGGCAAACGCCTGCGCCTGCGCGGCGATATGGGTGGGGTTGCAGATGTTCGGCGGCAGGTTGGCCAGGTCGCGGGCGAAGCGCACACCCTCGGCGATGGCGCGCGCCTGATCCAGCCCGGCCTGGGCGTCGTCGCCGGCGGCGAAGGTGATCGTGGCCAGCTTCGGCAGCGCGTTCTTGTCGCGCGGCGTGACCGTGGCGGTGTAGCGGTAGGCGGCGTGGTCGGCCGCCAGCGCCGCGATGCGCACGCGCCAGGCGCTGTCGCGGCCGGGCACGTCCACTTCGGTGAGATACGACACCGCGTCGGCAACGGGCGATTTCGCCAGTGCGCGCACCGCGTCGACGCAGGCCTTGCGCAAGCGCGCGCCATCGAACGATTTCTGCGCGCCCAGGCCCACCACCAGCACGCGCCTGGCGGTGACGCCCGCGGGCGCGAAAAGCATCACGCAGCTGCCGGCCTTGCCGCTGATGTCGCCGCTTTCCAGCTGGCGCTTGATCGCGCCTGCCGCGGCCGCATCGATGCGCGCGGCGGCGTCGGTGAGCACGCCCTGCTCGTGGACGCCCACGATCACGCAGTCGCTGTCGACGGTTTCGGGCGCGGCCGCGCCAAGGCTGAACTGCACTGTCATCGGAAGATTCCTGCGTGGGCCCGGCGCGGCCGGACAGGCTAAACTCGCGGTTTGCCGGCCGGTCTGGGCACGGCTGGAGAGCGGGTTAGTCTATCGCATGCTGAGCATCCTCGACCGCTATTTCCTGCGTGAACTGGCGCAAACCGTGGCCGCGACCGTGGTGGTATTGCTGGTGATCGTGGCCGGCAGCGCGTTCGCCCGCGTGCTGCAGCAAGTGGCCGGCGGCAGCTTTCCCGCCAGCGTGATGTTCCAGGTGCTGGGGTTGCGCACGCTCGACGGGCTCACCAACATGTTGCCGCTGGCCAGCTTCATCGGCGTGCTGATGGGCCTGGGCCGGATGTACCGCGAAAGCGAGATGCACGTGCTGGCTTCGTCGGGCATGGGCGCGGGCGGCTTGCTGAAACCGGTGCTGCTGCTGAGCGGCGTGCTGGTGGCGATCACCGCCGTGGTGTCGCTGTGGCTGGGGCCGTGGGCGGTGCGCACCAGCGACATGATGGTGGCCGCCGCCAACCGTTCGGTGATCGCGGTGGGGCTGGACGCGGGCCGCTTCACCGATCTGCCGGGCAAGGGCGGCATCATCTTCGTCGAGAGCCTGAGCCGCGACGGCAGCCGGCTGGGGCGCACCTTCGTGGCCACCCAGCGCGACAGCGATGGCCAGCCGCACATCAAGCTGATCAGCGCGGACAGCGGCCGGCTGTACCAGGAAAGCGACGGCGGCAATCGCTTCATCGCCTTCGAGAAGGGCTGGCAGTACGACATCCCGCTGGGCACGGACGACTGGCGCAGCATGCATTACGCGCGCAACGACACCGCGCTTTCGGACGTGCAGGGCGACGAGGACGACGATCCGGTACACGCGCTGGACAGCTGGACGCTTGCCCGCACCGACGCCCCCGACGCGCGCGCCGAATTCGCCTGGCGCTCCAACGCGCCGGTGCTGACCCTGGTGCTGTTGCTGCTGGCGGTGCCGCTGTCGCGGCAGAATCCGCGCGAACCGCGCTACGGCCGGCTGCTGCTGGCGGTGATCATCTTCTACTTGTACTACCTGCTGCTGGCGATGGGGCGGGCGCAGATCGGCAAGGGCCATTGGCACAATCAGGCACCGTTGTGGGGGCTGCATCTGCTGGTGGTGCTGTTCGCCGCGTGGTTGCTGTGGAAGCAGTACAGCCCGCGCAAGACCGCCACCTTGCGACCGGCCGCGGGCAACGCATGAGCACGTTCACGATCAAGCGCGTCGACCGGCTGGTGGGCATGAGCGTGCTCGGCTCGCTGCTGATGGTGTGGCTGGTGCTGACCGGCTTCGATGCCATGACCCAGCTGGTGCGCCAGCTGCACAACGTGGGCAAGAACGGCTACACGCTCGACAACGCCATCGTCTACGTGCTGGTGACCTTTCCGCGCCGCGCCTACGAGATGTTCGGCAACGCGGCCCTGATCGGCGGTCTGCTGGGCCTGGGCGGGCTGGCGTCCACCGGTGAGCTGACGGCGCTGCGGGCGGCGGGCATGTCGCGCCTGCGCATCGCCGCGTCCGCCGCCGGCGTGGTCGCGGTGCTGATCGTCGGCGTGGTGGTGCTGGGCGAAACGGCCGCACCGTGGGGCGACCAGCAGGCGCAGGCGATGCAGCTGCGGCTGAAGGCCGGCAACCTCGGCATGGCGACCAACAGCGGCCTGTGGGCACGCGACGGCAACAACATCATCAATGCCAAGGCGGCCATGCTGAGCGCCCGCGGCACCGTGCAACTGGCGGACGTGCGCGTGTTCACCATGGCCGACGACGGCCAGCTGCGCCGCTTCGACTGGGCGCGCACCGCCGAACACGAAGGTCGCCAATGGATGCTGCATGACGTGCGCAGCAGCGTGCTGGACGCGCAGGGCGTGCACACGAGCAGGAGCGACAGCCAGCCATGGCAGTCCAGCCTCGACCCGCAGGTGCTGGCGCAGAACATGATCCAGCCGCAATACCTGTCGATGCGCGACCTGCTCAGCAACATGGCCTACAAGGAGCGCAACGGCGAAAGCCCGGGCAGCTACGCGGTGGCGTTCTGGGGCCGCGCCCTGTATCCGCTCAACGTGCTGGTGCTGGTGCTGTGCGCGATGCCGTTCGCGTTCGGCACCTTGCGTTCCGGCGGCCTGGGCAAGCGCATGTTCGTGGGCATGCTGCTGGCCATCGGCTGGTATTTCCTGCAGCAGGCGCTGGTCAACTTCGGCACGGTCTACGGCGTGCCCGCGCTGCCGGCCAATCTTCTGCCGGCGATCGTGCTGGCGCTGGGCGCCTGGTTCTATTTCCGCCGCAGCGCCTGATCACACCGCGCTCAAGCGCCTGAAAAATAAGATGATTTTCGGGGACGCGCACCTTGCGGCGGCCGCTTGCGCGGTTTTCGTTCATGAATGTAAGCTAAACGAGTCGTTGGGGAGTTGACGGGATATTCGTCCCGTCCGCGCAGTAGCAGGTGGAGCGACATTTTTGCGTGAAGCCGCTCTCTTGCGGCACGTTCCGCGGTCGCCAACGGCGGTTTTGCGGTACGGACGTGATGCAGACGCATACGAACGAGGGGATATCGGGGTGCTGGCACGTAGAGAGTGTGGTCGCGGACGCATGGCGCCGCGCCGCAGGTCCATGCGCCCGAATGCCGGAAACCCCGCGCCCAGCAACAAGTTGCCCTTCCTCCGAGGAGACATAAAGCATGGCCAAGCAGAGTAGTCAGAAGTTCATCGCCAGAAACAGGGCGCCGCGCGTGCAGATCGAGTACGACGTCGAGGTCTACGGCGCGCAGAAGAAAGTCCAGGTGCCGTTCGTGATGGGCGTGATGTCGGACCTGTCCGGCGTCAACAACAGCGAGCTGCCGTCGATCGAGGAGCGCAAGGCACTGGAGATCGACGTCGACAATTTCGACAACCGCCTGCAGTCGATGAAGCCGCGCGTCTCCTTCGCCGTGCCCAACACGCTGACCGGCGAGGGCAACCTCAACGTGGACATCACCTTCGAGAGCATGGACGACTTCTCGCCCGCCGCCGTGGCCCGCAAGGTCGCCCCCGTGGCCAAGCTGCTGGAGGCACGCACCCAGCTGGCCAACCTCGGCACCTACATGGACGGCAAGGCCGGCGCCGAGAAGCTGATCGCCCAGGCCATCAACGACCCCGCACTGCTGCAATCGCTGGTATCGGCGGCCAAGCCTGCCGACACGGACGGAGAGTAAACACATGGCAACCGAAACACAGGCCGAACAGGGCGGCGCCACCGCAACCCTCGAAGCGGGCGACTTCGCCGCGCTGCTGAGCAAGGAGTTCAAACCCAAGAGCGAGCGCGCCAAGGAGGAAGTCGAATCCGCCGTGCGCACGCTGGCCGAGCAGGTGCTGAACAAGGCCGACATCGTTTCCGACGACGTCACCCAGACCATCAACGCCTATATCGCCGAGATCGACCGCAAGCTCAGCGAGCAGATCAACCAGATCATGCATCACGCCGATTTCCAGAAGCTGGAAAGCGCCTGGCGAGGCCTGCATCACCTGGTCAACAACACCGAGACCGACCAGCAGCTGAAGATCCGCGTGATGAACATCTCCAAGAAGGAGCTGGGCAAGACGCTGAAGCGCTACAAGGGCACCGCGTGGGACCAGAGCCCGATCTTCAAGAAGATGTACGAAGAAGAATATGGCCAGCTCGGCGGCGAGCCGTACGGCTGCCTGGTCGGCGACTACTACTTCGACCACAGCCCGCCCGACGTGGAACTGCTCAGCGGCATTGCCCAGGTGGCGGCCGCGGCGCATGCGCCGTTCATCGCGGCGGCCAACTCGACGCTGATGGGCATGGACAGCTGGAACGAATTGTCCAACCCGCGCGACCTGGCCAAGGTGTTCTCCACGCCCGACTACGCCGCGTGGCGTTCGCTGCGCGAATCGGAGGATTCCAAGTACCTGGCCCTGGCCATGCCGCGCACGCTGTCGCGCCTGCCCTACGGCGCGGCCACCAACCCGGTCGAGGAGTTCAACTTCGAGGAGGACACCGCCGGCGCCGACTCGGCCAAGTACACCTGGCAGAACGCGGCGTACGCGATGGCCGTCAACATCAACCGCTCGTTCAAGGCCTACGGCTGGTGCTCGCGCATCCGCGGCATCGAGTCCGGCGGCGCAGTGGAAGGCCTGCCGGCGCATACCTTCCCCACCGACGACGGCGGCGTGGACATGAAGTGCCCCACCGAGATCGCGATCACCGATCGCCGCTCGGCCGAGCTGGACAAGATGGGCCTGATGCCGCTGGTGCATCGCAAGAACTCCGACATGGCCGCCTTCATCAGTGCGCAGTCGCTGAACAAGCCGGAGGAGTACGACGATCCGGACGCCACCGCCAACGCCGCCCTCGGCGCGCGCCTGCCGTACATGTTCGCCTGCTGCCGCTTCGCGCATTACCTGAAGTGCATCGTGCGCGACAAGATCGGTTCGTTCAGCAGCCGCGAGCAGATGCAGAGCTGGCTGACCAATTGGGTCACCAACTACATCGATGGTGACCCGGCCAACTCCAGCGAGGAAACCAAGGCACGCAAGCCGCTGTCGGCGGCCGAGGTGGTGGTGGAGGAAGTGGAAGGCGCGCCGGGGTACTACACCTCGAAGTTCTACCTCAAGCCGCACTACCAGCTTGAGGGCCTGACGGTGTCGCTGCGACTGGTTTCGCGCCTGCCCTCCGCGGCCAAGGCCTGATACCCGGCGTCGAGCCACGGTTCAAATGATGTACCCGCGACAGGAGCATCGATCGCGTCGAGCGCAGGTCTCGGTCGGACGGTAATCCTTTATCAATCAGGAAACAGAGGAGAGGTTTCATGGCTTTTGACATGCACATCAAATTCGCCAAGGGCAAGGTCGAGATCAAGGGCACTTCCACCCATGCCAAGCACAAGGAAGAGATTCCGGTGCTGGCATGGTCGTGGGGTGCCTCCAACTCCGGCAACCTGCACCAGGGCGGTGGCGGCGGTGGCGGCAAGGCGAACGTGCAGGATCTTTCCATCACCAAGTACGTGGACGGCAGCTCCAATGCGCTGCTGAACGCGGTCTGCACCGGCGCCCGCGTCGAGCAGGCGTGGCTGTATGTCACCAATGCCACCGGCGAGCAGACCGACTTCCTCACCCTGGAGCTGAGCGAGGGCGTGCTGATCACCTCGTTGAGCACGGGTGGCAGCGGTGGCGAAGACAAGCTGACCGAAAACATCACGCTGCATTTCGGCAAGTTCAAGTTCATGTACCAGCCGCAGAAGGACGACGGCTCCAAGGATGGCGGTACCAAGGACTTCACCTACGACATGCAGAAGGTCGCGGCGGCCTGATGTACCGCCCTGCTGGCCCGGTTTCGGGCCAGCAGGGTGTTTGTACGGACTTCGTTCTTCCTACCCAGTGGTGATTGATCGTGGATGCAGATCCCCAGAACCTGCTGCAAGCTGGCCGGGTAAACGAGGCATTGCAGCAGCTGACGGCGCAGGTGCGCGGCAAGCCTGCCGATGCCAAGTCCCGCGTGTTCCTGTTCCAGCTGCTCGCCTTGCTGGGCCAATGGGAGCGGGCGCAGAACCAGTTGAAGGTCAGTGGCGAGCTCGACCCCGGCAACACGTTGATGGTCAACGCCTACACCCAGGCGTTGCAGGGCGAGCTGATGCGCGCACAGGTCGTGGAGGGCGAGCGTTCGCCCTCGTTGATAGGTGAACCGGAACAATGGGTGGCGCTGCTGCTGCAGGCGTTCAAGCTGGATGCGCAGGGCAAGCACCAGCAGGCAGCACCGCTGCGTGAGCAGGCGTTCGAGCAGGCGCCGGCCGTGGCCGGCCGTATCGATGACACGCCGTTCGAATGGATCGCCGATGCCGACCCGCGCTTTGGCCCGTGCCTGGAAATCGTCGTCAACGGCAGCTACGCCTGGGTGCCTTTTGCGCGTCTGCAGACACTGAAATTCGAATCGCCCACCGATTTGCGCGACAAGGTATGGGCGCCGGTGCAGATCACCTGGACCAACGGCGGCCAGGCGGTGGGCTTCATTCCTTGCCGATACCCCGGTTCGGAGCAATCGGCCGACAGCGACGCGGTGTTGGCCCGCAAGACCGACTGGCTGAGCCCCGCCGACGACTTCTACGTGGGCTCCGGGCAGCGCATGTTCGCCACCGATGCCGGCGAATACCCCTTGCTGGACGTGCGCACCATTTCCTTCGACAGCGTTTGACCAGGGCGCACGAGCCATGGCCGAACTGACCACCCAGGAGCGACTGCAACCCTCGCTGCTCGATCGGTTGACCGACGACGAGCCGGGCAAGTCCGACGAGAGCCGCGAGAAACGGGTGATCTCGGCCACCCGCTTGCGTGACTGCGTGACGCGGGACATTTCCTGGCTGCTCAACTGCGTGCATCTGGACAACGACGTCGACCTGGCGCTCTATCCGGAGGTTGCCCGGTCGGTGTTGAACTTCGGCATTCCCGACCTTACCGGCATGGTTCTGGCCGGCGTGGACGCCAGTACGCTGCAGCGCCAGATCAAGGACGCCATCGTGGCGTTCGAGCCGCGACTGACCGCCAGCACGCTGAGGGTGACGGTGCAGGCCGATCGCGCGCGCATGGATCACCAGTCGCTCGTGTTCAACATCGAATCGGAAATGTGGGCGCAGCCCATTCCGCTCAATCTCTACCTGAAGACCGAAGTGGACCTGGAAACAGGCACGTTCAACGTATCCGAAAGTTTTGGCTGACTCCGATGGACCCGCGCCTGCTGCGTTACTACAACCGGGAATTGCAGCACGTCCGCGAGATGGGCGGCGAGTTCGCGCGCGAGTATCCGAAGATCGCCGGGCGGCTGGGCATGGAGGGCTTCGAATGCGCCGACCCCTACGTGGAGCGGCTGCTGGAAGGCTTCGCGTTCCTGGCCGCGCGCGTGCAGTTGAAGCTCGATGCGCAGCAGCCGGTGTTCACCCAGCACCTGATGGAGATGATCTATCCGCATTACCTGGCGCCCGTGCCTTCGATGGCGGTGGTGCAGTTGCAGGCGGACCTGAAGGACAGCGCGCTGGCGACCGGGCACGTCGTGCCGCGCGATACGGCCATGCGCAGCCTGATCGGGCGCGACGACCGCACTGCGTGCGAGTACCGCACGGCGCATGACGTCACCCTGTGGCCGCTGCAGATCACCGAAGCGAAGTATTTCGAAACGCCCGCGGCCATCGCCGCGGCGGGCGTGGCCATTCCGTCCGACAAGACCGTTCGGGCCGGCCTGCGGCTGAAGTTCCAGGTCACCGCCGGCGCGCAGGCCAACATGCTGACGCTGGACGAGCTGCCGCTGTTCATCGCCGGCGCCGACGAACTGCCCAAGCGGCTGTACGAGCAACTGCTGGCCAACGCGGTGGGCGTGGTGGTGCGCACGCAAGGCACCAGCGGCCCGATCGAGACGCATCTGGACGCCGCCAGCATCCGCGACAAGGGCTTCGACGACAGCGAGGCGCTGATCCCGTACAGCGGCCGCTCGTTCAGCGGCTACCGCCTGCTGCAGGAATATTTCGCCTGCCCGGAGCGCTTCCTGTTTGCCGTTTTCACCGGCTTGCGCAAGGTGCTGGCGCGTTCGGGCAGCGCCGAGTTCGAGATCGTGGTGCTGTTCGACCGCAGCGTGAGCCGGCTGCACAACGCCGTGGATGCGGGCAATTTCCGCCTGTTCTGCACGCCGGCGATCAACCTGTTCCCGCGCCGCGCCGACCGCATCCACCTGCAGCAGGGCAAGACCGAATACCACGTGCTGGCCGACCGCACGCGGCCGATGGATTTCGAGATCCACAGCGTCAGCAACGTCGAGGGCTTCGGCGATCGGCAGGAGCCCGAGCAGCGCTTCCAGCCGTTCTACGGCGGCGACGAGCGCACCTGGCACAGCGGCAACGCGGCGTTCTACACCGTGCGCCGCGAGCCGCGGCTGCTGTCGTCGCGGCAGAAGCTGCATGGCGCGCGTTCCAGCTATGTGGGCAACGAGATGTTCATCTCGCTGGTGGACGCGGCCGACGCGCCGTACTCCACCCAGTTGCGCCAGATCGGCATGCAGTTGCTGTGCACCAACCGCGACCTGCCGCTGCAGATGCCGGTGGGCAAGTCGCACACCGATTTCACCCTGGACGTGGGTGCGCCGGTGGAGTCGATCCGCTGTGTCGCCGGCCCGACCAAGCCGCGCGCGTCGGTGGCCGTGGGCGAAACCGCCTGGCGGCTGCTGAGCCACCTGCAGCTCAACTACGTCTCGCTGCTGGGCGACGGCCACGAGGACGGCGCCGCCGCGCTGCGCGAGATGCTGACGCTCTACTGCGACGAGTTCGACTCCAGCGCCCGGCGCCAGGTCGAGGGCATCAAGGCGGTCAGCTCGCAGCCGATCGTGCGGCGCATCCCGGTGCCGGGTCCGATCACGTTCGGGCGCGGCCTTGAGATCACGCTCACCTGCGACGACGGCGCCTTCGAAGGCACTGGCGCCTTCCTGCTGGGTTCGGTCATGCAGCACTTTTTCGCGCGCTACGTTTCGGTCAATTCGTTTATCGAAACCGTGCTGCGCACCCTGGAACGCAACGAGGTGGCCCGATGGCCGGTGCGGCTCGGCAAACGACAGACGCTGTAGCGCTGCAGAACGCGCTGCGCGACCGGCCGGAGGACTTCGAATTTTTCGAAGCCATCCGGCGGCTCGAGTGCGCCTATCCGGAGCAGCCGCGCCTGGGCGAATCGACCAAGCCCGCCGAGGACATGGTGCGCCTGTGCCACACGCCGTCGCTGTCGTTCGCGCCGCGCGCCATCGACCGTTTCGAGCCCGGCGGCGAAGGCGCGCCCGCGCGCATGCACGGCCTGTTCTTCGGCTTGTTCGGCCCCAACGCACCGCTGCCGCTGCACCTGACCGAATACGCGCTCGATCGCCAGCACAACGCGAAGGACTCCACCTTCATCGCGTTCGCCGACATCTTCCATCACCGCATGACCAGCCTGTTCTACCGGGCATGGGCCGATGCGCAGCCGACGGTGCAGTTCGACCGGCCGCGGGAGGATCGTTTCCGCTTGTACATGGGCGCACTGGTGGGCCTGGCCACGCCCGGCCTGGAGGGCCGCGATGCGATGCCCGACCAGTACAAGCGTTTCTTCGCCGGGCGGTTGCTGACGCAGACGCGCAATGCCGAAGGCCTGCGCACGCTGCTGGAGCAGTTCTTCCGCATCCCGGTGCGCATCGTGGAATTCGTGGCCGAATGGATGCGCCTGCCGCCGACGGCGCACCTGCGGCTGGGTCGCTCCAGCGAGGTCGCCGGCCTGGGCCTCACCGCGGTGATGGGCGAATACGTATGGGGCGCGCAGCAACGGTTCCGGCTGCGGCTGGGGCCGTTGAACCGCGCGCAGTTCAACAATTTTCTGCCCGGTGGCGAGGCGCTGCGGCAACTGGTGGCGGCGGTGAAAACCTACATCGGCGAAGAGAAAGCGTGGGATGTGCAGTTGGTGCTGAACCGGGACGAGGTGCCGGTGACGCGCCTGGGCCAGGCCGGCAGGTTGGGGTTGAGCACGTGGATGGGTCGACGCCAGCACGATGGCGACGCCGATCAGGTCATCCTCAGGCCGGCAGGGTAACGGCGCGCTGGCGCCATTCGATCAGGAACGGTTCGCGGCCGCCGCCATCGGTGATCGCGGGCCACGATAGCCAATCAAACCAGGGGACAGAAAAATCATGGCGGAAATCAGTCGCAGCGCATTGTTCGGCAAGCTCAACAAGCTGGCGTACCGGGGCATCGAAAGTGCCACCGTGTTCTGCAAGCTGCGCGGCAACCCCTATGTCGAGCTGGTGCACTGGATCCACCAGATCCTGCAGCTGCAGGATTCGGACCTGCACCGCATCATCAAGCAGTTCAACCTCAACCCGTCCAACCTGGCGCGCGATGTCACCGATGCGCTGGACCGGCTGCCGCGCGGTTCGTCGTCGATTTCCGATCTCTCCAGCGACGTGGAGGAGGCGGTCGAACGCGGCTGGGTGTTCGCCACGCTGATGTTCGGCGAGGCCCAGGTGCGCACCGGTTATCTCATGGTGGGCGTCGTGCGCACGCGCCACCTGCGCAACGCGCTGGTGGCCATCTCGGCCGAGTTCGACAAGATCAAGCCCGAAGCGCTGGTGGAGAAGTTCGCCGAGGTGGTCGCCGGCTCGCCCGAGGACGGCCAGAGTGCCAGCGACGGCTTCCGGATGGGCGGGGGCAGCGCGCCGGGCGAGGCCAGCGGTGCGATGTCGCCGGCGCAGATGGGCAAGCAGGAGGCGCTGGCGCAGTTCACCATCGACCTCACCGCGCAGGCGCGCGACGGCAAGATGGATCCGATCGTCGGCCGCGACGACGAGATCCGCCAGCTCGTCGACATCCTGATGCGCCGCCGCCAGAACAACCCGATGCTGGTTGGCGAAGCCGGCGTCGGCAAGACCGCGGTGATCGAGGGCTTCGCCATGCGCATCGCCATCGGCGACGTGCCGCCGCCGCTGAAGGACGTGCAACTGCGCGCACTGGACGTGGGCCTGCTGCAGGCCGGCGCCAGCATGAAGGGCGAGTTCGAGAACCGCCTGAAGCAGGTGATCGAGGAAGTGCAGTCCTCCACCAGGCCGATCATCCTGTTCATCGACGAGGCCCACACCCTGGTCGGCGCCGGCGGCGCGGCCGGCACCGGCGATGCGGCGAACCTGCTCAAGCCCGCGCTGGCCCGCGGCAACCTGCGCACCATCGGCGCCACCACCTGGGCCGAATACAAGAAGCACATCGAGAAGGACCCGGCCCTGACCCGCCGCTTCCAGACCGTGCAGGTCGACGAGCCCAGCGAGGAGAAGGCGATCCTGATGATGCGCGGGGTCGCCAGCGTGATGGAGAAGCACCACAAGGTGCAGATCCTCGACGAGGCGCTGGAAGCCGCCGTCAAGCTGTCGCATCGCTACATCCCGGCGCGCCAGTTGCCGGACAAATCGGTCAGCCTGCTCGATACCGCCTGCGCCCGCGTCGCCATCAGCCAGCATGCCGTGCCGGCCGAGGTGGACGACACCCGCAAGCGCATCCAGGCACTGGAAACCGAGCTGGAGATCATCGCCCGCGAGAAGAACGTCGGCGTCAACGTGACCGCACGCGAAGAGAGCGCCAACGAGAAGCTGGCCGCGCAGAAGGCACGCCTGGAAACGCTGGAGGCGAACTGGATCAGGGAGAAGGAGCTGGTCGAGAAAATCCTCGACATCCGTTCGAAGCTGCGCGGTTCCTCGGCGCCGGTCGAAGGCACCGGCAGCGCGCTGGAAGAGTCGGCCAGCCAGGCCGCGGAAGCCAGCGAGGAGTCCGCAACCGGGGAAGCCGCGCTTGCCGGTGACGAGCGCACCGCCGCGCTGAAGGAACTGCAGGATCTGCAGGGCCAACTGGCCGAGCTGCAGGGCGAACATCCGCTGATCCTCGCCTCGGTCGACCAGCAGGCCGTGGGTTCGGTGGTGTCGGACTGGACCGGCATTCCGGTCGGGCGCATGGTCAAGAGCGAAGTCGAGACCGTGATGAACCTGGCCAAGCTGATGGGCCAGCGGGTCATCGGCCAGGACCACGCGATGGAGATGATCGCCAAGCGCATCCAGACCTCGCGCGCCGGCCTGGTCGATCCGAACAAGCCAATCGGCGTATTCATGCTGGCCGGCACCTCCGGCGTCGGCAAGACCGAGACCGCCCTGGCCCTGGCCGAGGCGCTGTACGGCGGCGAGCAGAACATCATCACCATCAACATGAGCGAATTCCAGGAGGCGCACACCGTCTCCACGCTCAAGGGCGCGCCCCCCGGCTACGTCGGCTACGGCGAGGGCGGCGTGCTCACCGAGGCGGTGCGCCGCAAGCCGTACTCCGTGGTGCTGCTGGACGAGGTGGAAAAGGCCCACCCCGACGTGCACGAGATCTTCTTCCAGGTGTTCGACAAGGGCGTGATGGAAGACGGCGAGGGCCGCCAGATCGACTTCAAGAACACCCTGATCCTGCTCACCACCAACGCCGGCACCGACCTCATCGCCGGCCTGTGCAAGGACCCGGACCTGATGCCCGAGCCCGAAGGCATGGCCAAGGCGCTGCGCGAGCCATTGCTGAAGATCTTCCCGCCCGCCCTGCTGGGACGCCTGGTGACGATCCCGTACTACCCGCTCAGTCCGGAAATGCTCGGCAAGATCGTCAAGCTGCAGATCAACCGCATCAAGAAACGCGTCGAAGCCCGCTACAAGATCCCGTTCGACTACAGCGAGGACGTGGTGAAGCTGGTGGTCGAGCGTTGCACCGAAACGGAATCGGGCGGCCGCATGATCGACGCCATCCTCACCAACTCGATGCTGCCGGACATCTCGCGCGCATTCCTCACGAAGATGATCGCGGGCGAGCAGGTCGCGAAGGTGCAGGTGGCGGTGGAAGACGGTGAATTTTCGTACGGGTTTGCCTGACGCATCGCGTGAACCCGATTGATCCCAGTTTCCCTATCTAGGAGTCGAGCTTATGGCGGGGTTTGGAGCTTTTGCCAACAAGCGGTTGTGTGACGTGGTATTCCCGGGTACGCATGATGCGGGCATCTACGGCAACGACCTTGGCAGCGTTGTCAAGACGCAGAACCTGAGCATTGGCGAGCAGGCGAAGGCGGGCGTGCGCTATTTCGACTTGCGCATCATCAAGATCAAGACCAATGGCAAGCTGGAGCAAAGGGCCTATCACGCCCCAGGCTTCAGCCGAGAGAAAGACAAAAAGCTGGGTTCGTACCAGACAGCGGCGACGGGCGGTGGCGTGGGTGGCGATCGCCTCTCGCAGATGCTCGACCAGGCGCGCGAGTTCGTGATGAAGAACCCGGAGGAGTTTCTCATCCTGCGCTTCTCGAAGTGCGGTGACATGGAAGAGGTAGCCAACCAGTGCATTTTGAAGCTGGGTGACCAGCGGTTTGCGAGCAACGTCAACCTCAACGTGGCCACGATTGCCTCGTTGCAGGGCAAGGTCATCGTGGTATTCGATAGCGGTGATTTCAACAAGTTTCCCACCGCACTCAAGAACACGCCCGGCATCCTTCCGGTGAAGGCGATGTTCAACAAGAAAGGCGATGGGCACGCCCAATACAGCCCGTACATGTGGGGTCTGCAGTATTTCGGCAACTACTCGAATACCGGCGACAAGAAAAAGAACATCAAGAAGCAGCTGAACATCCTCTCGCAGGGGCCGATCAGTAGCCCGGAACTGCTGGGAATGATGTACTGGACGCTTACCAGCAACCCTGGAGAAGGCTTGCACAAGCTCTTCTACAGCATCGAGAAGCGCGACAAGGGCATGTGGACGTCGTCGCAGAAGGCGCTGACCGATGCATGGAAGGCCGGCGTCAAGAGCCACATCATCGCCAGGGCGGGCGTGCTGCACCAGCAGTGGCGTGCCAAGGGTTTTCCGCCGCAGACCGTCGATCGGGTATCGAAGTCCTTCATGCCCAACATCATCATGATCGATTTCGCCGACGCCAATCGCTGCGCCACGATCTGGAACCTCAACCTTGCGACTGAAGACATGATCGGGCAGTTGCGCGACGACTTGTTGGTGACCGGTTGAGCATCAAAGCCATGCATGCCGTCGACGACAGCCGATGACAGGTCGCGGCAACAACCGCACAGCGAGTCGTTTTCAATGAATCTTTCCGGGGATTGACCATGCAACCTGCCGCCCGTCTCACCGACTTGCACACCTGTCCGATGACCACCGGACCGGTGCCGCATGTGGGCGGGCCGATTTCCGCGCCCGGTGCGCCCAAAGTGCTGATTGGCGGCCTGCCTGCGGCCTGCGTGGGCGACATGGCCGTTTGCGTGGGTCCGCCCGACTCCATCGTGGCGGGTTCGCCGAAGGTGCTCATCGGCGGCAAGCCGGCCGCGCGCATGGGCGACAGCACGGCGCATGGCGGCGTGATCGTATTGGGTTGCATGAAGGTGTTGATAGGCTGATGGGAAGGGGTAAGCGCGTGGTATCGAGCAATGCGAACGTGAGCTGGCGGGCGCCGGCGCCGGCACAGCCGGCGTATGCGGTGGTGCTGGAGCGCGCGATGAAGGCACACCAGGCCCATGACCTGGACACGGCCGAACGGCTGTATGGCGAGGTGCTGGAGTTGCGCGCGGCGCAGCCCGACGCCCTGCACTACCTGGGGGTGCTGATGCACCAGCGCGACCGCAGCGACGAGGCGGTCGCGTTGATCAATACCTCGTTGAAGATCACGCCCAGGCATCCCGATGCGCACAACAACCTGGGCAACATCCACAAGGAGTGCGGTCGCCTGGCCGAGGCGGAGGCCTGCTATCGGCGCGCGCTGGAGTGCGGGCCCACGCACTACAACGCGCTGTGCAACCTGGCCTTCGTGCTGGAAGTGCAGGAGCGGCCCGACGACGCGTTCGAGGCCTATGGCGAACTTCTGCGCAAGGCGCCCACGTTCGCCCACGGGCAGTACATGATGGGCCTGTTCCTGCGCAATTACGCCCAGAACGTGGAACACATCGAGCAGTCGATCGCGTGTTTCCGCGAGGCGTATCGGCTGGACCCGCGCAACCTGCGCGCGCTGGAGGGGCTGGGTATTTCGCTGTACACCCTTGGCCGCCACGACGAGGCCAGGGAGGTCTACCGCGACTGGCTTGAGCGCGAGCCGCACAACCCCATCCCGCGCCACATGCTGGCGGCCACCGGCGGCGCGGAAACACCGCCGCGCGCGGATGAGGCTTACGTGCGCAACGTGTTCGACAGCTTTGCCGACAGTTTCGACGAGCAATTGCTGAAGAACCTCGATTACCGCGCTCCCGAAGTGCTGGCCGAGGCGCTGGGCAAGGTGTTGCCCGCGGCCAACGGCAGCCTCGACGTGCTCGACGCCGGTTGCGGCACGGGCCTGTGCGCGCCCTTGCTGCGCCCGCACGCACGCACGCTGGTGGGCGTGGACTTGTCCGGCGGCATGATCGAGAAAGCGCGCGCGCGTGGTGGCTACGACGAGCTGGTGGTGGCGGAACTGACGGCGTACCTGCAGGCCCATCCCTCCGCCTACGACGTGGTGATCTCGGCGGACACGCTGATCTATTTCGGTGACCTGGCACCCGTGCTGGAGGCGGCGCACGGCGCCTTGAGGCAGGGCGGCTGGCTGGCGTTCACGCTGGAGGTGCTGGAGGGCGAGGGCGACCGCTACGCGTTGTCCTCCAGCGGGCGATACCAGCACACCCGCGACCACACGCAGGCAGTCGTCGAGTCCGCGGGTTTCGATCGCGTCACGATCGGCACGGACATGCTGCGCAAGGAGCACGGCAAGATCGTATCGGGCTGGGTGGTGCTGGCGCGGCGCGGAGGGAACGACATGCGCTGATGCGGATTTCCGTATCGGCACCGGTGCCGACCACCCCGCCGCACGCAGTTCAGCGCGCACAGATTTCCCGGAGACGCGACACATGGCACACGCGATGACCTTATCCACCGACCTTGGCGACAAGCTGTTGTTTGTGCGCCTGGTTGCCAGCGAGCAGCTCGGGCGGCTGTTCGATTACCGCGTGGACATGCTCAGCCAGGACGAACACGTGGACCTGCGCAAGCTGCTCGGTACGCCGATGACGGCGACGCTGAAAACCGAGGACGGCCATACGCGCCACTTCAACGGCATCGTGTGCGACGCGGCGCAGACGGGATTCCAGACCATCGAGAACGTGCGCTATGCCACCTACAGCGCCACGTTGGTGCCCAAGCCCTGGTTGCTGACGCGCAAGGTGGATTGCCGCATCTACACCAAGATGAGCGTGCCCGAGATCATCAGCACGGTGCTGGGCGAGATCGGCTATGCGGACGTCAAGAAAAGCCTCAGTGGCAACTACCCCAAGCGCGATTATTGCGTGCAATACCGCGAGGACTACTTCAGCTTCCTCAGCCGCCTGATGGAGCAGGAGGGCATCTACTACTACTTCACCCATACCTCCGGCACGCATACCATGGTGCTGGCCGATGCGCTGGGTGCGCACGCGCGCACGCGCGGGCTGGAGAAGATTCCGTACATGCCCGCGGCGCTGCGCGCGCCTTTCGCCCCGGCGTCGATCACGTCGTGGAGCTCGCGGCAATCGGTCAATTCGCTGAAGTTCCAGCTCACCGACTACGACCCGCTCAACCCCAGGACCTCGCTGCTGGCCACCCGCTCGCTGGACAGCGGCGGCGACTATCACAACCTGTCCGGCCTGGACGTTTTCGACTACCCCGGCAGCCATGCGCTGGCCGATCAGGGCCAGCATTACGCGCAGGTGCGCATGGAGGCGATGAACGTGCCGCATGCGCTGTTCAGGGGCAGCACGGATGCCTGCGGCATGAGCATCGGCGCGTTGTTCGAGCTGCAGGACTTTCCGCGCAACGAGCTCAATCGCGAATACCTGGTGACCTCGACCAATCTCCAGTTCGTGGAGCCGGACTACGTATCGGGCCATGACGGCGAGGCGGTCGAACCTTTCACCTGCAGCTTCGAGGCGATCGCAAGCAAGCAGCCCTACCGCAGCGCGCAGACCACGCCGCGCCCGCGCATCGTGGGCCTGCAGACGGCGGTGGTCACCGGCAGCGACACCGACGAGGACATCGCCGTCGACAAGTACGGCCGCGTGCAGGTGACGTTCCACTGGAACAAGCCGGACAAGCCCAACGCGCAGAGTTCGTGCCCGGTGCGGGTGGCCTCGCCGTGGGCGGGCAAGACCTGGGGCGCGGTGAGCATTCCGCGCGTGGGCCAGGAAGTGGTGGTGAGTTTCCTGGAGGGCGACCCGGACCGCCCGCTGATCATCGGCAGCGTCTACAACGACGACAACATGCCGCCGTACACGCTGCCGGCCAACAAGACCCAGAGCGGCATCAAGAGCCGCAGCCTCAACGGCGTGGCGGCCGACGCCAACGAGTTGCGCTTCGAGGACAAGAAGGGCAGCGAGGACTTTTTCATCCACGCGCAGAAGGACATGCACGAGGAGGTGGAGAACGACCACGTGGTGGCGATCGACCACGACGAGACGATCACCATCAAGAACGACCAGACCCTCACGGTCAATCACGACCAGACCGAGAAGGTCGACAACGACCGCAAGCACACGGTGGGCAACAACGACACCCTGGACGTGAAGCAGAACGGCAGCACCACCATCGGGCAGAAGTTCAAGCTGGAGGCGGGCAGCCAGATCGAGCTGGTCACCGGTTCGTCCAGCATCGTGATGAAGAGCTCCGGCGAGATCGAGATCAAGGGACTCAACATCACCATCACCGGCAACAGCTCGGTGAAGGTGAACGGCCAGACGTCGGTGGCCATCAAGTCGGGCGCCACCATGGATATCGCCGCGGGCGCCAGCATG
This sequence comes from Rhodanobacter caeni, assembly GCF_039523575.1. Classification (NCBI taxonomy): domain Bacteria; kingdom Pseudomonadati; phylum Pseudomonadota; class Gammaproteobacteria; order Lysobacterales; family Rhodanobacteraceae; genus Rhodanobacter; species Rhodanobacter caeni. The sequence goes on along the minus strand of NZ_BAAAFO010000006.1, from coordinate 25,032 downwards.
AAGGTGAAGTCCGACGGCATGCTCGACGTCGCCGGCAGCGCGATGACCACGGTCAAGGGCACCAAGCTGACCCTGAGCGGCGACGCGATGGCACAGTTGTCCGGTGGCATCATCATGATTGGTTGAACGGGGGAGTATCGACGTGTCAGCGGTAATGCGAGCATCGACCGAGATGGAGCTTTCCGGGGAATCCAGTGCCCGGTTGCGCCCGGACATGGCCCCGCTGGCGGCGGTGCAACTGCTGCTGGATGCCGGCGAGGTGCCCGAGGCCTTGAAGCTGCTGGCGCGCCTGCTGCCCAAGCGTTATGCCGTGGCCTGGCTGTGCCAGTGCGCCCGCGACCAGCCGCTGGCGGTCGAGGACAGGGCCGGCGCAGTGCTGGCCGAGGCATGGGTACGCGACCCCGACGAAGACAACCGTCGCGCCGCGCTGGATTTCGCCAGTGCGGGCGAATACCGCTCGCTGGGCGCCTGGATCGCCGCGTCGGCGGGCTGGTCTGGCGGCAGCCTGGCGCCGGCCACGCAGGAGGTCGCCGTGCCGCCTGCCGACCACCTCACCGCCCGTGCCGTGGTGGCCGCGATCAACCTGATGGCCGCGCTGGAACCCGCCCAGTTCGAGCAGCGACGCGCCGGTTTCATCGAGCGGGCCATGGTGCTGCTGAACAACGGAGCGGCGGGACGTGATTGACCATGCGCTTTCCCGTGGCCAGGGGGTTTCCTGGCGCATCCGCAGGCCGCGCAGGAGTGCGCTGCGCGCGGCAACGAAGCGGCGGATGATCCGCCGCTTTGATGATTCTTCGAGGTGATTTGAACGTGTCGACGTCACAGACATTGCTGCTTGCCGTGATCGGCCACCAGGCAGCGCAATTCGGCAGCCGCAGCCAGAAGGCGTTCGAGGGGCGCGACGGCAGCATCGGGCGATCCGAGGATTGCGACTGGGTGCTGAGCTCGTCCGGCGTTTCGCGCGTGCACGCGATGATCCGCTGTCTCAACGGCATCTATTTCATCGAGGACCGCAGCACCAACGGCATGCTGCTCAACGGCCGCCCGCTGATCAAGGGCGACCCGTCCGCGTTGAAGGACGGCGATCGCCTGCAGATCGATACCTTCGAGGTCGGCGTGAGCCTGCAGAGCGGCAACGCGGAGACCGTCTTCACGCCTTCGCCGCGTGCCGCCGCTCCCGCACCGATGGCGGCCGACCCGCTGGATTTCGGCCTGCTCGATCTTGCCGCGCCCGCCCCGTCGTTACCCGCCGACCTGCTGGGTGACAGCCTGATCCCCGGCAGCGGCCAGGGCGGTGCGGCTGGCTTCCTCGATCCGCTGAGCTTTCTCGATGCGCCGCCGGCCGCCTCGCCGCTGATTCCCGAGACACCGACAGGCGCCGGCTCCGATTGGAACCAGAACGCAGGCCTGGACGACCACTTTCGTCCGCCGGCCACCACCGGCCAACGCCAGGCGCTGCCGGAAAACTGGGATCTGACCATCGGCGACTTTGCGTCACCGGCGCCTGCGCCCGCACCTGCACCTGCACCTGCACCTGTACCCGTGGCGGCCCCGGCACCGATCGCGCCGCCGCCGGCACCGCAGGCGGCCGTGGGCGCGGCGGCCCTGTCGCCGGAGCTCGACCAGATCTTCAGGATCGTGATCGACGGCGTGATGGACGTGCTGCGCGCGCGCGCGGAAATCAAGAACACCTTCCGCCTGCCGGTCACCATCATCCAGCGCTCGGAGAACAACCCGCTGAAGTTCGCGCCCACCGCCGAGGAGGCGATGCAGAAGATCCTGGCGCCGTCGAACACGGCGTTTCTCTCCGGCACGGCGGCGTTCCAGGATGCGTTCGACGACATCCGCTGCCACCAGATGGCGATGCTGGCGGGCGTGCGCGCGGGCTTCGATTCGCTGATGGCGCATTTCAACCCCGAACGGTTCGAGCACGAGGTCGATGGCGGCAAGCGCTCCGCGTTCGGCGGCAAGGGCAAGTATTGGGAAAAGTACCAGGACAACTTCGAGGGCCTGATGAAAGACCCCGATGAATGCTTCCGGCGGCTGTTTGGCGACGAGTTCGCACGCGCCTACGAGGAGCAGCTGTCGCGGCTGAAATCGGCGCGGCGCGCCAGTCACGCGTCCGGACGCTGAGCGCCGGCGGGGGGAAGACAGGGGCGGGGGAAGCGGTACCACGGCAATGAATGCGCCCGCATCGATGCATCGGTGCGGGCGGGCAACGTCCGGCGGCAGCGCCGGCAGGGTTCACCAAGATGGGCGGAAGTGAAGCGATGACGCAGAACAACAAGGTGGTTTGGAGCGAGGGCCTGTTCCTGCGGCCCCAGCACATGCAGCAGCAGGAGCGCTATCTGGAGCGCCTGGTGGAGCTGCGTGCCGGCGCCCTGCGCCCGTACACCTGGGGCTTCACCGAACTGGAGCTGGAAACCGACCTGCTGGCGATTGGCAAGCTGGGCATCCGCAGCGCCCGCGGCACCTTTCCCGACGGCACGCCGTTCGCGATGCCCGGCGACGATCCGCTGCCGCCGGCGCTCGACGTGGATGCCAACTGGCGCGACCAGACCGTGTTCCTCACCCTGCCGCTGCGTTCGCCCACGCAGCCGGACAGCGGCCGCGCCGAAGCGCCGGCGGAAAAACTGTTCCGCTACCGCGTGCGCGAAACCGAGGTGCGCGACGCCTCCGGCAGCGTCGACGGCACCACGCCGCTGGAAGTGGGCGGCATGAGCAGCCGGCTGTTGCCGCAGTCGCAACCGATGGAAGGGCTCACGCATATCCCGCTGGCGCGCATCGTGGAGTGCCGCGCCGATCGGCGCGTGGTGCTGGACGATGCGTTCATGCCCAGCGCGCAGAGCTGCCGTGCGGTGCCGCGGCTGGTGACCTTTCTCACCGAGCTGCTGGGCCTGCTGCACCAGCGCGGCGAGGCGCTGGCCGCGCGGGTGGCCCTGACCGACCGTGGCGGCGCGGCGGAAATCGCCGACTTCCTGCTGCTGCAGGTGGTGAACCGGTTCCAGCCGCTGATCGCGCATCTGGCCGAGTCGCCCACGCTGCACCCGGAGGATTTCTACCGCACCCTGGTTGGCATGGCCGGCGAGCTGGCCACGTTCACCGCGCCGGGCAAGCGGCCTACCGCGTTTCCCCCGTATCGCCACGAGCTGCTGCGCGAAAGCTTCGAGCCGGTGATCGGCGCGCTGCGGACCAGCCTCAGCGCGGTGATGGAACAGACCGCCACGCCGATCCCGCTGCAACAGCGCAAGTTCGGCGTGTGGGTGGCGGTGGTGCCGGACCTGGGGCTGCTCGATACCGCCGCCTTCGTGCTGGCGGCCAAGGCCGACATGAAGTCCGAGGACCTGCGCCGGCAACTGCCGGCGCAATCGAAGATCGGCCCGGTCGAGAAGATCCGCGACCTGGTCAACCTGCAACTGCCCGGCATCGTGGTGGCGCCGATGCCGGTGGCGCCGCGGCAGATTCCGTACAACGCCGGCTATCTCTATTTCGAGTTCGACAAGCACTCGCCGATGTGGCGGCTGCTGAAGACCTCGGGCGGCATCGCGTTCCATTTCGGCGAGGAGTTCGCCGGTCTCGACCTGCAGCTGTGGGCCATCAGGGGCTGATCACATGAACAACGGCAACGGTCCCATCGACGACGATCCCATGCGCGACGCCACCGTGGTGCGGCCGCGTTCGGCCACGCCCACGGCGGCGCCTCCACCGGCCGTCGCTGCCGCGCCATCGGCGCGCGCGCCGCGCATCGACCAGGCCAGCCCGGCGGAGATCAGCGCGTTCCTGGGCGGCGGCATGAACCCGCTGGTGCAGGCGGCCAGCCCGCTGCTGCTGCTGGCGGTGCAACTGCGCCTCAGCGCCTCGCAGCCCAATGCCGCGCACCTGCGCGAGCAGGTGATCACCCAGGTGCGCAAGTTCGAAAGCCACGCGCAGGCCGCCGGTATCCCCGCGCAGACCGTGGTGGCGGCGCGCTACGTGCTGTGCGCGATGCTGGACGAATCGGTATTGAACGCGCCGTGGGGCGAGCACAGCGGCTGGGCGCAGAAGACCCTGCTGGTGACCTTCCACGGCGAGTCGTACGGCGGCGCCAAGTTCTTCCAGATCCTGGAGCGCCTGTGCGCGGATTTCGCCCGGCATGTCGACCTGATCGAGCTGATGTACATCTGCCTGGCGCTGGGTTTCGGCGGGCGCTACCAGATCGAGACCGGCGGTCGCGCCAGGCTGGCTGAGATCCAGGAAGATCTTTACCGCCGCATCAAGGCGCAGCGCGCGCCGGCCGCCGAGGAACTGGCGCCGCACTGGCGCGGCGTGGAGGATCGGCGCAACCCGCTGGTGCGCTACGTGCCGCTGTGGGTGATCGCGGCCGCCGCCGCCGCGCTGCTGCTGGCCGGCTTCGTGTACTTCTATTCGCGCCTCAACGACCTGTCGGCGCCGGCCAGCGCCCAGATCGCCCAGATCGGCCTGGAAAGCGCCACGCCGCCGGATACCGCACGCCTGAACCAGGCGCAGCCGAAGCCCGCGCGCCCCACGCTCAAGCAACTGCTGGCGCCGCAGGAACAGGCCGGCGAGCTCAGCATCATCGACCGCGACGACGGCCAGGAGCTGCTGCGCCTGAGCGCGCCGTCGATGTTTGCCTCCGGTGGCACCGAGGTGAGTGCGGCGCAGTTGCCGCTGCTGCACACGATCACCAAGGCGCTGAACCAGGTGCCGGGCCGGGTGATCGTCGTCGGCCACACCGACGACCAGCCGATTCATTCGCTGAAGTTCAAGGACAACTTCGCGTTGTCGGCCGCACGCGCCCGCTCTGTGCTGCAGATCCTCAGCCAGGGCATCGACAACGCCGCGCGGCTGGAATCCAGCGGCGCCGGCGCGTCGAAGCCGATCGCCCTGCCGCCCGATCTTCCGGCCAACCGCACGCGCAACCGCCGCGTCGAAATCATCTACATCCCCGAGGGTTGAGCGAGTGAGCAAGCTGATGACGTTGTTCCGGACCGGCTGGTTCATCACCCTCGTCGGGATCGTGTTGCTGTCGGTGCTGATCTGGCTGGGCGGTCCGTACCTGGGCCTGGGCGATACCCAGCCCTTGGCCAGCTCGATCGCGCGGCTGGTGCTGATCGTGCTGATCGTGGTGGTCTGGGTGGTATGCCTGCAGGTGCAGCAGTTGCGCATGCGCAGCAAGACCAAGCAGATGTCCGGCGACCTGGCCGGGCAGGGCGCGCAGGAGGCGGGCGACGACCGCAGCACCGCCGAGCGCGCGCAGTTGCAGGGGCGCTTCCAGGAGGCGATCGACACCTTGCGCAAGACCCGCCGCGGCGGCAGCAATTTGTACACCTTGCCGTGGTACGTGGTGATCGGCCCGCCGGGCTCGGGCAAGAGCACGCTGCTGCAGAATTCCGGCCTCAATTTCCCGTTGTCCGACCGCTTCGGCAAGGAAGCGCTGCGCGGCATCGGCGGCACCCGCAACTGCGACTGGTGGTTCACCGACGAGGCGGTGTTCCTCGACACCGCCGGCCGCTACACCACGCAGGATTCCGACCGCGGCGCCGACGCCTCGGCGTGGACGGAGTTTCTGAAACTGCTGCGCAAGTACCGCAAGCGGCGGCCGATCAATGGCGTGATCATCGCCATGAGCATGTCCGACCTGCTGGTGCTGGACGAGACCGGCCGGCACGAGCATATCCAGGCGATCCGCCGCCGGCTGGACGAGCTGTCCGAGCAGTTGCGCATCGGCGTGCCGGTGTACCTGGTGTTCACCAAGTGCGACCTGATCGCCGGCTTCACCGAGTTCTTCGACGATCTCAACCCGCAACTGCGCAGCCAGGTGTGGGGCGTGTCGTTCCCCGTCGGCAAGACGGTGGACGGCACCGCCGCGCGCAGTTTCGCCGACGAGTTCGGCCTGCTGCTGGACCGGCTCAACACGCGCATCCTCGATCGGCTGCATACCGAGCGCGATCGCGCGCGGCGCGCGGCGATCCTGTCGTTCCCGCAGCAACTGGGCGCGCTGCGCGAGATTGCGCAGCAGTTCGTGGAAGGCGTGTTCAGCGGACACCAGTACGGCACGCCGCCGCTGTTGCGTGGCGTGTACCTCACCTCCGGCACGCAGGAAGGCACGCCGATCGACCGCATGATGGGCGCGGTGGCGCGCACCTTCGGCGTGGACGCGGCGCAGGTGCAGGCGCCGGGTGCGCAGCGGCGCACGTTCTTTGTCGAGCGCCTGCTCAAGGACGTGCTGTTCAAGGAGTCGGGCTTCGCCGGCACCAACCCGAAGCTGGAGCGGCAGAAGATCCTGCTGCAGGCCGCCTCGTACGTGGGCGTGCTGCTGCTGACGCTGCTGCTGTTTGCCGGGTTCACCACCAGCTACGGCCGCAACAAGGCCTATCTGGCGCAGGTGCAGACCGCGATGGAAGGCTATCCGGCCGACAGCGACCCTTCGTCCGCCCCCAGCCAGAAGGCCTATTTCGCGATGGCGCTGGAGCGGTTGGAGGCGTTGTCGGCGGTGCAGGACACGGCGCGCAAATACCAGGGTGACGTGCCGCTCCTGATGCGCTTCGGCCTGTACCAGGGCCATGCCGTGGGCGACGAGGTGCACGATGCCTACATCCGCGAGCTCAACGGCGTGCTGTTGCCGGGCGTGGCCTCGCAGTTCCGCAGTGGGCTCACCGGCAGCGCCAGCGATCCGCAGGCGCTGTACTACTACCTCAAGGGCTACCTGATGCTGGGCGAGCCCGAGCACCAGGATGCCGACCAGCTGGTTGCGCTGACCGACATCGAGTGGCGCAAGATCTTCCCCAGCGACCCGGTGCTGCAGAAGGCGTTGTCCAGGCACTTCCAGGCACTGGTGGCCGAGCCCGGGCGGCTGCATCCGCTGACCCTGGACAGTGCCCTGGTGGAGCAGGCGCGCGCCACGCTGCGCACGGCGGATCTGTCCACCCTGATCTACGGCAGCCTGAAGCTCTCCGCCACCGGCGCGGAGCATCCGCCGCTGCGGCTGGACAAGGAGCTGGGTCTGCTCGGCAACGTGTTCCGGCGCAAGAGCGGCGCGGCGCTGTCCGACCCGCTGCCGGCGTTGTTCACCCAGCCGATGTTCGCCGACGAGGCGGGCAAGGGCATCGAACAGGCGGTGAAGCAGTTTGCCGCGGACGACTGGGTGTTCGGCGGCAGCAAGATCGACGCGATCGAACGGGCGCGCCTCGTGCAGCAGGTGCTGGCGCTGTACCAGCAGGACTACATCAAGACCTGGGACGCGCTGCTCGACGACCTGGAGCTGCAGCCGATCACCAGCATCCAGGACGCCAGCGCCATCGCGGCCAAGCTGTCCGGCCCCAGCTCGCCGCTAAAATCCCTGCTGCAGGTGGTGCGCGACAACACCCACGACATGCTGCGCGCGCCGCCGGTCAGCGCGGCTGAAAACGCGGCGGCGCTGGCGGAGAAGGCGGCGGCGAAGAAGGCCACGCAGAGTGCGTTGTCGCGGGCGCTGGCCAACGTCAACGGCGCGCCCGCGGCCGAAGCCGGCGAGAAGCCGGGCGCGGCGATCAGCGAGCATTTCGACACGCTCAACAAGCTCACCGACGGTGCGCCAGGCGCCGCTCCGATCGACCGCACGCTGAGCGTGCTCGACCAGCTCAGCAAGACCTTGCTGACCATGACCGACTTCAGCAGCGCCGCCGGCCAACCCAACCCGCAGTTGCTGATGGCGCAGCAGGAAGCGGCACAGTTGCCGCCACCGGTGTCCGGCTGGGTCGATGCGCTGACCGGCAAGAGCCAGGCGCTGGTGGCCAGCGGCACCAAGGGCGCGCTGGGCGACCAGTTCCAGCAGGCGGTGGGCAACGACTGCGCCGACTTCATCAAGGGCCGCTACCCGTTCGCGCCCAACGGACGCTCGGAAATCCCGCTGCAGAACTTCGGCGAGCTGTTCGGCAACGGCGGCCGTTTCGACACCTTCAACAAGCAGACGCTGGCGAAGCTGGTCGATGCCAGTGGTCGCAGCTGGCAGTGGAAAACCGGCCCCGGCGCGGTCGCCGGCCCCCCCGGCGTGCTGCAGCAGGCGCAGGCCGCGGACGACATCCGGCAGATGTATTTCCGCGGCGGCAACCTGCCGGAGGTGGACTTCACCATCCTGGCGCCCACGCTCGATCCGGCCATCGGCAAACTGGTGATCGACGTCGACGGGCAGAAGTACGAATACCAGCCCGGCGGCGCCACCAGTGCCGCGATGAAATGGCCGGGCCCGCAACCGGGCAGCGTCACCATCGCCGCCTACGACACCGCCGGTTCGCTGATCAGCTCGTTCGACTACCAGGGCGACTGGGCGTTCTTCCGCGCATTGCAGGCGGCGAACCTGCAGAAGCAGTCGGACCTGCGCTTCCTGGCCAGCTTCAACTTCGGCGGGCGCGTGGCCAAGGTGACGGTGCAGGCCAGCAATCTGCGCAACCCGTTCCTCAACACCGAGGTGCAGCACTTCAGGTGCGGAGGCTGAGCGCATGCCGAATCCGACAGGGGCAGGATTCTTCGGCAAGCTTCCCGGCGTGGGGGACTTCGTGCAGCGGCGCCTGCCGGCGCGCTTCGTCGACCGCTGGGACCAGCACTTCGAGCATGTGGTGGACGCGGCCCGCGGCGCGTTGGGCCACGACTGGCCGGCGGCCTATCACGCCAGCCCGACCTGGCGCTTCGCGATGCCGGCGGGTATCTGCGGGGAATCGGCCTGGGTGGGCGTACTGGGGCCGGCCAGCGACCGCGTGGGACGCTGTTTCCCGATGGTGATCGCCGCGCCGCTGGACCGCAGCGACGCGGTGACGCAGGCGCTGCTGCAGGGCGACCACTGGTTCGACACGCTGGCGCAGGTGCATGCGCGAGCCCAGGCCGATCCGTCGATCCAGGCCGAGGCATTCGACGGCCAACTGGCGGACTTGGCCGGCCCCTGCAATGGCAGCGCCATGGCCGCGCCGCAGCCACCGCAGCCGTTGGACTGGCGCAGCGCCAGTCACTGGCGTTTCCCGCTGGCGCCGGGCGCGGCGGGGGCGGCGCAACTGGCCGGGCTGTGGTCGCAACTGGCGTCCGCCGGCGACTGGTGCCTGTGGTGGACGACGGGCGCGGCGCGTGTCCCGCCCACCTTGCTGGCCACGCGCGGCCTGCCGCAGCCGGCCGCCTACGCCGCATTTCTCGATGCCGCGCACGCGGGTGCGCCGTGGCAGTCGGCGGGCGACTTCGGCCACCGCGCCGATGCGGAAACCACCCAGAACCGGCGCATCGCGTTTCCGCCGGCGCCCGCGGTCGAGATGGCGGACGCGCCGCCGCCCGCCGCACCGCGCACCTTGCTGCCGGACGATTTGTCCGAACTCTTCGCCGACCTGGCGATCGCGCCGGTGGCGGCGCCGGATGAGTTGCCCACGCACCTGGGCGACGTGCTGGAGGATGGCCCGGTCCGCTATCGCGCCGATGCGGCGCTGACCGTGGTGGCCGCCGACGACGGTTTGCGCGATCCCCGCCGGCAGGCCGCCGCCGTGGCGCATGCGCTGGTCGACGAGCTGGATGTCGCCGAGCTGGCCGGCGGCATCGGCGCCTTGCGCCAGCGTCTGATCGCGTCGCACGCGCCGCTGCGTCGGCGCGGCGAGGACCTGATCGATCCGATCGCCGAGGACGGCGCCGTGGTGGCGCTGCAATTGAACCAACGCCACGCCGCCGCGCTGCGCATCGGCAGCGCCGGCGTGTGGCATTGCCGCCACGGCCAGCTGCAGGCGTTGTTCGCCGGCGAAGCGGCCGCCGACGACGAAAGCCTCGGCCACGGCGGCGAGTTCGATGACTTGCTGTTCGGCCGCGTCAGCGCCGCCGCGCCCGGTCTGGGCGCCGTGGGCGGCCCGGTCTGCGAGGAGGCGGCTTGCGTGGTGGCCCCCGGCGACCGCCTGCTGCTGATGGCGACGCAGGCGCTGGTGCGGCTGCCGCCGGAACTGCTGGCCGAGGCGCTGGCCTTGCCCTCCATCGACGGCGCGCGTGCGCGCATCGCCGCGGCGGCCGGTTTCCGCTCGCCGCCGGTCCACTGGCCATTGGCCATCATCGAGATCACGCCATGACGATGCGCCACCAATCCGCCGGCTACACCGTGACCGGCAAGATCCGCAAGCACAACGAGGACGCCATCCTGGTGCGCGAGGACGTCGGCCTGTGGGTGGTGGCCGATGGCATGGGCGGCCATTCGGCCGGTGACTACGCCAGCGCGCTGATCATCGAACGGCTGGGCGCCTTGCCGCGTCCGGGCAGCGTGTACGACTTCATCGAATCGATCGAGGACACGCTGGTGCAGGTCAACACTGACCTGATCCGCACCGCCGTGACCCGTGGCGTGGACATCATCGGCTCCACCGTCGTGGTGCTGGTGCACCACAGCGATTTCATGCTGTGCGGCTGGGTCGGCGACAGCCGTGTGTACTGCTTCGAGGACGGCCGCCTGCGCCAGATCACCAGCGATCACGTGCATGGCATGAAGGAGGACGTTACCCAGTTCGGCAACACCCCGGCGCAGCCGCAGCCCGGCGCCGGCGCGCTGACCCGCGCGGTGGGCGCCGAGGATCACCTGTTCATCGACTGGGTCGTGGCCGGCAGCCGCCCCGGCATGCAGTTCGTGCTGTGCTCGGACGGCATCAACAAGGAAATGTCCGATGCCGAGATCGACGCCGAATGCCGCCGCCAGCTGGCCCCGCCCGAACTGGCCGCGCGCCTGATGGAGCTGGCCACCAGCCGCGCCGCCCGCGACAACATTTCCGCCGTCGCCGTACGGCTCCAGGATTGACGAAGACGTATCCATGAAAGCCCTTGCCGAACTGATCGCCGCCTACCAGGCCGGCACGCTGAAACTGCTGGCGTTGTTCAACGCCGTGGCGGCGCGCGGCCCGCAGGCGGAGGACGACCACCGCGCCGAGGTCGCGCTGGTCGAGCAGATGGAAGCGGACGGCACGCTGGAAGCGGACATCGCCCGCGCGCTGGTGGCCAGGCTGGTCAAGCTGCAATCGCCGCCGGCCGCCGCCGAGGCCGAGGCCAGCGACGACGCCACCGTGATCAAGCCCGCCTCGCGGCCACCCGTGGCCGACGATGCCACCGTGGTGCAGCCCGCCTCGCGCCCCGCCGCCCCGCCCTACGACGATGCCACCGTGGTGAAGCCGGCCTCGTGGTCGCCACCGCAGGACGGCTCGCAGACCGGCACCCAAGGCCGCACCGGCACCGGCACGCACTCCAACAGCACCTTCAATGCCGACACCTGGCAGCGCGTGGCCGACGCCGAGGGCGGTGACTACGCCACCGTGGGCATGCTGCTGAAAGGCCGCTTCCTGTTGGAGCGCGAGATCGGCCGCGGCGGCATGGGCGTGGTGTTCCTGGCGCGCGACGAGCGCAAGGTCGAGGCGCGCGACCGCGATCCGTACGTGGCGGTGAAGGTGCTGAACGACGAGTTCCGCCGCCACCCCGATTCGCTGATTTCGCTGCAGCGCGAATCGCGCCGCTCGCAATCGCTGGCGCACGACAACATCGTGCGCGTCTACGACTTCGACAAGGACCGCACCATCGTCTTCATGACGATGGAGTACATCGACGGCAGCGACCTGAAGACGCTGATCCGCGAGCGCGCCTACAACGGCCTGCCGCTGGCCGAGGTGCGGCCGCTGATCGAGGGCATGGCGTGGGCGCTCAAGCGCGCGCATTCGGCCGGCGTGGTGCACTCGGACTTCAAGCCCGGCAACGTCATGGTCACCCGCGACGGCGTGCCCAAGGTGTTCGACTTCGGCATCGCCCGCGCCGGCAAGCACATGGGCGACGCGGTCGGCGAGCAGACCGTGTTCGACGCCGGCACGCTGGGCGCGCTGACCCCGGCCTACGCCAGCCTGGAGATGATCCGCGGCGCCGAGCCGACGCCCACCGACGACATCTACGCGCTGGGCTGCGTGGTGTTCGAGCTGCTCACCGGCAAGCACCCGTTCGACAAGGTCAGCGCCGAGGTGGCGCTGAAGGAAGGCCGCAAGCCACCGCCGGTACCGGGGCTCAGCCGGCGCCAGTACAAGACGCTGTGCGACGCCGTCGCCTTCCATAGCGAACAGCGCCTGAAGAGCGCCAGCGACCTCATCGAGGGCCTGCGCGAGGTGGGCTGGCGCGAACGGCTGGGGCCGTACCTGGCCTATGGCGGCGTCGCTGTCGTGCTGCTGGCCGCCGGTGGCTGGGGCGTCGCGCGCTACCTGCACGAACAGCAGGTGCGCCGGGTGATCGCCGGCTTCACCATCACCGATCCGCAGCATTACCTCAACGAAGACCAGGCGCTCACCGCGTTCGACCGCCTCGGCGACGACGACCGCCTGCGCATCGTGGCCGACCAGGGCGATGCGATCCAGAACTTCCTGCTGAGTCGCGTCGATGCGTACTGGAACCCCGACCAGGGCCGCTACGCCTACGCCCGCGCACTGCACGTATTCGAGCTGCGCGACCGGCTGAAGCTGTACTCGCCCGCGCTCGACCTGAAGCGCAACACCATCGAGGAGCAGAAGAACGCCCTGCTGAATACGCTGGACACGCAGCTGTCCCAGCGCATCGACCAGGGCGCGATCTTCGATGACCAGCCCGACAGCGCGGTGGCCACGCTGAAGCAGATCCGCGCCATCGATCCCGACAGCAGCCTGCTGAAGAACGGCGAGCTGGAGTTGAAGTACGACAGCGCCATCGGCCAGTCGTTGGCGGCCGGCCGGCTCGACGAGGCCGGCGCGCGGCTGAAGCTGGCCAGCCAGCTGTTTCCCGCCTCGGCGCGGCTGCAGCGGCGCCAGGCGCAACTGGCCAGCCTGAACCAGACCGCCGCCGCGGCCGCCGCCGCGTCGACCAGCCACGTCGCGCAGACCGTGCCGCAGGCACGCCAGGCGCTGGCCGATCTGCTGGCCAAGCCGACCATGGATGGCCAGTGGCAGGCCGCTGTCGCCGACGCGATGGTCACGCTGAAAAACGACAACGCCCCCGAAACCCGGCGGCTGGTTGACGCGCTGGCCGACGCCATCGCCACCGCCACCGCCCGCCAGAGCGACCCGCTGCACCTGGCCCGCGCCGGCGAACTGGTGGCCTTTGGCCTGCGCTACGCGCCGGATGCCAAGCCGCTGCTGGCGCAGCGCGATCGCATCGAGGCGTTGCAGCACCAGCAGCAGGCGCAACTCGACCAGGAAAGCGTGGCGGCCGAGGTCACCTCGCGCATCGAATCGCTCAAGCGCGCGGCCGCGGCCGGGGATACGGCCAAGGCGCAGGAGTCGCTGGCGCGGATCCAGGCGCTGCAACCGGACAACGCCTTCCTCAAGCACGACGGCCCGCAACTGGTCGCCGATGCCTACCTCGGCAAGGCGCGCGAGGCGTTTCGCAAGGGCCGCGACAGCACCGCCACCTCGGTACTGGCCCAGGCCACCCAGGCCCTGGGTGATCGCGCCGACCTGCGCCATGCCAGTGCCCGCTACGCGCTGGCCTCGGCCCTGGCCAAGGCGCGCGGCAAGACCGTCGCGGCGGCCGATGCCCAGCGTCTGGGCGGCCAGCTGGCCGAGCTGCGCCGCGTCGATGCCGACGGGCTGGACCAGCTGGAAGCGGACATGAAACTGCGCGGCCAGCTGCCCGAGGGCAGCCTGTCGCGCGCACTCGACGCCTTGAAGACCGGCGCCACGGCGCCGTCACCAGTACCCGCTCCTGGCGCCGCGCCCGGCACCGCGGTGGTATCGGCACCGGCGCCGACCGCCGCCACGCCCGCCGCCGCGCCCCGCAAAGACACCACGCCGGCGGTCGCCGCGGCCAAGGCGCCCGTGGCCGGTACGGCCACCGCGGTGCCCGGATCGGCACCGGCCAGCGCCGACCCCTGCGGCCAGCCCGCGCTGGTCGGGCAGGGGCGCAGCTGTTTCGACCCGATCGCCGGCAAGCGCGGCCCCAGCCTGGTGGTGGTCAGCGGCGTCGGCGGCGGCAAGCCCTACGCGATCTCGCGCACCGAGATCACCGTCAACGAGTTCAACCGCTTCTGCGCGGCCAGCGGCAAGTGCGCGGCCATCGCGGTGGCCGATCGCGAGAGCGGCAACCTGCCGGTCAGCAACATCACGCTGGCGCAGGCCCGCGCTTATGCCGCGTGGCTGGGCAGCGCCAGCGGCTACGTCTATCGGCTGCCCACCGATGCCGAGTGGATGCATGCCGCGGAGGCGGGCGCGGGCTGGAAGCAGGCGCCGGACAGCAACTGCGTGCCGCCGGGCGCCAGCGACGATGGCACCGCCGGCCCGATCTCGGCGCGCGGGCGCGAGCCCAACCCTTGGGGCCTGGTCAACCTGACCGGCAACGTGTGGGAATGGGTGAGCAGCGGCGGCAGCACCATGGTGCGTGGCGGCAGTTTCACCAGCTACTGGTCCGACTGCACGGTGGCCAGCCACCGCCAGGATGCGGGCGCGGCGGCGAAAGACGTGGGTTTCCGGATTGTCAGGGAATTGAAATGACCGAGCAGGAACGAAGGGCCAACCAGGAGCTGCATGCGCTCGACGAGGCGCACCGGCTGGGGCGGATCACCCGCGAGGACTACCGCGCGCGTCGCCGCCAGGTGCTCGGCGCCCTGTGCGACAGCAATGGGGTCACCGCGCGCAACGCCATCGCGCCGCCGCCGGCCGGCGCGCGGCGCCAGGCCGCAGACACCACGGCGCCCGGCGAGGCGCTGAACATGCTGTTTCCGGCACGCTCGAGCCAGACCCGTAAATACCTGATCGCCCTGGCCGTGGGTGCGGTGGTCTGCGCGTTGCTGCTGTATGCGTTGCTGCACGGGAAATGACGCGGTGCAGTGGATTTGTGGCGGCGCAGCACGGCCGCTGACCGAATTTTCCGCCGTTTGACGCATTAGCAGAAAACGGCCCGGATGTACCACGAGGGCATGGCAGTTTCTGGCCATCAGGCTGCCAGGATCAACGATTACAAGGGGAATGTCGTGCGGATTGCTTGCCTGGCAGGGGCGTTGGCGCTGGCCTTGAGCGGCACGGTGCGGGCGCAGGATACGGCGCCGCCGGTCACGGCGCCGCAGGATGGCGCGGGCGCCGCCTCCCCGGACATGGCCGCGCCGCAGATCCTGGTCAGCGGCATCGCACCCGGCGATGCGGCCGCCGCCGCGGCCGCGCAACAGGCCATCGACACCGAGTACCGGAACGCCCTGGCCGCCGCTGGTGCCACCACCCTCAACCCCGCGCAATGGCAAATGGTGGCCGACAAGGTGACTGCCGTCCTGCAGCAGGCTGGCCACCCCGGCGCCCGCGCCTACCTGGCCAGCCAACTGGTGGCGTTTCGCCCGCATGCGCCGGCCGCGGCGGCGCAAACCGCTCCCACCGCTGCGCCGCCGGCGGACAAGGTGGTGCCGCCGGTGCGTGAGCGCGACACCGACGCGGCCATGTCGCAACGGATCGCCGTGCGCGGCTTCCGCGTGCAAGGTGTCGGCAGCCACCCCGACAACGAGATCACGCCCGCGTCGATCCAGGCGCTGGCCGACGCCCAGTTCAAGGCGCTGGGCGGCGGCGAGGGCGCGCCGGCACAGCTGGATTTCACCCAGCTGCAGGAGGTGGCGGACAAGATCACCGCGCGCTACCGCAGCGCCGGCTTCATCGTGGCCACGGCGTTCCTGCCCGCGCAGACCGTGGGCGACGACCAGCTCATCGAGATCCGGGTGCTGGAGGGCACCATCGGCAAGATCATCGTCAAGGGCGCCAAGCGTTACCGCCCCGGCGTGATCGCCGCGCCGGCGGAGAAGCTGCGCGGCAAGCCGCTGCTCAAGAGCGCCGTCGACACCGCCTTGCTGTACGACCGCGACCTGCCCGGCGTGTCGGTGACCTCCACCTTCCAGCCGGGCGCGCAAACCGGCGAAACCGACCTGGTGATGGTGGCGCGCGAGGCGAAACGGCCGTTCACCTTCACCACCGGCGCCAACAACTACGGCAACGAGCTGACCGGGCGCTACCGCGCGCAGCTGGGCGCCACCTGGCTGAGCCCGCTGGGCATCGGCGACAGCCTGGCCGCGAACGTCGACTACGCTTTCAACCCGCGCAACAACGTCTACGGCTCGCTGGTCTACCGCGCGCCCACCGTGGTGGTGCCGGGGCTCAGCGCCGTGGTCGGCGCCACCCGCAGCGCGATGCAGATCAACACCGGCAGCTTCACCGCGCTGGGCGTGAAAGGCCCCAGCTCGCTGTATTTCGGCGGCGCGGACTGGGCCTTCGTCAACACCGACACGCTGAAGCTGCAGGGCACGCTGCGCTACATCAAGGAGCAATCCAGGCTCAGCAGCGTGGGCATGACACTGTCCGACGAGCGCTTCGACGTGGCCGAGCTCGGCTTCGGCATGAACCACACCGACCAGCGCTTCCACGGCATCGACCTGCTGCAGCTGGCCGTGCGCAAGTCGGTGAAGGATCGTTCGCGCCAGCCCGACCTGGTCAGCCCGGATCACGCCAGCAGCTTCCTCAGCGCCAGGCTCTCCTATACCCGCCTGCAGTTTCTTACCGATCGGCAGCGGCTGTATTTCAAGCTGGCCGGCCAGTTCAGCAATGACGCGCTGATACCGCTGGAGCAATTCGGCCTGGGCGGCCCCGACAGCGTGCGCGCCTACCCGATCTCCGAAGGGCTGGCCGATCGCGGCTATTTCAGCTCGCTGGAATACCACGTCGATGCGCCCGGCTTCGGTGACAAGGTGTCGCCGTTCTACGGCCGGCCGTGGCGGGAATTGCTGGAGTTCGAGGCCTTCGTCGACTACGGCAAGGGTTATCCCGCCGGCGCCAACCGCCACAACAACACGCGCTCGGTAACCCTCAACGGCGTGGGCGCGGGGCTGATCTTCCGCCTGCCGCAATTCCACCAGTTCGAATTCCACCTCGACGGCTCGGTGCCGACGAGTCGGCAGCGCGCCTCCGACGACAACGGCTACCACATCTATTCGCGCTTCGGCTTCACGTTTTGACGGGTGACACCATGAACAACACTATCGACGCGAAGACCCGCACCCCGCACGCCGCCAGCTTGCCGCCGCACGCCGCGCGGCTGCGGCGCAAGCTGTTGCCGGTGAGCCTGTCGCTGCTGCTGGCCAGCCCGTTCGTGTTCGGTGGCGAAGCGATGGCTGCCGCCGTGGGCGCCACCACCGGCCCCACCGGCGGCACCGTGGTGGGCGGCATCGGCAGCATCGTGCAGAACGGCGCCAACACCGTCATCAACCAGAACTCGGCCAGGCTGGCGCTGGACTGGCAGACCTTCAACGTGGGCAAGGATGCCTCGGTGAAGTTCAACCAGCCGTCGTTCAACGCGGTGGCGCTGAACCGCATCCTGGACCAGAACCCCAGCCAGATCTTCGGCCACGTCAGCTCCAACGGCCAGGTGTTCCTGATCAACACCCACGGCATCATCTTCGGCGCCAGCGCGCAGCTGAACGTGGGCGGCCTGATGGCCAGCACGCTCGACCTCACGCCCAAGGACTTTCTCGCCAGCCGCTACAACCTCGACGCGCACGGCGAGCGCGCCGGCATCGTCAACCACGGCCTGATCCAGGCGGCCAGCGGCGGCTCGGTGAGCCTGGTCGGCGGCAGCGTCGCCAACGACGGCGTGATCCTGGCCAACTACGGCCGCATCAACCTCGACGGCGCCGATCGCGCTGTGCTCGATTTCGACGGCAACGGCCTGATCAACATCCAGGTCACCGGCGCGCTGAAACAACGGCTGGACGGCAGCGAGGCGGCGGTATCCAACCGCGGCACGCTGAAGGCCGATAGCGGCACCGTGGTGCTGCAAGCCTCGGCCGCGAAAGACCTGTTCACCAACCTGGTCAACAACAGCGGCGTGATCGACGCCGGCGGCATCAGCACCCAGGGCGGCGTGGTGCGGCTGGTGGCGGCGGGCGGCAACACGGAAAACAGCGGTGCCATCAACGTGTCCGGCGCGCAGGGCGGCAGCGTGCAGTTGCTCTCGGACCAGAACGTCAGCGTCACCGGCCATGTCGATGCCTCCGGCAGCCATGGCGGTGGCAGCATCCGCGTGGGTGGCGGCTACCAGGGTGGGGAAGGGTTGCAGGCCGCGGCGGTCACGTACGTCGGCCCGGGCGCGAGCTTGAACGCCGACGCGGTGGATTCCGGCAATGGCGGTTCGGTGGTGCTGTGGTCGAATACCGCGACCGGCTTCAAGGGCAGCATTAGCGCCCGTGGCGGAGCAGCCGGCGGCAACGGCGGCATGGCCGAAGTGTCCAGCCTTGGCTACCTGGCCTTCGACGGCTTCGCCGACCTGCGTGCACCGCACGGCGCGTGGGGCACGCTGCTGCTGGATCCGAACGACATCACCATCAGTGATGATGTCGATGCCAACCCGGTGGCACCGGGCGGCTTCGACGCCAGCGGTGCCTTCACGCCAGGGGATGCCACCGCCGCGTCCACCATCAACACGGCAACCATCGTCACCCAGCTGGGCAGCAGCGACGTCAACATCAAGACGACCGACGGCGATATCACCGTCGTCAACGGTTTCACCTACAACGGCGACAACGACCGCACATTGACGCTGGATGCCTTCGGCACGCTGACGTTCAAGAACGGTGCCGTCATCCAGTCCACCGGAGGAACCGGCGGCACGCACACGCTGGGCGGCGATCTGACGGGAACCGGCGGCGTCGTTTTCGAGGCTGGCTCCAGCTTCATCACCAACGGCGGTGACCTGGCCGTCAACGGCGGCGCGTTCACGCTCGATGGCGCACTCGATGCCGGCGCGGGCACGGTCACGCTGGACTCGAGCGATGCGATCAGCCAGACCGGTGGTGTCATCACCGCGGGCACGCTGACCGGCAGCTCCGTGGGCGCGACCACGCTGGATGGAACCAACGCCGTCGATGCGCTGGGCGATTTCAGCGCGGCCAGTTTCTCGCTGACCAATGGCGCCGCGCTGACCATCGCGGGCGACATCGTCGCGGGCGACCCCGGCGATGCGGGCGCCGATCCGGTGGTGCCACCCACCGCGGGCAACATCACGCTGAGTGCCACCGGCGCCCTCACGCAGGGCACCGGCAGCAGCCTGACCAGCAACGGTGGCGATATCTCGCTCACCGGCAGTGCGATGAGCTTGAGCGGCACGCTCGACGCCAGCAATTCGGACACCACCGGCGACGTGAGCCTGGCCAGCACCGCCGGCGGCTTGTCGGTGCAGGACATCACCGGTGATACGGTGAGCCTGAATGCCACGGGCGGTGGGATAACGCAAACGGACGGCCTCATCACGGCGGCCACGCTCACCGGCAGCGCCACGGGCGACGTCACCCTCAACCGCTCCACCAACGCCATTGCCACACTGGACGATTTCAGCGCGGCCAATATCTGGGTGGCCAACAGCACCGGGCTCACCCTTGCGGGCAACATCGTTGCCGGCGACGCGGCCGGCACACCGGTGGTGCCGGGCAACATCACGCTGAGTGCCGGCGGCGTCATCACGCAAAACGCCGGCACCAGCCTGGTCAGCAACGGTGGCGATATTTCCCTCACCGGCAATGCCGTGACCTTGAGCGGCACGCTGGACGCCAGCAATCCGGACATTACCGGTGATGTGACCTTGACCAGCGGCGGCGGCGGCTTGTCGGTGCAGGACATCACCGGCGACACGGTGACCATGAACGCCACCGGCGGCGGAATCACGCAAACCGACGGTGTCATCACGGCGGCCACGCTCACCGGCAGCGCCGCGGGCGATGCCACGCTCAACCGCTCCACCAACGTGATTGCCAAGCTGGATGGTTTCAGCGCGGCCAATATCTCGCTGGCCAACAGTACGGCGCTGACCCTCGCGGGCAATATCGTTGCCGGCGATGCGGGCGCTACGCCGGCGGTGGCGGGCAACATCACCCTGAGTGCCGGCGGGGTCATCACGCAGGACGCCGGCAGCAGCCTGGCGAGCAATGGTGGCGACATCTCCGTCACAGGCAGCGCCGTGACCTTGAATGGCACACTGGACGCCAGCAATCCGGACACCACCGGCGACGTTAGCCTGACCAGCAGCGCCGGCGGCTTGTCGGTGCAGGACATCACCGGCGACACGGTGACCATGAACGCCACCGGCGGCGGAATCACGCAAACCGACGGCCTCATCACGGCGGCGGTGCTCACCGGCAGTGCCTCGGGCGACCTCACACTCAACCGGTCCACCAACGTCATCGCCGCGCTGGACGATTTCAGCGCGGCGAATATCTGGGTGGCCAACAGCACGTTGCTCACGATCGCGGGCAACATTGTTGCTGGCGATGCGGGCGGCACGCCGGTGGTGCCTGGCAATATCACGCTGAGTTCCGGCGGCGTCATCACGCAGAGCGCAAGCAGCAGCCTGGCCAGCAATGGCGGCGATATTTCCATCACCGGCAGTGCCACGGGTCCAGGCTCCACCTTGATCCTGGACGGCACGCTCGACGCCGGCAGCGGCGCGGTCAGTCTGTCCACCGCAGCCGGCGATCTGACGCTGGGTGGCGACGTGACGGGTGCCACGGTGACCCTGATCGCCGACAATGGCAGCGTCGATGGCGTGGATGGCTCCATCAAGCAGACCGCAGGCAGCATCACCGCCACCGATGTCACGCTGAACGCCACCGGCGGTGTGCAACTCGGCCAGATCGATGCCGCGAACATGGAGGTGAGCGCCGCCGGCGACATCACCCAGCTGGGTGGTGCAAGCGATGCGCTGCTCATCAGCGGTACCTCGCACTTGGACGCGGGCGCGCATGCCATCACGCTGGACAACACAAGCAACCACTTCACTGGTGCGGTAAGCCTCACCAACAGCGGCGCCCACGATGTCACGCTGGACAACGGCAGCAACGCGCTGGTGCTGGGCAACCTGCAGGTAGGCAGCGGCACGCTGACGGTCTCGGGCAAGGGCATCACGCAGGCGGCCAGCACCGCGATCACCCAGGCGGCGACTGCGGGCGCGGCGCAGTTCGACGCCGGGGCCGGCGCGCTGCAGCTGGGCAATGCCAACACGCTCACCGGGGCGGTAAGCCTCGCCAACAGCGGTGCCAACAACGTCACCCTCAACAACGGCAGCAACGCGTTGACGCTGGGCACGTCCACGCTGGGCAGCGGCACGTTCAACCTCGCCGGCACCGGGCCGACCACGCTGGCGGGCAACCTCACTACCAGCGGCGGCGCGATCACCTTGTCCGGCCCGGTGACGTTGGGCGCGGCCAGCACCGGCATCAACACGACCGGTGGCGGCGCGACGACGGGCGCGGCGATCACCTTCAGCGGCACGGTGGATGGTGCGTCCACGCTGACGTTGAATGCCGGCACGGCAGGCGCGGTCACGCTGGACGGCGCCGTTGGCGCCACCACGGCCCTGACTGGTCTCGATGTGACGGCAGGCAGCTTCAGCGCGAAAGCGCTGAACATCGGCAGCGGCGGCCTGGCGGTCACGACCCAGGCCGGCGACATCACGCAGGGCGGCGCGTTCACGGTCGCGGGCACCTCGAGTTTCGACGCGGGCGCACATGCCATCACGCTGGACAATGCCGGCAATCATTTCACCGGCGCGGTGAGCCTCGCCAACAGCGGCGCCAACAACGTCACGCTCGACAATGGCAGCAATGCGTTGGTGCTGGGCGACGTGCAGGTAGGCAGCGGCACGCTGACGGTATCGGGCGTGGGGATCACGCAAGCGACCGGCACGGCAGTCACCCAAACCGCGGGTGCGGGTGCGGCGCAGTTCGACGCCGGAGCCGGCGTGCTGCAACTGGACAACACCAACACCCTCACCGGTGCAGTAAGCCTCACCAACAGCGGCGCCAACGGCGTCACGCTCGACAACGGTTCCAACGCGCTGGTGCTGGGCGACGTGCAGGTAGGCAGCGGCACGCTGTCGGTGTCGGGCGTGGGGATCACGCAAGCGACCGGCACGGCGGTCACCCAGGCGGCGAGTGCGGGTGCGGCGCAATTCAATGCCGGGGCCGGCGTGCTGCAACTGGACAATGCCAATACCCTCACCGGTGCGGTAAGCCTCGCCAACAGCGGTGCCAACAACGTCACCCTCAACAACGGCAGCAACGCGTTGACGCTGGGCACGTCCACGCTGGGCAGCGGCACGTTCAACCTCACCGACACCGGGCCGACCACGCTGGCGGGCAACCTCACTACCAGCGGCGGCGCGATCACCTTGTCCGGCCCGGTGACGTTGGGCGCGGCCAGCACCGGCATCAACACGACCGGTGGCGGCGCGACGACGGGCGCGGCGATCACCTTCAGCGGCACGGTGGATGGTGCGTCCACGCTGACGTTGAATGCCGGCACGGCAGGCGCGGTCACGCTGGACGGCGCCGTTGGCGCCACCACGGCCCTGACTGGTCTCGATGTGACGGCAGGCAGCTTCAGCGCGAAAGCGCTGAACATCGGCAGCGGCGGCCTGGCGGTCACGACCCAGGCCGGCGACATCACGCAGGGCGGCGCGTTCACGGTCAGCGGCGCGTCGAGTTTCGATGCGGGCGCGCATGCCATCACGCTGGCCAATACCGGCAATCATTTCACCGGCGCGGTGAGCCTCGCCAACAGCGGCGCCAACAACGTCACGCTCGACAATGGCAGCAACGCGCTGGTACTGGGTGACGTGCAGGTAGGCAGCGGCACGCTGACGGTATCGGGCGTCGGTATCACGCAAGCGGCCGGCAGCGCTATCACCCAGGCGGCGGGTGCGGGTGCGGCGCAATTCAATGCCGGGGCCGGGGTGCTGCAACTGGGCAACGCCAACACGCTTACCGGTGCAGTAAGCCTCAACAACAGCGGCGCCAACGACGTCACGCTGGATAACGGTACCCACGCGTTGACCCTGGGCACCTCCACGCTGGGCAGTGGTGCCTTCAGCCTGGAGGGCAGCGGCCAAACGACCCTGGCCGGCGACCTCACCACGAGTGGTGGCGCGATCACCTTGTCCGGCCCGGTGACCCTGGGTTCGTCCACCACCGGCATCCATACGACCGGAGGCGGTGCGACGACAGGCGCGGCGATCACTTTCGACGGCGCGCTGGACGGCGCCTCCGGCCTGACCCTGGACGCCGGGACGGCGGGCGTGGTCACGCTGGGTGGCGCGGTGGGCGCCAGCACGGCCCTGACCGGCCTTACCGTCACCGCGGGCAGCTTCAGCGCGAACGCGCTGAACATCGGCAGTGGTGGCCTGGCGGTCACCACCCAGGCTGGCGACATCACTCAAGGCGGTACGGGTGCGTTCACGGTGGCGGGGACGTCGAACTTCACCGCCATGAACGGGCATCAGATCACGCTGGACAACACCGACAATGATTTCCAGGCTGGCGTTACGGCAACGGGTACCGGGGTGTCGATCACCGACACCAACGACCTCACGATCGATGCCTTGAACAACGGCAGCAACGGCACCGTGAGCCTGATCGCCGGCGGTGCGCTGCTGCTGCCCACCGGTGCGATCGACACCGGCACTGCTGATCTGACGCTGGCGGCCAACGGCGGCACATTGACCGCGCCCGGTGCGCTGAGCGGCGCCAACGTAACGCTCAGCGGTCAAGGCGATATCACCCTGAGCGATGCCGTGACGGCCACGGGAACCTTGAGCCTGACCAGCCTTGGCGGGCTGATCAAACAAGAGGCCGGCAGCCTCACGGCCGCGGAGCTCACCGGCAGTTCAGTCGACAGCACACAGCTCGACGGCACCAACCATATCGCCAGCCTGGGCAATTTCACGGCCAATGGTTTCAGCCTGACCAACAGCCAGGGGCTGTCGGTCACCGGCGTGGTCGACGGCGGCGCCAGCACGGCGCTGACCACCACCAGCGGCGACCTGACGATCGACGGCACGCTCAAGGGCACGACGGTCACGCTCACCTCCGCGGGCGCGATCGGCGAAGACACCACCGGGGTGATCGACGCGACCACGCTGAAGGGCAGTTCGCAGGGCGACACCGTGCTTGATGGTGCCAACCTGGTCGACACGCTCGACAATTTCAGCGCGGCCAACTTCACCCTGGTCAACGCGCAGGGCCTGGCGACGACCGGCGCGCTGACGACGACCGGCGGCACCGGCAGCATCAGCCTGACCACGAGCAGCGGTGCCCTGAGCCTTGGCAGCAACCTGAGCGGTGGTGCCATTTCGCTGGATTCGGCCGACAGCCTCGCGCTGGCCAAGGACATCACCGGTACCACGGTCGAGCTGATTTCTTCCGGCGGCGGCATCAGCCAGAGTGCAGGCATCATCACGGCCGGCACGTTGAGCGGCAGTGCCGCGGACAGTGTCGCGCTGGGCCAGCTCAACCAGCTGGCGGCGCTGGGCAATTTCGACGCCGATGGGTTCAGCCTGACCAACGGCGCCGCCCTGGCCGTGAGCGGTGTGGTCGACGGCGGTGGCAGCACCGCGCTGACCACGCAGGCCGGCGACCTCACGATCAACGGTACGCTCCGCGGCACGACCGTCACGCTCACCTCCGCCGGCGCGATCGGCGAAGGCGCCACCGGCGTGATCGAGGCGGCCACGCTGACCGGCACATCGCAGGGCAACACCGTGCTGGGCGGCGCCAACCGGGTCGACGCGCTGGGCAATTTCGACGCGGCCAACTTCAGCTTCGTCAACGCGCAGGACCTGGCGGTGAACGGTGCGCTGACGACGGCCGGCGGCGCCGGCGGCATCAGTCTGAAGACCAGCAGCGGCACCCTGGGCGTGAACAGCGACCTGACGGCATCAGCCGTCACGCTGGATTCGGCCGACGATCTGGCGCTGGCCCACGCTATCGATGCCTCCGTGGTGGCGTTGGCCGCGGGCGGCGATATCAGCCAGAGCAGCGGCGTCATCACGGCCGGCACGTTGACCGGCCAGTCCACCGGCACCACCACCCTGGGCGGCGCCAACCTGGTCGGCACGCTGGGCAGTTTCAAGGCGAGCAACTTCAGCCTGGTCAATGCCGCGGGGTTGTCCGTCAACGGCCCGCTGCAGATCACCAGCCCCAGTGGCGGCGTCAGCCTCAAGACGACGGCGGGGATACTGAAGGTCAATTCGGTGCTGAGCGCA
>NZ_BAAAFO010000005.1:0-99214 GCF_039523575.1 Rhodanobacter caeni | reverse complement strand
AGCGCGCCGCCGCGATCATGAGCCTGATCGCCACCGCCAAGGCCAACGGCATCGAACCCCACGCCTGGCTTACCGACGTGCTCACCCGTCTGCCCACCACCAAAGACCGCGACCTCCACACGCTGCTGCCGCTGGCATAGCCGCCTGCCGCGCGGCAAGGTGTGGTGGGCGGACGCTTACGTTGCATCGACAGCTCCCATCGAAACAGCCGTAGCCGCCAAACAGATGACCCATTCACAGCTGCCCGAGCCATTAATGCAGCGAACTTTCAGCTGAGGCATTGACGCGCAGCGACCTAAAGTAGAGCTGCAGTTCAGTCTGATTCTCTCCGACAGGATAGGGAGGAGGTGTGGAACCTGGACGACTGTAGTCAAAGCGCAGATTTACACGACAATCGGCATCATCAGTAACTACGGGTACCTTGATAGTCTGAACAGCTGGCTGACTACGGTCGAACGTCCAATCTGCAACACGATTACCGTTAACTATCAAACCTACGTTTAGAACAGGTCTCGACGCGGTCAAATAAGGCTGTACTGTGAACTCCAACTCGGCGCGTTGACACTGTGCGCGCGGCAGGGAAAACCCTAAAAAAGCTGCCTCTCTCAACGTCCAGCTACCCCAAGGCTCGGGCGGATTCCAATTCACTTCCGTGCGATATGGCTGCAGATCCCTATTGCTATTGAATTCAATGACTGCTGGCAGCGAACTTAGCTCCGGCGTACGAGGCGCCGTGGATACACTGAACTCCTTGCTGAAGTCGAATTCCTTCTCGGCCTTCTCAGCATCGACCCGTTCGATCAATTGCCTGCATTGCGGCGACCGGATTGAAACCCCCAGCAAACGTGGCACTGTGGCAATGTGCGCCTTCGCCCCATTGCGTCCCACCCAGTCGATCGAAAATAGCCCATCTTTCTGAGCCGACACCAATGGTCGAATTAGCAGTGCGCTAGCGTCACCACGCTCTGCGAGTAACTTATCAACGTCAGCATCCTTCGCAATCAACGCGCTTGCGTGTTTCGCAGTGACAAAGAAGGTCAGGGCTTGATCGCTGTCAAGCGCAACCGCCATCGATCCCCGCTCTTGCATTTTCAAATCCCGGCCGCCCAAACGGAACATATTATCGGCTGCCCAGGTAAGTAACGAATCGTCATCACAAATTGTCAGGCCACTTGAACTCGACCATAATATTTTCCTCAGGACCGCATAGGTCACTTGGTCAGGCGTGAGCGCACTATCGGAACTTCCAACCGCACTTCTATCGGCGCCCGCGATGAACGAAGCATTGGTTCGCACGCCCATGAGACCTAATACCGTAGGAGCCACATCCATATGGTAGATCTTTGTCTTGCGCTCACCTTCTCCAGCATTCAGAACAAAAAAAAGCGGCCGCCTGTGATAGCTTTTGGGATAAAGCGGGTCCGCGTCATTCGCCATCTCTAAATGATCGCTCATCAAAACGACAACGGTATCTCTAAACTTCGGCTCATTCGATAATTCCTTAATAAACCTTGCGATCAAACTATCACTACAGTAGGTCGCCTGCAAAACGCTATTGGGACTTTCTGCATAAGGCACACAATTCGCCGATGGTCGGCCATGCGGCGGATGGGTATCCAGCGTAATCACGGTTAAATTGAACGGCTTTCCCGCCTTCTCCAACGCTTTATACTGCTTAATGGCGAGATCAAATAGGTCACTATCATAAAGTCCCCACCCGCTTTTAGGTAGTTTCCCCTGATAATCAGCCTCCAGCTCATTTTTGCCAAGCGCCTGATCATATCCGTGCAACTTGTAGAACAATCCTTTGCTGGAAAAGCTTATAGGAGCCCCTCCCATGAAGACCTGTTGATAGCCAGCAGCATGAAGCACATCGCCAAAGCAAACGAGGTCAGGTTGAAATGAATCTTCGCTATTATTGTTGCCTGATCCAGCATCGAACGCTGAGAACGGGCTTGTGATGAGCGGAGCACCACACTGAGAAGCGAACATGCCCGCGATGGTGTACGTTGCGCCAGGAAAGCTCTCCATACCAGTAAAGTCCAATCCTTGGCTTCGTAATCGATTAAGGTTGGGGGTTAATCCTGGAAAAATTTGGTTATCTGTATAAATCCGCTCCAACGACTCCATGTATATCCACACCACGTTGCGTCCAGGCGCGGCTCGCAACCGCGACCGGCTGACTGGCTGATCATTGATCTGTGCATAAACGGCCTCAGCGGCCGGCGAGTCAGCAACTACAAATGAATTTCTGTAGTTCGCAACATAATTTACTAATCTATGTGGCGCGGACTCAACTGCGACCATAAGTACCAGTAGCGCTCCTACAACGCCACCTTTAATCGTAGCTGGAATTCGAACTATATCCGATTTACCCCTCCTACCAAGGCGATAGAACGCCATCCCAGACATACCGGACAGCAGGACTAAAACAACCAACCCACCCCCCATCACCACGGGGAAGGCATGCAGGCTCGTCACAAGGTTTTTCGGGTCTAAATTACCGAAAAACCGATCGTTAAAGGTGTCCGCCTGTAGATAATAGGAAATACCTTCACTAAAAACCAAAATTAGCCACAAGACATATGACAATACACAAAACATCCACGTCTGCGAGCCGAACAAACGCCACTGAGATAGCGCGGTGAGCAGTGAGCACAATGCAACTGCAAAAAGAATACCTTGAATGAATTCCCAATTACTCCAGGACGCCAATGCAAGCAGCTGCCACGTATAGGTGACAAATACAGGAAGCGCAAGAAGAAATATTGTTAGAAAGACATCGACGCGTATTTTCAATTCCCTCACCTTCTACATTTGCGATACCTGGCAAAACCCCGTCCGTGAGGCCGAGGTAGCACGGCAAAACGCCTGAGAATAACTAAACGCCTCATTGGAATTATGGAACAAAGCCAGCAACCGGCCTCGACAACAAGTGGACTCATCAGTCAACCGCGAAACACCCTACTGAGCTCACGTAGCCAGCGAGTCTTTCGCCATGATGAAGATGATTCAATGCTCCGAATCAAGTATTCCAAGTCAGAAATACTGAGCAACCAAATCTTCTCTTCCTTAGCGCGGCGACGACGTTTGATAAAGCACACGAAACTGCGAAGCGGACCAGTCAGCTTCCACGATGTTGAGTGAACGAGTTCATGATAGCGATGGCGCAGAGCCTCCATATATTCGCTGTCTGGGCCCGAATCCGGGCCGGGCAGCCACGCCTGTGGCTGGTGGCTCAGCGCTGCGCCGTCTGCCTGCAGGCGTTTCAACTCCTCGTACATATTTCGAATGCGCATGACCGAACCCGGCGGCATCAACAACGGCGTTTTGTCGATTTTGCGCAACGTATAGAAGTAGTTGGCCCGCCATTCGAGCTCGTTGTGCACTGTGGAGGAAGTCTCCTCGGTTTTCCACAAGCGGTAAATGCAGCCGACATTTTTGGAAGTCGCCACACCTGTCAAGGGTGCCACTCGAATAATGAAATCCCAGTCTTCCGCTGTTGTCAGGTGATCGTCAAAGCGAAATTTCAGGTCGCTGAATACCGATCGAGGGAACGCAAGCGAATGTAGTGGGCTGCGGTTTTCGACTATGTGCGCCACCAAGTCGAAATCCTCCGGATACAGCGCCTGCATGGGCCCCGTGGCTCGCGACGCCACCATGCTGTGGGCAGGCGTCACCTTGTCCCAGTGTTGTGCCACCGCGACCAACCTCAACAACTGCCCGGCATGCGTTTCGGCTAGCTCGCGGAAAGTTTCGACCCAGTTGCCGAAAACGAGATCATCGTCATCAAGAACCGCGACATAATGCCCACGCGCGTTTTCGAAACCGGCATTCAGCGGCGTGGCTCGGCTGCCGTTATACACACGAACCAGACGCACCCTGTCCCGCATCGACCCGTGCAGGTCGGCAATCAGCCGCTCAACAACCAGCTGGCTCTCCAGGTCAAGATCATGCCCGATAATGCAAACCTCGAAGTCCTGGCAGGTTTGGGCAGACAGGCACAACAGCGTCTCGCGGAGAGTCGCGATACGCCTTCCCTGGGTCCTCGTCACCACCGTAAGGAATGGCCGCTCCGGCTCGCGTTCCCGCAGCAGCGGCACTTGCAGCGTAGTGGCGGCCTGCGGCCCCGGCAGGAAGGCGCGAACGAACTGGTTGATCTGGGCGGTATGATCCACCTGCGATCTAAGACGCGCGACCAATTGATGCAACGGCGCGTTCTCGCTGAGAATGGCATGTTCCCGCGGAAAGTACTGGTCGCTTTTCGACAAAAGCACGTCCTTCTTGTGCACCTCGTACCAACCTGAGGAAACCATCATTTCCGTCACGCGCTGTTCCGTAAAGTACTGCAGATGGGTGTAATCCAGCAGGCCCGATTCGGTGTAATCGAACATTCCCATCGCCAGCTTGAAGCCAATGTCCCGATGCGTCACGTTGGGCACCGAGATGATCAGCGGCGCACCATGTCGCTGCGCGATGTTGCGCAACATGAGCAAGGCTTTCATCGGTTCGGCGATATGTTCCAGAGTATCGATGATGCATAGTGCCCCAACGCGTGACGCCTGCGGGAGATACTGATCGATCAGCGACAGCGCCGCGTCAGGATCCCGCAGGTCCACGAACATAGTGTCGAACCCCCGTTCTTTCAGCGACAGCAGACCCGGTTCGTTGATATCGAGTCCGATGTAATGCAGCTGATAGCGGTCGCGCAATACTTCGGCCAGCCGGCCGTAACCACAACCGAAGTCCAGAAAAATGCTGCCCGGCTGCGGCCCAAATCGGGCCACGAGATCTGCGACGTGACCGTAGACGTTGTCCTCGGCATACGCGTTGTCGTATTGATCCATCACATCACGAACCGGTGCGGGGCGTATGCGCCATCCTGAAAAACTGCAACCTTGTGGCTTGGATCGATCTGCATTGGAAGCTTTCCTGTCTCGCGCCTTGTTTCGAATTGTTTCGCTGCAGCAAGCAAAGTTTCATCATTCGTGATTCGAAAATACTTGAGAACATCGGCCACGATATCTTCCCTGTGGTACTTGTAGGCAAGCATCAATGCCGCTTCCGCCGAATAATATTTCTCGGCAGCACCAGCAACCCATTTGCCCTTGGCACCCAGACGCTTGTCGTGAAACGCCGCTGCGCTAGGCCGATAGATCACCTTCTTGCCAGCGAGACGCACACGCCATGAAAAATCGACGTCATCGCAGTAGAGAAAAAATGTTTCATGATCAAATCCGCCCAATTCCCGAATCAGGGATGTTGGAATCATCGTGCACGCGGTGGCTGCCCAAGACGTCTCGCCGCTGACAAGGTCATATTCCTTGGGATGTTCGATGGGCAGCTGCTTCGCTTCCACCATGCCTGCTCGGGCATCGACAAACGACTTCGCCAACTCGACCAGCGCATTGGGTGCCATCATGATGTCCGGATTCATGATCAAAACGTAGTCATCCACAAGGTCCTCGAGCAACCGGTTGTGGCCCTGGGCCGAACCGAGGTTGGCATCGAAATACCGGTATTCCACGCCATGCAGGGCGCTGCCCGGCCTGGCGTAGGCAACGACAGCCGGTTCCAACTCCGATGTTGGCGAACAGTCACCGTAGACCAGCGAGATTTCGCTGAACACGCCACCAGCTATGGCTATGTCGGCAGCACGTTCGAGATGTGCGATCGCTTGGTCGATACGCGATGGCTCATTGCCATAAAGCACCGAATGAACGCGAAGCGTCCCCAGAAACGGGGCAGTTGAAAGCTCGGCCATCACACATTCTCCAGACGCTGGTCAATCCACTCACACAGCTGACTTATGCCATCGGCCAATTCGACCTCCGGCTGCCAGCCGATCGCCCTCGCACGCGTCACCTCACAACCGGCATGGCGCACGTCACCGTTGCGGTATTTCCCGCACACATGCGGTGCCGGAGCAGCGTAATGTGCCGCTATCAGGCTGGCGACATCCGCAATCGTGGTCGGCTTGCCGTAGCCAATGTCGTGAATCTGTCCCGCCGCCTGCCGTTCGTAAATCGCCGCGCGCAGGGCGCGCGCCACATCGGAAATGAAAATGAAATCACGCCGCATCAAACCATCCTCATATAGAGGAATGCTCTTGCCGGCCCGTGCCAGGCGCGAGAACAGTGAAACGATGCCGGTATAAGGATTGTCCAGCGACTGGCCGGGGCCATACACGTTCTGCAATCGCAAAATGGCGATCTCCGAACCGAAGCTGAGTGCCCAAGAGCGGATAATCTGCTCCTGGGCCAGCTTGGTTGCACCATAGATGCTGGTCGGATTGGCCGGCGTGGAGTCCGCCACGAATGGCAACGCCGTTGAATTGACGAAATCCCACTGGCCGGCGTCAAGCATGGCCTTGGAGCGCTGCCCTGGACTCACCCGGGTTCCATCCGCCTTAACCCATATACCCTCGCCATACACGGCTCTACTGCTGCTCAGCACGAAACGCTGCGGCACATGACCCACCGCGGCAAAGGCATCAAGCATGCGCGCTGTTCCGGTAACGTTGACATGCGTATGCCGACTCGCTTCGCTCAAGGACTGCCCGGTTCCGGTCTCCGCCGCGAGATGAACTACGATGCTGGGCCTCCATTCCGCGAGGAACGAGATCCACGTCGTCGGCTCGCAAATGTCGGCCACGATTAGGCGAACATCGTCGTGCAGCTCGGGAGGACGAATGCCCCGCGCATGAACCTGCGGGTGCAGCGAATCGATGGCGACGACCGGCAGGGCACCAAGGCCCGTGATGAGATGCGACAGCGCGCTGCCGATGAAACCGGCACCGCCGGTCAACAAGATGCAGTCTTTCATGACTGGGGTAATTCCTTGCAAGGGCTTTTCAGAACGGGTTTCTTTCTGGACGGTTTGAACGCCAGCGCCCGCTTTTCCAGCAGGTGCCAGGATGCATAGCCAAGCAGCAGGGTGATGATCGTCGCAATGATTGCATTGTCGAGTGGCCCCATTGCCGGTCCACCAAGGTGGAACAGCGCCTGCTGCACCGGAAAACCATAGAGGTACACGCCATAGGACGGATCGCCAAACCGGCCCATCCTGCTGATCACCGGTATCGGCTCCGAGGCAAAGGACAGCACCGCGTAGGGAAGCACGACCATCAGGCCGACCTGCTGCAGCAGATAATCGGGTGTTTGGAACAATGCCAGTATGCCCACCAGCAGGATCGACACCGGCGCACTCAGCCAGCGCTTCATGGAAGTTGCCGAATACATCGCGCCAATGAAAAAGTAAGGGCCCACGTCGGCAACGGAACGCGAACCAGTGCCCCAGAAGACAATTTGCTGATCGGCCGGGGAGCGCGACAGATAGAGTAGGGAAAGCAGCGCCAGCGTGCACGTCGTAAGGATCAAAAGCCGGCGTGAGCGGTCAATCACCGTGGTCAGGAAAACCACCGGCAACAACAGGTACATTGAAACTTCAGCCGGGAGGCTCCAGAGCGATCCGTTGACCGCATTGGGATAGATGTTGTCCGCAAACACGCCCGGTAGGCTGTATATCGGATACAGGACCATGTTGTAGACGAAGTAGCGCCATGTGCCGCCGTGGCCGAAGTAGGCGGGCACCGGCAAGGTCGTAAAGATCGGGCCGAGCACGACCGTCGTCAGCAACAGCACCAGTGCCAGACCTGGCAGCAGGCGTAACCCGCGGCGCATTAGGTAGCGCCCCGGATGGGGGTCTGACTCCCAACTTCGGGCCACCAGGAAGCCACTGACCACAAAGAATATCTTCACTGCGACGCTCTGGACCGCATTGCCGAGAATCGCATCGTCCGGATGCGCCGACAGCGGATGCGCGTGACCGAAAATCACCACCAGCGCAGCGATAATGCGTACCGCATCAAAGTTGTTGCTGCGATGCACGACTCCGATACTCATGGCGCTTCTGCCGAAATGATGGCACATTCGATCCTGCGCATCGGGATACCTACCAATCCGGTGGATATGCTGGTCGATCTGCTGCTCAGAATCAGCGCGTCGTGTATCCACTGGTGCATGGCGTGATCGCTCTGTGTGCCGTCGGCCACGGCTAGGCTGACCGCATAATCGCCGAGCGGCAGGATCGGCATCCGGAATTCAAAGAAGGCCCGCACACTGACCCCCGCAGCCGCAGACACTGGCCGATCCACGTACTGAAGAAAGGTGTTGTCGCCAAACAATGGTTGACCTTGCTTGTCCTTGACCACAAAACCGACTATCAACGACTGGACGGGCTTTAGCGTACGCAATCTCAATCTCAGTCGAACTATTTCCCCGCCGACCAGCCAGCCCAGCTTGTGTCCGGAGGCGTCGACAAACGCGGCATGCTCGAATACCACACCAGCGGCTCCGAAATCATGTCCTTGGCTGAAACGGAAGACCTCGATGTCGTTGCGCAGACTGGACCCATTCACGAGATCGGTACGCGGATCTACGACTGCATCGTCGTCGAGGCCATCTGCCCCCCCTTCGTGGGATATGGCAGCAACACCCACATCGGCCTCCTTTTCCTCCGCTCGATACAAATCCGCCAGATAAGCTCCCGCAACGGCCTTCGGGATGTCGTCCATCGCAATGACGCCATTCTTCAGCCAGATCACTCGGTCGCACAAGGCCGTCACTGAGCCCATGTCGTGGCTGACAAATATGAGGGTGCCACCATCTGTGCGGAAACGATGCAGGTAACGCATGCATTTCTGCACGAAATAGGCATCTCCAACTGCCAGCGCCTCGTCCACAATTAAAATATCGGCATCGACATTTGCCACTACCGAAAAACCGAGCCGGGTAAACATGCCGCTCGAGTACGTTTTCACTGGCCGATCGATATATTCACCGATGTCGGCGAATTCGATGATCATCCCGCGCCGCGATTCGACCTCTTCCGGAGACAAACCATAGATCTGAGCGCACAGGTCGATATTCTCGCGGCCGGTCAATTCAGGGTTGAACCCGGCCCCCAACTCCAGCAAAGCCGCCACCTTCCCCCGTACTCGGACACTTCCTGATGTAGGCGTGAGCGTCTTGCACAGGATGCTGAGTAAAGTCGACTTACCCGCTCCGTTTCGGCCAACAAGCCCCAAGGTTTGTCCCCGGGGTACTTCGAAACTGATATCGCGCAGCACTTCATGTTCCTTGAAGAAGCGCCGCTTTCCACGAAAAATCATCTGCCACAGGCGATGCGATGGCTTTTCGAATAGCAGATAACTCTTCGATATCGCGGTTATAGTCATAATAGGATCGTCAGATGACATCGGCGAATCCCTTCCTGGTGCGGCAGAACCACCAGTACCCCGCATACATGAAAATTACCGAACACACCGCATAAATACTGAGCGCAGTAAAGTCCGGCCAACTTCCTTCGATCGCCACCACGCGTACCTGCACAATGATGAGTGTTAGCGGATTGATGTACATCAAATAGCGATACCGCTCAGGCACCAATTCCATCGGGAAGAATATAGGACTAAGAAACATCATCAATGTCAGTAAAAGCGGAATGACCTGTTGCACGTCGCGCAAAAACGTTCCTATTGAAGACAGGAACCATGACAATCCGAGCAATAACGGCAACAAAGGCACAATCACCACGATGATCAAGGGCCAAGTCGCTGGTAGATGGCCAGCAATCAAGAGCTGCCCGGCCAACAGGATCAGCAGGTTTATTAGTAGGTGGAATGCAGCGGTCGCCACAGCCATCCATTGAAGCGTCGCCAGCGGAAACACCACTTTTTTGACGTAGGTTCCGTTTTCGATGATCAGCATGGGTGCCCGGCCCAGGACGTCCGCACCGAATAAATGGACGATCAACCCAGAAAAAAGTATGACGGGATACAGCTTAGAAGGGACCGCCCCCCACTTTGCCTGGAGCATTACCCCAAGTACGAACCAATAGGCGAAAAGCAACAGTAGCGGAGTGCCGAACGCCCACAGCGTACCGAACATCGAACCTTGATACCGCGCCTTGATGTCACGTGCTATTAGACGCTTGAGCAGAAACCAATTTTCGATGAGCTCGGAAAACGGACCTTGATCTTCACGCACGAGTGTCACCGTTCGCTGGTGTTAAGTGCATGCAACAGTTCACGATGCAGATCATCTAAGTCCTCAACCCCCACCGACAACCGCACCAGCCCGTCGCTGATACCCAGGCGCTTGCGGTTGGCCGCCGGCACCGAAGCGTGCGTCATGATGGCGGGGTGTTCGATCAGGCTTTCGACGCCGCCCAGCGATTCGGCCAGGGCGAACAGTTCGCAGCGTTCCAGCATGCGGCGCGCCGCCTTGAGGCCGCCCTTCAACTCGATCGTGACGATGCCGCCGAAGCCGTGCATCTGGCGCTTGGCCAGCGCGTGTTGCGGATGGCTTTTGAGGCCGGGGTAGATCACGCGCTCGACGGCGGGGTGCTTTCCCAGCCACTTGGCCAGTTCCAGCGCGTTCTGGCAGTGCGCTTTCATGCGCAGATGCAGGGTCTTCAGGCCGCGCATTGCGAGGAAGGCGTCGAACGGGCCGGCGATGGCGCCCACCGAGTTCTGCAGGAACGCCATTCTTTCGGCCAACTCGTCGCTGCCCGCCACCACGATGCCACCCACCATGTCGGAATGGCCGTTGATGTACTTGGTGGCCGAATGCAGCACCAGGTCCGCACCGTATTCCAGCGGCCGCTGGACCATCGGCGAGCAGAACGTGTTGTCGACCACGAGGATCAGGCCATGCTTTTTGGCGAACGCGGCCACCTTGGCCAGATCGACCAGCTTGAGCGTGGGGTTGGTCGGCGTTTCGGCCCAGATCATGCGGGTGTTGGGCTTCAGTGCGGCTTTCAGCGCGGCGGCATCGTTGAGGTCGACAAAGCTGAAGTCGAGCCCGGCGGACCGGCGGCGCACGCGTTCGAACAGGCGGTAGCTGCCGCCGTAGAGATCATCCATCGCGATGACGTGGCTGCCCGAATCGAGCAGATCCAGCACGGTCGCGGCGGCCGCCATGCCGGAGCCGAACGCGAAGCCGGCTACGCCGCCTTCCAGATCCGCCACGCAACGCTCGTAGGCCATGCGGGTGGGGTTCTGCGTGCGCGAGTACTCGTAGCCCTTGTGTTTGCCCGGGCTCCGCTGGACGTACGTGGAGGTGGCATAGATCGGCGTCATGATGGCGCCGGTGCTCGGATCAGGGTGCTGGCCGGCGTGGATGGCCCGCGTCCCCATGCCCTGCTGGTTGCGCTTTGCGTCGCTTTTCATCGTCGAATTCCGCCGCCCACTTTGGGTTGCGTCCATGGGGTCAAGCCCGCCATTCTAGCCGTTACACCAACGATTGCCGAGATGGCCTGTACGCTTCGCGTTCATGTAGCTGCGAAAGAGGCCTTTCTTTTCATGGAGTTATGGATGTCACGGCGCATCTCCGACGGTTGCCGACACTTGGTCATCCCGGCGGGAACGGGCATCATTTGCGATCTGCCCGGCAACCGCGTTGCCCTGAGGCCTCCCCTCGCCCCCACGGAAAGATGTGATGACAAACCCAGTCACAGGGAAAAAGACACTCCTCGTCACCGGCGGCGCCGGCTTCATCGGTGCCAACTTCGTCCTGCAGGCCATCGCCGACGGCTTGCGCGTGGTCAACCTGGACAAGCTCACCTACGCCGGCAACATGGACACGCTGGCGTCGCTGGAAGGCAACGCCCGCCACGTGTTCGTGCAGGGCGACATCGGCGACCGGGACCTGGTGGCGAAACTGCTGGCCGAACACCGGCCGGATGCCATCGTCAACTTTGCGGCCGAATCCCATGTGGACCGGTCCATCGATGGCCCCGCCGAGTTCGTGCAGACCAATGTGGTGGGCACGCTGGCGCTGCTGGAGGCCGCCCGCGACTACTGGCGCGGCATCAGTGACGGCGCGCGCGACGCGTTTCGCTTCCTGCATGTGTCGACCGACGAGGTTTACGGGTCGCTGGGCGCCGAGGGCAAGTTCACCGAACAGACGCCGTACGCGCCCAATTCGCCGTATTCCGCCTCCAAGGCCGCCTCCGACCACCTGGTGCGCGCGTTCCACCACACCTTCGGACTGCCGGTGCTGACCACCAACTGCTCGAACAACTACGGCCCGTACCAGTTTCCGGAAAAGCTCATCCCGCTGATCATCCAGAAGGCGCTGGCCGGCGAGTCGCTGCCGGTCTACGGCGACGGCAGGAACATCCGCGACTGGCTGTTCGTGGGCGACCACTGCAGCGCGATCCGACGCGTGCTGGAAGCCGGCCGCGTCGGCGAGACCTACAACGTGGGCGGCAATGCCGAGCGCGAGAACATCACGGTGGTCAAGACCATCTGCGCGCTGCTCGACGAACGTCGCCCGCTAGCCGAGGGCAAGCCGCGCGAATCGCTGATCACCTACGTGAAGGATCGTCCCGGCCACGACCGCCGTTACGCGATCGACTCCAGCAAGCTGCAGGGCGAGCTGGGCTGGCGGCCGTCGCAGACGTTCGAAAGCGGCATCGCGCAGACGGTGGACTGGTATCTCGCCAACCAGTCGTGGAGCCACCGCGTGCTCGACGGCAGCTATCGCATGGAGCGCCTCGGATCATGATCAATACGCAGAAAGGCATCATCCTGGCCGGCGGTTCCGGCACCCGGCTGCACCCGATCACCCGCGCGGTGAGCAAGCAGCTGCTGCCGGTATACGACAAGCCGATGATCTACTACCCGCTGGCCACCTTGATGCTGGCGGACATCCGCGACGTACTGGTAATCAACACGCCGCACGAGCAGGAGATGTTCCAGCGCCTGCTGGGGGATGGCTCGCAGTGGGGCTTGAACATCCAGTACGCGGTGCAGCCCTCGCCCGATGGCCTGGCGCAGGCGTTCACCATCGGTCGCGACTTCATCGACGGCAAGCGGAGTTGCCTCGTGCTGGGCGACAACATCTTTTACGGGCATGGCTTCACCGAGCGTCTCAAGCGCGCGGCGGCGCGCGATCGTGGCGCCACCGTGTTCGGCTACTGGGTGAAAGACCCTGAGCGTTACGGCGTGGCGGAGTTCAGCCAGGATGGCCGCGTGATCGGGCTGGAGGAGAAACCCGCCAGGCCCAAGTCGAACTACGCCGTCACCGGCCTTTATTTCTATGACGAACGCGTCTGCGACTACGCCGCCGAACTGAAACCATCGTCGCGCGGCGAGCTGGAAATCACCGACCTCAACCGCTGCTACCTGGACGACAACTCGCTGCACCTGGAGCAACTGGGCCGCGGTTTCGCCTGGCTCGACACCGGCACGCACGATTCGCTGATGGAGGCAGGCAGCTATATCGAGACGATCGAGAACCGACAGGGCCTGAAGGTCTGCTGCCCCGAGGAAATTGCCTACGTGAACGGCTGGATCGACACCGAGCAACTGCTCGCGCTGGCCGCGCCGCTGGCGAAGACGGGGTACGGCCAGTATCTGCAGCAGCTCAGCACCCAGGGGCTGGTGCGATGAAGGTCGTCGAGACGGCGCTGCCCGGCGTGATGATTCTCGAACCGAAGGTGTTCGGTGATGCGCGGGGCTTTTTCTACGAGAGCTACAACAAGGCCAGCTTCCGCGACGCGGGCATCACCGCGCAGTTCGTGCAATCCAATGTATCGCGATCGACCAGGGGCGTGCTGCGCGGCCTGCACTACCAGTGGCCGAACCCGCAGGGCAAGCTGGTCAGTGTGCTCGAGGGCGAGGTGTACGACGTGGCGGTGGACATCCGCCGCGGCTCGCCGACCTTCGGCCAGTCGGCCGGGGTCATGCTCACTGCCGAAAACCACCGCCACTTCTGGGTGCCGGAAGGTTTCGCGCACGGCTTTTGCGTGTTGTCCGACTTCGCCACCTTCAGCTACCAATGCACCGCGCTGTACGACCCCAAGGCCGACGCCGGCATTCGCTGGAACGACGCCGCACTGGGCATCGACTGGCCGGTGAGCGACCCGCTGTTGTCCGACAAGGATCGAGCCACGCCATTCCTGCACGACGTGGCGCCGGAGCGCCTGCCGGTCTTCGAGGCATGAGAACCCTGCTGCTCGGTGCCAATGGGCAGCTTGGCCGCACGTTTCTGGACCAGGGCGAGCTGGCCGCGCGTGGCGAGCTTCTTGCCGCCAGCCGCGATGGCGTATTGGTCGACGGCAGCCGTGGCGAAGTCGCCGACCTGTCGGTTCCCGAATCGCTTCCCGCCCTGCTCGATCGCGTGCAACCGGACGTGATCGTCAACACCGCGGCGTATACCGCCGTCGATCGCGCCGAGCAGGAGGAATCGCTGGCCAGCCGCGTCAACGGCGAGGCGGTGGGCGCGCTCGGCCAATGGGCCGCCGCGCACGGCGCGCTGGTGATCCACTATTCCACCGATTACGTGTTCGATGGCGGCCAGTCGCAGCCCTACGAGGTGGACGCGCGCACCGCGCCGCTGGGCGCCTATGGTCGCAGCAAGCTGGCCGGCGAAAAGGCCTTGCGTGACAGCGGCGCCGATCACCTGATCTTTCGCACCGCGTGGGTGTATGCCGCGCATGGCCACAATTTCCTGCGCACCATGCTGCGCCTGGGCGCCGAACGCGAGGAACTGCGCGTGGTGGCCGACCAGCACGGGGCGCCAACCGACACCTCGCTCATCGTCGATGCCAGCCTTGCCGCGCTCGATCATTGGCTGGCCGCGGGCTCGGTCGAACGGCGCGCGCTGCGCGGCACGCATCACCTGGTCGCCAGCGGCGCCACCACCTGGCACGGGTTTGCCAGTGCGATCTTCGCGCAGGCCGTCAGTCGCGGGCTGCTGGCCCGCGCGCCCCGCGTGTTGCCGATTGCCACCACCGACTACCCCACGCCGGCCCAGCGGCCGGCCTGGTCCTTGCTCGACAATCAGGCATTCCAGCGCCGGTTCGCCTTTGCGCTGCCCGACTGGCGCGAGGGATTGGACAAGGTCATGGCCGGGCTGGCCCGCTCGACGCCGACGGCGGGATAGCCGCCGCGAGGGTGGCCGGCAAAGACAAGCGCGGATGGTTGGCTCACAATCCACGCATTCCATGGCAACCCGCGGAAAAACGACATGTTGATTCCCCTCATCCTCAGCGGCGGCAGCGGCACCCGCCTGTGGCCGGTCTCGCGCAAGAACCTGCCCAAGCAGTTCCTGGCCCTGGCTGGCCAAGGCACGCTGTTTCAGCAGGCGATCGCACGCACGCGGCAGTTGCCGCAGGTGGCGGCGCCGATCGTGGTAGCCAGTGACGATCACCGTTTCCTGGCCGCCGACCAGCTGCTGCAGGCCGGCATCGAGGGCGCCACCATCGTGCTGGAGCCGCTGGCGCGCAACACGGCGCCGGCGATTGCGCTGGGCGCGCTGCAGGCGATCGAGCGCGATGCCGACGCGGTATTGCTGGTGTTGCCAGCCGACCATCTCATTGGCGACACCGCTGCCTTCGTGGCAGCGGTGGAAAAAGCCTTGCCGCTGGCCCGGCAGGGCTGGCTGGTGACCTTCGGCATCCGCCCCGACCGGCCGGAAACCGGCTTCGGCTATATCCGCCATGGCGACGCGGTGGGCGACGGCTACCACGTGGAGCAGTTCGTCGAGAAACCCGATCTTGCCACCGCGCACGCCTATGTCGCCAATGGCGGTTATGACTGGAACTCGGGCATGTTCCTGTTCAAGGCGGCGCGCTACCTGGAAGAGCTGGAGACGCATGCGCCGGCAATGCTGGCCGCGGTGCGCGAGGCGCATGCGAAGGCATCGGCCGACCTGGATTTCGTGCGCATCGACCGCGAGGCCTTCGCCCGCGTGCCGGACGATTCGATCGATTACGCGGTGATGGAAAAGACCCGCCGCGCGGCGGTGATTCCGGTCAGCTGCGCCTGGAGCGACATCGGCTCGTGGTCGGCGCTGTGGCAGACCTCGGCGCATGATGCGCAAGGCAATGCGCGCGAGGGCGACACGCTGCCCATCAATACCCGCAATTCGCTGCTGCGTTCGCACGACCGCCACCTGCTGGCCACCCTGGGCGTGGACGACCTGATCGTGGTCACCACGCCCGACGCCACCCTGGTGGCGCATCGCGATGCCGCGCAAGACGTGAAGAAGATCGTCGAGCAATTGAAGGCCGCCGGCCGCAGCGAGCACTCGCTGCATCGCGTAGTGCATCGCCCGTGGGGCAATTACGACTCGCTGGAGGAAGGCGAGCGCTTCCAGGTGAAGCGCATCGTGGTCAAGCCCGGCGCCAGCCTCAGCCTGCAGAAGCATCACCACCGCGCCGAGCACTGGATCGTGGTCTCCGGCACCGCCGAGGTCACCTGCGACGACAAGGTGTTCCTGCTCGGCGAAAACCAGAGCACCTACATCCCGCTGGGCAGCAAGCACCGCCTGCGCAACCCCGGCAAGCTGCCGCTGGAATTGATCGAGGTGCAATCGGGCAGTTACCTCGGCGAAGACGACATCGTGCGGTTTGACGACGTTTACGGGCGCGCCTGATTCCCGACACCCCCTGTAGGAGCGGCTTCAGCCGCGACCGGGTCCTGTCGTATCCCGGTCGCGACTGAAGTCGCTCCTACAGGAAATCGCGGGATTGCAGCCGGTAGGTCCGGCCCGCCTTCGTCGACAGCGACACTTGCCGCTCGCCGTAGCGCACTACGCAATCGCCGCCCCGCAGTGAACGCAAGCTGGCCTCGACCAGCTTGCCTTTCGCCCAGCGCATGTCCACCACGAAACCGCCGCGCGCGTGCAGGCCGCGCACGTCGCCTTGTGGCCACGCATCGGGCAAGGCCGGCAGCAGGTGGATTTGTCCCACCTCGCTTTGCATCAGCATTTCCACCATGCCCGAGGTGGCGCCGAAGTTGCCGTCGATCTGGAATGGCGGGCCGGCGTTGAACAGGTTCGGGTAGGTGCCGGCCCATTCGTGGCCCAGCCGGGTGTCGCGCGAGGCCGGTTTGAACAGCACGTTCAACAGATGCAGCGCGCGGTTGCCGTCGCCCAGGTGCGCCCACAGGTTCACCTTGTAGGCTTCCGACCAGCCGGTGGAGTCGTCGCCGCGCACGTCCAGCGAGCGCGCG
The DNA here is from genome assembly GCF_039523575.1 of Rhodanobacter caeni. NCBI lineage: Bacteria > Pseudomonadati > Pseudomonadota > Gammaproteobacteria > Lysobacterales > Rhodanobacteraceae > Rhodanobacter > Rhodanobacter caeni. The sequence goes on along the minus strand of NZ_BAAAFO010000005.1, from coordinate 82,188 downwards.
GCCGCGGCGGCGAGCTTCGGCGTTTCGGCAAGGTCGATCTGATCGCCGGGGAACAACGCCCACAGGTGCGATACGTGGCGATGGTGCACCTCCACCTCGCGATAGGGCTTGAGGTATTCCTGGATGCGGCCGTCCGGACTGATCTGGATCGGCGCCAGTCGCGCCCGTTTGGCTTCCAGCTCGCGGCGGAAATCGGCATCCACCTGCAGGGTTTGCGACGCCTCGATCACCGCGCCGAACAGGAAGCGGATCAGCTCCTCGTCCATCGTCGGCCCCATCACGATCGCGGCCTTGCGGCCATCGTCCATGTAGACGGTGTTTTCCGGCGAGCTCGATGGCGCGGTCACCAGCCAGTGGTAGCCGGGTTCCTCGATCAGCACGTCGGCGTAGAACTGCGCGGCGCCGCGCAGCACGGGGTAGTAGCGGCGCAGGAAATCGCGGTCGCCGCTGTAGCGGTAGTGATCCCAGATGTGGAAGCCGAGCCACGCGGGCGCGCCCTGCCACACGCCCCAGCTGGCCTCGGCGCCGGGCGCGGTGAAGCCCCACAGGTTGGTCAGCGTGTGCACCACCCAGCCGCGCGCGCCGTAGTAGCGCTGCGCGGTTTTGGCGCCGGGCTGTTGCAGCGAGGCGGTCAGCGCGAACAGCGGCTGCGCCAGCTCGCCCAGGCCGGTGGGTTCGGCCGGCCAGTAGTTCATCTCGATGTTGACGTTGGTGTGGTAATCGCCATTCCACGGCGTGCTGGTGCCCTCGGCCCACAGCCCCTGCAGGTTGGCGGGCAGGCCGCCGGGGCGCGAGGAGGAAATCAGCAGGTAGCGCGCGTACTGGAAATACAGCGCGGCGAAACCGGGGTCGCCACCGGCGCCGTAGGCAGCGAGGCGCGAGCGCGTGGACATCGCTTCGCGCGCGCTGTTGGCGCTGCCCAGCTGCAGCGAGAAACGGTCGAACCATGAACGGAAATCGGCCACGTGGGCTGCGTGCAATTGCGCCACGGAGCGGCCCGCCACCCGTCGCAGATCGGCGGCGCTGGCGGCGACGGGGTCCGCGGTATGGCGTCCGGCAAAGCCGTCGTAGTCGGTTGCTTCGCTGATCAGCACGGTGACGTCGGTGCCGTGCTCGACGCGCAGGCAGTGCGCGTCCGCGTGCACGCTGGCGCCGGGTGCGATCACCCGCACCCGCGCGGCGAAGGCCAGCCCCTTGCCGCTGCCGCCGCTGTCCAGCGCGCCGCGCATCAGCAGGCCATTCACACCATCGACCTCGACCGTGGCGCGTTCGGCACGGTGCAGGCGGGCGACGAAGTTCAACGCACCGGCGCGGTCGGCGCTGAGGTGCAGCACCATTACCTGGTCGGGCGCGCTGGCGAACATCGTGCGGCGATAATTCACGCCATCCTGGGTGTAGCGCACTTCACTGGTGGCCGTGGGAATGTCCAGGCTGCGGCGATAACCGATGACCGGTGCCGCGTTCGCGGCGAAATCCAGCGTCAGCGTGCCCAGCCCCTGGTAGCTGCCGTAATGCGCGCTGGCGGCCTCGCCGCTCCAGGTAAAGTGCTGGTTGGTCAGTTGCTCGGCTTCGACGTTGCGGCCTTCCCGCAGCAACTGGCGGATCTGCGGCAGGTACGCGAACGCGTCCTTGCGATCGGCGCCGTCGTAGCGCGAGCCGGAAAACATGCTGATCTCGCTGAGCGAATAGCGCGCGTGCTGCACGCCGCCGTAGACCATCGCGCCCATGCGCCCGTTGCCCAGCGGCAGCGCTTCGTTGAAGGTGGTGGCCGGCGCGTCGTAGTGCAGTTGCAGGTTCTGCGCGGCGAACGATGCGCCGGAAAAGAGGCCAAGCACGCTGGCGACGGCCGTCAGCATCACGTACACGTGCGCCTTGCCACGGCGGCGCGCGGGCGGGTTGGGCATGGACATGTGATCACTCCAAACTTGTGGGGCGTCCGGTGCGCGCCCTCTTCTGCCCTCCGGGCACCTTCTCCCGCAAGCGGGAGAAGGAACAGCTCTCACGACCGGCCTGCCTAGTCGGACTCGACGTGCGGTATCAGCCCCGCCGCCCGCGCGATCTGCCACAGGCCCAGCGCGGCCGCGCCGCGCGGTGGCAGCGCCATGCCCAGTTCGAAACAGGAGGCGGCCACCACGTAGCGCCGGCACAAGACGGGGTTGCCGATCAGTTGCAGCGGGGTGGAGGTGTTGATGCGGCCGGCGGCGATGGCGCCGCGCAGTTCCTCGCCGATCAGCAGGCCGGACAGGTAATCGGGTACGGCGGGCAGGGCCAGCTCGCCGGTAAGCACCAGCGCGCGGCTGGAAAACAGCCGGCTCAACGCACCGCTGGCGCCACTGTCGCGGGCACTCTGCACACCGCGCAGGAAGGCGTCCTGGTCGAACGGCGGGTCATCCTTGCCCAGCCCGGCACCCAGGATGCTGTGGTGGCGCAGCACCGTGTAGAGCTCGCCGGTCATCGCGGTGGCAAAGTCGACCACGCGGCCATGCAGCACGTTGACCCATTTGCTGTGGGTGCCCGGCAGCAGCAGCGCCGAACGCCCCGCCAATACCGGCTGCAGCGCCAGCGCGCCGAAGATCTCGGTCTCCTCGCCGCGCATCACGTCGGCCACGGTGGTATTGCGCAGGCCCGGCACCAGGTGCACGCGGCGGCCGCTGGCGCTGTCGACGACATCCAACGCCAACACCACCGCGTCGATCGTTGCCGGCAGTTCCACATAGGGCACTTCGCGCCAGCCGCCGCGGCTGCCGACCATGCCGGAGGCCAGCACCGGCAGGTCAGGCCAGCCGGCCAGCGTGCCGTCCAGCGCGGCGTCGAAACCGCCGGCGGGAAGGTGGCGGATGCCCCACGGCCGCTCGCGCGATTCCAGCACGCGGCCGCCCTCGCCCATCAGGTAGGCGCGCAGGCCAGTGGTGCCCCAGTCGAGGCCGATCAGTCGCGGTGGTGGCGTGCTTTCGTTCATGGGGCCGACGCGTCCTTGTGTACGGTGATGGCGGAGCCGTCATAGTGCACGCTCTGCGCCGGCTTCGCCTCGAAATCGGCGGCGCTGGGCGTGGGGCCGGCGATCCAGCGGATGTTGAAGGTGCGTTGGGCGGGCATGCCCGGATAGCTGCCTTCGCGCTTGCCGATGGTCAGCGTGCCGCTGGCCTCGTCGTAGCTCAGCGGCACGCGGGCATACGCGCCATGTTCGTAGTCGTAGGTGGTGCCCTGGTCCTTGTACATCGAGAAGCTGCCGTTGGCGCCGGTGTAGACGAACAGCGTGATCGGCGCGTCGGGCTTTTCATTGGTGTACTGGATGGCCGGACCTACCGGCACGATGGCGCCGGCGCGCACGTACAACGGCATCCGCGCCAGCGGCGCATCCGCCTTGATCGTCTGGCCGCCCGGGTACCGCTTGCCGGTATGGAAGTCGTACCAGTCGCTGCCCGCCGGCAAGTACACGTCGCGGCTGCGGGCCTGGTATTCGGTGACGGGCGCCACCAGGAACGACGGGCCGAACAGGTACTCGTCGTCTATCCCGCGCACCTTGGGGTCGTTCGGGAAATCCATCACCAGGCCACGCATGATGGTGCCGTCCTTGAACCAGGTATCGGCCGCCAGCGTGTAGATGTACGGCATCAGGCGGTAACGCAGCTTGTCGTACCAGGCCAGCGTGTCGTAGACGTCCGAACCCACCGGCGCCAGGTTGTAGATTTCGCGCTGCGGTGCCTGTCCGTGCGAGCGGAACAGCGGGCTGAAGGCACCGAACTGGAACCAGCGCACATTGAGTTCGCGCCACTCCTGCAGATCCTTCGCGTTCGGCTTTTCATAACGCGGCTCCAGCGCGAAGCCGCCGATGTCGGTGGTCCAGTTGGGGATGCCCGACAGCGAGAAGTTCACGCCGGCGGAGATCTGGTCGCGCAGGTTGCTCCAGCGCGACACCACGTCGCCGCTCCAGCTGGCCGCGCCATTGCGCTGCTGGCCGGCGAAAGCCGAGCGGGTGAGGATGAACACGCGCCGGTTCGGGTACGCCTTGCGGCTGCCCTGGTACACCGCGGTGGTGGTCATCAGCGGATAGGAGTTGAAGAACGCGGCGCCCGGCCCCTGCGCGGTCGGCCCCATGCGCAGCTTGCGCTCGTCGATGCTGATGTTGGACTGGATGTCCGGCTCGGTGGCGTCCATCCACCACGCATCCATGCCCAGCTTGCCCAGGCCATCGTTGATCTGGCGCCAGTAGATGTCGCGCGCCTCCTCGCTGTACGGGTCGTAGAACGAGCTGAGGTAACCCTTGCCGACCCAGTCCTTCTGGCCCACTTCGACGTTGCGCTTGTACATGTAGCCCTTGGCGTCGAGCTCCTTGTAGTTGGCCGTGGTGGGGTAGAACTTCGGCCACACGGAGATCATCAGGTGCGCGTGCAGGTCGTGCAGCGTATCGACCAGTTTCTGCGGGTCGGGGTAGCGCGCCGGATCGAACTGCTGCGAGCCCCAGGCGTCCTCTTTCCAGTAGAACCAGTCCTGCACGATGTTGTCCAGCGGCAAGCCCAGCTTGCGGTATTGCTTCACCGTGTTGATCAGATCGTCGCTGGAGGCGTAGTGCTCGCGGCTCTGCCAGAAGCCGTAGGCCCAGCGCGGCAGCATCACCGCCTTGCCGGTGACGTCGCGGTAGCCGGCGATCACGTCGTCGAGGTTGTCGCCGCCGATGAAGTAATAGTCGATCGCGTGGCCCAGCTCGGAGAACAGCGACAACTCGTTCTGCTCGGCCACCGGCAACGGGTCAAGATGATCGAGCGCGATGTAGCCCGATTGCGGCGTCCAGTCGAGGCGGATGGTGTGCTTCTCGCCGGGCTGCATTGCCACGGTGAAATCGCGGTACCAGGGGTTCCAGTTCTGGCGCCAGTCGTCCAGCACCAGCTTGTCGTCGATGTACAGCTTGAAATAGCCGCTGGCGTACAGCCGGAACTTGTGCAGGCCGGCCACGTCGGAGGCCAGCGAACCCTTCCATTCCACCGTCTGGCCCGGCCCGCCGGTGAGGCCGGGATTGCCCTGGGAGTCGATGCCCTGCAGCGATTTCGGCCAACGCTTCAGATCCTTGTTGTATTCGTAGTTGATCTGCGGCTCGACCCGGCTGAGCTTGAGCTTGCCGTCCAGGTAGTAATTGGCGGTGAGGCCGCCGGGCTTGCCGTCCGCGTCGAACACCTTCAGCTGCTTGTCGATCATCTGGTACGGGCGCGGGTCGCCGAAGCGGGTGATCGAGTTGTTGTCCCACAGCACGCCGTAGTTGCGGCTGGAGACCACGAACGGGATGGCGATGTCGATGTTGTGCTGGGCCAGCTCCACGTCCTTGCCCTTGTAGTTCATCGTGCCTTTCTGGTGCTGGCCCAGGCCGTAGAACGCCTCGTCGTCGGGCGAGGCGAACTCCTGGCGCACGGCGTAGAACGGCTTGCCGTCCACCGTTACCGGCGTGAAGCTGCGGCCGTTGGGCTGCTCGGCGAGGATCGGCTTGCCGCTTTCGTCGAGGAAGCGCACGGCGCCGGTCGCGTTATCGACTTCGGCGGTGAGCTTGGGCGTCTTCAGCAGCACGTGGCCGGCATCGGTGGCAACGGTGAACTGCCTGCCGCCGCCGGTCTTGAGCGCCATCAGGCTCCTGGGCAGATCGAAGCCGCCCTTGGGCACCGCGGTGACGTGGATGATCGACTCGTCCACCACCTGCAGGCGCACCTTTTGGCTGTCGCCCACGTCCACGATGACGCCGTCGTCGATGCGCTGGAATGCCGCCTTGGTCGTCGCGGCGGTGTTGTCAGCGGACGGCGCGGCGTTGCTGCCGCAGCCGGACAGGAGTCCGATCAGCAGGCATCCGACCAGCGGGTTCATGGGAATGCGGTACATGGGTCATGTCTCCAATCGGTGGATCGGTCGAGAGTGGCATGGTGCTCGTCATCCCAGCGAACGCTGGGATCCAGCGCCTCGGTAGTCGCATGAAGGCACTGGATTCCAGCGTTCGCTGGAATGACGGGACGTGAGGGTTTCAATACGTCGCCAGCTTTACCCGCAATACCTGCGGCTGGCTGGTGAGGTTGAGGCCGTAGTCGGTCTGGTCGCCGTTCCATTCGCGGATGAAATGCCACTGGCCGTTGTCGTCGTAGCGGCCTTCCTGCACTTTTTCCAGCAGGAAGTGCTGGCCGTCATGGCCCTTGGGCGGCATGAAGTTCACCCGTGCGTGATAGCCGGCCACCAGGTATTCGTTGTGCGCCAGTTGCACGATCACCACGCCGCCGAGTTTCTTGGGGTTGCCTTGCGGGGGATCCACACCGAACTGCGGTCGGCCGTAGCTCACCTGCACGCGCCAGTCACCGAGGTCCAGCGTTTCCTCGTGGGTGTCATCGGGCTCGGACGCTCCCCAGACCTTGCCCTCGAAACTCCGCGTGGCGATCAGCCCGGCCAGCGGCGCCAGCAGCTCGTAGTTGGCGGCGAAGGGCTGGATGGTTTCCGGCGTGATCGCCTTGGCGCCCAGCGGCCAGTTGGAGTACTTGGTGTAGTCCATGCCGAACGGCGAGAAGCCGATGGCCTGGTGGCCCAGCGTGGCAAACACGTAGCGCGCATAGGCGGTGTCGTTGCCGGTCTCGGCCACGAACAGCGCGTTGTCGGGGCGGCTGTAGCGGTCCAGCACGGCGGTGTATTTCTTCCACTCGCGCATGTAGATGTCCGGCGCCACGAAATCCAGCGACGGCGCGGCGGCACGCCAGATGCCGATCACGTTGTCGGTGGGGCCGCCGCTGGAATAACCGCCGGGCGGGCCGGGGTTGAACGGATCGCGCAGCGCCGCGTTGGCGTACATCGGCAGGTTGTAGACGGCCTTGCCCGCGGCGGCCACCTGCTCGATGTAGTGGGCGATGGCCCAGGCGTAGGAGTATTCCGCCGCATCCTTGCCGAAGACCTGGCTCCAGCTGCCGGCGGACTTGCCGGTCTTCTGCAGCACGGCGGCGGGCACCGGCGACTGCAGCAGCTTGTCGCCGGCAGCCGAGTAATCGCGGTCGGTGCCGTAGGTGCCCGACTCGTTTTCCACCTGCACCATGATCACCGTGTGGCGGTCGCCATCGATCTGGCGCAGGTGTTTCATCAAAGCCACGAACGCGGCGCGGTCGGCCTCCAGCGTGGCGGCGCCGAACGGCGACAGCGAGCCCAGCGTGCTGCCGTCCTTCTTCACCACGCGCGGGTAGCGCTTGTTGTCCAGCTTCACCCATGACGGCGCGTAGTTCGGCCCGTTGTTTTTCCAGGTGGCGAACCACAGCAGCACCAGCCGCACGTCGTGCTCGCGCGCCTGGGTCACCAGCGTGTCGAGGAAGCTGAAATCGAACTGGCCCTGCACCGGCTCGATCTGGCCCCAGCCGATCGGCACCTGCACGGTGTTGGCGTGCAGCGCCTCGATTGCCGGCCACACCGCCGGCAGCATCGCCGGCCAGTTGCTGGAGTTGTTCACCTGCGCACCGAGGATCAGGTACGGCTTGCCGTCCACCTGCAGCTGGTGGCGGCCATCGGCGGTGACCACGCGCGGCAGCGGCGTGGATGCCGCCCGCAGCGGGCCGGCAAGGGCCAGCGTGGCCACGCCCATGCAGAGCAATGGCAACAGCAGGCGACGAAGGGATCGGCGTGCGGAAAGAGTCATGACTTCACCAGGGTCGGGTTTCGAACGGCGAGGCCGGCAGGCCTTCGCGATTGATCAGGTTGGCGTGCACCGGGTTGTCGCTCCAGCCGTAGCGCACGACGATCGGCACGGTCACGTCGGCGCTGGACACCACCACGGTCGTGCCCTCGATGCGCGCCTGGGCGGGATGGAATTGCCGATCGGCACCGGCCACCTGGAAACCGCCCAGCGGCCCGCCGCGCGCGGCCAGCGCACTGCCCTGCGTGTCGAACGAGAGGATGGCGCGCGCGCCGTCGATGCGGATCGCGGTGTAGCGCGGCCCGGCGTACACCAGCGTGTCGCCGTACACCACATGTTTGGCGGCCAGCGCCAGTCGATGCCCCACGTCCTGCTTGTTCACCGGATGGATGTCGTCGGGATTGCCGATGTCGATGGTCACCGCCTGCCCCGTGGCCGGCAGGCTCAGCGCGGCCGATTGCGAGGCGCGCAGCTGCGCCCACGGACTCGATTGCGCGGTGTCCTGGCCGGAGATCCAGTTGGCCAGTTGCACCCACAGGAACGGCAGCTGCGGTTGCCGCCAGTCCGCGCGCCACGCCTTGATCAGGGTGGCGAACTGGTCGCGATAACGGCTGGCGTCACCGGGGCCGGCGTTCGCCTCGCCCTGGTACCACAGCACGCCGCGCAGCGGGTAGCGGATCAGCGGGTGGATCATCTTGTTGTAGAGCAGCGTGGCCAGCTGGTTCTTGCCATCCAGCGTGGTGATGGTCACCGACGCCGGTACCGGACGGAACTGCCAGTCGCCGGCCAACGGGTGGCGTTTGCCGCCCGGCGCCTGCACATAGAGCATGTCGGCGTCGCCATAGATGCCGCCATAGCCGCCCTCGTCGGTGACCTCTAGGGCAATGGTGTTGCGCCCGGCGTGCAGCAGGGCCGGTGCCACGTGATAGACGCGGGCGACGTTCCATTCGTCGCTTTGCGCGCTGACGCGCTTGCCGTTGACCCACGCCCGCGCGGTGTCGTCGAACTTGGCCAGGCCCAGCTGCACGCCACGCGCGGCTTCGGCCGCATCGAGAGTGAAGCTGGTGCGATACCAGGCCACGCCATCCATGCCGAAGTAGCCGGCCCTTTCCCAGTACGCGGGCACCGCCATGGATGCCCAATCGCTGGTATCCAGCGTCGCGGCCGCCCACGACGGTGTGCCATCGCCGTCGGTGGTCGGTACCTCCGCCTTGGCCCAGACGCCCAGCCGCTTCCATGTGGCCTGCGTCTTGCGGCGATCCTCGGCTGCCAGCCCATCGGCTTGCGCGCTCACCACCGACGGCGACACGCCGGTGCTGGCGGCGTCCATCCATGCCTCGATGCGGCTGCCGCCCCAACTGCTGTGGATCATGCCGATGGGCACGCCGGTGCGCGCGCGGATCTCGCGCGCGAAAAACCAGCACACGGCGGAAAAGTCACCCGCTGTCTGCGGCGTGGCGTGCTGCCAGCTGCCACCGGCGAGATGATCGGACGGCTCGCCCGACCACGACTTGGGTACGGTGAAACCCCGGATGCCGGCGTCGTTGGCGCGGGCGATTTCCGCCTTGGCGTCTTGCGCCTGCGACAGCTTGAACTCCATGTTCGACTGGCCCGAACACAACCACACGTCGCCCACCATCACGTCGCGCGCCACGTTCTTCTGCGCGCCGTCGGCGATCGTCAAGGTGTACGGGCCGCCCGCGCTATGGGCCGGCAAGGTGGCGTTCCATTCGCCCTTCGGGTTGGCCGTGGCTTGCGTCGATTGGCCGTCGAAGCTGACCTGCACCATGCTGCCCGGGGCGGCCCAGCCCCATACCGTCAATGGCTGGTCGCGCTGCAGCACCGCGCCGTCGGTAAACAGCAGCGGCACATCGAGCGATGCTGCCAGCGCCGGCGCGGCGCAGGCCAGCGGACTGCACAGCAGCGCCAGCCAGGCCAGACGATTCAGACGGCTGTTCATTGTCCACCCCCGACACGATCGAACACGATGGCGGCCGCCTGGTGGTCGCCCGTGAGGGCCAGGTCGATGCCGTGATGCATCCAGTAGGCGCCGCTGGCCTCGGCCAGCGTGCCCGCCACCGGCTCGCCATGCAGCGAGCGCCAACGATAGCGCGCATCCGGGTCCAGCCCCTGCAAGCGCACGCGCGGATACGGATACTTCATCTGGCTGGCCTGCAGGAAGGCGAACAGCACCGCCTGCGCACCATCTTGCGCTACCGATTCGGTAACCGCGTGCGGGCTGTTGTCGCGCGGCGACAGCAGCCGGTACAACCTGCCGTGCTGCACGCTGGCGCGGATCGCCTTGTAGTCGGCCACGTAGTTCTTCGCAGTGGCGAAATCCGTCGGCGTCCAGTGCAACAGGTTGGCGCCGATACCCAGCGAACCCTGCATCGAGGACAGGAAGCGGTAATCCAGCGAGGTGCGGCGGTTGTTTACCCAGTTCGGCGAATCGGTGACCCAGGCCATCATCACCGCCGGCGAATACGCGTAGCTGAAACCGTCCTGGATCGACAGCCGGTCGAACGGGTCGGTGTTGTCGGACGGCCACACTTCATCGGTGTGGCCGAGGATGCCCAGATCGACGCGGCCGCCGCCACCCGAGCACGACTCGATCTCCACATGCGGGTGACGTTTGCGCAGTTCGGCCAGGATGCCGTACAGGTTGCGCACGTAGGCCACGTACACCTTCCGCTGCTGGTCGGGTGCCACCTGCGGCCAGCCCGGCTCGGACCAGTTGCGGTTGTAGTCCCACTTCAGGAAGGCGATGTCGTTGTGGCTGAGCAGGTCGTCCAGCACCTTCAATACGTAATCGCGCACGTCCTGCCGCGCCAGGTTCAGCACCAGCTGGTTGCGCCCCTCGCTGCGCGGTCGGCCGGTGAAATTCAACACCCAATCCGGATGTGCGCGGTACAGGTCACTGTCCGGGTTGACCATCTCGGGCTCGACCCACAGGCCGAAATCCATGCCCAGCGCATGCACCTTGTCGATCAGCGGCTTCAGCCCGTGCGGAAATTTCTTCGGGTTGACCACCCAGTCGCCCAGCCCGGCATGGTCGTCGTTGCGCGCGCCGAACCAGCCGTCGTCCATCACGAAACGCTCCACCCCGATGCTGGCGGCCAGCTCGGCCAGATGCTCCTGGCCGGCCTGGTCGACGGCGAAGTTGGTGGCTTCCCACGAGTTGTACAGCACCGGGCGCAGCCGCGGCTTCGGCTGCTGCGGCAGCACCTGCGTCAGCTCGAACCGGTGCAACAAACGCGATGCCTCGCCGATGCCGCCGCTGGTGTAGCCGGCGTAGAACACGGGCGTGCTCAGGGATTCGCCCGGCGCCAGCGGCCAGGCGAAATCGAACGGATTGAAGCCGCCGGTGACGCGCACCTGGTGCAGCACGCCCTGCTCCACGGTGATGCGCCACGAGCCGCTCCAGGCCAGCGCGCCGAACCACACGTCGCCGTGATTCTCGGCCCACTCGCCGCCGCGTTCGATCGCAAACCACGGGTTGTTCTCGTGGCCGGTGGAACCGCGCCGGCTCTCCAGCACGGTATTGCCGGGCGTGATCGCGCGCGTCTGCAACTGCCATTCGCCGGCCCAGCGGCCAGTGAGGTAGCGCAGGGAATAGTCCTCGCCCGCGGGCAGGTTCCAGCTGGCCGCGGCCACGCTGTCGATGGTCACTGCCTGCTTCGTGTGGTTCTCGATCAATGCCGAGCGGCCGATGATGCCGGTGGCCGGATCGACCACGTAATGCAGCGTCACGTCCAGCGGTTGGCGGATATCGCGCAAATGGACGTCCAGACGATTGCCGTCGATGCGGTGCGACACGTAGCGCAGCACCAGGTCGCGGTTGCCGTTGGCGTAGCGCAGCTTCAGATCGGGCTCCACGTACAGGGAGCCACCCCAGCCGGCGTATTCCTGCAGGCTGGTGCTCTCGGGCGGATCGAACGAGACGTTGCCCTCGTTGGTGTGCGCCGCGGGCAGCGCGTCACCCGCCGCCAGCCGCGCGCCCCAGTACAGCGTCTGCAGCTGGTCGTTCTCGTTGACGCCGAACGCGTAGGACACCGCGTCGGTATCGATGCGGAACACCCGCGTCGCGGCGTCGTAGCGAATGGTCTGCGCCTGTGCGATGAAGGCGGCACCCATCAACACGCACGCCAGCAGCCATCGTGCTGCCGCGCGCCACCAGAGAGCGAAGGCGGCGGGATTCATGGCTGCTCCCCGGCGGGATTGCCGCGGAAGATGCCGCGGCCACCGGTAGCGAAGTACACGCGACCGAACACGCGCGGGTCACCGGTGACATAACCCACCTCACCGTATTGATGCGCATCGTCGTTGATGCGCTGCCACTGCACGCCCCCGTCGACCGAGCGGAACAGGCCGCGCTGGCCCGCGACGACGCCGGCCAGGAACAGCGTCGGTTCGCGACGCCCCGGCGCGGCCTTGCCGAAGCCCAGCGACACGGCGCTGTCGATACCGCGGCTCTGGCGCAGCACCTGGCCGTCATCGCGCCCGCGGATCACGCCGCCACGGGCACTCACCGCCACCAGCGTTCCAACCTGCCCCGGCACCGCATACACCACCGCATTCGTGGGTCGGCGCGGCGCCTGGTATTGCTGTTTCACCGCCTTGCCGAACGCACCACCGATCGCGGTGAAATGCAGCCCGCCATCGTGGCTGGCGAACAACGCGCCGCTGGCGATGTCCTGCGCGTAGAAGCGCTGCCCGTCAACGCGGTCGGCCAGCACCCGTGCCGCCTTCGGCAAACCCTCTGCCGCGATCCAATGCTTGCCCCAGTCGCGGGTGACATAGGCGTTGCCCGCCTCCAGCGGAAACCACAATGCGCTGCGGCCGTCGGTGGCCACGGCGATCGTGCCTTCGCCGTTGCCGCCCGGCTCGCTGGCAAACGCGTGCCAGCTGCCGGCGCCATCGAGCGAATACGCCGCACGCACCGCATTGACCGGCCCGCGGATGCGGCCCGTGCGCACCACCACGCGCGGCGCCTTGCCGGCCACGTCGATGCTGTAGCCGTTGGCGTAGCGCGGCGGCACCGCGAACTGCAGCGGCGCCACGTCGAGATCGTCATGCCGGAAGCCGTCGAGGTCGCCCACCGCGCTCAGCAGATGCGCGCCCTCGGCCGGGCTGGCCAGGCCCAGCGGCACGGTTTCCTCCAGGTTGGTGTCCTGGAACCACCAGTCCACCGTGCCGCCGTGATCGAACGCGCGCATGTTGCGCGAGGCCCACACGCCGTAGCCGGTGACGAACAACACGTGGTCAGGATCGAACGGATCGATCACCAGGCTGCTCATCCAGTGCGGATGGTGGTCGGCCGTCCAGCGCGCGTTCGAGTGATCGAAGCGCGAGCGCGGAAACACCGGTCGCCAATGCTGGCCGCCATCGGTGCTGCGGTAGATCTCGTCGTACGGCGTGTAGTGATGGAACGTACTGGCCATCAGGATGCGCGGATCGTGCGCATCCACCGTGATGTCGCCCCAGCCGAAACCGATGGGTTTGCCGTGGCGCGGCAGCGGCGTGATGTCGGTCCAGCGGCCGTCGGCGGGGTTGAATTTCCACACCGCGCCGTCGCTCATGTCGTCGGGCCCCGGCTCGTCGCCGTAGGTGAGGTAGTAGCTGCCGTCCTGGCTGCGGCGCATGTGCGTGGGACGCAAACCGGTCGGCTGGCCCGGCACCGCCTGCCAGCTCCGGCCGCCATCGGTGGAGCGGAACAGGCTGGTTTCGCGGGTGGAAACGCCGGCATACAGCACCGGCGTGGGCTGCCCTGTCTTGCCGCTGGCCGGCTCGAACACCACGAACACGATGCCGATCGGCTGGCGCCGCCACTGGTTTTTTGCGGTGGAGGCGAACGAGGTCGCCACCGCGGGAAAGGCATCGACGCGCGCCCAGTGTGCCGCATGGTCGTCGCTGCGCCAAAGGCCCGCATCGCGCGAGCCAAAGAAGAGAATGCGGCCATCGTTGGGGTCGACCGCCAGCCGCTCGCCATTGCCGCGGGCCAGCTCGTTGCCGCCCAGCTTGAACGGCAGGTCGACGCGCTGAAAGGTCGCGCCACGATCGTGCGAGCGCAGCATCGCGCCATTGCCGGCCGCCGCGGTCGTATACGTGCCCGCGGCCAGGTAGATCCAGCCCGCGTCGTGCGGGTCCACCGCCATGCTTTCGATGCCGGTGAGGTTGGCGTCCTCCGCGCCGAGCCAGTCGGTCAGCGGCAGCCACGTTTTCGCCGCATCGTCCCAGCGGTACGCGCCACCGACGTCGGTGCGCGCGTAGTACAAGCCCTTTTCGGCGGGATGGAACACCAGGCCGCTGACGTAGCCGCCGCCACCGATACGCACGCTCTGCCAGTCGTAGCGCACGTCCTGCGCCACCGCGACCATTGGCAACACGCCGCAAACCCACAGGCAGGCAAGCCACCGCAGGCGCGACAGCAGGGAGGAAGGATGGGTTGGTCGGGCCTGGCTCATCATCGCCTCCTGTAGAAAAAGGTGCCGACAACCCGGGAAGGGGTACGGATTGCCAGCACCGTGGTGCAACGGGATCAGAAACTGAACTGCGCCTTCAGGCTGAACATGCGGTCGTTGATCTGCACGTCACGCGGTCGCGTATCCACACCGAAGATCGTGGCGCGCTTGGTGTTGGTCAGGTTCACCGCCGCGGCGGTCAGCGAGAACATGTCGGAGAAGTGGTACGTCACCGACGCGTCGACCTGGCCATAGGCCTTGTCGTAGATCGGCAGATCACCGGTACCGTTGCCGCGCGTGGTGACCACCCACTGGCTGCGCCAGTTGTAGGCAACGCGGGCGGAAACCGGACCCTTCTCGTACATCGCCACGAGGTTGTAGCTGTTCTTCGACAAGCCTTCCAGCGGTACCTGCAACGGATTGCCGTCGGTATCCATCGCATCCGGGCTGGGCGCCTTGCTGTAGACGTAGGTGTAGTTGACCTGCATGCCCAGCCCGTCGAACGGCTCAGGCAGGAAGTCGAAGAAGGTCTGGTAGCCCGCCTCGGCGCCCTTGATCACGCCGTTCTCGCCATTGACCAGGCGGGTGACGTTGTAATCATGCGTCTGGCCCAGCTGGTCCACGTGCGGCTCGTTCACCGACGTGCTCTGCACGAAGCCGTCCACCGCCTTGTAGAACAGCGCGCCGTAGAGCATCTGGTTGGGCGCGATGTACCACTCCAGCGAGGTGTCGTACTGCCTGGCCGTCATCGGCTTCAGGTACGGGTTGCCGCCGGCGCTGCCGGTGTAGGCATTCGCGCCCGTTTCCGCGTTTGGCGTGCTCAGGGTCAGCATCGGATTGAGCTGGTCGAAGCTCGGCCGCGACAAGCCCTTCGACGCGGCGAAGCGCCACTGCAAGGTGTCGGTGAGGTGGGCGGTGAGGTTGAGGCTGGGCAGGTAGGAGTTGTACGAGTTGTCGACGCTGAGCGGCAGCACCGCGCCGGTCGAGTCGGTCATCACGCCGTGGGTGCTGACGTTCGTGCGCACCGCGCGGATGCCGACGTTGCCGTCGATGGGAATGGAGCCCAGGTACGTGCCGAAGTTGATCAGGCCGTAGGCGGCATAGGTCTTCTCGCCCTGCTTGTTGGTGCCGGTGGCCGGATAGGTCAGCGGATCGGCCATCCCGAACATGGTGCGCGAGGCGTCGTAGTCGTACAGCAGCGACGGGTTCGGCGCCAGGAACGAGCCGATCACGTCGGCGTCGCCATGGAAGAAGTCGGCAAACGAACGGCGCACCCAGGTGGAGTCGTCATAGTTGGCCAGCGGCTGGCCGATCCACACGAAGCGGTAGCCGGAGTCCTCGGTTTCCGCCTTGCGGTTGGTGGTGCGCACGCCGAACTTCACCGACTGCAGGAAATCGCCGCCGAACGAATACTCGCCATCGGCGCGCCAGGCGAACTCGCGCCCGCGGCTCCTGGCCTTGTCGTCCAGCAGGAAGTTGAACGCGCTGTTGGCCGGATCGGTCACGTACGCGTTGTCCACGTGCAGCACCGGCGTGTGCCCGCCGATGTCCTGGTAGAAATACGGCGTGGTGGTATGCGTGTTGAGGATGTAGCGGAACGTGTCCGTCTTGGCCTTGATGTACTGGAAATCGGTCTTCAGGGTGAGGTTGTTGCTGGCGTTCCACGAACCGCCCCACGAGAAGTCGGTGGTGACCGAATGGCGCGTGGTGAGGCTGCTGTTGGAGTCGACGCTGACGCCGGCGGTCGGTGCGACGGACGGGTCGGGCACGCCATCGGCGTTGTTGCCGCCGGTGCCGTTGAAGGTGCCGCTGATGAAGTCGCCGTTGGGGCCGAATTCGAACGGCTGGCTCGGGTCGGGAATCATTCCCTGCGCGCTGGTGTAGGCGAAGTAGGAATAGTCGTTCCACTGGAACTTGTAATCCGAACGCAGCGCCTGCGCATACAACTCGACGTCGGCATTCGGGCGCCACTGCAGTGCGACGGACGTACCCAGCCGGCGGCGCTCGCCCAGTGTCTCGCCAACGCCGCCGCCGTGCGGCACCTGCAGCGTGCGGCCTTCGAAGCCCGGGTAGTTCGCTTCCGGATACACCTCGCCCGTCGCCGGATCGGTGGCGCCGGCATGGATGGTGTAGAACGGTTCGGTGCTGATCACGTCCTGGCGGAACGAATGCTTCTGGTAGGCCACGTCCACCAGCAGGCCGAACTCGCCGGCATCGGTGTTCCAGCGGTTGCTGTACAGCGCGGAGGCCGAGGGGTGGCCTTCCTTGATCAGGTCGCCGTAGTCGTATTCGCCGGTGACCGCGATCTTCTGGCCCTCGAAATCGAACGGCTTGTGCGTGCGCAGGTTCACCGTGCCGCCGAGGCCGCCCTCGATGATTTCCGCCGACGGGTTCTTGTACACGTCGATGCCGGCCAGCAGTTCGGATGGCACATCCTCGAAGCTCAGCGCGCGGCCACCGTTGGCGGTGAAGGCGTCGCGCCCGTTGATCTCGGTGCGCACCTGGGTCAGGCCGCGGATGGCGATGGTGCTGCCCTCGCCATAGTTGCGGTCGATCTGGATGCCGGAGATGCGCTGCAGCGCTTCGGCCACATTGCTGTCGGGCAGCTTGCCGATGTCCTCGGCCACGATCGAATCCACGATCTGGTCGGCGTTCTGCTTGATCGAGATCGCCGACGCCATGCTGGCGCGCACACCGGTAACGGTGACCGCACTGAGGCTGGTGGCCGCCTGCTTGGCCGCGCTCTTGCTGGTCTGCTGCGGGGCGCCCTGGCCGGTGCTCGCGCTGGCGCTCGCATCGGCCTGTTGCGCCCACGCCGCCGCCGGCATGGACAACATCGCCACGCTCATCGCAATGGCCATCGAAAGGCCGCGGCGGCACAGTGGCACCGTGTCGAAACGCCTGGATTTGTCGCTGTATTGCCCGTTCATCTGATGTTTTTGTTCCCGAAGAATTTGGATGGCCGCGGCAGTGATCCGCGCCTGCATGTCACCGATGGCGATGGCATCTGTTCGGCGTACATCGCCCGATTGCCAGCACCGTTCCAATCGCTGCGCACTGGAGGGCATCCGTTGCACCGACAGCGCACGCATGCTGGAGGGAGCGCAACACGGGTGCAATTACGAAATCGGCGATTCGACCGACGATTCTTCGTTTGCGCACGCCGCAAAACACAAGGTGCAACCACCGCGTCGGCCCACGCAAAATCCCCGCGAAACGCGGCGACCCGGATGCTTCGCGAGCCGGATCGGTCGGCCGGCCGTCGCAGGCGTTGCGGCCGCGCAAGGACCGCAACGCGACGCAACGCCACGCCAGCTATTTGCCCATCACCTTCGCCAGGTCCGCGACCTTCCTGCCCAACGCCGCATCGCCGCCGGTGGCACGCAAGCTTCGCGATGCGTTGTCCCAGTGCAGCGCAGTGACGGTGCCCTGGCCTTTTTCATAGCCGTACGAGGTGCCGTCGTCGTCGTAGAGCGCGAAGTCGGCATTCTTGCCGGGGTAGACGCGAATCTCGGCAATCGATTGCTTCGTTGCGGTGGAGGGGATGTCCGAACCCAGCGGCACGATCGAGCCGGCGCGCACGAACACGGGAATCCGGTCGATCGGTGCGGCCACCTTCACCCAGCGTCCACCGGCCAGCTTCTCGTTGGTCCAGAAGTCGTACCAGTCGCTGCCGGCGGGCAGATAGACGTCTTTCTGCGTCTGGCCCTGTTCGGTGACGGGCGCCACCAGGAACGCGGGGCCGAACATGTATTGCGTGCCGAGGTCGGCGACCTTGGGGTCGTCGGGGAAATCCATCCACAGTGGCCGCATGAATGGCGCGCCGGTGTCGTAGGTTTTCTTGGCCTGGCTGTAGATGTAGGGAATCAGGCGATAGCGAAGCCTGTCGTACTTCGCCAGGATCGCCTCGGCCTCGTGCCCGAACGCCCAGATCTCCGTGTGCTTGCGCATGCCATGGATGCGCAGCGTGGGCAGGAAGGTGCCGTACTGGAACCAGCGCGTGAACAGTTCCGGGTAATCGTTGTTCTGCCCTACCGTGTCACGCGCATCGGAAGGATCGAGCAGCGGCTTGTTCGTGGCATGGGTGGTTTGCGGCAGCCATTGCCAGCCGCCAATGTCGTTGCCCCAATAGGCGATACCCGACGCGGTCATGTTGAGGCCGGTGGGAATCTGTCGCTGCAGCGCTTCCCAGCTGGGGTCGATGTCGGACGACCAGAATAGCGCGCCGGTGCGTTGCGAGCCCAAGTAGGCGGCGCGGGAAAGGATCAGCACGCGCTCATCCGGCTTCCACGCGCGCATGCCCTTGGCCACGCCCTCCACGTGCAGCAGCGGATAGACGTTGTGGTAGCGGTCGCCCGAGCCGATCGAGAAGAAATAGCCGTCCGGCACCAGGTCCGGCTCGGTCTCATCCAGCCACGGGTAGTCGAAGCCGTGCGACAGGATGTTGTCGCGCATGTGCGTCCAGAACCACTGGCGCGCGTCGGGATTGGTGGCGTCGATCAGCGCGCCGGCGCGATCGGAACGGAACGGCAGGCCATCGACCGTCTTGCCGTTCTTGTCCTTGAGGAAATAGCCCCTGCGGTCGAGCTCCTTGAAATAGCGGCTGGACTGCTCGAAGCGCGGCCACACCGACACGATGGATTTCATGCCCATCGCGTGCAGCTGCCGGTTCATGCCGTCGGGGTCGGGGAATTCCGCCGGGTTGATGTCCATCTGGCCCATCCGCGTCCAGTAGAACCAGTCGAGCACCATCACGTCGAGCGGATAGTTTTTCTCGCGATAGGTACGCGCCACGCGCAGAATCTCGGCCTGGCTGTCATAGCGCGCCTTGGACTGGATCAGGCCAAAGGCGGCCTTGGGCGGGATCGGCGTCTTGCCGGTCACCCGCGCGTAGGCCGAGTAGATCTGCTCCGGCGTGTCGCCGGTGATGACGAAGAAGCTGACGCGCTCACCCACCTTCGACTGGAACCGGGTGCGGCCGTTGATACCGGCAACGAAGCGCGTTTCCGACGGGTTGTCCCAGATGATGCCGTAACCCTTCGACGAGACCATGAAGGGCACGCACACCGTTTCGCCGCTGGGCGCGTCGTACCAGTGCTTGCAGTCGATCACGCGGCCGCGCAGATCGAGCGGCCCCAGGCTTTCCTGGTTCTGGCCCATGCCGTAGTAATGCTCATCGGCGGGTGCCGTGAACGTGGCGCCCACCTGATAGGTCGCCTCGCCCGCCACGTCATGCGGCGCCATCTCCCAACCGGTCATGTCGACGACGGTCGCGCCGCTGGCGTTCTTCACCTGCAGGCTCACCGGCGCCAGCTGCGGCGCAAAATAGCGATCGGTGATCCCCGGTGCGCGCGGCGGCGGCGGCGCGTCCACATGCAGGGTCAATGCCGATGACGCAAACGTGTCGCCGCTAGAGTCCTGGGTTTGCCGGAAGGCCGAATTATCGGCATGGTCGGCAAGAATCCCGTAGCCGGGCGCCGCCAGCGCCCTGGCCTTGTCGGCGGCAATCGTCACGTGGACGACGTTCGGGCCGTACGCCTCGACGCTGACCCACGCACCGTGGCGGTCAAGCGTGACTCTCTCTGCGGCATCGGCCGTGGCCACCGTGGCGGCAAGGGCCGAGGCCAGGCTCAACAAGGCAATTCTGGAAATTCGCACGGCATCCCCCAACGCTGCTACGGACGCGCGCCACCAGGCGCACATCGGAATGCCTGTCTATTTATCATACAAATAGGCCGCACCCGCTCCGCCGCCCCGCTTTCGGCAAAATTCGTTATGCGGGTTGGGTGATTTGATAAAGACCGGGGGTTTCGCGGCCCGTCGTGCAGCGGGTGCCGACGGGCGGGCCTACTGCAAAAGACCGGGGTCGCGATCAATGAAGATGTTCGGCAACGCAGGCCTCAGAGCAGCGCTCACCTGCAGGAGCGCACCTGTCCATGAGGGACTTCATTCGGTCGTGCGCGATGCTCTTGCTGTTTGTAGGAGCGACTTCAGTCGCGACGCTCTTTTGGTCGAGCTGGAGCAGAAGCACGATCAAGAGCTTTCGATCGCCTTCGGCGCTCGAGTTACTTTCTCTTTGCGTGGCCAAAGAGAAAGTAACCAAAGAGAAAGGCCACCCCGCTTGGCGCTTGCCGGGCTTCCTGCCCGGCAAGTCCGTGAGTCGGGGCCGGGCTTTTCGAGCGGGCTCCTGCCCGCGCGAAAAGGCGTTGCCATCCCTGGCAACGCCCGCTGCGCGGCCTGTCGACCCCAACTCACCGCCGCACAGGGGCCCCGGGTAGAGCGACGGGCCATCCTGGCCCGTACTCGGGATGGAGCGAAAGCAAAGGCAAATTCAAAAGCAGGAGCAAGAGCGAAAGCAGGAGCAGAGCCGCCAACCCCAACCGTTCGCCCTGAGCGTAGGCCGAAGGCCGAAGTCGAAGGGCTCCCGCCAACCGCACCCTTCGACTTCGCCGCTGCGCGGCTACGCTCAGGGCGATCGGAGGTAAGAGGAAGCACCGAAAACCACACGCCACGACGCTCTCGCCGCGGCAACGCCGCGGCGTACCGAGTCCGCGCCACGATGGCGCGGCGCTCTTCCCGGGGCCCCTCTGCAGCGGCGGGCGGGCGGAGGATCAGCCCGCAGGGTGGCTTGCATGGATGCAAGCCAGTTTGGCGTCAGGGCAGGATGCCCTGTCGACAAACCCCGCAGCCCGCGCGCGTACCTCGCAGGCAGGATGCCTGCGAGGCGCGGAAGCGGGGTGGCCTTCTCTTTTGGTTACTTTTCTCTTGGCCACGCAAGAGAAAAGTAACTCGAGCGCCGTAGGCGATCGAAAGCTCTTGCTCTAAATCCAACATCAAAACCAAAAAGCGTCGCGACTGAAGTCGCTCCTACAAACTGCAAGAGCTCGCGCACAGGGTGCGCTCCTACGGGGTCAGCGACGGGCGCCGCTGGAGACCACGTCGGCCCAGACGGCCAGCACCAGGATCAGGCCCTTCACGATCATCTGCCAGTACGCGTCCACGTCGATCATCGACATGCCGTTGTCCAGGCTGGCCATCACCAGCACGCCGACCAGCGCGCCGTGGACCGTGCCCACGCCGCCGCGCATCGAGGCGCCGCCGATGAAGCAGGCGGCGATGGCGTCGAGTTCGCCGTTGATGCCGGCCGATGGCGAGCCCGCGGCCAGGCGGGCGGTGTTGACCAGGCCGGCGAAGGCGCACATCACGCCCATCAGCGCGAACACCGCCAGGCGCACGCGATCGACGTTGATGCCGGACAAACGCGTGGCCTCGATGTTGCTGCCGATCGCGTAGATGTGCCGCCCGAACACCGTCTGCGTGGCAATGAACGAGAACACCGCCAGCAGGCCCAGCAGCAGCAGTACCGGCACCGGGATGCCGCCGTAATCGTTGAGCACGTGCACGAACACGAACAGCGCCACGGCGGCGGCGACCAGTTTGGCCGCATCCATCCAGACCGGGTTGACCTTCAGATCCAGCCGCTGGCGCGCATTGCGCCGGCTCCAGGTGATGTAAGCCAGCAAGGCGAGGATCAGCACCGCCAGCACGTTGCCGGTGGCCGGCGACACGTAGCCCTGGCCAATCACCACGAACGCGTCGGACGAGGGCGCGATGGTGGAGCCGCCGGTGGCACCCAGCAGCGCGCCGCGATACGCCAGCATGCCGCCCAAGCCCACGATGAACGATGGCACCCTCAGCCACGTCACCCACAGGCCGTTGAACGTGCCGACCAGGGCGCCCAGCAGCAGCACCAGCAGGATCGTCACCGGCAACGGCAGGTGCTGGCTGATGTCCAGGATGGCGGCCACGCCGCCGAGCAGGCCCAGCAGCGACCCCACCGAGAGGTCGATCTCGCCGGCGATGATGATGAACACCATGCCCAGCGCCAGCATGCCGGTGATCGACATCTGCCGGAACAGGTTGGAGATGTTGCGCGAGGTGAGGAAGGCGCCGTTGGTGGCATACGAGAAGTACGCCCAGATCAGCGCCACGGCCACCAGCAGGGCCACGATCTTGTATTGCGAAAAGAACTGCCGGATGCGGGTGGATCCGGGCATCCGGTTCTTCTCGCCGGGTGCGGGGGAAACGTTCACGGAAGCATTCATGCGTTATCGATCCTGTGCGGCAATTCCAGCGCGGCGGCCAGCAGGTCTTCCTGGCGCAGCCCATCGTTGATGAAGTCGCCACGGATGCGGCCATCGGCCATCACCAGCACCCGGTCGCTGAGACCGAGCACCTCGGGCATTTCGGAGCTGACCACGATGATCGCCATGCCGCGCGATGCCAGGTCGAAGATCAGCCGGTAGATTTCCTGCTTGGCGCCCACGTCGACGCCGCGGGTGGGCTCGTCGAGGATCAGCACCTTGGGGTCGGGCATCAGCATGCGGGTCAGCACCGCCTTTTGCTGGTTGCCGCCGGAAAGGCTGGCGATCGGCAGCATCGGGCTGCTGGCGCGCACGTTGAGGCGTTTCATCTCGTGATGGAACGCATGCGCCTCGCGGTTGCCGTCGATCACGCCGCCGCGCGCGTAATGGTCGAGCACGCTCAGGGTGATGTTCGGCCCCACGCCCATCAACGGCACGATGCCGTCGCGCTTGCGATCCTCCGGCACCATGCACAGGCCGGCGGCCACCGCCGCCTGCGGGCTGCGGATGTGCACCGGCTTGCCCTCGATGCGCAGCTCCGCACTCCAGGTGCCCGGATAGGCGCCGTAGATCGCCGACACCAGCTCGGTGCGGCCGGCACCGATCAGGCCGGCGATACCCAGAATCTCGCCCTTGCGCACTTGCAGCGACACATTGTCGACGCGCTTGCGCTTGGGGTTCATCACGTCCAGGCAGGTGACGTTCGTTGCCTCAAGCACCACCTCGCCGATGGTGTGTGGCTTGCGCTCGAACATCTGGCCCAGTTCGCGGCCCACCATCATGGTGACGATCTGCGCGGTGTCCAGCTCGGCCATCGACCGCGTGCCGATATGTTTGCCATCGCGGATCACGGTGATGCGGTCGCACACCTCGGCCACCTCGTCGAGCTTGTGCGAGATGTACACGCAGGCCACGCCGCGGCGCTTGAGGTCGGCCACGATCGACAGCAGGGTGCGCGTTTCGGTGGCGGTGAGCGAGGACGAGGGCTCGTCGAAGATGATCAGCCGCGCCTGCTTGCTGAGCGCCTTGGCGATCTCGATCAGCTGCTGATGCCCGCTGCCGTAGTGCAGCACCTGCTGCGCCACATTGATGCCTTCGATGCCCAGCTCGCGCAGCAGCGCTTCGGCGCGCTGGTGCATGGCCGGGTAATCCATCAGGCCGCCGAAGCGGCGGATCTCGCGGCCGAGAAAGATGTTCTCGGTGACGCTGAGCTCCGGCACCAGCATCAGCTCCTGGTGGATGATGGCAATGCCGGCGCGCTCGCTGTCGGCCACGGAGTGCGCCTGCAGCGGCACGCCATCGACTAGGATCTCGCCCTCGTAACTGCCGTGCGGATACACGCCCGACAGCACCTTCATCAAGGTGGACTTGCCGGCGCCGTTCTCGCCGCACAGGCCCAGGCATTCGCCGGCGCGCACCTGCAGGTCGACGCCGTCGACAGCGGCGAAGCTGCCGAACGTCTTGCGGATGCCGCGCATGTCCAGCAGGCAATCGCCGTATTCCCCGGCGCGGGCGGCGGCCTCAGTTGCCATAGACCTGCGCATGGGTATAGAAGCCGTCGGTGATCACCTTGTCGACGTTGTCGCGGGTCAGCGCCACCGGCTGCAGCAGGATGCTGTCGACCGATTTCTCGCCGTTGTCGTAGTGCGCGTTGAACGCAGGCTTCTCGCCACGGGCCAGGTCCACCGCCAGTTTCGCCGCCTGGCTGGCCAGCTGGTCGAGCGGCTTGTAGACGGTCATGGTCTGGGTGCCTTCGACCACGCGCTTGACGCCGGCCAGGTCGGCGTCCTGCCCGGACACGGCCACCTTGCCGGCGAGGCGCTGCGCGGCCAGCGCCTGCACGGCACCACCGGCGATGGCGTCGTTGGAGGCCACGATGGCGTCGATGTTGTTGGCGTTGGCGGTGAGCGCGTCCTCGACGATGCCCAGCGCGCGAGTCGGGTTCCAGTCCGGCACCCACTGGTCGCCCACGACCTTGATGTCGCCCTTGTCGATCAGCGGCTGCAGCACCTGCATCTGGCCCTGGCGCAGGATCTTGGCGTTGTTGTCGGTGGGCGCGCCGCCGAGCAGGAAGTAGTTGCCCTTGGGCTTGACGTTGACCACGCCCTGCGCCTGCATCTCACCGACCTTGAGGTTGTCGAAGGAGATGTACGCATCGACGTCGGCATTGAGGATCAGCCGGTCGTACGAGACGACCTTGACGTGGTTGCGGTGCGCCTCGCGGATCACGTTGCCCAGCACCTTGGAGTTCTGCGGCACGATCACCAGCACGTCAACGCCGCGCGAGATCATGTTCTCGATCTGCGCCACCTGGCGCTCCTCGCTGCCATTGGCCGACTGCACCAGCACCTTGGCGCCCAGCTTGGTGGCGGCGGCGTCGAAGAAGTCGCGATCGCGCGCCCAGCGCTCCAGGCGCATGTCGTCGATGCTGAAGCCGATCAGCGTAGGCTTCTTGCTGCCCTGCGTGCAGCTGCTGGCAAGGCCCGCCAGGCCCAGGCACAGCAGCACCCCCAGCGCCCGTAAAGTCGTCAGTTTCATGCTTGCTCCGTCACTCGCGTTGTTCGAGGATTTCATGGATACCCCAGCCCTTCGGCCGTATGGATGTCGCGGACAACGGCACGCCGCCGCCCATGGTAGGAGTTCGGGCTTCACGCCAACAACCGCACCGGCGGCGCCCTGCCCTGACGGCCGCCACCGGGTTTGGCCGTCCATGCCCGTCGCGGCTGCGTCCCGGCACGGTCATCGGAATTCCCGGGCAACGCGATCCGCGCTGGCCGCGGCCCCCCTCGCCAGTGAGGTCCCTCCCGCCGATGGTAGCGCTATCAGTGGTCTTTCGCGTACCCCCTGCGATCGAGCCGCTTCGCTCCCGCCCTTCCGGCCGGCGCAAGCGCCGACGAAGCTTCCCCCGCATCGGCCGTCGCTGCAGCATAGACCGTTTGCCTGATCCGACGGCAGGCCCAGGACCGTCGATGGTGCCGGTAACGCCGCGTGGCCCGCAATGACGAAATCGCGCAGACGGGCGACATTTCTTCGTGTGCGTCCACCGCAATGCACCACGCCCAACCGTTGCGCTCGTGCTAGCCTCGGGAAATCCGGCTGCGCCGCGCGCGGTGCGCCAGGCCTGGACCACAACGGGATGGTCCCCAAGGTGAAGCAATGAGCCACCCACACGGCGTCCATCGCATCGCGTTGCTGTTCAACGCGAACAAGGCATTCGACCGCCAGGTCATCGCCGGCATCGGCAACTACCTGGCGTCCACCCGGGTCAGCTGGGACCTGTTCATGCAGGAGGATTTCCATTGCCGGGTGAGCGACCTGATCGAGTGGTGCGGCGACGGCATCATCACCGCCGTCGACGATCCGGTCTACGCGGCGCTGCATCAGGTGGACGTGCCGGTGGTCGCCGTCGGCGGCTCCTATAGCGATGCCTCGCGCTACCCGAAGGGCGTGCCGTACATCGCCACCGACAACGCGGCACTGGTGCGACTGGCTTACGACCACCTGATCGAGCAAGGGCTGCAGAACTTCGCGTTCTATTCCCTGCCGCTGGCCCCCGATATCCCCGGCTGGGCCGAGGAGCGCGAACGGCTTTTCGACACGATGCTCAGGCGCGACGGCATCGAGGGTTTCGTCTATCACGGGCATGCCACCACCGCCGCCGGCTGGAGCGACGCCACCGAGGCGCTGATGAACTGGCTGCAATCCCTGCCCAAGCCGATCGGCGTGCTGGCGGTGACCGACGCGCGCGCTCGCCAGTTGCTGCAGGCCTGCATGATGGCGGACATCCCGGTGCCCGACGAAGTGGCCATTGTGGGCATCGACAACGATCCGCTGACACGGATGCTCAGCCGCATTCCGCTCACTTCCGTGCAACAGGGCACCGAGGAAATGGGGCGCACCGCCGCGCACGTGTTGCACCGCATGCTGCACGGCGCCGACTGCAGCGACACCCGCGTGCTGGTGCCGCCGGAAAGCCTGCACGTGGCGGCGTCCAGCATGTACCAGTCCGTGTGCAGCCCGTACGTGATGCGGGCGCGCCATTACATCCGCCAGTACGGCTGCCTCGGCATCCGTACCGACCAGGTGGCCGATTACGTGGGGGTGTCGCGCTCGCTGCTGGAGGAGCACTTCCGGCGCACGCTGAAGCGCAGCGTCCACCAGGAAATCCTGCGGCACAAGCTGGAGGTCGCCCAGGATCTGCTGCGGCAGGGCGAAGCGTCGATGGCCGACATCGCCGTGCGCTGCGGCTTCACCTCGGTGCAATACCTCTACACCGTGTTCCGCCGCGAGCTGGGCTGCACGCCCAGGGCGTTCCAGGAACAGCAGCTGGCCGACGCCCGCACGTAGCCACGTTTTCCTGTAGGAGCGCACCCTGTGCGCGATAGCTCGTCGTCAGTGACGGAAAGCATCGCGCACAGGGTGCGCTCCTACAGGCGCATCCGCTTTATTTCACCACGCGCCTGGCCGCCTCGACCACGTGCGCCACGGTGATGCCGAAGTGCTCGAACAACTGCGGTGCCGGCGCCGAGGCACCGAAGGTGTTCATGCCGATGGCCTCGCCGTCGAAGCCGACGTATTTGGCCCAGAAGTCGGTGCTGGCCGCTTCCACCGCGACGCGGGCACGGCACCAGCCCGGCAGCACGCCTTCGCGGTACTCCAGCGGCTGCTCGTCGAATACGTCCGTGCACGGCATCGACACCACGCGCGCGGCAATGCCCTGCTGGGCCAGCACGCGCGAGGCTTCCATCGCCAGCTCCACCTCGGAGCCGGTGCCGATCAGGATCACCTGGAATTTCGCATCCGCCGGATCGGACAGCACGTAGCCGCCGCGGGTGATGTCGGACAACTGCTGCGCATCGCGCTGCTGGTGTTTCAGGTTCTGGCGCGAGAACACCAGGCACGACGGCGCGCCGCGGCGTTCGATCGCGGCCTTCCACGACACCGCCGACTCCACCGCGTCGCAGGGACGCCACACGTGGTTGTTCGGGATCAGCCGCAGGCTGGCCATGTGTTCCACCGGCTGGTGGGTGGGGCCGTCCTCGCCCAGGCCGATCGAATCGTGGGTGTAGACGTGGATCGCGTGCGCCGGGATCAGCGCGCTCATGCGCACCGCGTTGCGGGCGTAGTCGGAGAACACCATGAAGGTGGCATCGTACGGAATGAAGCCTCCATGCAGGGCCAGGCCGTTGGCGATGGCGGTCATGCCGAATTCGCGCACGCCGTAATAGACGTAGTTGCCCTTGCCGTCGGCGCTGTTGCCATTGCCGGCGTCAAGGCTGCCCTTCCACTTGGTGAGGTTGGAGGCGGCCAGGTCGGCCGAGCCACCCAGCAGTTCGGGCAGCAGCGGGCCGTAGGCATCCAGCGTCATCTGCGAGGCCTTGCGCGACGCCACTTCCGGCCCCTCCGCCTGCAGCTTCTCGATGAACGCCTGCGATTTCGCGGCCCAATCCTGCGGCAGCTCGCCGGCCAGGCGGCGCTTCAACTCGGCCGCCAGCTCCGGGTGCGCCGCGGCGTAGGCGGCGAACGCCTCGTCCCAGCTGCGCTCGCGGGCGGCGCCCTTGTCGCGCTGGTTCCAGCCGGCATAGATCTCGGCCGGAATCTCGAACGGCGCATGGTTCCACTGCAACTGCACGCGCGCGGCGGCGATCTCGTCCTTGCCCAGCGCGGCGCCGTGGCTCTCTTCCTTGCCCTGCTTGTTGGGTGCGCCGAAACCGATGATGGTCTTGGCGCAGATGAGGGTGGGACGCTCGCTTTGCGCGGTGGCCTGCGCCAGCGCCTTCTTCACCGCCTCGGCGTCATGGCCGTCGACGTCGCGGATCACGTTCCAGCCATAGGCTTCGAAGCGGGCCGGCGTGTCGTCGGTGAACCAGCCTTCGACCTCGCCGTCGATGGAGATGCCGTTGTCGTCGTACACCGCCACCAGCTTGCCCAGCTGCCAGGTGCCGGCCAGCGAGGCGACTTCGTGCGAGATGCCTTCCATCAGGCAGCCGTCGCCCAGGAACACGTAGGTGTGGTGATCGACGATGGCATGACCGGGACGGTTGAAGCGCGCCGCCAGGATCTTCTCCGCCAGCGCAAAGCCCACCGCGTTGGCCAGGCCCTGGCCCAGCGGACCGGTGGTGGTCTCGGCGCCCGGCGTGTGGCCGTATTCGGGATGGCCGGCGGTCTTCGAATGCAGCTGGCGGAAGTGCTTCAGCTCGTCGATCGGCAGGTCGTAGCCGGACAGGTGCAGCAGCGCATACTGCAGCATCGAGCCGTGGCCGTTGGACAGCACGAAACGATCGCGGTTGAACCAGCCCGGGTTGCCCGGATTGAACTTGAGGAAATCGTTCCACAGCACCTCGGCGATGTCGGCCATGCCCATCGGCATGCCCGGATGGCCCGATTTCGCCGCCTCGACGGCATCCATGGCCAGGGCACGCACGGCATTGGCAAGTTCACGACGGGTGGGCATCAGCTTCTCTCCGGGGCGGGCAAAGTCCCATTATCGCCGATTCAGCTTGTCACTGTCGCGCATTTTGGGAGGCCATGCATTTGGACGGCTGAAAGGCCAAACATTAATTCGGCCTTAATTTTTGATCAGCACATATCGGCACGCTTCAGGCTCGGCCCTGTTCAATGCACCCGCCCTCGAATTCCGGGGGTCGTCACCGGGCTTTCCCCGACCCGGCGATGCATGCATTGGTTATACGCAGGAGTTCCCTCATGAAAAAAACACTACTGGCCCTGGCGATCACCTCCGCGTCTCTTTGCGCCCTGCCCGCCCTGGCGCAGGACGACACCCTCTCCAACAGCGCGCCGACATCGGCGAGCGGCAACTACCAGCCGAACCAGGCCGTCGGCAGCGGCAACTGGTTCATCGGCGCCAACGTCGGCCAGGCCCACGTGGCGCAAGGTCCGTACAACGATCATCCGACCACCTACGCACTGACCGGCGGCTATCGCTGGAAGGTCGGCCCCGACGTCGGCCTGGGCGTCGATATCGGCTACAACGATCTGGGCAATTTCCGCCTGAAGAACGCCTTCAACAGCGACGAGGTCAACCTCACCGACCGGCGCAATGCGTTGCGCGGCTGGACCGCCGGCGTGAACGGTCGCATCAACGTGTGGCAGGGCCTGTATGTCAGCGGCCGCGCCGGCGTGTACGGCTGGAGGGGCCACGGCTACAGCAACCAGGACGTCAACCGTCACTCCCTGGACAAGGTCGATTACTACGCCGGCGCCGGCGTGGGCTACGACTTCAACGACAACTTCAGCCTGGGCCTGGCGTACGACTACTACCACGCCAGGAAGCACGGCATCAGCCTGAGCTCGGACACGGCCACCGTATCGGCCGAATACCGGTTCTGACCGACGACGACCGCAAGAGGCGCGGCCTGAGCCGCCGGGCCTCTTGCGCCGCGGCTTAACCCGGACTTAATACTGAACTTGCCGGTATTGAATCTTCGGATCGCAGCGCCATCTAAGGGCTCAGGTGTCGTCGCCCCACCCGGGGCACGCACCCGCAGCGGCCATCCCCCAACGGGCCGCCTGCCACAAAAAAAACTGGAGATATCCATGAAGAACAAGAGTCTGCTTGCCCTCGCACTTGCCACCGCCGGCCTGGTTGCCGTCCCCGCGGCCTTCGCGCAGAGCGCGCCCACCCAGAACGGCGGCTGGTTCGTCAACGGCAATGTCGGCCGCACCTCGATCGACCACGGTCCCTACGACGACAACGACACCGGCTACGCCATCAACGGTGGTTATCGCTGGGCCTTGAACCCGTCGGTCGCGCTGGGCGCCGAGGTCGGCTACAACGACCTGGGCAACATCGACGCGAAGAACGTCTTCAATGACGATCCGGTGGTGGAACGCGGCAAGTCGCAGCTGCATGGCTGGACGGCGGGCGTGAACGGTCATTTCAACGTCACCCCGAACTGGTACGTCAGCGCCCGCACTGGCATCTACGGCTGGAAGGGCCACGGCCTGAGCAACAACGAGAACCCGATCCGCAAGGGTCTGGATGACACCAGCTGGTACGCCGGCGCCGGCGTGGGCTACGACTTCAGCAACAACGTCAGCCTGGGCCTGAACTACGACTACTACGACGCCAAGAAGGATCGCGTCGACCTGAGCACGGACATGGTCTCGGTCAGCGCGGAATTCCGCTTCTGATCCAGCCAGCACGCGTTCGAGCGACATGAGGAAGGGCGCCGGAGGGCGCCCT
Organism: Rhodanobacter caeni; assembly: GCF_039523575.1. Taxonomy (NCBI): domain Bacteria; kingdom Pseudomonadati; phylum Pseudomonadota; class Gammaproteobacteria; order Lysobacterales; family Rhodanobacteraceae; genus Rhodanobacter; species Rhodanobacter caeni. The sequence continues at coordinate 51,741 of NZ_BAAAFO010000005.1, read as the reverse complement.
TCTTTTTGGATGCGTTTTCGCGAGCCGCTACAATCGCATCGCCGCAGAAGCGGCTCATCGGAACGACTGGACCATCAGGAGGGTCCATCCCCATGCAAAAGAACCTGCTTGCTTTCTCCATCGCCGCCAGCACGATGGCCTTCGTCGCGACCGCCCACGCGGAACAGCCCAACGGCTGGTTCGTCAACGGCAACGTCGGCAGCTCGCACTACAGCGCCGAGGTCGACGATTTCGGCTCGGGTACCGAAACCGGCACGGCGTTCATCGTCAACGCCGGCTATCGCGATCAGCGCATCCTCGGCTTCGAGGCTGGCTACACCAACCTGGGCAGCATCAGCGAAAGCGATGATTTCGGCGACCGCGTGAAGCTGTCCGGCGACGGCTGGACGCTGGGCCTCAACGGCCATTTCAACCCCACCAGCCACTGGTACATCTCCGCCCGTGGCGGCGCCTTCCTGTGGAAGCTGCACGCCAAGGCACGCATCGCCTATGACGACGGCAGCGCCGAGACGTTCCGCGCCAGCGAGCAGTCGCTGGGCTGGTACGCCGGCGTGGGCACCGGCTACGACATCAACCGCCACTGGAGCGTTGGCGGCAACTTCGACTACTACAAGATCGACAAGGACGTGTACGAAGTGGGCACGCGGATCTTCTCGGTCAGCGCCGAGTACCGCTTCTGAGCGGTGCAGCCAGACCCGCACGCGTCTGGCCTGCTGCGAGAGCCAACGAAAAAGGGCACCCTGCGGTGCCCTTTTTCGTGGAGGCATAGACCGAGGCGTGCGCCAGGGCTCAGCCGTTCCAGCGGCCCAGTGCAGCCAGGCCGTTGTCGTGGGCGCGGGCGTGGACGATCTTCTGCGCGGCGGCCTTGTTCGCCTGCGGATCTTTCGCCCACAGCTTCAATGCGGCCTGCTGCATGGCGCGCCCATACGAGAACGACAGCGGCCACGGGTGCGGGCCGATATGGTTGATCGCGTTGAGGTGGCTGGTGGCCTGCGCGTCGCTCTGGCCGCCGGACAGGAACACGATGCCCGGCAACGACGCCGGCACGCACGATTTCAGCACCCGCACGGTGGCCTCGGCCACTTCCTCGGCATCCACCTGCTCCTCGCTGTCCTTGCCCGGGATGACCATGCTGATCTTCAGGATGGTGCCTTCCAGCATCACGTTCTGCTCGTACAGCGCGTTGAACAGGCTGCGCAGCACGGCCTCGTGCACCTCGTAGCTGACGTCGATCGAGTGGTCGCCGTCCATCAGCACTTCGGGCTCCACCATCGGCACCAGCCCGGCCTCCTGGCACAGCGCGGCGTAGCGTGCCAGTGCGTGGCAGTTCGCCTCGATCGCGGTGGAGCTGGGGTTGTCCTCGGAAATGCTGATCACCGCCCGCCACTTGGCGAACTGCGCACCCAGCTTGGCGTATTCCCGCAGCCGCTCGCGCAGCCCGTCCAGGCCTTCGGTGACCATGTCGCCCGGGAAACCGGCCAGCGGGACCGTGCCCTTGTCCACCTTGATGCCGGGAATGATGCCGGCCTTCTTCATGACGGTGGTGAACGGCACGCCATCCTTCGTCGACTGGCGGATCGTTTCGTCGTACAGGATCGCGCCGGAAATATGCTCGCCAAGACCGGGCGTGGTCAGCAGCATTTCGCGATACGCGCGCCGGGTTTCCTCGGTGCTCTCGACGCCGACGGCGGCCAGGCGCTTGCCGATCGTCTTGGTCGACTCATCGATGGCGATGATGCCCTTGCCGGGCGCGACCATGGCCAGGGCGATGCTTTCGAGATCTTCAATACTCATGGCGACTCCGTGGAACGCGGCGGCGACAGACCGCACGAGGGACGATGCCGCACCAACATGCGCGCCGGTACGGTTCAGAGCTCGCCATTATAGGCCAGATGCGCGCACGGGAACCCGGTGGCCCCGCCCGGCGGACAGCCTGCGCTCAGTGCGGGCTGTCGTATCCCGGCAGCTTGCAGGCGTCGATCACCTGCTGCCGCGCCGCTTTGTCCTCGGGCGCGTTGAACGGCACGATGTAGTAGGTGGCCACCGGCTCGGCGTTGCGGTTGGTCAGCGACGGCCCGTAGCGGAAGCTGGATACCGCGTTGACGGCCATCGGGCCCAGGTCGCTCTTGGGCACCAGCTTGACCAGCTCCACATCCATGGGCACGCCGTCCGAACCGACCATGTAGGTCACCGCGGCGCAACCGGGCTTGTCGAGGTTCAGGCCGCTGTTGGGCGCATCCAGCTTGATCTGCGTGTTGAGCAGGATCCAGTAGCGGTAGAGGTTCTGCGGATCGAGCTTGCGCACCTGCGCCTGCGCCAGCAACGGCAGGGCGACCAGCGCCATCAACACGGACAGCACGATGGTTGACGAGGGACGGAACGACGATTTCATGACAGCCTCCGGGAGATGCAAGCGCCTGCCCCGCAGTGTAGCGGCGGGCACGTGTAGAAATCGCACTGGCCCTCGAGAATGCCCTGATCCGTTCAGAGCATCCTCAAAGATCGCGCAGACTTTCCACCATGCCGCCGGTGCCGACCGCCAGCAGTTTGAGCGTGTTGGTGCCGCCGCCGCGACCGACGTGGTCGCCGTGGGTGACCACCACGCGGTCACCCTCGTTGAGCTTGCCCTGGTCGAACAGCAACTGCACCGCGGAGCGGGCGGAGGCCGCCAGGCTCTGGTCGGCATGGTTGAATGCCACGGGTTTGACGTCGCGCAACACCAGCATGCGCCGGCGCGCGTCGGCGAAGGGAGACAGCGCATAGATCGGCACCGAGGTGCGGTAGCGCGACAGCCACTGCGCGGTGGCGCCCGACTCGGTCAGCGCGATGATCGCGCGCACGCCCAGCTCCTTGGCCACCAGCATCGCCGCCAGCGCGATCGCCTGATCGGTGCGATCGAGCCGATGGCCGGCGGTGGTGAGGTCATCCTTGGGTTCGAACTGGCGCTCGGCGCCCAGGCAGATGCGCACCATCGCCGCCACGGCCTTGTCCGGATGCGCGCCGGCGGCGGTTTCCTGCGAAAGCATCACCGCGTCGGTGCCGTCGATCACGGCGTTGGCCACGTCCAGCACTTCGGCGCGGGTGGGGATCGGCGCATAGACCATCGACTGCAGCATCTGCGTGGCGGTGATCACCGAGCGGTTGCGCTGCACCGACTCGCGGATGATCTTCTTCTGCAGGCCCGGCAGTTCGGCATCGCCGATCTCCACGCCAAGGTCGCCGCGCGCCACCATCACCACGTCGGACGCGTCGATGATCTCGCCCAGCACCGGGATCGCATCGGCACGCTCGATCTTGGCCACCAGCGAGGCGTTGCCGCCCGCTTCCTGCAGCAGACGACGCGCCTGGTGCATGTCGTCGGCGGAGCGCACGAACGAGACGGCCAGGAAATCGGCGCCGATCTCGGCGGCCAGCTTGATGTCGGCCTTGTCCTTGTCCGACAGCGCTGTCACCGAAAGCCCGCCACCCTGGCGATTGAGGCCCTTGCGATCGGACAGGCGCCCGCCGATCAGCACCCGGCAGCGCACTTCGGCGCCCGCCACTTCCGTTACCGTCAGCGCCAGCAGGCCGTCGTCCAGCAACAGCACGTCGCCGGCATGCACGTCGTTGGGAAGGCCGTAGTAGCTGACGCCGACGCGCTGGTCGTTGCCCGCCGGTGCATCGGGACGGCAATCCAGTACGAAGGGTGCGCCGTTGACCAGTTCGATCGGACCGTTGGCGAACTTCTCGATGCGGATCTTGGGGCCCTGCAGGTCGGCCAGGATGCCGACCTCGCGACCGGCGCTCGTGGCGGCGGCGCGTACCGCGGCGGCGCGGGCGCGATGGTCGTCGGGCTGGCCATGGGAGAGATTGAGTCGGACCACGTCCACGCCATCGGCGATGATCTGTTCGAGCATGCCGGGGGCATCGGTGGCGGGGCCGAGCGTGGCGACGATTCGGGTGCGGCGGGATTGGGGTTCGGTAGTCATCAATTCAGATTACCAGAACTCTCCGCCCCCATATCAATGCCTGTGCGCATGTTGCGTGACGACGTCGCCCAACTGGCTGTTCAGGACCTCGGCCAGGCGCGCTCCCGCCTCGCGCAAGCGCCGCTCGGCGAGCGGCAGGCTCCTGTCCACATAGGCCAAACCGATCCGCCGTCTGGACGGATAGAAGTCCATTGCCGCCGTCAGCCGGCACGACTCCTCGGCCCATTGGGCGTACGGATCGTCCAGCGGCGCAATCGCCTGCGGCAAGGCCACCGGCGGTCGCGCGTCGAGCCAATTGGCATACGCCTGCCAGCGCAGATGGCTCGTGCCAAGCAGGCCCGAATCCCACACCTTGTGCAGGTTGCTGCCCTTGCCCTCGAACTGCACCTGGTACTGGTTGCCGCCGCGGTCCGGCCGGTAGCCGGCGTGCAGCGGCTGGTGCACGTCGCCCACCAGATGCACCACGAACTTCAGCGCCTCGCGACGCACCGTATCGGGTTGCGAACGATCACCCAGCACCCGCACCTCGCGCGCCAGCGCGGCGACCACGCACTCGCCCCCGGGGCAATCGCGCAGCGCCACGTAGCGGCAGCGGTCGCTGGAAAAATTGATGTAGTGCCAGCGGCTGGTGCGCTTCCACAACGCCTGCCGGGCGGAATCGTTGCGGATCTGATCGGGCCAGTTGGCCACGTCGGCCAGACGCGTGGTGTGCCCCGGCGCCAGCAGCCGTTCCACCTCCCTTTCGGCCGCGGGAGTCAGCCGGCGTTGCGCCAGTTCGGCCACCACGCTGTGGCCCAGTGGTCCCCATGCCCGGGCGGATGGTGCAACCAGGAGCGTGGCCGAGGCCAGCATGAGTGGCAGTCTTGCAAGCAACATCGCGGGCACTCGCACAAAGACGGAAGTCTGCCACAGCGCGAATCGGGCCCCCGGGAAAAGCACTTTCATTGTAAGATTCGAGGGCTGAAACACCGGCGCCGTACCCCGCGGCAGCCATCCATCTTCGCAACGGAGGACGCTCTCTCATGACCATCAGGGTCGGCATCAACGGCTTCGGCCGCATCGGTCGCAACGTGCTGCGTGCAGCCGTGCAGAACTTCGGCAACGACATCGAGATCGTGGCAATCAACGACCTGCTCGAGCCCAATTACCTCGCCTACATGTTGAGCTACGACTCCGTGCACGGCCGGTTCAAGGGCGAAGCGAAGATCGAGAACGGCCATCTGGTGGTCAACGGCAAGACGATCCGGCTGAGCCAGGAGCGCGACCCGGCCAACCTGAAATGGAACGAGGTGAACGCCGACGTGGTGATCGAATCCACCGGCCTGTTCCTGACCAAGGAAACCGCGCAGAAGCACCTCGACGCGGGCGCGAAGAAGGTGATCCTGTCCGCGCCGTCGAAGGACGACACGCCGATGTTCGTCTATGGCGTCAACGACAAGACCTACAAGGGCGAAGCGATCATCTCCAACGCCAGCTGCACCACCAACTGCCTGGCGCCCATCGCCAAGGTGATCAACGACAAGTGGGGCATCAAGCGCGGCCTGATGACCACCGTGCACGCCGCCACCGCCACCCAGAAGACGGTCGACGGACCCAGCAACAAGGACTGGCGCGGCGGCCGCAGCATCCTGGAGAACATCATTCCGTCGTCCACCGGCGCGGCCAAGGCGGTGGGCGTGGTGATCCCGGAGCTCAACAAGAAGCTCACCGGCATGAGCTTCCGCGTGCCCACCGCCGACGTGTCGGTGGTCGACCTCACGGTGGAACTGGTCAAGGACGCGACCTACGCCGAGATCTGCGCCGAAATGAAGGCACAGAGCGAAGGCGCGCTGAAGGGCGTGCTCGGCTACACCGAGGACAAGGTCGTGGCCACCGACTTCCGCGGCGAAACCTGCACCTCGGTGTTCGATGCCGACGCCGGCATCGCCCTGGACAGCACCTTCGTCAAGCTGGTCAGCTGGTACGACAACGAGTGGGGCTACTCGAACAAGTGCCTGGAGATGGTGCGGGTCGTGGCAGGCTGAGGCTTTCGCGCTTCGCAAAAAGCCGGGCATTGCCCGGCTTTTTTTTGAAGCGCTGGAAGTGAGTGAAGAGGAGTGAGAAGTGGGAGAGGAGCCGGCGTTCGTCGCCGCCTTCTCACTCCTCACTCCTCTTCACTCACTCCTCCAGACTCCGCTTCAGCAGCGGCAACTTGTTCGGCACGCCGTCCCACTTGGCGGCGTCTTCCATCGCGGCGATCTTGCTGGTCAGTACCGGCCACTCGCGCGCCAGCTCCGCATTGATGGCCAGAAAACCTTCCTGCCCGGCTGGCACGTCCAGTTCGGGGAAGATCGCGCCCACCGGGCATTCCTCGACGCACAAGGTGCAGTCGATGCATTCGTCCGGATCGATCACCAGAAAATTCGGGCCGGCATGGAAACAATCGACCGGGCACACCTCCACGCAGTCGGTGTGCTTGCAGTTGATGCAATTTTCGGTGACCACATGCGTCATCAGCTTTACCTCGTCTGGCATCGACAGTGTCGCGTACGGCTTGCCGCACGGCGATGATCCAAGTCAGTGCCGACGCCTGCGCGGCGGGGGCACAATCGGCCTGCAGTTTATCCATGTCCCCTCTGCCGGAGTAATTCCCCATGCGCAAGTTGATCGCAATTGCCCTGCTCGGCCTGTTGTCCACCCCGCTGATGGCCGCCGAATGCGCCACCACCGTCGAAGCCAACGACGCCATGCAGTTCAACGTCAAAACCATCACCGTGCCGAAGACCTGCAAGACGTTCGCGGTGACCCTCAAGCACACCGGCAAGCTGCCCGTCGCCGCGATGGGCCACAACTGGGTGCTGTCGCACAGCGCCGACGAGGCCGGCGTGATCGCCGACGGCATGAAGGCCGGCGCGGCCAACAGCTACGAGAAGCCCGGTGATGCCCGCATCATTGCCCACACCAAGCTGATCGGCGGCGGTCAGTCCGACACCGCCACCATCAATGTGGCCAAGCTCAAGGCCGGTGAGCAGTACGCCTATTTCTGCACCTTCCCCGGCCACGCCGCGCTGATGAAGGGTACGCTCAGCCTGGGCAAGTAAGCTCGACGCCAACAGCAAGCCACCCTCCGGGCGCGCGGTTCGCCGTGCGCCCTTCATTCCAAGTCACGAACCGAATGAACCCACCTGCCGCACTGGACGAAGCCCTACTCGCCACGCTGGTCGACCATTTCTACGAGAAGGTAAGACGCGACCCGGACATCGGCCCGATATTCAACGCCGCCGTGCATGACTGGGACGAGCACAAGCGCCTGCTGACCTCGTTCTGGGCGTCGGTGGCGTTGCGCGCGGGCAGTTATCGCGGCAACCCGATGGCCGCGCACCGGCCACACCCGATCCAGGCCAGGCACTTCGACCGCTGGCTCGAACTGTGGCGGGAAACCTGCGGCGAGGAACTCGACGAGGCAAACGCCGCGCAGATGCTCGACTACGCCCAGCGCATCGGGCGCAGCCTGAAGTTCGGCCTGGGTTTGCATCCGGAAGGGCGCGCCTTCGGCGTGCCGGTGGTGGGCGTGGGCCGCTGAGCGCGGCCGTCCCGAAGATATGGCCGCGATTGCAGGGGCGACTTCAGTCGCGATGCTTCTTCTTTCGAGGCCCGCTCTTTTGGGAGCCGACAAACAAGAGCATCGCGACTGAGTCGCTCCTAGAGTTGCTCGCGCTAGTGGGCGTCGATCACGCCAAGGCAGCGAGCGCGGCGTCGTAGTTCGGCTCGTTGCCGATCTCGCCGACCAGCTCGGCATGCAGCACCTTGTCGTGCTCGTCCAGTACCACCACCGCACGCGCGGCCAGGCCGGCCAACGGACCTTCGGCGATCGCCACGCCGTAGTCGTCGAGGAACTGGCGCCCGCGCATCAGCGACAGGTTGACCACCTTGTCCAGGCCTTCGGCGCCGCAGAAACGCGCCTGCGCGAACGGCAGGTCGGCCGAGATGCACAGCACCACGGCGTTGTCGAGCTTGCTGGCCGATTCGTTGAAGTGGCGCACCGAGGCGGCGCAGGTCGGCGTATCGACACTGGGGAAGATGTTGAGCACCTTGCGCTTGCCGGCGAATTTCGCCAGCGTGGTGTCGGCAAGATCGGCCGCGACCAGGCTGAACGCCGGCGCCGCCGACCCCACCGCGGGAAACTGGCCATCGACGCGGATCGGATTGCCATGGAAGGTGACGTTGGACATGCTGCAACTCCTTGGGGAAATGATCGTTACAAGTAGAACATGGTCTTGGCGAGAAACACGATGCCGACCATCAATGCCAGCACCACGCGATGCGTGTGCCTGAAGCGGCATACGTTCATCTTCCCACGGCGCATCGCCCACATCGCGTTGACGAACACGCCAAGCACCGCAAACGCCAGCACCACCTTCAGCAGCAGCCAGTTGCCGAAGCGCGAGCCCACGCAGGCGAAACCGTCGCAGCGGATGTCGAACAGCACGCCGCCGCTGACGAAAAGCAGCACCACCACCACCGGCATGAAGCGCCGCACCCGCGCCATCACCGCCTGCTCGATGCGCTGCATGGTGGCCGTGTCGAACCGCTTGTGCAGCGACTCGACCACCAGTACCTCGAACGCCACCGCGCCCACGAAAACGATGGCGCAGGCGAGGTGGAGCAGGACGATCCAGGGATACCAGGTGGACATGGGCGTACCGCGAATGCATGACGAGGCCGCCACTATCGGCCGCCCGGCCGGCAGCGGCCATGACCTGCATCAACGATGCCGCGGTGATGTTTTCAATCGTCGGACACCACCGGCAGCGGCGTGTCCCAGCCAGGGTCGTCGAAGTAGTGCGGATAACGCGCAAGCGCCTCGCGCATGGTCGCCACCGCCGCGACGTCGCCGGGGTTGGCCTTCAGTGACTGCGCCGCGCCGAGCAAGGGCACCAGGATGCCGTGCAAGGCGGCATCCGGCTCGGCGCTCAGCTTGCAGTGGGCAAACATGAAGTGGACCGCCGCCTCGACATCGGCGGCACGATCGACGGCCATCGCCGCGCTCATGTGGCCCATCTCGTAATGGCGCAACTGCTCCACCGCGGTGTTGGCGCGACGGATGCCCTGGCGCAACGGCGCGTCGGGAATCCAGCGCTGCGCCGGCGCCGGTGCCTCGGTTGCAGCCTCGTGTCCAGCATGCCCATGGACATGCTGCGCAGAAGCCTGGACCGGAACGGCGATTGCAAGCGCACAGGCCAGGGCGAGAACGGTGCAGAGGGGCTTCATGCGGAGCGACTCCAACAGGCGGCAAGCGTGCCGCGGACGAGGCGATGCTAGCGCGTCATCGCGCGCCGCCGGGTGACCCATGTCAGTTCGGGCAGCGCCGTTTGCACGCACCCGCCGCGCGGCATGCGCGGGATCGCATCGCGGATGAACGCAATGTCGGTGGGGCCGCCTCCACCGGCCTGCACGCCTCGTCGCGTCGGGCCGTGGGAGGCGCCGAACGCCATGACCAGTGGTAGATGACAGCCGCCGTTGGACTCTGCAACCATCGGGCTCTTTTTTCTCGCGCCAGCGCCCGCACAGGAGTTTCCATGTCCCAAGCCAGCCAGATTCGCCGCGACGTGGGGCCGTTCGCCCTGATGCTTACCGGCCTGGGTTCAATCATCGGCTCGGGCTGGCTGTTCGGTGCATGGCGGGCGGCGCAGATTGCCGGCCCCGGCGCCATCTGGGCCTGGGTGATCGGCGCGGCGATCATCATGACGGTGGCGCTGACCTATGCCGAGTTGGGCGCGATGTTTCCCGAATCCGGCGGCATGGTGCGCTACGGGCATTATTCGCACGGCTCGCTGGTGGGTTTCATCGCAGCGTGGGCGAACTGGATCGCCATCGTGTCGGTGATCTCGGTGGAGGCGGAAGCCTCGACCCAGTACATGTCGTCGTGGAAATGGCAGTGGGCCCAAGGCCTGTACCACCAGGTACCCGGCAGCCACGGCGAACTGAGCACGCTGGGCCTGATGATCGCCGGCGCGCTGGTGGTGGTGTATTTCCTGTTCAACTACTGGAGCGTGAAGCTGTTCGCGCGCTCCAACACCGCGATCACGCTGTTCAAGCTGGTGATCCCCGCGCTCACCGCGCTGCTGCTGATCGCCAGCGGCTTCCATGCCGAAAACTTTGCGGTCGGCATTCACGGCGAACTGCACGAAACGGACTTCCCCTCGATCCTCACCGCGGTGGCGATCGCCGGCATCGTGTTCAGCTTCAACGGCTTCCAGAGCCCGGTGAACCTGGCCGGCGAGGCGCGCAACCCAGGCCGCAGCATCCCGTTCGCGATCGTCTGCTCGATCCTGCTGGCCACGGTGGTCTACGTGCTGCTGCAGGTGGCGTTCATCGGCGCGGTACCGCGCGAGATGCTGGCCAACGTGGGCTGGCACGGCATCAACTTCAGCTCGCCGTTCGCCGACCTGGCGATCATCCTGGGCATGCAGTGGCTGGCCACGCTGCTGTTCATCGACGCGGTGGTCAGCCCCAGCGGCACCGGCATGACCTACACCGCCACCACCGCGCGCATGCTCTACGGCATGGAGCGCAACGGCACGCTGCCGAAAATCCTGGGGCGCGTGCATCCGAAGTGGGGCGTGCCGCGGCCGGCGATGTGGGTGAACCTGGCGGTGTCGTTCATGTTCCTGTTCTTTTTCCGCGGCTGGGGCGCGCTGGCGGCGGTGATTTCGGTGGCAACGATCATTTCCTACCTCACCGGCCCGGTCAGCGTGATGACCCTGCGCCGCACCGCACCGGAGTTGATCCGCCCCCTGCGATTGAGCGGCCTGCCGCTGCTGGCCGGCGTCGCCTTCGTCATGTCCACCGAGCTGCTGTACTGGGCCAAGTGGCCGCTGACCGGCCAGATCATCCTGCTGATGGTGGTCGCGCTGCCGGTGTATTTCTATTACCAGGCCAAGGCCGGCTGGCACGACTTCGGCCGGCAGATGAAGGGTGCCTGGTGGCTGGTGTTCTACCTGCCCACGCTGGCCGTGGTGTCCTGGGCCGGCAGCACCACGTTTGGCGGCAAGGGCTACCTGTCGTACGGCTGGGACCTGGTGGTGGTGGCCGTGATCGGGCTGGTGTTCTACCTGTGGGGCGTGAAGAGCGGTTGGCGCACGCCGTCGGTGGAAGCGGCACAGCTGGAAGCGCGCGTCGACCCGGGCCAGCCGCTGGTACCGCCGGACGAGGAAACCGCCGAGCGCATCACCGGGCACTGAGCCGCGCCCTTCCGATCGACGCGAACGCGCGGCCACGAGCCGCGCGTTCGCGTTTCAGCGTACCGCACCGTTGGCGCGCCGCAAACCGCCCAGCGACAGCAGCACCAGCACCACGGCCAGCACCAGGTAGGCCCCGGCGAACTGCCACACCATGCCCTGCAGCGGCGCATCCAGCTGCCACGGCAGGTAGATGCCGCCGGACAACTCCACCGAGTGGATCACGCCGAACAGACTCAGCGCCGCGCCCAGCAGCAGGATCAGCGCGGCGCGCAACGGACGCGCATCGATCAGCGCCACCACGAAGCTGGCCCACACCATCGCGGTGATGATGAAACCGTTGCCCAGCACGGTGATCACCGCCAGTTCCGGAATGCCGTGCGCGCCGTCGTTGAACAACCGCGCGAAATGTTCCGGCGACACGTAGGCCGGGTCGCTGAGCTTGATCGTCAGCATCCGCGCGATCGCCGGGAAGAAGCTGAACACCACCGCCGCCGCGTAGCGCACCGGCGTGGCCTCGAACGCCTGCACGGTGATGCCGATGGCCACGAACACCAGGATCGGCGCCAGCACCGGCAGCGGCAGCAGTTCGACCAGATTGGACAGGTAGCCGAAGATGCCGCCCAGCCCGATCACGATGCCGGTGAGCAGCGTATAGCCGCTGCGTGCACCCATCGCCTTGTACGCGGGTTGGCCGATGTACGGCGTGGTCTGCGCCACCCCACCGCAGAAGCCCGCCGCCAGCGTAGCCAGCGCCTCCACCAGCAGGATGTCGCGGGTCGAATAATCGTCGCCCGCCGCCCGCGCGCTCTCGGTGACGTTGATGCCGCCCACCACCATCAGCAGGCCGAACGGCAGGATCAGCGGCAGGTACGGCACCACGTACGCCAGCCCGTCAACCCATTGCAGCGTCGGCCACGGCAACGCGAAGCGCCACTGCCATGCGGCTGGCGCGTGATAGCCCGCGCCCAGCCAGCCCAGCGGCCCCAGCAAGTAATACAGCAGCGCGCCAACCACGAACGCCACCAGCACGCCGGGCAACCCGAACGGCATGCGCGCCCTGGCCACCAGCGCGTACAGCACCACGCCGAGCCCGGCGAAGCCCACCACCGGCAGCTTCAGGATTTCCACCAGCGGCAGGAAGCCCATCAGCACCAGCGCGATGCCGGCGATCGAACCGAGCAGGCCGGCGCGCGGCACGTGCCGCTGCACCATCGCGCCGAAGAACGACAGCACGAACTTCAGCACGCCCATCACCACCAGCGAAGCCATGCCCAGCTGCCAGGTGGCGATTGCCGCCGCATGCTCGTCCATGCCGCCCTGCCGGAAGCCGAGGAAGGCCGGCCCCAGCACCAGCAACGCCATGCCGATGCTGGTGGGCGCATCCAGCCCCAGCGGCATCGCGGTGACATCGTCGCGCCCGTTGCGCCGCGCCAACCGGCGCGCCATCGCCGTGTAGGCCAGGTTGCCCAGCAGCACGCCGAAGGCGGTGCCGGGAAACATGCGCAGGAAAACGATGTCGGCGGGAAAGCCGAAGATGCCGATCAGCGCCGCGGCGAGGAAGGCCATGATGGACAGGTTGTCCACCACCAGGCCGAGGAAGCCATTGAGGTCGCCGGGGGCGAACCAGCGGTTGCGCGAAGTCGTCACGTGGGAAGCCTGCAGGTGAAAGGGCGGGTCAGAACGACACGTCGGCGGGCTGCGTCACGCGCAGTACCGACTGGTCGCCGGTGCGCTGCTTCCACGCCGCGCGGATCGCCTCGACCTTGGCGCGGTTGGCCGGCGTGTCGGGGTAGTCGATCACCAGCATCTTCGAGCGCAGCCGCTCGGGATGGGCCTGCTGCCTGCCCTGCCACTGGCCGTAGACGTCGATCACGCTGAGCCCGTCGGGAAAGCGCGTGCTGACCTCGCGGTCGAGGAACTCACGCCACGCCTGCTCGCTGATGCCCTGCTGCGGCTGGTCGGCCAGGCCCAGGCCGAAATACAGTCGGGTGTCGACCCAGCCCTGGGTCTGCGCCGGATGCGCGGCATCGCCGTGCAGCACGGCGTCGGCAACGCCCGGTTGCGTGGCGCAGCCGGCCAGCAGCGCCAGCAGTCCCAGGCTCAAAAGCAAACGAAATTTCATTAGCACATTTCCGATGATCATTTGGACGTCTATACGTATAGACGGGTTTGGCGATAGAGTATTGGCAGCAACCTCGTCGCGAGGCAACCCTTGTCTTTCGCCAGCGGCGTTGCCCTCGCCCAGGGACTTGCCACGACGTGCATCACGACCATCGCCACGAAAAGCTCATGCCACGGCGCATGACGCCGCGGTGCCGCCGCTGTCGCTGAGATTCCCTCCGCGACGCCATCCGCGCCGCCCCACTCCCACATCCCCGCCATCGCGTCCCCGCCGATGGCACGCGCCATCGAAGGAACCGCTCATGTCCACCGCCATCGCCCTCCCGCGGCACAGCCGCCTTTATACCGCCGTGCTGCTGGCCGGTCTCGCCACGTTGCCCGCCCACGCCCAGCAGGCCGACGCCGACCAGGCCAGGACGCTGGATCAGGTGGTGGTGACCGGCGTGCGTGCCAGCAGCCGTACCGCGCTGGAATCGCCGGTGCCGATCGACGTGCTCACGCCGGACGACCTGCGCGACGCCGGCGCGCTGAACGGCGAACTTGGCCAGGCACTGGCCAACCTGCTGCCCTCGTTCAATTTCCCGCGGCAGTCCAATTCCGGCGGTTCCGATCACGTGCGCGCCGCGCAATTGCGCGGGCTCTCGCCCGACCAGGTGCTGGTGCTGGTCAACGGCAAGCGCTTCCACACCTCGGCCCTGGTCAACACCGACACCAAGATCGGCCGCGGCACCACGCCGGTGGATTTCAACGCGATCCCGATCAGCGCGATCAAGCGCATCGAGGTGCTGCGCGACGGCGCCGGTGCGCAATACGGCTCCGACGCCATCGCCGGCGTGGTCAACATCATCCTCAAGGATTCGCCAGAAGGCGGCGAACTGGAGAGCAGCTACGGCGTCAACCACACCTACTTCGCCCCCAGCCAGCAAACCCTCACCGATGGCCAGAGCAGCTACGGCGCCGCCAATTTCGGCACCCGGCTGGGCGGCAGCGGTTTCCTGCGCGCGGGCGTGGAAGTGACCCACCACGACGCCACCAACCGCGCCGGCCTGGACACCGTGCCGGACTGGCTGGCCGATCCCACGCCGGCCAACCTGGCCCTGCGCGGCAAGCGCAACTACGCGGCCGGCGATCCGCAGAGCGAGAGCTACAACGGCTGGCTCAACAGCGAGATCCCGCTGGGCGACACGGCCAGGCTCTACTGGTTCGGCACCTATACCCAGCGCCATACCATCGGCGACAACTATTTCCGCTACCCGGACAGCAGCGCCAACATCCCCTCGATCTACCCCGAGGGCTACCGGCCCGAATCGCTGGGCCACAACCGCGACGTGCAAACGGCGGCCGGCGTGAAGGGCACCGCCGGCGAGTGGAGCTACGACGGCAGCTTCAACTGGGGCAGCAACGGCTTCGACTACGACTTGCGCCACTCGCTCAATGCGTCGCTGGGCGCGGACAGCCCCACGGCGTTCCACATCGGCAGCTACCGCTTCGACCAGGGCAGCGCCAACCTCGATGCCAACCGCGCGTTCGACGTGGGCGAGCGCTCGCTCACTCTCGCCGTGGGCGGCGAATTCCGCCGCGAGAGCTTCGTGACCCGGCCGGGTGACCCGGCCTCGTACGCGGTCGGTCCGGTACTCGACGCGCCGGCCGGCGCGCAGGCCGGCGGCGGCCTGCAGCCGCAGGACGCGGCCAATCTTTCGCGCCACGTCAAGGCGGTGTACGCGGAGGTTTCCAGCGACCTCACCGATCACCTGTTCGTCGATGCGGCCACCCGCTACGAGCACTACAGCGACTTCGGCGGCAACTGGAGCGGCAAGCTCAGCGCGCGCTGGGAGTTCGTTCCGGGCTTCGCGCTGCGCGGCGCGGCCTCCAACAACTTCCGCGCGCCGTCGCTGAGCCAGATCGGCTTCGAGTCCACCACCACCGGCTACGGCGCCGACGGCAAGCTGGTCACCGGGCGCATCCTGTCGGTGAACAACCCGATCGCGCGGGGTCTGGGCGCGGTGCCGCTGACGCCGGAGAAGTCGCGCAACTTCAGCCTGGGCCTCACCGCGCAGCTCGGCGGTGGCTTCGACGCCAGCCTGGACGTCTACCAGATCATCATCGACAATCGCGTCACCCTGTCGCAGACCATCCGCAGCGACGGCCTGGAGGACTACATCCTGCAGCAGTTCGGCGTGCCGGGCGTGCAGAGCGTGGCGTTCTTCACCAACGCGGTGGACACGCGCACGCGCGGCGCCGAACTGGTGGGCAACTACCGCACGCCGCTGGCCGGCGGCCAGTTGCTGCTGACCGCCGCGTACAGCCACAACAAGACCGACATCCGCAAAGTACGCGACACACCGGCGCAACTGACCGCGATCGGCGCCGGCAACGTGCTGTTCGGCGACGAGGAGCGCAACACGCTGACCGACGCCGCGCCGCGCCAGCGCGGCTCGTTCAGCGCCCGCTGGGACAGCGCACGCTGGGGATTGCTGGGCCGCGTGATCCGCCAGGGTGCGACCACCCGCGTGTTCGATTTCGGCGATGGCTACGAGCCGACACAGACCTATGCGGCACGCTGGCAGCTCGATGCGGAGGTGGCGTTCCACGCCACGCCGCGCTTCACCCTCGCGCTGGGCGGCTACAACCTCACCAACCAGTACCCGACCCGCTCCAACAGCGACATCAACTACGCGGAGAATTTCCCGTACGACGTGATCTCGCCGATCGGCAACAACGGCGCCTACTGGTACGGCCGGGTGCGCTACGCGTTCTGAGGGCCGACGTCGCTCCCGCCTCGCGCGGGAGCGTTTTTTTTGCCCGTAGGAGCGGCTTCAGCCGCGATACTTTCCTGTCACGGCCCGCGGAATGGATTTCCCATGGGGCACGTGGCGAAGAGCATCGCGACTGAAGTCGCTCCTACAAAGCGGTCGCGGCGAGGCTCAGCCCAACGCCAGCACGTCGCCAAGCAGCGCCTGCGCCGTCACTTCCGGACCGGCGCCCGGCCCCTGGATCACCAGTGGCGTGGTGTTGTAGCGGGTGGTGGTGATGGCGAACTGGTTGTCGGTGCCGTTGAGCCGTGCGGCCGGGTGGCTCGGCGCAACTTCCACCAGGCCGACGCGGGCACGGCCGCGCTGGTTGAGGCGGGCCAGGTAGCGCAGCACGTTGCCGCGTGATTGGGCATCGGCGTGGCGTGCGGCCAACGGGGCATCGAGCTCTTCCAGCCGGGTGAGGAACTGCTCGGTGTCCAGATCGCGCAGGGATTCGGGCACCAGGCTTTCCACGATCACCTCTTCGCTGCCCAGGGCGAAGCCGGCGTTGCGGGCCAGGATGAGCAGTTTGCGCGCCACGTCCTCACCGGAAAGGTCGGCACGCGGGTCGGGCTCGGTATAGCCGAGCTTGCGCGCGTCGCGCAGCAGCGCGGAGAACGGCTGGCTGCCGTCGTACTGGTTGAACAGGTAGGACAGCGAGCCGGAGAACACGCCTTCCAGCGTGAGCAGGCTGTCGCCGCAACCAAGCAGGCGGCGCAACGTGGAGATCACCGGCAAGCCGGCGCCGACCGTGGCGGCATCGCCGTAGCTGCCGCCATGGGCACGGGCCGCCTGCAGCGCGCGCCAACCGGAAAGATGCCCGCCCGCCAGCGACTTGTTCGCCGTGACCACGTGATAGCCGCGTGCCAGCCAGTCGGCGTGGCGCGAAGCCAGCGCCGTACAGGCGGTGGCGTCGACCACGACTTTCAAGCGGTTGCCGCTGGCGTCCAGCGCCGCCAGCAGGGCGTCGTCGTCGCGCGGCTGGCCGTGCTGCTGCCAGGAACCGCGCAACTCGCGCGAGGCGATGCCGTCCGCGTCGATCTGCTGCTGGCGCGAGTTGGCCACGCCGATCAGGCGCACGTGCTTCGCCACCGGGGTTTTCAACAGCTCCAGCAGGGCGCCGCCCACCACGCCGGTGCCCAGCAGCACCAGGGCGATGTCGGCGGTGTCGCGACGGACGAAGGGCGATGCGTCACTGGCCGGCACACTCATGCGCTGACCCGACGTTTGGAGAGCACCGCCTGCGCGCGTTCCAGCGCGCCGTCCAGATCCCGCAACAGGTCGTCGCCGTCCTCGATGCCCACCGAGAGGCGCAGCAGGCTGTCGGCGATGCCGGCCGCGCGGCGCGCCTCCGGTGCCATCGAGGCATGCGTCATCGACGCGGGATGGGCCACCAGGCTCTCCACGCCGCCCAGCGACTCGGCCAGCGAGAAATATTCGAGGCCGTTGACGAAGGCCTCGACCTGCTGCAGATCGCCATCGAGCTCGAAGCTCAGCATCGCGCCGAAGCCTTTCTGCTGGCGCGCCGCCAGCGCGTGGCCGGCATGGCTCGCCAGCCCCGGGTAGTAGACCTTGCGCACGGCGCCGTGGGACTCCAGCCGCGCGGCGATGCGCTCGGCGTTTTCCTGGTGCTGGCGCAGCCGCACCGACAGCGTGCGCAGGCCGCGCAAGGTGAGGTAGCTGTCGAACGGCGCGCCGGTGAGACCATTGCAGTTGGCCCACCACTTCAGCTGGTCGACAACCGCTGCGTCGCGCGCCACCACCGCGCCGCCGACCACGTCGCTGTGGCCGTTGATGTACTTGGTGGTGGAATGCAGCACCACGTCCGCACCCAGCGCCAGCGGCTGCTGCAACGCCGGCGACAGGAAGGTGTTGTCCACCACCACCAGTGCGCCCACCGCGTGGGCCGCCTGGGTCACGTGGCGCACGTCGGTGATCCGCAGCAGCGGGTTGGACGGGGTTTCCACCCAGACCAGCGCCGGCTTGCTGGCCAGGCCGCGGGCCAACGCGGCGGGGTCGGTGAGGTCGGCGAATTCCAGCGTGAAACGGCCCTTCTTCGCCCAGGCGTCCAGCAGCCGCCAAGTGCCACCGTAGCAATCGTGCGCCGCCAATACCCTTGCCCCGGCCGGCACCAGCTCCAGCGCCAGCGCCACCGCCGACATGCCGCTGGAGGTGATCACGCCACCGGCGCCCTGCTCCAGCTCGGCCAGCGCATTGCCCAGCAGGTCGCGCGTGGGGTTGCCGCTGCGCGAGTAATCGTAGACGCGCTTGTTGCCGAACCCGGCGAAGCTGTAGTTGCTGGACAGGTGCAGCGGCGGCACCACGGCGCCGTGCTGGGTGTCGCTCTCGATGCCGGCACGCACCGCGCGGGTGCTGGGGGCGGAAGTCTCGCTCATGGGGTTCTCCGGATTCCTTGTGTAGCGGTGTATGCGCAATGGCTCGAGGGCGGACAGGCCGCGGGGGCGTTCAACGCAGGGCCTGGCGCAACAGCGGCACCAGTTGTTCGGGTTCTTTCAGGAAGGCGTCGTGGCCGTACGGCGACTCCACCACTTCGAGCGTGGCCGGCCCATGCAGCCGGCGCTGCAGCTCGCACAGGTCGGCCAGCGGCACCAGCCGGTCGGACGGAAAGCCGATCAGCGTGGACGGCGCGTGCACCTGCTCGGGCGCCACCTCGTGCAGGTCGATCGATTCGGACAGGGCCAGGAACCGGTCGGCGTCAAAGCGCTCCACGAAGCGCTGGCCGGCGTGGTCGAGGTAGTCCTCCACCGGGAAGTGGAAGCGGTCGCCGCGCCACTGCGGCTCGCCGGAAAAACGGCGGCCGAACTCGGCGCTGCCGCGGTAGGTGGTCATCGCCAGCTGACGTGCCAGCGACAGCGCCTGATCCACCTCCCCCGTGGCCTGGCCCATGCGCACGATGCCGCGCTGCACGCTGCGCTGGGCGGTGGACAGCGGGTGCGAGCGGTGGGCGCCGGCCAGCAATACCAGCCGGCCGACATGGCGCGGATGGCGCTGGGCGAACGCGAGCGCGGTCATCGCGCCATAGGAGGCGCCGACGAAGGCATGCAGCTGGGCGATGCCCAGGGCGCTCAGCAACGCGGCCAGCGCGTCGGCCTGGTCCTCGCTGGACACCGCGGCGGCGTTCAATTCGTTCGGGGTCAGCCAGTCGATAGCCAGCACCCGGTAGTGATCCAGGTCCACGCCGCCACCGGCGGATACCAGCGACTGCCACCAGCCGGGCGTGCCGCTCTCGTCCAGGGTGGTGACATCGCGGGTGGCCGAGATGCCGCCCAGCACCGCCACCGTGGGCGCGTCGGCCGCGCCGCACCACAGGTAGCGCACGTCGACTTCGCACGGGCCCTTGCCGTACTTGGGCGTCAGCGTCAGCCGCCGGCTGCTGCGCTGCGTGCCGAGCTCGCCACGCGCACGCGTCGCCGGAAACTCCACGATGGAGGCCGTGTGGGTCGGGCTGATTTCGGGCTGACGGGTCATGCGGCTCTCCGATCGTCATCGCCTGCGAAGACCGGAAGGGCCGCCCGGCGCAACGGGCGGAATCGCCGGTTACGCATGACGCCCATCTACCGGTTGATGTCGATCCGACACCTCCGCAGGAGTTGGCACCGTCGCGAAAATGCAGCCTCGCAGGTTGCCCCGGCATCCAAGGGCCTGTCCCTCCGCCGGTCTCGATGAGTGACGCGCACACTAAATGCTTTATGGAGACCTGTCAATAGCCGTCTAAACATCTAAACGCATATATGTTTATTCGAACATGCCATTAGCCTTTGACGCCCCGTGGACGCATGCTCGTTGGCACCAACTACCGGAGAACCTTCCCATGAGCCTTCAGCTTGGCGACACCGCCCCCGACTTCACCATCGACTCCACCGCCGGGTCGACCAATTTCTACGAGTACGCGGGCAACAGCTGGGTGGTGTTCTTCTCGCACCCGAAGGATTTCACCCCGGTGTGCACTACCGAGCTGGGCGCGTTCGCCCGCCGCAAGGGCGAATTCGACGCCCGCAACACCAAGCTGATCGGCCTGTCGGTCGACTCGGTCGCCGACCATCACGGCTGGGCCAAGGACATCCAGGACGTGGGCGGCACCGCGCTGAACTACCCGCTGCTGGCCGACCAGGACCGCAAGGTCGCCGGGCTGTACGGCATGATCCATCCGAAGGCCGACTCCACCGCCACCGTGCGCTCGATCTTCTTCATCGACCCGAACAAGAAGGTGCGCACCGTGCTGACCTACCCGGCCAGCGCCGGCCGCAACATCGACGAAGTGCTGCGCATCCTCGACTCGCTGCAGCTCACCGACGGCCGCAAGCTGACCACCCCGGTCGACTGGAAGGCCGGTGAGGACGTGATCATCGCGCCGTCCGTATCCGACGAAGAGGCCAAGGCGATCTACCCGAACGGCTGGAAGACCCTGAAGTCGTACCTGCGCCTGGTGCCGCCGCCGGCCGCCTGAGCGCGACCACTGCGCAACACCCCGTGCCTCCATCCGTTCTGCGGATGGGGGCACAATCGTTGATATGCGTCACTATTGAAACTTTCGTCCACGGCCACACCGCTCATGAGTATTCGCCCCGATCTTTCCGCCAGCGTGGGACACACCCCGCTGCTGCGTCTGCGCCATGCCTCCGAACTCACCGGTTGCGACATCCTGGCCAAGGCGGAGTTGATCAACCCCGGCGGCTCGATCAAGGACCGCACCGCGCTGGGCCTGATCCTCGATGCCGAACAACGCGGCGAGCTGCTGCCCGGCGGCATCATCGTGGAAGGCACCGCGGGCAATACCGGCATCGGCCTGACCCTGATCGGCGCCAGCCGCGGCTACCGCACCGTAATCTTCATGCCCGAGACGCAGAGCCGCGAGAAGATCGACACCTTGCGCGTCTCCGGCGCCGACGTGCGGCTGGTACCGGCCGTGCCGTACAGCAACCCCAACCACTATGCGCATCACGCCCGCGCCCATGCCGAGGCGCTGAACGCAGCAAAGCCCGGCAGCGCGTGGTTTGCCAACCAGTTCGACAACACCGCCAACCGCGATTACCACGAGACCACCACGGGCGTGGAAATCTGGGAGGACACGGCAGGCAGGATCGACGGCTTCGTCTGCGCCGCCGGCACCGGCGGCACGCTGGCCGGCGTGGGCCGCGCACTCAAGGCGCGCAACGCGGCCGTGCGCATTGCGCTGGCCGACCCGGCCGGCTCGGCGCTGGCGCACTACATCAACGCGGGCGAGCTGCTGGCCAGCGGCAGTTCGATCAGCGAAGGCATCGGCTCCAGCCGCATCACGGCAAACTTCGCCGACGCCCCGATCGACCTGGCCTGGTCGATCCCGGATGACGAATCGGTGCCGCTGATCCATCGCCTGCTGCACGAGGAAGGCATCTGCGCCGGCGGGTCCAGCGGCGTCAACCTGGCCGGCGCGATCCGGCTGGCGCGCGAGCTGGGCCCGGGCCACATCATCGTCACCATCCTGGCCGACGCCGGCACGCGCTATCAGGCCAAGCTGTTCAACCCGCCGTTCCTGCGCGAAAAAGCCATCCCGGTACCGGCCTGGCTGGACAAGGCGTTTCCGGCCTGATCCCAACGGCGCCCCAAAGTCCATGTCAGTCATTCCTGCGCAAGCAGGAATCCAGTGACTTCAGCCTCTTCGCGCGCCAAGGTCACTGGATCCTCGCTTGACCAGCCTTCGGCTGTTGAAAAGCGTCTCGCGAGGATGACGAGTACATGCACGGGCTGCCCATCCAAACACCTCAACCGGCTGGCGGCAGGATCAGCATCGCGTCGCCGTAGGAGAAGAACCGGTAGCGCTCCGCCACCGCATGGCGGTAGGCATCCAGGATCACCTCGCGCCCGGCCAGTGCCGACACCAGCATCAGCAGCGTCGATTGCGGCAGGTGGAAATTGGTGAGCAGGCCGTCGATGGCGGTGAAGTGGTAGCCGGGAAAGATGAAGATCTGCGTCTCGCCCGCGAAAGGATGCAGCTGGCCATCCCTGCTGGCGCTTTCCAGCGCGCGCACCACCGTGGTGCCCACCGCGATCACCCGCCCGCCGGCGGCGCGGGTGCGCTGGATCTGCCCGATCAGGTGCGCGCCCACGTTGAGCCATTCGCGGTGCATGTGGTGGTCTTCGAGGTTCTCCGCACGCACCGGCTGGAACGTGCCGGCGCCCACGTGCAGCGTGATGTAGCCGGTATCGATGCCGCGCTCGCGCAGCGCGTCCAGCGTGGCCTGGTCGAAATGCAGGCCCGCCGTGGGCGCCGCCACGGCGCCGGGCTCGCGCGCGTAGACGGTCTGGTAGCGCTCCATGTCGCTGGCGTCGGGATGCCGCGCGATGTACGGCGGCAGCGGCATCTCGCCCAGCTTCAGCAACAGTTTCTCCAGCGGCTCGGGCGCCTCGAAACGCAACTGGAAGAAGCCCTCGTCGCGCCCCAGCACCAGCGCGTGGCTGCCATCGGCCAGCTCGATGCGGGCGCCAACCTTCGGCTTCTTGCTGACGCCCAGCTGCACCGTCGCCTCGTGCGCGCCGGTAACGCGCTCGATCAGGATCTCCACCGCACCGCCGGTGCTCTTGTGCCCGAACAGGCGCGCCGGCAACACTCGCGTGTCGTTGAACACCAGCAGATCGCCGGGCCGCAGGATCTGCGGCAACTCGCGAAACATGCGGTCCTGCAACGCGGGCGCGGAAGCATCCAGCAGCAGCAGGCGACTGGCCGAGCGCTGGGCCAGCGGCGCCTGCGCAATCAGCTCGGGCGGCAACTCAAAATCGAAATCGGACTTCTTCACCTGGGACTCGCGTGGCGCCCGCGCCTGGCGGGAAACGGCGCATTATCCCGCAGCGAACGCCGGCCGGCACGCCCGCAGGCCCATGCGCCGTGGCACCGGCGTCAAAGCCAGCCTTTCTGACGTGCCAGCCGGTAGGCCTCGATGCGGTTGCTGACGCCCAGTTTGCCGATCGCCTCGGACAGATAATTGCGCACGGTGCCGTGCGAAAGATTGAGTTGCGAGGCGATGTCGCCCGCGCCCTGCCCTTCGCCGGCCAGGCGCAACACCTGGCGTTCGCGGTCGTTCAGCGGGTCGGCCTCCGACCACGCCTCCAGCGCCAGCTGCGGATCGATCGCGCGGCCACCGCGGTGCACGGTGCGCAGCGCCTCGGCGAGGTTTTCCGCGGGCGCGTCCTTCAGCAGGTAGCCCGACACGCCCGCATCCAGCGCGCGGCGCAGGAAGCCGGGCCGCGCGAAGGTGGTGACGATGACCACCTTGATCGGCAATTCGTGGCGCTTGATGCGCTGCGCCAGCTCCAGCCCGGTCAGGCCGGGCATCTCGATGTCGGTGACCAGCACGTCGGGA
The DNA here is from genome assembly GCF_039523575.1 of Rhodanobacter caeni. Taxonomy (NCBI): domain Bacteria; kingdom Pseudomonadati; phylum Pseudomonadota; class Gammaproteobacteria; order Lysobacterales; family Rhodanobacteraceae; genus Rhodanobacter; species Rhodanobacter caeni. The sequence continues at coordinate 28,279 of NZ_BAAAFO010000005.1, read as the reverse complement.
ACGAGTCGCTGCAGCTCGCGCCAGGCGGTTTCGCCATCGGCTGCCGAACCGAGCACCTCGATGTCCGATTCCAGCCCCAGCAAGGCCGACAGCGCCCCGCGCACCATGGCCTGGTCCTCGGCCAGCAGGATGCGGATCATGCCTCTGCTCCCCGGCCGGCCGCACGCAACGAGCCGGTGGCGATGTTCGACAAGCGGCAGGTTTTCATGCGGCGGGCTGCTCCGAAAGCGTCGTGGTGCGGTCTTGTGGCGCCGGATCGGTGAACGCGGAGGGTGTCTCCACCAGGCGCAGCGCGGGCACCGGCACGACCACCTTCAGGCACGTGCCCTGGCCGCGCGGCGAGTCGATCGTCAAGCTGCCGCCCAGCGCCCGCACCCGTTCGCGCATGCCGCTCAATCCGTTGCCGTCGCCGTCGATGCCGCCGCGGCCGTTGTCGCTGACCTGCATGCAGACGCGGGCGTGCTCGTGCATCCATTCGAACCGCGCGCGGCTGGCCGTGGCGTGGCGCGCGATATTGGTGGCCGCCTCGCGCAGCACCAGCGACAAGCCGCGTTCGATCTCGCCGGGCAGCTCCGGTGGCGGGCCGTAATCCAGGTGCACCGTCGAGGAGGCCAGCAGCAACCGGGCCGATGCCAGTTCGGCGGCCAGGTCCGTCGTGCGGATGCCGGTCACCGCGCTGCGCACTTCGGCCAGGGCGTGACGCGCGACTTTCTCGGCGTCCTCGATCTCGCGCCGGGCGGCGTCGGCATCGCGATCGATCAGCTTGCGCGACAGCTCCAGCTTCAAGGTGATCAGCGACAGCGTATGGCCGAGCAGGTCGTGCAGGTCGCGGCCGATGCGCTCGCGCTCGGCGGTCGCGGCCAGCCGGCGCACCTCGTCATGGGAGAGCTGCAGCTGGGCGTCCTTCTCTTCACTGCTGCGCTCCGCGTTGATCACGATGCCGATGATGAACGAGGTCAGCGGGATGGTGAATATCGCCTGCCAGGGGTACTGCAGCAGCCACGTTTCCAGCAGCAGGGCAGCGTTGAGCGCGGCCAGCGACGCCAGGTACACGTGAAACCGCATGCGGCAGACGCGCAGCATCACGCAGCCATAGACGAAGTAGGTCAGGCCGCTGGGGTACCACGGGACGATGACCATGCTCAGCAGCACCAGCCCCAGCGCGTAGCCGCGTGCGGTGGACCGGGGCGCCACCACGCTCTTGTAGTACAGCAGCAGAAACACCGGGTAGCTGGCCAGCGTGAAGGCTACCCAGCGCGCGTCCCAGCCGTCGCGGCTCCACAGCGGCGTGACGAACAACCAGAACGACCACAGCAGGTGCACCGCATCCACCCATGGCGATTTGCCCCGTCGCAGGGTGGCCGCCGCCAGCGAATCCGGGGCGGGCGAAAGGAAGGTCGCGATGCGTCGATTCATGTCGCTAGCCTCGCCGAGCGTTCGAGCGTCGCATGCTACTTCAACCGTGCCGGCGCAGGCGTCGGGCCGCCAGCAGCGCGAAGCCGGCGGTGACACCCAGCAGCACCGCCAGATGGCCCAGCAGCGGTTCGTCGTTCATTCCCACGGCCGCCAGCGCCAGCCTGTCCAGGTGATAGCTGGGCCACACCGGCGCGATCCGTTGCAGGAAGCTCGGCAGCATCGGCAGCGGAAACCACAGCCCGGACATGAACGACATCGGCAGGTAGATCAGCTGCAGCATGCCCGGTGCGCCCTGCCCCTTGATCAGCGTGCCCACGAACATGCCCAGCGCGCAGAACGGCAACACGCCCAGCGTCCCGGTGAGCAGCAGCGCGCCGGCCTGGGCCACGCCCAGCGCCACATGCCCCAGCGATAGCGCCAGCGCCAGCAACAGCACGATGACGACCGTCGCGGCGGCCATCGCCATCAGCATCTTGCCGAGCAGGTACGCGCCCGGCGGCATCGGCAACGCACGCTTGAAGGTGAGCAGGCCGCCGTCGCGTTCCAGCGCCAGCGACACGCCAAAACCGAACAGGCCCGGGCTCATCACGCCGAACACGCCGTAGCTGGCGAGCAGGTAGCGCGCCGCATCGGCGCCGTTCGCCTTGGCCATCAGCACGCCGAACAGCAGGTAGAACATCGCCGGAAACAGCATGATCGGCAGCATGAAACCGGGCGCGCGCATGTAGCGCAGGCACTCGCTGCGTGCTTCTTCGAGATACGCGCCGATCACGCGACGACGCGGCATGGCCAGGGTCTGGGCAGGCATGGCGGTTTCCATTTCAGGCAGCCTCGCGTTGGTCGGTGCCGGCTGTTTCGGCGGCATCCCGGGTGAGTTCGGTGAACGCCTCGGCCAAGCCGGCACGCTGCACCTCCAGTTCGCGCAAATGCGGGTCGGCCGCGAGCAAACGTCGCACCACGCTCTCGGCGTCGGCGGCGGTGATGTGCAGGCGTTCGTTTTCGCGCTGCACCTCGGAAATCTCCGGCCATCCGTGCAGTGTTTCGGTCGGCAACGCGCTTACGCAGCGAATACGCCGCAGTGCCACGCGTGCCCGCAAGGCCTCGACCGTGCCTTCGTGGATCACCCGGCCGCGCGTCATCACGCAGACACGATCGGCCAGCGCCTCGGCCTCCTCCAGGTAATGCGTGGTCAACAACACCGAGCAACCCTCGGCGATCAGCTGGCGGATCGCCGCCCACAGCCGGTGGCGCGCCTCGATGTCCATGCCCACGGTGGGCTCGTCCAGGAACAGCAGTTCCGGCCGGCCACACAGCGCCAGCGCGAATTGCACACGTCGCTGCTGGCCGCCGGAAAGCCTCGCGTAGGGGCGCTTCAGCAGGTCGCCGATGTCGGCCATGGCGGCGGTTTCCTCCATGCGGCGCGGCGCGGGGTAATAGCTGGCGGTCAGCCGCAGCAGCTCGCCCACGCGCAAGGTGGGTGGCAGCTCGGCGCTCTGCAGCATCACGCCGATGCGCCGACGCGCCTCGATCCGCTGCGGGTCCATGCCGAACAGCTCCACCGTGCCGGCGTCAGCCCGCGCCAAGCCCAGCAGCAAACCGATCGCGGTGGTTTTTCCGGCGCCGTTGGGGCCCAGCAGGGCCAGCAATTCGCCGCGCTGCACCACGAGATCCACGGCATCCAGCGCCGTCTGCCGGCCGTAGCGTCGGGTGGCGCCGGCAAGGCGTGCGACGGTGTTGGAAGCGAGGTTCATGTCGATCTCCACGAGGGCGATTTATCGTGCACGGCACAAGACTTTTCCGGCAGTTGGGGGCGTCAGCCATCACCTGTGACAGACGTCATGGAGGGGTACCGGGCGCCTGCGACGCACGTTATCCTGCCGGCATTGAGGTCGGTTTTTCCCCGCGAAACCTGGCGGCTGACGCAGAAATCAAGCTCGGAAATGCCGGCTACCGCGTATCCCTTCCCGATACGTATGCACTCCTGGCCACGCAGGCAACCACCGGCCGGGAGATCGACGGAGTAGTCAGATGGGCGTGATCGATCAGTTGCGCGAACTGCGCGAATTCGGCGGCAAGCCGAGAACCGGCGGCTTGGATGACGCCAGCATCGAGCGCATGGCGGCGATCGATCCGAACCTGGGCGAGGCGGTCACCGACGCCGTGGCGCGTCATCGCGAACTGCGCACCGACATGGCCGATTTCCTGCGCCTGGACGAAAGCGACCAGCTGACGCGAGCGCAGGCCGGCCTGGTGAACTTCTACCCCGACGATGCCATCAACCCGTACCTGCCGGCGGCCGCGCGCGGGCCGTGGGTGGTGACGCTGAAAGGCGCCGTGCTGCACGACAACGGTGGCTACGGCATGCTGGGTTTCGGCCACAACCAGCCCGCGATCCTGGCCACACTGGCGCGCCCGCAGGTGATGGCCAACGTGATGTCGCCCAGCGTGTCGCAATGGCGCTTCACCCAGGCCATGAACGACGAGCTGGGCCGTCGCCGCGGCGGCAATCCGTACGCGCGCTACATGTGCCTCAATTCCGGCTCCGAATCGGTGACGCTGGCCTGCCGCATCGCCGACGTCAACGCCAAGGCGATGACCGACGCCGGCGCGCGCCACGCCGGGCGCACGATCAAGCGGGTGGCGGTGAAAGGGGCCTTTCACGGCCGCACCGATCGGCCGGCGCTGTATTCCGATTCCAGCCGCAAGGCCTACCAGCAGAACCTCGCCAGCTACCGCCACGAGGACAGCGTGATTACCGTGGCGCCGTACGACGTCGAGCAGCTGCAGAACGTGTTTGCCGAAGCCGAGCAGCATGGCTGGTTCATCGAGGCGATGTTCCTCGAACCGGTGATGGGCGAAGGCGACCCCGGCCGCGCGGTCACGCCCGCGTTCTACCAGGCGGCGCGCACCCTGACCGAGGCGCACGGCAGCCTGTTGCTGGTCGACTCCATCCAGGCCGGCCTGCGCGCCCATGGCGTGCTGTCGATCACCGCCTACCCCGGCTTCGAGGAGCTGCCCCCGCCGGACATGGAGACTTTCTCCAAGGCGCTCAACGCCGGCCAGTATCCGCTCTCGGTGCTGGCGGTGACCGAACGCACCGCGGCGCTCTACCGCAAGGGCACCTACGGCAACACCATGACCGCCAACCCGCGCGCGCTCGACGTGGCGCTGGCCACGCTGGACCTGCTGACCGATGACGTGCGCGACAACATCCGCGCCCGCGGTCGCGAGTTCGTGGACAAGCTCACAGCGCTGAAGGACGAGCTGGGTGGCCTGATCACCAAGGTGCAAGGCACCGGCCTGCTGTTCTCCTGCGAGCTGGCGCCGCAGTACAAGTGCTACGGCGCCGGCTCGATCGAGGAATACCTGCGCGAGCACGGCGTGGGCGTGATCCATGGCGGCGTCAATTCCCTGCGCTTCACCCCGCACTTCAAGGTCACCAGCGCCGAGGTGGACCTTGTCGTGGCCAGCGTGCGCAAGGCCTTGCTGGAAGGGCCGCGGCTCGCCGGCGAGCAGGCCGCCTGAGCCGGCACGCGGCGGCGGGTGACACGGCGACGCTGCGGAATATGGCGTCGCCATCAGGCTTTTCCCACGTCCCCGGCTGCCCCTTCGGATCACACTCGCAGTGGCCGGCGCCCGCCGGTCACACGGAGGATTCAAGGATGTCGATCTCATTGCGTGTACTGGCCGCCAGCGCGGCGCTGGCGTTCGCCGGAAGCACCCTCGCCGCCGCCCCGAAAACGGACGCGCCGCCGGTCAAGCACCGCACCGCGCAACAGCAGCGCATGGCCGATTGCAACAAGCGCGCGACCGGCAAGAAGGGCGACGAGCGCAAGGCGTTCATGAGCTCCTGCCTCAAGAAGAAGGCGGCGCCGGCCGCGCCCTGAATGAAGCAACCGCGACCCCGCGCAGATGCATGCGCGGGGCCGCTTCGTTAAGCTCGAATGCCGCCTAGACCGGCACCCGCCCATGAAGATCGTCGAGGTCCGGCATCCGCTGATCCAGCACAAGCTGGGCCTGATGCGCCACGCCGCCATCAGCACCAGGGAGTTCCGCGCACTGGCCTCCGAAGTGGCCGCGCTACTCACCTACGAAGCGACCAAGGACCTGGAAACTGTCGCGGAGGAAATCACCGGCTGGGCCGGGCCGCTGCAGGTGCACCGCATCAAGGGCAAGAAGATCACCATCGTGCCGATCCTGCGCGCGGGGCTGGGCATGCTGCCCGGCGTGCTCGACATGATCCCCGCGGCCAAAGTCAGCGTGGTCGGCGTGCAGCGCGACGAAGACACGCTGCAACCGAAGACCTATTACGAAAAGCTCAGCGGCCGCATGGACCAGCGCATCGCGCTGATCGTCGACCCGATGCTGGCCACTGCCGGTACGCTGGTCGCCACCGTCGACATGCTGAAAGCCGCCGGCTGCACACGCATCAAGGGCTTGTTCCTCGTGGCTGCGCCCGAGGGCCTGGCGCGCATCGAGGCGGCGCATCCCGACATCGAGATCTACACCGCCTCGATCGATGAACGGCTCAACGAAAACGGCTACATCCTGCCCGGCCTGGGCGACGCGGGCGACAAGATTTTCGGTACCAAGCAGCTGCCGCCGAACGAGTAACCCCGGCATTGTCTTGTTCCTGTGGGAGCAATGCCTCAACGACCGAAGCGATCGGTCGCCTCGATCAACTCATGCAGGTTGCCCGGCTCGAATGCCGAGTGGCCGGCGTCCTGCACGATGCGCAAGTCCGCCTCGGGCCAGGCGCGATGCAGATCCCAGGCACTCTGCAACGGGCAAACCACGTCGTAGCGGCCCTGCACGATCACGGCGGGGATGTGGCGGATGCGATCCACGTTGCGCAGCAGCTGGTCGTCGTGTTCGAAGAAGCCGCCATGCACGAAGTAGTGGCATTCAATGCGCGCGAACGCCAGCGCGAAGTCGTCCTCGCCGCTGGACTGGATATGCGAGGCGTCCTGCCACAGAAAACTGGTGGCGCCCTCCCACACCGACCAGGCGCGTGCCGCGGCGACGCGCGTGCCGGCGTCGGCACTGGTGAGGCGGCGATGGTAGGCACTCATCAGGTCGCCGCGTTCCACTTCGGGGATGGCCCCGAGGTAGGTTTCCCACGCATCCGGGTACAGCGCGTTGCAGCCGTGCTGGTAGAACCACTCCAGCTCCTGCCGGCGCAGCATGAAGATGCCGCGCAGGACCAGCTCGGTGACCTTGTCCGGATGCGTTTGCGCATAGGCCAGCGCCAGCGTGGAGCCCCACGAGCCGCCAAACACCTGCCAGCGGTCGATACCCAGGTGGGCGCGCACGCGCTCGATATCGGCCACCAGGTCCCAGGTGGTATTGCCGCTCAGTTCGGCGTGCGGCGTGGACTTGCCGCAACCGCGCTGGTCGAACAGCACGATGCGATAGACCACCGGGTCGAAGAAACGCCGGCATTTGGGATTGGTGCCACCCCCGGGACCGCCATGCAGAAACACCACCGGCTTGCCCTGCGGGTTGCCGCATTGCTCGTAATACAGCGTGTGCAGGTCGGACACCTTGAGCATCCCGTGGTCGAACGGCTCGATCTCGGGGTACAACGAACGGCGTTCCGGTGACATGGCGACTCCTGGGGCGATGATGCCTCGCAGGCTACCATCCACGGGGTCGGCGCGCCGTAGGCAGCGCGCCTCAGTCGGCCGTCATCACCTTGCCGGGATTGAGCACGCCGTTGGGATCGAACACCTGGCGCACCCCGCGCATCAAGGCGATTTCGGCCTCGCTGCGCGTGCTTTCCAGGTAGGCGCGCTTGACCAGGCCGATGCCGTGCTCGGCGGAAATGCTGCCACCGTGGCGATGCAGCGTTTCGGCCAGCAGCTTGGTGACGTGTTCGCACTGCGCGATGAACGCGTCCTCGGCCAGGTCGTCGGGCCGCAGCACGTTGATGTGCAGGTTGCCGTCGCCGATGTGCCCGAACCACACCACCTCGATATGCGGATACTCGCGGCCCAGCAGATCCTGCATGTCATGCAGGAAGGCGGGCACCGCACTGATGCGCACGGATACATCGTTCTTGTACGGCTTGTATGACGCCAGGCTCTCGGTGATGCCCTCGCGCAGTCGCCACAAGGCAGCGGCCTGGGTTTCGCTTTGCGCGATTGCGCCATCGCTCACCCAACCCTGCTCCAGCGCATGCTCGAACGCAGCCAGCGCGGTTTCCTGCGCGGTTTCGTCGGCGGCATCGAACTCGGTGACCACGTAGTACGGGTAGTCCCCATCGATCGCCCGCTGCGCGCCGTGGGCCAGCACGTGCTTCAGCGCGATGTCGGTGAAAAACTCGAACGCTTGCAGATTCAGGCGCTGGCGGAACAGCGCGAACACCTGCATCAACGCGTCCATGTCCGGCAACGCCAGCAACATCACCTGCGACGGCGGTGGCGGCTCGGCCAGCTTCAGGGTCGCTTCCACCACGATGCCCAGCGTGCCTTCGGAGCCGATCACCAACTGGCGGAAATCGTAGCCACTGGAGTTCTTGATGAGGCCGCGGTTGAGCTCGAGCAACTCGCCGTTGCCGGCGACGACCTTCAGCCCGGCGATCCACTCGCGCGTATTGCCGTAGCGGATCACCCGGATGCCGCCGGCATTGGTGGCGATGTTGCCGCCGATCGAGCACGAGCCACGCGCGGCGAAATCCACCGGGTAGATCAGCTCGTGCTCCTGCGCTGCTTCGTGCACTTTCTGCAGGATGACGCCCGGCTGCACGGTCAGCGTGCGATCGACGGCGTTGAAATCCAGCACCTGGTTCATCCGCTCCAGGCTCAGCACCAGCTCGCCGTTGGCGGCTACCGCACCGCCGGAAAGCCCGGTACGGCCACCCGACGGCACGATCGCCACGCGCTCCTCGTTGGCCCAGCGCACGATCGCCTGCACTTCGTCGATGCTGGCGGGCAAGGCGATCGCCAGCGGGGAAGGCGTCCAGCGGCGGGTCCAGTCGCGGCCGTAATGTTCGAGCTCGGCGGGCTCGCAAAGCAGGCGCAATTCAGGCAATCGGGCAGCGAGCCCGGCAAGGCGAGGATCGGTCATCGGAATTCCAGGTGGTCAGCGGAAGCGTGCCAGCCCGGGTTGTGGCTGTCCAGTGCTGCGCTGCGACAAAAGGACAAATTCGTGGCATAGTATGGACGTCCATTTACCTAAGGGCTCTCATGCAAACCTCGTTCCCGAAAGAAGACATCAAGGTGCTGTTGCTGGAAGGTCTCAGTGCCACCGCGGTCGAAAATTTCCGCCGTGCAGGCTACAGCCAGATCGAGCTGCATGCGAAATCCCTGCCCGAAGCCGAGTTGAAGGAGCGCATCGCCGATGCGCACATCATCGGCCTGCGCTCGCGCACCCAGCTGACGGCCGACGTGCTCTCGCACGCCAAGCGACTGATGGCGGTGGGCTGCTTCTGCATCGGCACCAACCAGGTCGACCTGGTCGAGGCGAGCAAGCTGGGCATTCCGGTTTTCAACGCGCCTTATTCCAACACCCGCAGCGTGGCCGAGCTGGTGGTGGCCGAAGCGATCATGTTGTTGCGCGGCATCCCGCACAAGAACGCCCAATGCCATGTCGGTGGCTGGGACAAGTCGGCGGTGGGCAGTTACGAGGCGCGCGACAAGGTGCTGGGCATCATCGGCTACGGCCACATCGGCACGCAGACCGGCGTGCTGGCCGAAAGCCTCGGCATGCGCGTGCTGTTCTACGACATCGAGGCGAAGCTGGCGATGGGCAATGCCCATGCCGTGGCAACCCTGGACGAGCTGCTGGAACGCTCGGACGTGGTCACGCTGCACGTGCCGGAAACGCCTGCCACCAAGATGATGTTCGGCCGCGACCAGCTGGCAAAGATGCGCAAGGGCGCCATGCTGATCAATGCCTCGCGCGGCAGCGTGGTGGACATCGAGGCGCTGGCCGAATCGTTGAAGAGCGGCCATCTGTCGGGTGCCGCCGTCGACGTGTTCCCGGTGGAGCCCAAGGGCAACGGTGAACCGTTCGTGTCGCCGCTGATCGGCCTGGACAACGTCATCCTCACCCCGCACATCGGCGGCAGCACGCTGGAGGCGCAGGACAACATCGGCGTCGAGGTATCGAGCAAGCTGATCCGCTACAGCGACAACGGCTCCACGTTGTCGGCCGTGAACTTCCCCGAGGTGAGCCTGCCGGAACATCCGCAAAGCCGGCGCCTGCTGCACATCCATCGCAACGTGCCGGGCATCCTGTCGCGCATCAACGAGGTGTTCTCGGGCGAGAACGTCAACATCAATGCCCAGTTCCTGCAGACCGACGCCCAGGTGGGCTACGTGGTGATCGACGTGTCCGCCGAGGAAGCGAAGGCCAAGGAGCTGAAGGCGAAGCTGGCAGCCATCCCGGGCACGCTGCGCACCCGCATCCTGTACTGAGGCGGGCTACGGGCAAGGCTTGTGGGTACGACTTTTGTAGGAGCGACTTCAGTCGCGATGCTCTTTCCCGGAGTCCCGGAGCAAAGGCGTCGCGACTGAAGTCGCTCCTACAGGAGACGCCCCCACCAGGCGCTCAAGCCATCCAACGCGCAGAAACGACAACGGCACCCGCGGGTGCCGTTGTCGTTTTCGATGATTGGTCGGGGCGGCGAGATTCGAACTCGCGACCACTACACCCCCAGCGTAGTGCGCTACCAGGCTGCGCTACGCCCCGACAGAACCGGGATTCTAGCAGCTACACGGGTCTTCCCGGAAGCCTGATGTTCAGCGGCGCAACAGCGCCAGCACTTCTTCCAGCTCCATCCGTACCTGGCGCACGATCTGGTGCGAAATGCTGGCTTCCATGCGTGCCTGCGGGCCTTCCAGCCGGGCGCGGGCGCCGGTAATGGTGAAGCCCTCTTCGTAGAGCAGCGAGCGGATCTGGCGGATCATCAACACGTCGTGGCGCTGGTAATAACGCCGATTGCCCCGGCGCTTGACCGGATTGAGCGCGGGAAACTCCTGCTCCCAATAGCGCAGCACGTGCGGCTTCACCCCGCAAAGCTCACCCACTTCACCGATGGTGAAATAGCGTTTCGCCGGGATGGCAGGCAGCTCGGTGTTATTCCCCTGATCCAGCATAACTCTCGACTCTCACCTTGAGCTTTTGTCCCGGGCGGAACGTCACCACGCGGCGGGCGGAGATGGGTATCTCCTCGCCGGTTTTCGGGTTGCGTCCCGGTCGCTGGTTCTTGAGCCGCAGGTCGAAGTTGCCGAAACCCGACAGTTTCACCTGCTCCCCTTTCTCCAGAGCTTCGCGGACCACCTCGAAATAGGCATCCACGAATTCCTTCGCCTCACGCTTGTTCAGGCCTACGTCGAGGAAAAGCCGCTCGGCCATCTCCGCCTTGGTCAGCGCCATCTCATCCTCGCAACTTTGCCTTGCATGTGTGCTCCAACGCGGCCACCGCTTCTCGTATGCAACGGTCCGCGTCGTCATCGGTAAGCGTGCGTGAAGCGTCCTGCAAAATCAAGCCCATAGCGAGGCTTTTTCGGCCCGCTTCAACGCCCTTTCCGCTGTAGCGGTCGAACAGGCGCAGTTCCTGCAAACGATCGCCCAGGGCCTGCCGAACCGCCTCCTCGACCTGCGCCCAACGCACCTCCTCGGGCAGATCCAGGGCGATGTCGCGGCGTACCGAGGGAAACCGCCCGATTGCCTGCGCCATCGGCAGGCGGCGCGCCAGCAGCGGCTCCAGCGCCAGCTCCATCACATGCACGTCGGCGCCCAGGTCCAGAGCCTTGGCCAGCTGCGGATGCAGCGCGCCAAGGTAACCCACCGTCTGGCCATCGCGCATGACCCGCGCGCCGCGGCCGGGATGCAGCCAGGCCGGCAGGTCGGTGGCGTCGACCGACCAGCGCGACGGCTCGCCGCCCCAGGCGACCAGGGCATCGAGATCACCCTTGAGGTCGTAGAAATCCAGCGCGCGCGACGGCTCGCCCCACTGCTCGGCCCGGGCGTTGCCGCAGGCCACGATGGCGAGGCTCGGCGTCTCCCGCGGCGGATCGCCCGCCGCGAAAACGCGGGCCACCTCGAACAACCGCACCCGCTCCTGCTGGCGCGCGCGGTTGTGGCGCAGGGCTTCGATCAGGCCGGGCAACAGCGAAGGCTGCATCACCGCCAGGTCGGCCGAAAGCGGATTGGCCAATGAAACCAGCTCGTCGGTGAAACCCCAGCGAGTCAGCAGGTCCAATGGCACGAACGACAGATTGATCGCCTCGTGATAGCCGCGCGCCGCCAACTGCTCGCGCAAGGCCAGTTCGCCGATACGCGTTTCCGGCTCGACCGCCAGCGCCAGCGCACCGCTGGGGCGCAGCGTGGGGATGTTGTCGTAGCCGAAGATGCGCGCCACTTCCTCGATCAGGTCTTCCTCCCGCTCGATGTCGAAACGACTGCTCGGCGCGACGACCTGCCAGCCATCGGGAAGGAGGGTGACCTGCATACCCAGCGCGGTGAAGATGCGCGTCACTTCGCTATCGTCCACATCCACCCCGAGCACGCGCTTCAGGCGTGCGCGGCGCAGTGCGACAGGCGCGGGCCGCGGCAAGTCGGCGATGTTCTCTGCCACCAGGATCGGACCGGCCTTGCCGCCGGCGATGGCGACCAGCAGTTCGGTGGCACGCTCCAGCGCGCGCCGCGGCAGTTCGGGGTCCACGCCGCGCTCGAAACGGTGCGACGCCTCGGTATGCAGGCCCAGCTTGCGTGCGCGCCCCATGATTGCGGCCGGCGCGAAATGGGCCGATTCCAGGAAGACGTTGCGGGTGCTCTCGGTGGCGCGCGAATCGTAGCCGCCCATCACGCCGGCCACGGCCAGCACCTGCTGCGCGTCGGTGATGAGCACAAAGCCCTCGTCGAGGCGGGCATCGCTGCCATCGAGCAGCTTCAGCGTCTCGCCCGCGCGCGAATGGCGCACCACGATGTCGCCATGCAGCGCGTCGTTGTCGAACGCATGCATCGGCTGGCCCAGTTCCAGCATCACGTAGTTGGTGATGTCGACCACCGCACTGATCGGTCGCAGGTGGGCGCGCCGCAGGCGCTCGGCCATCCACAGCGGCGTGCGTACGGAAGGATCGACGCCCTCCACGACACGCCCCAGGTAACGCGGCGCATCCTTGCCTGCCTCCAGCCGGATCCCGCGGCGCGCGTCGGAACCGACCGGAACCGTGACCGGCGCGGGCAGCTTCGCGACGCTGCCGAACAGGGCGGCCACGTCGTAGGCCAGGCCATGCAGGCTGAGGCAATCGGCACGATTGGGCGTGAGGCTGAGTTCGATGCTGGCATCGGGCAGCCCCAGGTAAGCGGCCAGCGGCTGGCCGACCGGTGCATCGGACGGCAGTTCCATCAGGCCGGACGCGTCGGTGTCGATCGCCAGTTCCCTGGCCGAGCACAGCATGCCGTTCGATTCGACGCCGCGCAGTTTCGCGGCCTGTATCGCCATGCCATTGGGTAATTTCGCGCCAACCATCGCCAGCGGCACCTTGATGCCGGCGCGGGCGTTCGGCGCGCCACACACGATCTGCAACGGCTGGCCCAGGCCCGCGTCCACCTGGCAAACCTGCAGGCGATCGGCCTGCGGATGCCTTTCGGCGGCAACGATCTGCGCCACGACGACATGGTCGAGGCCTTCGCCAAGCGGAGTGACGTCCTCGACTTCCAGCCCAGCCATCGTCAATGCGCGAACCAGGGTATCGCGATCGGCATCGATCTCGACCAGCTCACGCAACCAGTTCTCGGAAAAATTCATTGTTTTGACCCGGGAATGGGGAATCGGGAATGGAGGACGGGAAGAGCAGAAGGCAAGGCGCCGCGGCCGCTTCTACGATTCCCCATTCCCCATTCCCTATTCCCGTTCTAAGCAAACTGTTTCAGGAAGCGCAGGTCGTTCTCGAAGAACGCGCGCAGATCCTTCACCCCGTAACGCAGCATGGCGAGACGCTCGACACCCATGCCGAACGCGAAACCGGTGTAGCGCTCCGGATCGATGCCCACGTTTTTCAGCACGTTCGGGTGCACCATGCCGCAACCGAGCACCTCCAGCCAGCGGCTCGATCCGTCCTCCTGCTCCCAGCGGATGATCACGTCCGCACCCGGCTCCACGAAGGGGAAATAGGTGGGTTTGAACATCATCTCGAAATCGCGCTCGAAGAACGCGCGCAGGAATTCCGTCAGCGTGCCCTTGAGGTCGGCCATGCTGGAGGTTTCGTCGACCAGCAGGCCCTCGATCTGGTGGAACATGGGCGAGTGCGTCTGGTCCGAATCGCTGCGATAGACCTTGCCCGGCGCGATGATGCGGATGGGCGGCTGGCGGCCGGCCATCGCGCGAATCTGCACCGGCGAGGTATGCGTGCGCAGCAGGCGGCCATCGCCGAAATAGAACGTGTCGTGCATGGCGCGCGCCGGATGATGGGGCGGGAAATTCAGCGCCTCGAAGTTGTGCCAGTCGTCCTCGATCTCGGGGCCGTCGGCACGCTGGTAGCCCAGCCGCGCGAAGATCGAGGCGATACGCTCCAGCGCGCGGGTGATCGGGTGGATGCCGCCGCGTTCGCCGTCGCGTCCGGGCAGGCTGATGTCCAGCTTCTCGGAGGCCAGGCGGCGGTCGAGCTCCACCTGCTCCAGTTGCTGCTTGCGTGCGGCCAATGCGTCGGCCAGGGCCTGCTTGACCGTGTTGACCTCGGCGCCACGTGCCTTGCGCTCGTCCGGCGCCAGCGTGCCCAGCGATTTCAGCGCGGCGGTGACGATGCCGCTCTTGCCCAGCAGGCCCACCCGCAAGGCGTCGAGCGCGTCGAGCGTGGCGGCGTTGCCGATATCGGCCAGCGCCTGCGCGGCGCGGCTTTCCAGATCATCCATCGATGCGATTCCGGGTTGCTCGGGAATCAGGATCAGGGATTGGATATCCGGATCGGCTGCCCCTGTGGCTCTTGCCAATCCCGAATCCCCAATCCCGAATCCCGCCAAAAAAAAAGGGGAGGAGACCAAAGCCTCCTCCCCGCTTGCTTTACATCATATCGTGCTGACGCAGATGCGTCCGACGATCAAGCGGCCAGACCGGCCTTTGCTTTCTCGGCGATCACGCCAAACGCCTTGATGTCGTGCACGGCGATATCGGCCAGCACCTTGCGGTCCACCGTGACGCCGGCCTTGCTGAGGCCATTGATCAGACGGCTGTAGGACAGGCCGAACATCCGCGCAGCGGCGTTGATGCGGACGATCCACAGGGCGCGGAACTGACGCTTGCGCTGCTTGCGGCCGATATAGGCGTACTGACCGGCCTTGATGACGGCCTGGTTGGCAACGCGGAAGACCTTGCGACGGGCGTTGTAGTAACCCTTTGCGCGGCCGATGATTTTCTTGTGACGACGACGGGCGGTAACGCCACGCTTTACACGAGCCATGGTCTATCTCCTCGTCTCAGTACGGCAACATGCGGGCGACACCCGGGGCGTCACACGCCTTCAGGTGGTTCTTGGCACGCAGGCCGCGCTTCAACTTGGTCGACTTCTTGGTCAGGATGTGTGACCGGTAAGCGTGACCGCACTTGATCTTGCCCGACGCGGTCTTGCGAAAACGCTTCGCCGCCGCCCGGTTGGTCTTGATCTTGGGCATGGTGATGCTCCTTAGGGTGGGGAAAAACCCCCGTTTCTGACTGACCTGGCGGCAACCGCAGGTTGCGCTTTCCATCCTGCCACGATCGGTGCACGGCCCATCCAGGCGGGCCGAACCGGTGATTATACGGAGTTGGAACCGCCGATACCAGTAGGAGCGCACCTTGTGCGCGATGCCTTTCGCCGCGTGACGAAAAGCGATCGCGCACAGGGTGCGCTCCTACGGGGGTGATGCCGGATTTACTTCTTTTTCGGCCCGATCATCATGACCATCTGGCGGCCTTCCAGGCGCGGGTAGGACTCCACCTGTCCGCTGTCGCCGATGTCTTCCTGGATCTTGCGGGCCAGGTTCTGGCCCAGGTCCTGGTGCGACATCTCGCGGCCGCGGAAGCGGATGGTGACCTTGACCTTGTCGCCCTCCTCCAGGAACCGCAGCATGTTGCGCAGCTTGATCTGGTAGTCGCCCACGTCGGTGACAGGGCGGAACTTCACTTCCTTGATCTCGACCTGCTTCTGCTTCTTCTTGGCGGCCTGCGCCTTCTTCTGGGCTTCGAACTTGAACTTGCCGTAGTCCATGATGCGGCAGACCGGCGGATCGCCGTTGGGCTGGATCTCGACCAGATCCATGCCCGCTTCCTGCGCCAGTGCCAGCGCTTCGTCGCGGCTCAGGATACCGAGCTGTTCCGCATCGGCACCGATGACACGCACCCGCGGCACGCGGATTTCGAGGTTACGGCGATTGCCCTTGTTGTCGGTGGTTGCGATACCACGATCCTCCAGAAGAAGTGATGAAAAAGACCGCCGAGTCTGAGCATCGGGCTCAGCGCCGGGTTTCGGTCTCCAGTCGTTCGATGAAGTCGGTCAGCGGCATGCTGCCCAGGTCCTCGCCGGAACGGGTACGCACAGAAACCGTCCCTGTCTCCTTTTCGCGGTCACCGACCACGAGCAGGTAAGGCACTTTCTGCATCGTATGCTCGCGGATTTTATAGCCGACTTTCTCGTTGCGCAAATCCGATTGTACCCGGAAACCTTTGTCGACAAGGGCTTGCGTCACCTGGGCGGCATAGTCGGCCTGCGCGTCGGTGATGCTGAACGCCACTGCCTGAACCGGCGCCAGCCAGGTCGGCAGCAGGCCGGCGTGATGCTCGATCAGGATGCCGATGAAGCGCTCCATCGAGCCCACGATGGCCCGATGCAGCATCACGGGGTGGCGCTTGTGCGAGTGCTCGTCGACGTACTCGGCACCCAGGCGCTCGGGCATCATGAAATCCACCTGCATGGTGCCCACCTGCCAGTCGCGGCCGATCGAATCCTTCATGTGGTACTCGATCTTGGGGCCGTAGAACGCGCCCTCGCCCGGCAGCTCGGTCCACTTCACCCCGGCGGCCGACAGCGCGCTGCGCAGCGCGGCCTCGGCGCGATCCCACACGTCGTCATCGCCGATGCGTTTTTCCGGGCGCAGCGCCAGCGCCACGTCGATGTGGTCGAAACCGAAATCGGCGTAGACCTGCATGGCTTGGGCATGGAAGGCGGTGACTTCGGATTCGATCTGCTCCGGCGTGCAGAAGATGTGGCCGTCATCCTGGGTGAAGGCGCGAACGCGCATGATCCCGTGCAGCGCGCCGGAGGGTTCGTTGCGGTGGCAGCCGCCGAATTCGCCGTAGCGGATCGGCAGCTCGCGATAGCTGTGCAGGCTGGTGTTGAACACCTGCACGTGGCCGGGGCAGTTCATCGGTTTCAGCGCGAAGGTGTGCTTCTCCGACTCGGTGAAGAACATGTTCTCCTGGTAGTTGTCCCAATGGCCGGACTTCTTCCACAGCGACACGTCCAGCACCTGCGGGCAGCGCACTTCCTGGTAGCCGCTCTTGCGGTACACGCCGCGCATGTACTGCTCGACCTGCTGCCAGATCGCCCAGCCGTTAGGGTGCCAGAACACCATGCCGGGGCTTTCTTCCTGCTGGTGGAACAGGTCCAGCTGCTTGCCGATCTTGCGATGGTCGCGCTTCTCGGCTTCCTCCAGCTGGAACAGGTAGGCCTTCAGGTCCTTGTCGTTCAGCCACGCGGTGCCGTAGATGCGGGTCAGCATGGCGTTGTTGGAATCGCCGCGCCAATAGGCACCGGCCACCTTCATCAGCTTGAACGAGCGCAGCTTGCCGGTGTTGGGTACATGCGGGCCGCGGCACAGGTCGGTGAACTCGCCCTGCGAGTACAGCGAAAGCGCCTCGTTGGCGGGAATGCCCTCGATGATCTCGGCCTTGTATTCCTCGCCCAGGCCGCGGAAGAACGCCACCGCCTCGTCGCGCGATTTCACCGTGCGCGTCACCGGCAGTTGTTCGGCCACGATCTTGTGCATTTCCGCCTCGATCCGGGGCAGATCCTCGGGCGTGAATGGGCGCTCGTAGGCGAAGTCGTAGTAGAAGCCGTTGTCGATCACCGGCCCGATCGTCACCTGCGCGCCAGGGAACAGCCGCTGCACCGCCTGCCCCATCAGGTGCGCGGTGGAGTGGCGCAGGATCTCCAGCGCCTCGGGGCTCTTGTCGGTCACGATCTGCACGCTGGCGTCGCGATCGATGGTGAAACCGGCATCCACCAGCTGGCCGTCGACCTTGCCGGCGAGCGTGGCCTTGGCCAGGCCGGCGCCGATGGAGGCGGCCACGTCCTGCACGGTAACGGGATGGTCGAACGGCCTCTTGCTGCCGTCGGGTAGCGTGATCTCGATCATGGATGGCACCTGATGATCCGCCCCGGTGGCGGATCGAAAGTGGAGTATGACTGCATGCGCGGCCATTGGCCGCAACGGACCGGACAGCGGCCACAAAAAAGGGCGCAAAGCGCGCCCTTCGGGTTCTGCCTTGCGGGGGGAATCAACCGGAAACGTTCGTAGTGTCCATGTCACACACTCGACCGGCAGTTACCTGCTGGCCACCACGGCGGGCGCGAAGGGATCGAAAAGTTACTTCGCGCCTGTGCGGGTGTCAACGCCGCCACTGACCCAGCCTGCCACCCGTTCCGGGTGGGCGCTTACCCACGCGCGGGCATTCTCGTCGGCATCCACGTCCGGCTGCAGATCGGCCGCCATCACCTCCTGCATCTGCGCCGCGGTCCAGCGAAAGCCATCGAGTACCGCACAGGCCTTGGGCTTGTCGCGTTGCAGGCCCTTGCGCACGAGCGTGTCGATATCCTCGGCGCCGCCGAAGCTGCCCCTGGGATCGGCCAGGTACTTCAGCTTCCAGCGTGCCCACATCCAGTGCGGCGTCCAGCCGGTCACCACAATCCACTCGTGCTCGTTGATCGCGTGCTCCAGCGCGGCGGTCATGCTGGCGTCGGTGCCCTCGACCAGGGTCAGCGGCAGCTGGTAGATCGCGATGGCCTTGCGCGCAATGGCCATCTCGCCGGCGCCCGGATCGATGCCAATGACGCGATGGCCGAACCGGCCGGCCTGCGCAGCCAACTGGTCGATGGCGTCGATCGACACGTAATCGGGCACCACCAGGCCGATCCGCGTGCCGGCCATGTTCGGCCCGAGATTGGTCACCCGGTTCCGCACGCGCGCGTAATAAGCCGCGTGCGTGCTGGGCAACCACGCGCAGACCGTGGCGTCGGCGGTGCCTTGCGCGAGGGCCGAATACATTGCCGAGCCGGTCAGGGGAACCGTTTCCACGCGAAAGCCCTGTTGCTCGAGCACGGCCTTGACGACGCGGGTGGCGGCGACGCAACTGGACCAGTCCACATAGACCAGTTTCACGTCGTGCGCCGCTGCTCCGGCCGGCGCATCCGCAGGGTCGCCCGGGGATGCGGCGCAACCGCTCACCAGCGCGATGATGAGCATGCAGGCAAACATCCGGCAACGCTGGAGCGGCTTGTCAATCATGGCATTCCCCCTGAATGGGCCCGCGACAACCATTCTAGGACGAGGCCAGGCGGTCGCGCGCCGCCACGCAGGCGGCGGCCGGTAGAATGCGCAGACCCGCACTCACCGGATTCCATCCATGCGCATTCTGGTTACCGGCACCGCCGGCTTCATCGGCGCCGCCCTGGCGCAACGGCTGCTGGACCGCGGCGACGAGGTGTACGGCTTCGACAACCACAATGCCTATTACGACCCGGCACTGAAGGAAGCGCGCCTGGCGCGCTTCGTCGACCATCCGAACTACACGCACCAGCGCGCCGACCTGGCCGATGCCGCCGCGGTGGATCAGGCGTTCGCCGCGTTCCAGCCGCAGCGGGTGGTGAACCTGGCGGCGCAGGCGGGGGTACGCTACTCCTTGCAGAACCCGCGTGCCTACGTGCAGAGCAACCTGGTAGGTTTCGTCAACGTGCTGGAAGCGTGCCGCCACGGCAGGATCGAGCATCTGGTCTACGCCTCGTCCAGCTCGGTCTATGGTGCCAACCGCAAGATGCCGTTTTCGCTGGAGGATGCGGTCGATCATCCGGTGAGCCTGTATGCGGCCAGCAAGAAGGCGAACGAGCTGATGGCACATACGTATAGCCATCTATACGGCCTGCCCACCACCGGCCTTCGCTTCTTTACCGTGTACGGCCCCTGGGGCCGGCCGGACATGTCGCCGATCCTTTTCGCCGACCGCATCAGCCGCGGCGAGCCGATCGACGTGTTCAACCACGGCCACCACAGCCGCGATTTCACCTATATCGACGATATCGTGGAAGGCGTGGTCCGCACCCTCGACCATCCCGCCGAACCCGACCCGATGTATGACGCCGAAAACCCCAACCCGGCCACGTCGAGCGCGCCCTACCGCGTCTACAACATCGGCAACGACCAGCCGGTGCAGCTGATGCGCTTCATCGAATTGCTGGAACAGAACCTGGGCCGCACCGCGGAAAAACGCCTGCTGCCGATGCAGCCCGGCGACGTGGCCGACACCTGGGCCGACGTCTCGGCGTTGCGTCGCGACGTCGGCTACGCACCGGCCACCTCGATCGAGGAGGGCGTGGCGCGTTTCGTGGCGTGGTACCGGCAATACCACGGGCAATAGACAACTCTTGTGGGAGCGGCTTCAGCCGCGATGCTCTTGCTCTTGCAGCTCACCGAAAAGCATCGCGGCTGAAGCCGCTCCTACAATCAGGCCCGGCCCATCAGAACGGCTTGGCGAGCACCAGGAAGATCACGCCCAGCAGCAGCAGCACCGGCAGTTCGTTGATCAAGCGCAGCGCCCTGGCCGAGGGCAGGTTGCCGCCCGCGGCCTTGCGCTTCAGCGCACGTCCGGCCCATACGAAATACACCAGCAGCACGGCCACCAGGGTCAGCTTGGCGTCGATCCAGTGCATGCCGGCAGTGACGTTGGGCAGCGTCGTCGGAAACAACCGCCAGCCCTGCCACAAGGCCAGGCCAAACACGAAAGCCACGCCGAACATGTTGTGGCCGAACTTGTACAGCCGCCGCCCCATCAGCTGCAGCCGCGCCTGCACGGCCGGTTCGTTGGCGGTCTCGGCCAGGTTCACCAGGATGCGCGGCAGGTAGAACACCGTGGCCATCCAGGCGATCACGAACAGCAGATGCAGCGACTTGATCAGCAGATAGGTCATGACAACGCTCCGTGGGCAAACAAAAACGGCGCGGCCTGTGGGCCGCGCCGTTCGGGGTATTGGTGGGCGGTACAAGGATCGAACTTGTGACCCCTACCATGTCAAGGTAGTGCTCTACCGCTGAGCTAACCGCCCGTCTCGCCACGGCATGCCGTGCGAGCCGCGCAGTATACGGTAGCGGTGGACGGTCGACAATAACCCGCGCAACAGGTTTCCTTCTTCCCGCGACGCGGCGGAAGCTGCGCAGCCGGATGGGCCGCCTGGGGTGCCGGGGCCCAGCTTTCGCTCACTGCTAGCCCGCGCCGAAGGGGCCTCGCAAGGCACCCTCCCCTGCTTGCAGGGGGAAGTGCCTATCCGGCAGCGGGAAACAGTCTGCACAGCAGTGAGCTTTCGCCAATGGCGGGCTGCGCGAGGGGAGCGAAAAGCTAGCGCAGCGATTGCTCGCGCAGTTGGTGGATCTGGTCGCGCAGCTTCGCGGCGTCCTCGAACTCCAGGTTCTGCGCGTGCTTGTACATCTGCGACTCCAGCTTCTTCAGCAGGCTGGCAGCCTGCGACGCGCTGAGGCCGGCGTAGTCGGCCGGCTGCTCGGCCACGGCGCGGCCGCGCGTCTTGCTGCCGCGGCGGTTGCCGACGTCGCTGCGTGCGCCCTCCATGATGTCGGCGATGCGCCGCACCACGGTTTTCGGCGTGATGCCGTTGGCGGCGTTCCAGGCGATCTGCTTCTCGCGGCGGCGGGCGGTTTCGTCCATCGCCGCCTGCATCGAGCGGGTGACATTGTCGGCGTAGAGGATCGCCTTGCCGCGCACGTTGCGCGCGGCGCGGCCGATGGTCTGGATCAGCGAACCGGTGGAACGCAGGAAGCCCTCCTTGTCCGCATCGAGCACCGCCACCAGCGACACCTCGGGCATGTCCAGGCCCTCGCGCAGCAGGTTGATGCCGACCAGCACGTCGAACTCGCCCAGGCGCAGGTCGCGGATAATCTCGCTGCGCTCGACCGTCTCGATGTCCGAGTGCAGGTAGCGCACCTTGATGTCGTGCTCGGAGAGATATTCGGTGAGGTTCTCGGCCATGCGCTTGGTCAGCGTGGTGACCAGCACGCGATCGCCCATGGCGATGCGCTTGTGTGCCTCGCTGAGCAGGTCGTCGACCTGGGTGCGCACTGGACGCACTTCCACTTCCGGGTCGACCAGGCCGGTGGGGCGCACCACCAGTTCGGTTACCGCATCGCCGGATTTCTGCAGTTCGTAGTCGCGCGGGGTGGCCGAGACGTAGATCGCGCGCGGCACCCGCTGCTCCCATTCCTCGAACTTCAATGGCCGGTTGTCCATCGCCGAAGGCAGGCGGAACCCGAACTCCACCAGCGTCTCCTTGCGCGAGCGGTCGCCCTTGTACATGGCGCCCAGCTGCGGCACGGTGACGTGCGACTCGTCCACCACCAGCAGGCCGTCGGGCGGCAGGTAGTCGAACAGCGTCGGCGGCGGCTCGCCCGGCAAGCGGCGGGTGAGGTGGCGTGAGTAGTTCTCGATGCCCTGGCAGTAACCCACCTCCACCATCATCTCCAGGTCGAAGCGGGTGCGCTGGTCCAGCCGCTGCGCCTCGACCAGCTTGTTGTCGCGGTACAGCACCTCCAGCCGGTCCTTCAGCTCGGCCTTGATCGTCTCGGTGGCGTTGAGCACGCTCTCGCGGGTGCTGGCGTAGTGCGTGCGCGGATAGACGGTGTAGCGCGGGATCTTGCGGATCGTCTCGCCGGTCAGCGGATCGAACAGCGCCATGCCCTCCACTTCGCCATCGAACAGCTCGATGCGCAGCGCCTCGGTTTCCGATTCGGCCGGAAACACGTCGATGATCTCGCCGCGCACGCGGTAGGTACCGCGGCGCAGTTCCATTTCGTTGCGGGTGTACTGCAGTTCGGTCAACTGGTGGATCAGCTTGCGCTGGTCGATGCGCTCGCCCTTGGCCAGGATCAGGCGCAGGCTGAGGTAGTCCTCCGGATTGCCCAGGCCGTAGATCGCCGACACGGTGGCGACGATGATGGCATCCCGCCGCGACAGCAGCGCCTTGGTCGCCGACAGCCGCATCTGCTCGATGTGCTCGTTGATCGAGGCGTCCTTCTCGATGAAGGTGTCAGACGCCACCACGTAGGCTTCCGGCTGGTAGTAGTCGTAGTAGCTGACGAAGTACTCCACCGCGTTGTGCGGGAAAAACTCCCTGAATTCCCCGTACAACTGCGCCGCCAGCGTCTTGTTCGGCGCCATCACGATGGTGGGCCGCTGCACCTTCTCGATCACGTTGGCGATGGTGTAGGTCTTGCCCGAACCGGTGACGCCCAGCAGCGTCTGCGCAGCCAGACCCGCCTCGAAGCCTTCGGCCAGGCGGGCGATCGCCTGCGGCTGGTCACCGGAGGGCTGGTACGGAGCAACGAGCTGGAAGCGGTCGGTCATCGGCTACATGTGTGGGTGCGGCGGGGCATTTTAAATCGGGGCTGCTGACAGCTGGCGTCAGCAGTGACCGACGCCGGGGCCGGCAACTGGGCGACAGCCACGCTCCCGACGCATGCCTAGCATGGCGGTTCCAGGCGACGCAGGAGCGTGAACGTGCCGGATCAGGGATGGATGAGGTGGCACCGGGCGCGTGGCGTCACGCTGGTCGAGCAGGCCATGGTGGTGGCGATCATGGCGACCCTGATCGGCGCGGCGATGCCGTCGATGCGGCGCCTGCTCGATCGGAACCGGCTGCAGACCGCCCAGGCGGACTTCATCGGCGCCCTGCATCACACCCGCGAAGCGGCCGTGCTGGCGCGGCAGGCAGCCGTGTTCTGTCCCAGCCACGACGGCCAGCAATGCGCCGATGAAGAGCGCTGGGACCACGGCTGGTTGCTGGCCGCCGATGGCGACCATGACAACCAGCCCGACGGCCAGCCGCTGTTTGTCAACGGAAGTTACGGGCCTCTCACGATCCAGAGTACGGCGGGTCGACGCCACGTGCGTTTCCAGGCCGATGGCAGCGCCCACGGCAGCAATCTCACCTTCGTCTTCTGCCGTCGCGGCAGGGCCGAGCAGGCGCTCAGCGTCGTGGTCGCCAATTCCGGTCGCATCCGTGGCGGCCGCGCGAGCGTCGCGCAGGCGGCCAGCTGCGCACAACAGCAATGAGCCCGCCAGGCGGGATTGCAGCGACTGTCCGGGCGATTATCTGGCAAAGCCCGCATTAACCCGCCGGAAGCCAAAAACAACGATTATCGGAGACTGTTCCGTCGTGTCTGTCGACACGTATGGAACGGCGCAACTGCGTTACCATGTGGGCCTCCATTGCCGCGATATATGGACGCCATGTCAAATCATCATCTGGAATCGTTGATTGCGCCGCTCGGCGACGAATTGCCCACCGGTGAAAACCTGGAGTACGACCAGGAATTCCTGGCGCTTGAACGCGCCGCCGCGCCCAAGGCCGAGCGCGCCATCGGCGACAGCGTCAAGGCCGCCGAGGAACCGGACTGGGAAAGGGTCGCCAGCATGGCCGAGGCGCTGCTGGGGCGTTCCAAGGATTTGCGCATCGCCACGCACCTGGCGACGGCCTGGGTGCGTATCGACGGCATGCCCGGCTGGGCGGCGGGCCTGGGCCTGATTCGCGCGCTGCTGGAAAACTTCTGGGATAGCGTGCACCCGCAACTGGACGCCGAGGACGACAACGATCCGACCGCCCGCGTCAACGCCGTGGTGCCGATCAGCGATGCCCAGAGCGTGCTCGGCTATTTCCGCACCACGCCGTTTGTGCAATCGCCGCGACTGGGGCGTTTTTCATTGCGCGATCTCGAGATTGCCCAGGGCACGCTGAAAATCAGCACGTCCACCGACGAGGGCGAGGAACTGCCCACCCTGACGGAGATCGAGGCCTGCTGCCTGGATTGCCCGGAAGAGCAACTCCTGGCCAATGCCGCGGCGATTAACGAGGCACTGGATCAGGCCAAGGCGATCGACGGCATTTTCAGCGAGCAGATTGGTACCGCCGGCCCGGATCTGAAGGCCTTGATCGGCGATATCCACGAACTGAAAAAATTCGTTGAGGCGCAACTAGGCAAGCGCATGCCGCAGGACGACGCCGCCGTCGGCGAAAGCGGCGCGGAGGAAGCCGGCGAAGCTGCCGCATCGGGCCAGGCCAAGGCCGTGGCCAGCGGCCGCATCGAAAACTCGCGCGACGTCGTCCGGCGGCTGGACGAACTGTGCGAGTACTACGCGAAGAACGAGCCGTCCAGCCCCATCCCGTTGTTGCTGGAACGCGCCAAGCGCCTGGTCGACAAGAGCTTCGTCGACCTGCTGAACGACCTGGCTCCGGGCGGGGTCAGCGAACTGCAGGCCATCTCCGGCCGCTCGGAATACGAATGAACGACGGCAAGGGCGTCAGTGGACGCCCTTGCAGGTGTTTGCGCCGGAGCGCACGAACATTGTGTGGACCGAGGGGTTCCAGCTCAGCGAAAGCCCGCCGGGCAGGCCGGCGGTGATGCTGGCGTTGGCGCTTTGCACGATCGGCCCGACCGACGCACGGCTGCCATCCCCGCGGCGCACGGTGGCGGTCAGCGCGTAGCTCAACGGATCGCCACAGGCGGTCGTATCGATCTGTTGCGAGACGGTGCTGCCGTAGGCGATGTCGGGCAGCGTGCCCGCGCCCAGCGGCACGCTTTTCTGCGCGCCGCCATCGGCAGCGCACATCGCGGTCAAGGTGTAGTCCACCGAAAACTGCGGCGACCTGGCGACCTGCACCACGGCAACCGCTTCGGGCTGGACGGTGCAACCCAGCAGGAAGGTCTTGCGCCTGGGCACGACGTGCAGCACGTAGTTGCCCGGATCGAGCATCTGGCTGGGCGGCAGTTTCAGTTCGATGCGGGCAGGCGAGACGCCGGTGATCACCGGCTGCACGGCCAGCGGCGCGCCTTGCGCGTCGGTGGCGATGATCTGGGGATCGGCGCATTGCGCGTCGGAGAGGTTGGCGCCCACCAGGGCGAACGCCAGCGGCTTGTCGCCGGGTTGCACGGCGAACAACGGCTGGTGGTCCAGCGTTTCGACCGCGTCGATCACCGGTTGCGCCTCCCGCGATGAATCCGCCGCCTCGGCCAACCGCTTGACGCTCGCTGCCAGGGCATCGGTGATCGCGCTGGCATCGCCGCCGAGGCACCCGTCGGCAATGTCCAGGTAGGCGCGGGTGCGTTGCGCGGCAGCCTGTGCGCGCCGGGCTTTGGCCTGCGCACGCGCGTCGATGAGGTCCACGGGCCGGGTGGCATCGGCGCCGCCGAGGGCGGCGCGCAGGTCGCTGGCGATGCGCGCCAGTCGCCCGCTGGTGGCCGCAAGCTGCGGATCGGCCGAGGCCTGCGCCCTGGCCGCCAGGTCGCGCTGCGCCGAATCGAGTTGGGCGATCACGGCTTCGCCCGTGAGCCGCGGCGCCAGTTGGGCGCCGGCCGGGGCCGCCAGCGCGCAGCCGGCCAGGGCCATCCCCCAGCGCAACGCGGTGCTGCTGCGCAGGGTGTGCGCGGGAGCGGGGCCGGCGTTACTCGTCATCGCAATCCACCGCATCGGGTGCGCAGCGCTGCTGGTCGGGCGGCAGCAGCAAACCGGTCGGCACGATGCCGAAGGCGCGGTAGTTCGCCGAGATCACGCTGGGGTCGATGTAGGAATCGGTGTGCCTGTTGGTGTTCTGCGCGCGACTGGTCAACGCCGACGTGGGCACGTTGATGCTGCTGCCGCCGGTGAGCGGCAGGATGTTGCCCTGCCGGTCCACCGCATAGAAATACGCTGGCGAGATCCCGCCCGGAACGATGACCTGCGCGTCGTCGCCCACCACGTAGACCGGGGCGCCGCCGAGACCGATATGGCCGGTCGATGCCCAGACGCCCACGCCGTTGTACAGCGGCGCCTGGTCGCTCTGCAGCAGGTCGCCATTGGTCACCGAAAGGTAGGTCGACGACGTGCCCGCATCCACCGTGTACTTGCTGCCGTTCACCGATGCCAGGTTCAGGGTCTGGGCGTTGGTGAGGCGGAACCCGGCCGGCGCCGCAAAGCCGCCCAGCGTGCCGATGTAGTTGGCCAGCGGGTGCGCGGCGTCGCCAAGGGTGACGATGCTCGCCGCACTGCCGGTGAGCGTATCGGCGGTGAGCTTGCCGCTGGCCCCTTCGTTGATCGCACCAGCGGAAACCAGGGTCATCATGCCGCCCTGGACCGCCCCGTCGATCGACAGGTCGCCGCCGCGGGTGGTGGTGAGCGTGGTCCGCGCGCCGCCATCGATCGGACCGGCCACGATCAGCGATTGCCCATTGGTGAAGCTGAAGCCGGCGGCCTTGAAAGCCTCCAGCGTGGCCACGCGGTTGCCGCTGCCATCCAGCGCGGTGGCGCCGGCGGAGCGGCCCGTCAGCGTGCTGGCCGCAATGCCGCCGCTCGCGCCCTGGCGGATGGCGCCGGCCGAGGTAAGCGCGGTGCGGGTGCCACTGACCAGGCCATTGATGACGATGTCGCCGTTGGTGGTGGTCAGGTTCACGTGGTCGCCGCCATCGACCGGACCGGTGACGGTCAGCGTGCGGTCGGTGGCCAGGTCGAAGCCCTCGGCGCTGAAGCTGCCCAGCGCATCGACATGGTTGACCGGATCGAGCACGGTGCTGCCGGCCGAACGGCCGCCGAGCGTGCCTGCCGTGATGATGCCGCTGGCGGTCTGGCGGATGTCGCCGCCGGAAACCAGCGTCACCGTATCGCCCTGCACCGCGTGGGTCAGGGTCAGGTCGCCGGCGGAGGCCAGGCCCACGTCGCCACCGCGCACCGCCGTGTTGACCGACAGCAGGCCGGACGTCGTCGTCAGGTGCAAGCGGCCGCCGTTGGCGATCGTCAGCGGGCCGTTGACGGCCAGCGCCTGCGCGTTGGTCAGGTCGAGGCCCGCCGCGGCGAAGCTGCCCAGGGTGCCGACATGGTTGGCGCCGTTGAGCGCGGTGAGGCCGGTGGAGCGCCCGCTCAGCGTGGCGGCGGTGATCACGCCGTGGCTGCCCTGGCCGATCGCACCGGCGGAGTCGAGCGTCATGGCCGTGCCCTTGAGCGCGCCATTGATCGTCAGGTCGCCGCTGGTGGTGGTCAGCGTGGTGCTGGTGCCGCCGTTCACCGTGCCGGCCACGGTCAGCCACAGCGCATTGCGCAGGTTGAGGTAGGCCGCGCTGAAATCGCCCAGCGCGCCGACGCGGTTGTTGCCGGTAAGGCTTACCGCCCCGCTGGTATCGCCCCTGAGCGTGCCGGCGACGATGCTGCCCGTGCTGGCCTCGCTGATGGCGCCGGTAACATCGAGCGTGGTCGTCGCACCCGTGAGTGTGCCGTTGATGACCAGGTTGCCTGTCGTCGCCAGCCCCACGCTGGCGCCGCCATTCACGGGACCGGCGACGGTCAGGTCCTGCACGTTCTTCAGGCTGAAGCCGGCCGCGCTGAAATCGCCCAGCGTGTCGATGCGGTTGTTGCCGCCGAGCGCCACGGCGCCGCCGGCGTTGCCGCGCAGGGTATTGGCCGTGATGACGCTACCGGCGCCCTGGCTGATGTTGCCGGCCACGTCGAATGCGGTGGTGGTGCCGCTCACCGCACCGTTGATCGCCAGGTTGCCGGCCGAGGTGGCCAGCGTCGTGCTGGCGCCGCCATTGACCGGGCCGGCGACCGCCAGCGACTGGCTGTTGGTCAGGCCGAAAC
>NZ_BAAAFO010000004.1:0-669487 GCF_039523575.1 Rhodanobacter caeni | reverse complement strand
GGCACCGCCGGCGGCGGCGCACATGGCGGGCGACCTGGACATGGTTGCCGAACGGTTCGGCAGAGCGGCGGCGGCGGCGCGCAGCGGCGCGGGGCTTGTCAGCTCTTCTAAACAAGTGGAACGCCACCATGGTCAAACCCGCTTTTTGCGCCGTTTGGCGGGGGTGTGCCATGCAGGGTGATGTGGTAGTGATCGACCCGCGCAAGGCTCGGTGCCAGCGGCTCCGTCGTACGATCACGGAAGCGGCCAAGCTCCACGAACGGGAAGCCCGTTGGGCTTCTGACCGGCTGGGCCGCTCGGCCTACCGCAAGACCTTCATTACCCTCACCTATCGCCCGGGTGAAACATGGGAACCGCGGCACGTGTCCCGCTTCGTGCGGCTGATGCGCCAGTGGTTCAAACGCCGGGACTGCCCTTGCCGCTTCGCGTGGGTCGGCGAGCTGCAGAAGCGCGGCGCGTTGCACTACCACGTGTTGGTGTGGGTGCCGCGCAGGCTGCGCTTGCCCCGCCCTGACCAGTGCGGCTGGTGGCCGTACGGCATGAGCAACATCGAGACGGCCCGCAACCCGGTGGGCTACATGGTGAAGTACGCGACCAAGACCCGCCCCGAGGACGTGAAGCGCCTGCCCAAAGGTGTGCGCCTGCATGGAAACGGGGGCCACGACCCTGCCCGCCGCGTGGAGCTGCGCGAACGCCTGTGGCCCATGTGGGTGGCCAAGGCATGGGACCAACGCCGGGGCGAAGCTTGCTTCGCCGACCTGGAAGCGCAGAAGGCATGGAACGCCCGCCGCATCGAGGTGCGCACGCCGCAACCCGATGGCTCCGTGTGGCTTCGTTACGTCGACCCAGCCCTCCCGCCCGAAGGTAGCGCCGCATGGTGGGATCTGCGCGTCGCCGAAGAAGAACGCCGAATCGCTGAGGAAGAACAGTGGTGCATGTACGCCCGCCGCTACGAGCGGCGGGGCTTCCCCAAGTTGCAGCGGGTGGCCGGGGGCTTCGTGGACCTTGTCACCGGTGAGCTGATCCCTACCCCTTGGTGCGTCGATGTGTCTCGCGGCGTGGTGAGGGCCTACCTCAAGACGGAGACGATGCAGTGAACCTGCCAGTAAATGAAGGCGATTGGATGATGGGCGGCAGCAAGGAACCGGGTCTCCTGGCCTACGGCGTGAGCGAGCCCGACGTCATCATGTGTGCTGTCGATGGCATCCACTACGCCATGGACAAAGCCGAAGGGCATCGAGAGCGCTTCGTGATCGAGCTGGTTGGCGAGTTTGAGATGGCACTGCGCGAACGCATGGGCGTCGACCTGCCGCCCGAGTGACGCCAGAAAAGGCGAGGCCCCTGCAAGCCGGCAAGCTGTTCAGGGGCCTCTGGTACAACACACCGGGGCCGAAGCCCCGAAGGAATGTTCGCATGAAAATCGACTACGCGGCGCAATGCCGCTTCTTCTCGGCTGAGGATGCGTGCCGCATCGCCCTACAGGCGTACTACGCCGCCACCCGCCACCTGGAACCGCCACCCGGTGAGCCGTGGATGGTCGACGGCGACCCCTTCGCCTCGGCGACAGACTTTGCCGAAGCCTTCAACGGTGAGGTACAGGCCCGACTCGGCCTGCTCGCGCTGGACCGCCTCGGGGGCTTCCACCTGTGCAGCGTGGAGTGGAATATCTGGAAGATCGCGGCGGACGTTGCCCCGGAGAAAATGGCCCCGATAATCGCCGAACGCGAGGCCGATCATGTCCGCGCAATGGTCGAAATCTTTGGCGACGAATTGAACGGTTTGCCACCGGCAGATAATCAGGTTAATAATCACCAATCCAACGGTGTGCAAAATGCCTGACCTCACCAAAGCCTATACATTATGCGAAATTATGGATTTGGGTTGCCGAGCCCCTACCAGTCTGCGCGCGCGTATTCAGACCGGCCCCGCCAGGCTTCGAAGCCTTGGGTGCCCCGCTCCGCGTCTGCACCAGGAAGAAGCACGGATTCGTCCAGCACCGCGCCGAAGTAGGTGGCGTCGGTCCTGGTCCTTACCTCGTAGGGCGCCTCGATGTCGCGGACGAAGCGCTGGATGAGTTCGGACATGCGCGCGCGCTCGGGGCCGGCGATCTCGATCGATCCGTTCAGGGGTGCCTGGACGGCGACGCGGGCGATCGTGGCGGCGACATCGTCCGACGCCACCGGCTCGATGAAGGCGGGCGAAAGGTCGATGGTTTGCCCGCGCACGGCATAGTTGACGATATCGAGCAGGAACTCGAAGAACTGGGTCGCATGGACGATGGTGAACGGGATGCCCGAGGCCGCGATGCGTCGTTCCTGCAGCGCCTTGCCGCGGAGATAGGGGCTGGCGTCCAGGCGCCCGGTGCCGACGACCGAAAGCGATACGTGGAGGCCGACACCTGCCCGCTTTTCGGCAGCGAGCAGGTTGGCGATGGCCGTGCGGAAGAATTCGAAGGAGGCGAGGTCGTCGAAAGTCGGCGAGTTGGTCACGTCGACCACCACGTCCGCGCCGGCCAGGCTCTCGGCCAGGCCCCTGCCGGTAATCACGTCGACGCCGCTGGCGCGGGAGGCGGATGACACGGCATGGCCCTGGCGGCGCAAGCGCTCCACGATGTTCCGACCCACCAGTCCCCTGCCGCCCATGACGACGATGTTCATGTCTGCCTCCTCGCCTTGCCTGCCCCGATGCTAGGCAGCCGGGACGTGCCCCGGTAGGGCCGCGGCGGTAACGGCGGTGGTTCCGCGCGCGCACCAATGCCCTGCTCCGTCCGGCGTCGCCATCAGTTGCCGCCCAGCCAGAACGCGAGGTTGCGGACATAGCGCCGGGTGGACCTGAGCGCTTCAGGGAAATGCCGCATGCCGTCGCCGGGCGTTTCGGAGACGAACGAGGGGCAGCCTGCCGCGATGTCCCAGTTGTAGTCGGCGAAGTGATGGAAGGTGGATTGGGCGATCGCCCGCCCGCCCTCGGCCCAGCCTTCGAAGGCCACGGCGAGGTTGAAGTCCCTGCCCGTCGTCGCACTCGTCCCCTGCAGGATCACGCGGCTGCTGGGGTCGTCCGCCGGTGCGCCGATGGCGCCTTCGTGCGGATGGGCGGGCAGATAGCGGATCACGCCGGACTTCGATTGAGGATCCCGCAGCACCGCATGCGGTTCGCTGACCGGGCGCACGCGCTGGTAGTCGCCGTTGGCGCCCGAGTGGTAGTTCGGCCACGAGATGTCGGTGGTGTCGCAGTCGTCGATGCAATGGCGGCTGGCGTCGGGGTCCAGGTTGCGCGTGTGGAAGTGATGGGCCGCACCGACGCCGGCCAGCGTGCACACGGAGCTGCCCAGGTCCATGTGGTCGCGGGCGACCAGCAATGCGCCGCCCTTGCGCCGGAAGCGGCCGATGGCCGCGCAATCCTCCTCGCTGAGCCCGTCACCCACGTCGACGGCAAGCAGCCACAACTGCTGGAAGTCCGACGCGTCCAGCCGGGACAGCACCGGATCGGGTCTGCCGCGCGGGTCGCGATTGCGCGCAATGACGCGGAACGCCGCTTGCCCGCTTTCGTCGCGAAGCCCGGCCAGGTATTCGGCGAGCAACCCGAAGCGCCCGATGTGCCAGTCGTCCGGATCGCCTTCGATGGTGGTCTGCAGCAGCAGGTTCTGCATGGTTTCACTCCTCGGTTTTGCACCGGACGGCAAGCGCCCGGCGTGGCCAACCATGCCACGCGCGCGACCCCGCGATTGGTGAGCGTCCAGCAACACCATGGATACCCGCGCCGCCCTACCGCCTCGCCGTATCCGCGCCTAGCCTTGCCCGGGCCCGATGGTCATGGGCGTCCCCCACGGAGGAACCAGCCGATGCAACACCCGGATGACATTGCACCCATCGATCCGCGCCGCCGGCAACTGATGCTTGCCGGCCTGCTCGCCGCGGCGACGACCACCCTGCCCCTGGCGATCTCCACGGCCCGGGCAGCCCCGAGAAACCACTCCCCCACCCAGCAGAGAAACCACGACATGAACTCGATAACCACGAAAGACGGCACCGAAATCTTCTTCAAGGACTGGGGCTCCGGCCAGCCCATCGTCTTCCACCACGGCTGGCCGCTGTCCAGTGACGACTGGGACACGCAGATATTGTTTTTCCTCGATCACGGCTATCGCGTCATCGCGCACGACCGCCGCGGCCACGGCCGCTCATCGCAGGGCATCACAGGACACGACATGGATCACTACGCGGCCGACGCCGCGGCGGTGGTCGAACACCTCGACCTGCGCGATGCCATCCACGTCGGCCACTCCACCGGCGGCGGCGAGGCCACGCGCTACGTGGCCCGCCACGGCGCCGGCCGCGTCGCCAAGCTGGTGCTGATGAATGCGGTACCGCCGCTGATGCTGAAGACGGCCGCCAACCCCGGCGGCTTGCCGCGCGAGGTGTTCGACGGCCTGCGCGATGCGCTGGCCCGGAACCGCTCGCAGTTCTATCGCGACCTTGCGTCGGGGCCGTTCTACGGGTTCAACCGGCCGGGGGTGAAGACCATCCAGGGCTGCGTCGACAACTGGTGGCGCCAGGGCATGATGGGCGGGGCCAAGGCGCACTACGACGGCATCAAGGCCTTCTCGGAAACCGACTTCACCGAAGACCTCAAGGCCATCGACGTGCCAACCCTGGTGATGCACGGCGACGACGACCAGATCGTCCCCGTCGCCGATTCGGCCCCGCTCTCGGCGAAGCTGCTCAAGCACGCCACGCTGAAGATCTACCCCGGCTATCCGCACGGCATGTTTGCCGTCCACCCGGACGTGATCAACCGCGACCTGCTGGCGTTCTTCCGCAGCTGATCCGAAGATCGCCGACCGGAGGTCGGCGATCTTCGCAAGGAAATGCCCGCCGCGTGGTTTCCGCGCGGCGGGCATGCTTTCGGGTGACTGGTGACGGGCGTCGCCCTCCGCCCGCACAAGCCGCAGGCGCGTGGGCGGGCCTTCGCTTCGCTACTGCGCGCTTGCGCAGGCGACCCTCCGCTTCCGCGTCATGAGCCGAGCGAGGATACGGACCGTGCCTTCGCGCGGCGCGGCGCGACCGGAAGCGTGTCGGCGACACAGTCCGGTATCGGCAGCCACAGCGTGAAACTCGCGCCGCGTCCCGGCCCTTCCGATTGCGCCTCCACCCTGCCCCCGTGGGCGTTCGCCAGCTCATGCACCAGAGCCAACCCGATGCCCATGCCCTGTGGGGCGGCATGGTTTCCGCTCATTTCCTGCCCGAACATCCGAAATACGTGCGGAAGGAATTCCGCGGAGATGCCGCAGCCGTCATCGGTCACCGAGACCCTGACGAACCCTTTGCCGCTGGCGACGCGCACCATGATGCAACCGCCCTGCCCGGTGAATTTCACCGCGTTGTCCAGCAGGTTCGACAGCATCTGTTCCAGCCGCGCGGGGTCGGCCACGCAGACATGCCGCCGCGACGCATCGACGTCGACGCGCAGGTCGCGACCCGGTGCGCGCACGGCCGCGTCTGCGACGACGGCACGGACCATCCCGCCGAGATCCACCGCTTCCGGATCCAGGCGAAGCTTGCCGATGCGCATGCGCGAGAGGTCGAACAGATCGTCGATGATGCGGGCTTGGCGGCGGATGGAATGGCCCATCGCCTGACCGAGCTCCTGCGCGCCCCGGATATCCGGTTCGGCCACCTTCTCCAGCAGCCGGCCGAGGTTCAACAGCAGCACGGAAAGCGGCTGCTTCAGTTCGTGCGAGACCATGGCAAGGCTGCGATCGCGGCTCGCGTCCGTGGCAGTGGCAGGCGCGGGTGGCGCCTGGCGGTCGCGCGGCGGGTGTGCCGGAGTGGGGATCGATGGGCTCATGCGTGATGCCTTCGGGATGGCGCCGCCTGTTTCGCGTCGATGATCTACGCGGCGTGAACTCGGGCGCGGAAGTCGCATGGTAGGTACGCCGCGACGGAGCAAGTAGACCGTGCACGCTGACCACCGTGTTGTACGGCCGGCAACAGTGGCGTCGCACGTGCTTGTTGCCATCGCGACAACACGCTGCGGCCCCGCACGGATCTACCCGCGCCGGCCACCGTCATGAAGAATCGAATCCGCTTTCTTCCCACGGCAACGAAGACGACGGGTGTCAGATCGTCGAGGCGGCTGTAACGGGTCGTGCACTTTCCACCCGTTCGTGCACGGGACAACCCACGTTGGCGCGGTGTCCCCGCGGATAGCCAATCAGCTACACGACGACGCCGTGGGCAGGAAGCATGAACCGCCGTGTGGAACCCCGACTCGCGGCATCGCCATCGCGTTGCCGGGTGAACCATGGCAAGCCCGGCTTTCCCGATGGGACGTCTGGACGTCCGATCGGCTGGAGTCCCAGAGACCTGCAGGAGCTCGTCACCATGACCGCAGCCACCACCGCCCGCCGCGAGGCCACGCCCCCACTCCACTTGCTGGTGGACGCGGCCTACCACGCCGATCCGGCGGATCGGCTGATCGCGCCGATTGGCGACAACAGCTACAGCACCCTCTTCAACCTGATCCCGACGACCCTGGCATTGTTGCGGGAAGCGGCCTGCATCGAGCCCGATCCACGGGCGATGAAGCACTGGTACCGGCACGTGCCCATCGCGGAACTCGGGTACCTCACCGCCGAACAACTGGTGGCGCTCGGCCGCGCCGCGGCGGTCATTGCCTTTCTCCGCGCCGTGCGCAGCGGCGCGCGCGACTGACCACGCACTCCATCACCCCCATCACAACCCACTCAACGGAAAATTGCGATGCGTGCAGCGACCACGAAATTCCAGAACATCGCCGGCGAGCTCGCGCGGCTGGCCGAGCTGCGCGAAACGCTGGTGTCGAATGCGTTCGAAGCGCTGGAACTGCGCCATCCCCAGCTCGCCAACGAGGTCAGCGAATACATCGGCAGCCGCCAGCGCGCCGCCCACTGGATGTGTGCCCCGCAGCGCGCCACCGGCGGAAGAATCCCCTACGACCTGCTCGCCGAAGGCGACGAGGACGGTCTCCGGGACCTGCTCGAAGGCGTCGCCTGAAGCAGCCACGACACGCCGGCGGCCGGCGATTGTTGTCCGGCCGGCAACACGCCGGGGCCCTTGGCGTACCTACCGCCGGCGGCCTGCGACCCGCAGGATTCCGAGCCACCAGGGAGGCATCACCACCATGAACGCCATCACTCGCATTGCCGGCTGGATCGATGAGCGGGCGCCCTGCCTCAAGGCCATGTACCGCAAGCACATGAGCGAGTACTACGTGCCGAGGAACCTCAACCTCTGGTACTACTTCGGTGTGCTGAACATCGTGCTGCTGGCCAACCAGATCGTGACCGGGATCTTCCTGGCCATGAACTACAACCCCAGCGCGGCGCATGCGTTCGACTCGGTGCAGTACATCATGCGCGACGTGGAATGGGGCTGGCTGATCCGCTACATGCACTCCACCGGGGCGTCGCTGTTTTTCGTCACCGTGTACATCCACATGTTCCGCGGCATCATGTACGGCTCGTACAAGAAGCCGCGCGAACTGGTCTGGCTGCTCGGCTCGATCATCTTCCTGGCGCTGATGGCCGAGGCCTTCATGGGCTACGTGCTGCCGTGGGGCAACATGTCGTTCTGGGGCGCCAAGGTGATCATCTCGCTGTTCGGCACGGTGCCATGGATCGGTGACTCGCTGGTGCAGTGGATCATGGGCGACTTCCTGCCCGGCGACGCCACGCTCAACCGCTTCTTCGCCCTGCACGTCATCGCGGTGCCGATCGCGCTGCTGTTGCTGGTGGTGCTGCACATCGCCGCGCTGCACGAGGTGGGCTCGAACAACCCGGAAGGCATCGACGTCAAGCACGGGCCCAAGGGCAACCGCTGGGGCGCGAAGGTGCCGGTGGATACCATCCCCTTCCATCCCTACGACACGGTGGAGGACATCCTCAGCGTGGCTTTCTTCCTGCTCGTGGCGGCCTTCATCGTGTTCTTCGCGCCGACCATGGGCGGCTGGTTTCTCGAACACGACAACTTCGTGCCAGCCAACAACCTGGCCACGCCGGCGCACATCAAGCCGAGCTGGTACTTCACGCCCTTCTACGCGATCCTGCGCATGATCCCCTCGTTCCTCGGCACTGCGTTCTGGGGCGTGCTGGGCATGTTCGGCGCCATCATCCTGCTGCCGCTGCTGCCGTGGATCGACCGCTGCAAGGTTCGCTCGGTGCGCTATCGCGGCCGCGGCTTCCGGGTAGCCCTGGCGGTGCTCGCCTGCTCGTTCCTGGGTCTTGGCTTGAGTGGCGCGGGCGTGACTGCCGAACTCGTCCAGGCATGGTTCCCGCGCGCAGACGTCACCACCTGGGACAACGCGTTCGGACGCCTGATGGTGCTGGGTTACTTCGGCTTCTTCATCTTCCTGTGGTTCTACACGCGCTTCGGCCACGAGCAGACCCGGCCGGTGCCGGACCGGCTCCCTCCCGGGCATTGAGCGGGTGGCGCGGGCACCCGCGCCGTCACCGCGATGATGCAAGGAGATCCCGCCATGGCCATCGGGGCCATCGGGGCCATCGCGGCACCAGGCCGGGCGATGCGCTGCCTGCCAGACACGCCGAGGCGGCCGCGTGCGGCCGCCTCGTGGCTTCATCCGTCCGGATCAATCCACCGGCGTCAATACGGGTGCGTTCTCGTCCTTCAGCAGCACGACCAGGAACCTGGCCGGCTTGGTGCGGCTGGCATTGCGTCCGACGGTGTGGATGTCGTTGGGGCCTTCATAGAAGGTCTGCCCCGCCGTCAGGGTGACTTCCTTGCCACCGTTCAGCGCCATCACGATCGAGCCTTCGAGCACGTAGACGAAGGCGTGGGCTTCGTGGCGGTGCACCGGGTCGACCGAGCCCGGCGGATAGGTGACCGTGATCATTTCGGCTTCCTTGCCCGGGTAGTCGGGCAGCGCCTTGGTCATCAATGCCTTGACCTCGGCCGAAGGCGCCTGCGCGGTGCCGTGCGTGGCCGGCGAATGCGCGAAGGCCGCGCCGGACACGAGCAGGCCCAGCATGCCCAGAGTCTTGATGGTGTGCATGGTTGTCTCCTTGCGGTTGACGGGTTCTTGCCGGAGGCGACACGGCGACGGCTTGGCCGTCGCCGCGCGGGGTTCAGGCCAGGCCGGCCTTGTCCAGCCCGAACGCCTTGTCGTACGCGCCGGGCACGGCCCGGAAGCCCACGTTGATGCGATTCCAGGCGTTGATCGCCATCACCGCATAGGTGAGATCGGTGAGCTCCTTCTCCGAGAACTGCGTGCACACGCGCTCGTAGATTTCGTCGGAGACGCCCAGGGGCGACAGCTGCGTGAGCGCCTCGGTCCACGCCAGCGCGGCGCGCTCGCGCGGCGAGAACAGGGTCGACTCGCGCCAGATCGCGAGGTGGTGCAGGCGCAGCGGCCGCTCGCCGTGCATCACCGCCTGCTTGACGTGCATGTCCAGGCAGAAGCCGCAGCCGTTGATCTGCGATGCGCGGATATCGACCAGGTCGCAGATGGACTCCTCGAGGCCGGACTGTTTCACCTGGGTGTTCAGGGCGACCAGCCCGCGGAAAAGTTCGGGTGCCTGTTTCTGGTAATCGATGCGTTGGGTCACGGTTCGGTCCTCGTTGTAGTGCTGTTGTCCCCAGGTCGGCTGGGGCACCGCTTGCACGCGATGGCGTGGCGGATTGCAGCCTAGGCGTGGCCTGCCGCCGCCGGTAGCCACGGCGGCGGACTCTCGGTGTTGCTTTGTCCGCATCAATGAAGCGGTCACGGCACGCCCGATCCGGCCGGGGAGGATTGGTGCGTCCAGGGCAACATGCTGCTGCCATCGCGCGGCCTATCGGCCACCGGCAGCGGAACCTAGGATGGCCACAAGGCGCTCGACGCGCGGTCACGGGAAGAGAGAGACATCATGAAAATCATCGTCATCGGCGGTACCGGTCTGATCGGAAGCAAGGTGGTGGAACGCCTGCGCAGGCACGGCCATGAGGTGTTGGCCGCTGCGCCATCGTCGGGCATCAACACGATCACCGGCGAAGGCCTCGACGCGGCCATGACCGGCGTGCACACGGTGATCGACCTGGCCAACTCGCCCTCGTTCGAGGACCGGGCCGTGCTCGAGTTCTTCGAAACCTCGGGGCGCAACCTGTTCGCCGCGGAACACAAGGCCGGCGTGCAGCACCATGTCGCCCTGTCGGTGGTGGGCACCGGCCGCCCCGCGTTCGCGGCCAGCGGCTACATCCGCGCCAAGATGGCGCAGGAGGCGCTGGTGCGCGCATCCGGCATTCCGTACACCATCGTGCACTCCACCCAGTTCTTCGAATTCCTCAACGGCATCGCCAACGAGGGCGCGGGCGACCACGAGATCCACCTCTCGACCGGCCTGATGCAGCCGATCGCCTCCGACGACGTGGCCGATGCGGTGGCCGACTACGCTCGCGGCAAACCGCGCAACGACATGGTGGAGATCGCCGGGCCGGACAAGGCGCCGCTGGCGGAATGGGTGCGGCGCTTCCTGGCCGCCATCGGCGATCCGAGGAAGGTCATCGCCGATCCCGACGCCACGTACTTCGGCGCCCGCCTGGAAGCGGACACCTTGTTGCCCACCGCCTCGGCGCGCATCGGCGCGCTTGATTTCGAGGCATGGCTCGGCCGCTCGTCCTATGCCGATCGCATCGTGGCTGCCCCCGCCGCGACGGCGAGCCGCGCGGCTTCCCGCTGACCGGCACCGCGCCGCAGACAACATGGTTCACCCGAAGCCCGGACCGGCCTTTGCCGGAGCCTGTCCGGGCTTTCTTGCACACGCCGTCAGCCACCACCACACGAGCTTCATCCATGAACAAGCCGCAACCCCCGCCCGTTTCGTTGCTCGACAAGCACTTCGGAACGGAATTCCTCCCGCTCTACACCGGTACCGTGCACGTCACCGGCGGCGAGGCGAAGCATGGCCGCGCCTCCGGCGCGGCGCGCTCCGACGACGGCATGCTGGACGTGCAACTGCGCATGCCGGAGGAGCTGGGTGGCTCCGGCGGCGGCACCAATCCGGAGCAGTTGTTCGCCGCCGCCTTTGCCGGCTGCTTCCACGGCGCGTTGAGCCTGCTTGCCGCGCGCGCGAAGCTGGCGATTCCGGACGCCGAAGTGACGGCCCTGGTTACCTTCGGGCGGGACCCGGTCGACGGCCTGTTCATGCTGTCGGCGGACATCCGCATCCACCTTCCCGGCATCGACCGGGCGATCGCCGCGGAGCTGGTGCGCAACACCGAGCGCCTTTGCCCCTACGCCAAGATGGCGCGCGCGGGGATCGACTGCGTGGTTTCGCTCGAACCCTGAGCCGCCTGGCGACCGACGCCGTCCATGCCAAGCCTTGTCGCAAGCATGAGCCGAAGGTGCGCAACCCGGTCGCCCGGCCTGCGCACCGATCGGCGCGCCCGGCGCCTACCTCGTGCGCGGCGGCAGGAAGCCCCGGGCCGTGGCCAGCTCGGGCCACGGCATCACCGTCTCGCCGGCCACCTTCCATGCGCCGTCGACCTTGCGCAGGCGCAGTTCGTACAGTGCCGGATCGGCCTGGTTACTCATCCGTCGATACAGTACGGCCGTCGCATGGTCACCCTGCTCTTCGACATGCAGGATGCGTTTTTCGGTCGACAGCGGCGGTTCGCCGGCGTCGCGGCGGCTCCTGAACTCGCCGAGCATTTCCGCCTTCGAGAAGCGCGCGATGTTGCCCTCGGGGGTGAGCACGAGAAAGCCGAGGTCGTCCACGTAGAGGCCGTCCATCTCCTCCATGCGGTAGTGGCTGCCGGTGTCGGCCAGACGGTCGATGAAATCGAGGATTTCCGGGTTGTGCGAAGTAGTCATGGGGTTCCTGCCTTGTGCGTGGGGTGGGAGGGATCAATTCAGCGACATGCCGCCATCGACCAGCAGCTCGACGCCGTTGACGAAGCGGCTTTCGTCCGAGGCCAGGTACAGGGCGGCTGCCGCCAGCTCGTCCGCTTCGCCGAAACGGCCGGCCGGGATCATGGCGGCCATGGCTTCGACGAAGCCGGGCCGCTGCGCTTCGGGGATGCCCATCTTTTCCAGGATGGAGGTATCCACCGGCCCGGGGCTGAGCACGTTGACGCGGATCCTGCGGGCCTTGAACTCCAGCGCCCAGTTGCGCGCGAACGCGCGGAGGGCGGCCTTGGAGCCGGCGTAGACGGCATGGCCGTCGAGCGCGCGCGTGGCGGCAAGCGAGCTGGTCAACACGATGCTGCCGCCGTCGCGGATGAGCGGCGCGACGTGTTGCACGCCGAAGAACACGCCGCGCGTGTTGACGCTGAACTGCGCGTCGAACTCCTCCGGCGTGACCTGGGCGCTGGGCGTGATCGTGTTGACGCCAGCGTTGGCCACGTAGATGTCGAGCGCCCCGAAGCGGGCGCGGATCTCGTCGGCCACGGCGGCGTGATGGGCGAGGTCCGCGACATCGCCGCGGATGCCCAGGGCGCCGTGCCCGATGCGCCAGACCGCTTCATCGAGCGGTTCCTGCCGTCGCGCGGTCACGATGACCTGCGCGCCCTCGGCGG
This sequence comes from Rhodanobacter caeni, assembly GCF_039523575.1. NCBI lineage: Bacteria > Pseudomonadati > Pseudomonadota > Gammaproteobacteria > Lysobacterales > Rhodanobacteraceae > Rhodanobacter > Rhodanobacter caeni. Next base: position 656,942 of record NZ_BAAAFO010000004.1, on the reverse strand, counting down.
CAAACCGTTGCGCGGTCGCCAAACCGATGCCGCTGTTGCCGCCGGTGATCAGGGCGACCTTGTCTTGCAGACGTTTCATTCGATGTCCCGGGTGGTTGGTGGTGGACGAAACATGCGGTGCCCGCCCGCGCGAACCAGCCCTGCAACCGGCACAGCCGTTGTGCCCTGGAGTCCACAAATGTCCAGCGTGCTCAACCAGTCGGCCGGCCTCGTCGCCTTCGTGCGCGCGGTGGAGGCGGGCTCGTTCAGCGCCGCCGCACGCAACGCGGGCACCACGCCATCGGCGATCTCGAAAGCAGTCCGGCGGCTGGAAGGCGAACTGGGCGCGCGGTTGTTCCGCCGATCGACGCACACGCTCAGCCTGACCCCGGACGGCCAGCTGTTCTTCGACCGCGTCGCGCCGCTGCTGCGCGAGCTCCAGGATTCCGCCGACGCGATGCGCTCCGCCGACGGAGTGCGTGGCCGCCTGCGCGTGAGCATGCCCGGCGAACTCGGCCGCCTGCTGATGGAAGCCATCACCACCCGGTTCCTCGTCGCGCATCCGCACCTGGAGCTGGACCTGGCACTGGCGGACCGGCACGTCGACGTGATTGCGGAGGGCTACGACGTGGTGTTCCGCGTCGGCACCGTGCCGGCGAGCGAGCTGAGGACCAGGACGCTCGCCGATCTCGACATGGCGCTGGTCGCCTCGCCGGCCTTCCTGCGCCGGGCGGGCGAGCCGGATTCCATCCGCGAACTGCGCGAGCTGCCGTTCGTCCGCTACGTATTCGGCGGCAGAACCCTGCCGCTGGTGTTCGCCGACGGCACCACGATCACGCCCCGCGGCCGCCTCGGCCTGGATACCGGCTTCGGCCTGCGTGCGGCCGCGCTGAGCGGCATGGGTATCGCCTACCTGATGAAGTGCACCGTGCAGGACGATCTCGACCGTGGCGACCTGATCCAGCTGATGCGCGACCAGCGCCTGCCCGCGTTGCCGCTGCGTGCGCTGCACGCCTTCGGCGGGCTCGCGCCGGCGCGGGTCCGGTTGCTCTCGGATTTCATCGCGCGGGAGATGCAGCGACTCGCTGGTGCATGAGGGTGGCTCGCGGTAACGCGCGCGCGTCCGTATTGGTGCCATGCACGGAACACGGTGCATACGCCTCGATGGCTTCCGGCCACTCGGCCACGACCCTACAGTTTTTCCGGCGCGAAGGCCGGCCACGAGGTCGCGCCGCGCTTCCGGTCCGGCAGTCGTGCACCACGGGCGAACCGCGGTTCGGCCAGGCAACGCATCGACCTGTTTCCACGAATTCCACACAGGAGCCACGCATGTCCCCCCTGCTCGCCAAGCTGAAGACGATGGCCCTGCTGCCGACGTTCGCCGCCTTCGATGTGCGCGATGCCGACGAGGCTGACAATGTCGTCGACGGGCCCGTGCTCGACATCGACGCGAACGGGTCCGTGGTGACCTTGCCGGCGGCGGAATGGCTGGTCTGTTTCGTCCCCGGCCTGTATCGGCAGTGGTGGCACCGATTCGCGCATCCGCGGCACAAGCACGTGTTCGCCATCCGTCCGCTCGATGACGGCCGCTGGCTGCTGGTCGAACCGTGGTGGACGCGGCTGATGGTCAACGTGCTCACGTCCGACGACGCGTCCCGGTTCCTGCAATGGGGTGCAGCCGGCCATGTGCTCAAGGTGCGCGAAGCCATTCCCGGTCGCGGTACGCAGCTGCGCGGATGGTCGAATTGCGCCGTGCTGGTCGCCTTCCTGCTCGGCCGCTCGTACTGGACCTGGACGCCGCACGGCCTCTATCGGCGGCTGGTGGCGGACACCGGCGTGCAGGCGGTCGATCCGCGGCGCCTGCCGGGCAGGCAGCTTCGTGGCATCGACAGCGCGGGCACGGGCGGCGCCCCGGAATGGCCGTCAGCAGGTCCCGCGGCACCAGCCGACCAGGCCGTGCCGCTCAGGAAATCCGCCTGACGAACGGGTCAAAGCTCGATGATGCCCCGCCGCGCCGCCAGCGTGACCGCGTGCGTGCGATCGGCCACGTCGAGTTTTGAGAAGATGTTCTTCAGGTGGCCCTTGATCGTTTCCTCGGACAGACCCAGTTCCGCGCCGACCTGCTTGTTCGCCTTGCCGATCGCCACCAGCCGCAGTATCGCGATCTCCCGCTCGGTGAGGGCCTCGTCGACCACATGCAGCGCGATCTCGTCGGCGACGTCGCGCTGCACGCGGCGCTGTCCGCGATGGACGTCCCGGATCGCATCGATCAACTCGGTGCGCAGGCTGTTCTTGAGCAGGTAGCCGAGCGCGCCCGCCTTCAACGCGCGCACCGCCTGCACGTCGCCCGCATAGGTCGTGAGCACGATGATCCTCGCGCCCGGGTATTCCGCCCGTATCGCAGTGATCGCGTCGACGCCGTTCATCCCCGGCATCTGCAGGTCCATCAGCGTCACGTCGGGGCGCAGTGCACGGAAGCGCTCGACGGCCTCGGCGCCGTTGCGCGCCTCGCCCACCATTTCCATGTCGACCTGGTTCTGCACGATGGCCGCCACGCCGTCGCGCAGCACGGGATGGTCGTCGACCACGAGAATCCTGATCTTCTGCTCACTCATCGAAAGACTTCCTTCGCATCGGCAGCCGCAGCCGGGACCGACGGCGCGGATTTCCCTTCGCAAACGCCAGCTTGGCCGGCAGGGTAAGCGTGATTTCGGAGCCGGCGCCGGGTCTGCTGCTGACCATCAGTTTGCCGCCGATCTTCTCGGCGCGCTCGCGCATGCCGATCATGCCGAAATGGCCGTCTTTGTGTCCATGCGCCACCACGTCACCGGGGATGCCGATGCCGTCGTCCCGCAGACGGATGGCCAGATGCCGCGGCTCGAAGCCGATCGCCACCTCGGCCGACGACGCGCGCGCATGCAGCGCCGTGTTGAACAGCGCCTCGCGCACGATCCGCTTGATCTCCTCGGCGACGAACGGATGCAACAGCCGCGGCTTGCCCTCCACCACGATGCGCACCGGAATCGGTGGATCGAACGGCGCCTGGGCCACCAGGTGCTCGACGATCAGGCAAAGATCGTTCGTGCCCTCGACGCCGCGCAGGTCGCGCACGCGGTTCCTGGCGTCGACCACCACTTCGTCGGCGGCGACCAGCGCGGCCTCGAGCTGCTCACGCGACCTGTCGTCGTGCGTCAGCCGGTCGGCCACCGCCTGGAAACGCAGCATCAGCCCCTGGATGCCCTGCAGCAAGGTGTCGTGGAGTTCGCGCGCGATGCGTTCGCGTTCCCCCGCGCGCTCGTCCAGCCGGGCATGGATGCGGCGCGCGATCTGCCGCACCCGCAACCGGTAGATCGCGCCGAGGACGGCCAGCAGCAGCACGGCGCAGAGCAGGATGAACCAGCCCGACTGGAAAAAGGTGGGCGGTATCGTGAACGCCAACGTGGCCCCGGCACGGTTCCAGACCCCGTCGTTGTTGGCGCCGGTCACCCGGAACCTGTACTTGCCGGGCGGGAGGTTGGTGTAGAACGCCTGCCGCCGGGCGCCGGCATCGACCCAGTCGCGATCGAATCCCTCCAGCATGTAGCGCGCCTGCACGCGCGAGGGATCGGCCAGGCTCAGCACCGAGAAATCGATTTCGATCTTGGCCGTACCGGCCGGCAGCTCCAGCACGGCCGGGTCGCGCCAGGCGCGTTCGTCGGCGGTGATCGACTTGATGGCGATGCCGGGAGCGAGCGCATTGCGAACAATGTGCGCAGGGTCCATCCACAGCGTGCCGGTTTCCGTGGCGACCCACAGCCGCCCGTCGCCGCCGCGCACCATCGACCGTTGCGAATGCGAATGCGGCTGGCTGGCCAGTCCGTCGCCGGCACCGAGGGACAGCGTCGACGCGGGCAGCGCATGGACGGCAAACGCGCGGTCGAGGTCGGCCGATCGAAACCGGACCAGCGCCTTCGGATACGCCAGCCAGGTATCGCCGTCCGGCGTCCGCACGATGCCGTTGATGCGGCTGTCCGGCGACACCGGATCGGCGCGGATCGTTTCGACCTGCCCGGCGCGGATGCGCGAGAGCCCGAAGGCGCCGGCGGCGTAGACGTCGTCGCCGCTGGTGTGGAGCGTGAGCACCTTGAGCCCGCCTTCGCCGAAATCCAGGGGCGTGTACGACCGCTTCCCGGAACCGTCGATCCACATCAGCCGGTCGCCCACCTGCACGACCACGCCACCGTGGGGCGCGCGCACCATGGTGGTCGGGTAGAAGTCGGCGCGATCGCCGGCGTTGAGCATCGTTTCCCACCGGCCATCCCGGTAGCGGCGCAGGCCTCCGCCGGAGGCGGAGATCCACAAGTTTCCGGAGGCGTCGAATACGCAGTCGTAGATCAGGTTGTGGTTGGCGTCCTGGTCGGGTCGTTCGATCGTCTCGCGGATGCGGCCCTCAGCCCATGCGACGATCCGGTGTGCGAAGCCGATCCAGATCGCGCCGTCCGGTGCCTCGCACAGGCTCTGCGGCTCGGCGACCTGGCGCATGATCGGCTCCGGCGCACCGCCGGGCTTGACGCGGAAAATCGTGTGCGCCTCGCCGATGTAGACGCTTCCATCGGAGGCCGCCAGCAGCTTGTCGCCGAAGATCGCTGGCGAACCCAGCTCCGGTTCCGCGATGAGCGTGGCCGGGCGGAACTTGTCCAGGCCCCTCTCGGTGGCGACCCAGATGCTTCCCTCCCGGTCCTCCAGCAACTGGTTCGTGACATCCGCGGACAGCCCATCGCGGCTCGTGAACGCTTCGGACTCCCCACCGCCACTGGCGTGCGTGGCGGCCGGCGTCGCGATGCGCCGCACGCCTTCGTAGCGGGTACCGATCCACAGGTTTCCCTCATGGTCGAACAGCGGCGCCGCCCGCACCTGCCCGCCACCGGCGCGATAAGGCATGCGTGACGGCGCCAGCGTTCCGCGCCCGCCCGGCCCGGTGAGCGGGTAGCTTCCGGCGCTCTCCGTCAGCCATATCCGGCCCTCGGGGTCCCGCGACACCATGCCCGCAGGCGTCCTGCGAAAAATCTCGAACCGCTCGGCACCCGCGGCCAGGCGCGCCACCGCATTGCCGCAGGCGATCCACAGGGCGCCGTCGGCTGCCACCAGCATGTTCGCGGCACTGCTTTGCGGCAGGCCATCCGCTGCATCGAACGTCTTCCACTTGCCGTCGCGGAAACGCAGCACCTCCGCGTTGAAGTTGGCGGTGAGCGCCCATATCGCGCCGTCCTTGCCTTCGACCATCTCGACGATACGGCTCGGCGCCGGGGGTGCAGCGAGGAGGCGGAGCACGCCGTCGCGATAGACCGCGAAACGGCGCGAGGTCTCGAAACTGGTCCAGACGTCGCCGTTTTTCGTCACCAGCAGCGCGCTCGGCAAGTCGCTTTTCCGGGCGTGCCCCTCCACCTCGATCCGCTCGAACCGGGCCCCGTCGAACCGGAACAGCCCCTCGCCCGTGGCCAGCCAGAGGAATCCATCGCGGCCTTGCGCCATCGCTCGCACCGGCACTGGCGTGGCGCTGGCTTCGGTCCAGCGCTGGTGCGAGTAGTCGGCCAGGGAGCGCTTGCCCGCATGCGCCGCCAAGGGAAGCATCGCCAGCACCGCAAGCAGAAAAATTCTGGGTTGCCACATCGTCGTGATACTTCACCCCGGCTGTACCGATGGGCCAGCCCCGCCATCCTCTGGAGAACGGACATCCTACCCTCGATCGGGGGTGCGCGTGCTCCCTCGACAGGGGCCTCGCGGCGAGGCGATATGACGATATCGTCGCCGCATGAGCAATTATGTATGCCGCTACCCCGATGGTGCCGCCGGGCTCGCCCTGTCGATCCTGCGCATCGGCGACGCCGCTGCCGCCTTCGGTGTGGTCACGATGCTGCCGACGGATATCGCTGGACCCGCCATGCTTCACCTGGCGGCAGGGCTGGCCGCCTTGCTCCTGGTCGCAGGGCTCGCCACGCGATCGGTTGCCCTGCTGCTGGGCGTGGCGGTGGCGTTCGCCCTGGTGGCAGCCACTGACCCGCTCCGGCAGTTGCTGCTTGCAGGCCACGTCGGCGGCTGCGCGGCGATCATGCTGGTCGGCCCTGGCGCCTACTCGCTCGATGCCAGGCGCCACGGGCGCCGCGTCATCCACCTGCAATCGAACACCCCGGATCGAGGGACTGATGACTGACCTGATTCGGGATTCCGCAGCGGCAGCGGCACTGCCAACCTGAGCCAATCGCCCAGATGGAACGAGTCGCCATGTCCCCTGTCACGCCGCCCCCGGGTTCATCCGACCATCAGGATCTTCTCGCCTCCAGCCTGTCCGCCAGCTATGCCGGCGTGATCGCCTTCATCACCGTGGCCAACGAGGGCAGTTTTTCCCGTGCTGCGGACCGGTTGGGCATCGGCCGCTCGGCGGTGAGCCGCAGCGTGCAGAAACTGGAGGGCCAGATCGGGGCGCGCCTGTTCTGCCGTACCACGCGTGCGACGTCGATCACGCGCGAAGGCGAGTTGTTCTACCGAAACTGCCGCCCGGGAGTCGACCGCATCCTGCAGGCGCTGGAGGAGATGCGCGACCTGCGCGAGGGCCCGCCGCGGGGTTTGCTGAAGATCAGCGCTCCCCACGGCTTCGGTCGCAAGGTCGTCGCGCCGCTGATGGCGGAATTCCGTGCACGCTTCCCCGCGGTGACGTTCGAGCTGCGGCTGGAAGAAGGGGTGGACGACCTGGCGACCCATGGCGTCGATGTCGCCTTTCGCGATGGGCGACTGGACGACAGCCAGATCATCGCCAAGCAGCTCATCCCGATGCAGATGCATGTTTGCGCCTCGCCCCGCTACGCGCGCCAGCACGGCCTGCCCGGTTCGGTCGATGAGCTGGCCGCTCACGCATGCATCAACCAGCGCCTGGCCAACGGCCGCCTGCAAAGCTGGGACTTCAAGGTCGACGGCCAGAAGCGCAGCATCACACCGGAGGCGGCCATCGTCGTCAACGACCCCGAACTGGCCATGCGCGCGGTGCTGGACGGCCAGGGACTGGCCCAGCTCCCGGCCTACCAGGTGAGTGAAGCCTTGCGCGACGGCGCGCTGGCGGCGTGCCTGGAACAGGATGCGCCCGACGATCGCGGGCACTACCTGTGCTATCTCAGCCGGCAGCAACTTCCCAAGCGAATCCGCGCCTTCATCGATTTCATGACCACCAGCATTCGGGCGCTGGATCTCTGTGGTATTGACGTGGCAAGGCAATACTCCAGCCATCCCCCCCGCCAATCCATCGCCGCCGGCGTCTCGACGTGATGATGCCCGCTACCCTAGTTGGTTCGCCTGCACGGACGTGGGCAGGGTCAGCAAGGCGATGCACGCACTTCCCCACCCGCTTCCCTGCAACCTGGCGTTGGCCTTTTGGCAACGACAGCCCACGCCATTTGAACGAAATGGGCATCGATTGCCCGAACACGGCATTCCCTGGCGGAATCGGGAGGAAGACGCTTGAAGCTGCATTTTCCCGCGCCGCAAAATCGGTCCCGCCTACCTTGGCCATCGGAGACCCGCACGATGCGTGGCAAGTCGGTTCCGTTGTTGGCTGGACTGCTGGCACTGGCGGCCTGCCAGACCGTGCCGCGTCGTCCTGCGCCGCCGGAGCTGATCGGCAGGGCGACACCTGACGGCTTTCCGGCCAGCGTACGGTTGGTTACCACCGACATGCGCACGTTCACTGATCTGGCTCCGGATTTCTTCGCTGGCATTCACGCGGCGGCGAATGCCGGCAAGGTGAGCATTCTGGCGCTGTCGGGCGGCGGTTCGGGCGGCGCTTACGGCGCAGGCGCGCTGGTCGGGATGAGCCGCGCGCATACCCGGCCGTCGTTCGAGATGGTGACGGGCGTGAGTGCTGGCGCGCTGCTGGCGCCGTTCGCCTTCCTGGGGCCGGCGTGGGATGCGCGCATGCAGGCGGCTTTCACCGGCGGGCGCAGCGCACGCCTGCTGCGCGCGCCCGTGCGGACCATCCTGTCCCGGTTGCTGTCGCCGCGTGGCCTGCCCCATCGCAACGCGCTGTTCCAGCTGGTCGATCATTTCGTCACGACGGAGATGATCGATGCCGTGGCACGCGAGGCGATGAAGGGCCGCCGTCTGGTGGTGGCGACCACCGACCTGGACAAGCACGAAACCGTCTTGTGGAATCTCGGCGAGATCGCCCGACACGGTGGTCCCGCTGCGCGCCGGTTGTTCCGTGACGTGCTCATCGCTTCGGCGAGCGTGCCTGGCGTGTTTCCGCCGGTGTTGATCCGCGTCCATGAAGGCGCGCGCGAGTACGACGAAATGCACGTCGATGGCGGCGTGACAACCTCCGTTTTCAGCATCCCGCTGATCGCGGGCATCCAGTCGATCGAGCTGCCGTTGCTGCGCGACGCGCAGTTTTACATGATCGTCAATGGCCAACTTGCGCGAACGCCGCAAACCACGCGCTACAACACCGTCGACATCGTGTCGAACGCCCTCGCCGCCGAGATGACCTACAAGACCCGCGAGGCGATCGTCGACAATATCGCGGCAGCGCGGCGGCTCGGCATGCATTTCCACCTCACCGAGATCCCGGTGGACTACCCGCAGGCCAGCTTCATCGATTTTGACCAGCAGCACATGCAGGTGCTGTTCGACTATGCCGCCAACTGTGAGGTGCGCGGGGAGCTGTGGTTGACCCCGGAGCAATCGATCCGGCGCAACATGGGCCCCAACCGCGCGCCCGCATCGGGCCTGCCGGCCTGCCCGGCGGCGGCTACGCATCCCCCGCACTGAGCACCATCGTCGATGCGCGGGCGTCTCCTCGTCGAAGCAGCCATCCCTGGCCAGCTTCGCCGGAAGCCGGGAAAACACGCACGGCTACGTCGCCCGGCTCATGCGCGTCATGCGAACGCGTCGTCGTTCATCAACAAGGCAGCGCGCGCCCGCTTCTTCCTACAACTGGCTCATGCCGCCATCGACGATGATTTCGCTGCCGACGATGAAGGCCGACTCCGCCGCGGACAGATGCAGCACGGTGGCGGCCACCTCCTGCGGTGTGCCGAAACGGCCCAGCGGCACCTGGCCCTGGATCTCGGCGGCGGTCGCTTCCAGCGTGGCCGCGTCGAGGCCCAGCTTGCCGTAAAGCGGCGTTGTGATCGGGCCGGGACTGACCACGTTGACGCGCACGCCGCGGGGCAGCAGTTCAGCCGACAGCGTTTTCGCCAGCGAGATCAAGGCGGCCTTGCTGGCGGCGTACACCGACGAATTCGGCATGCCGATGTGCGCGTTGATCGAACCGTTCAGCACGATCGAGGCGCCCGCGTTGAGCAGCGGCAGCAAGGCCTGGATCTGGAAGTAGGCGCCTTTGACGTTGGTATCGAAGCCCTGGTCCCACAGCGCCTCGTCGACCTCGGCGAACGGCGCGAACTTCGCCACGCCCGCATTGATGAACACCGCGTCGAGGCGGATCTGCTGGCTGGCCAGCGCGGCCGCCAGCTCCCTCGCCTCGCCCGCCACGCCAGCGTCGTTGCGCAGGGCGATGGCCTTGCTGCCCAGCGCTACCTTGGCTTCGGCCAGCGCGGCGGTGTCGCGACCGGTGATGATGACGCGCGCGCCTTCGGCGGCGAACGCGTGGGCCGCGGCCAGGCCGATGCCGCTACTGCCGCCGGTGACGAGTACGGACTTGCCTTCGAAACGATTCATGGTCTGCTCCAATGTCGGTGTGGTGTTTCAGTGGCGCCATCCTGATCGCCGGCGCGGCGTTTGCCGTACCATCGTTTCGACGAACTCGTTCGAAGGAGTTGCACATGTTGTCCGACGACGAACTGGCGCTGCTGCAGGCGATCCGCAACACCGGCAGCCTGTCCCGCGCGGCGGCGCAGCTGGGCAAGGCGCCATCGACCGTCTCGCATGCGGCCCGCCAGCTTGAAACACGTTTCGACGCACTGCTGTTCGATCGTCGCCGTTACCGCCTGCAACTGACCCCGGCCGGCGAACTGCTCGCCAACGAGGCCAGGCGGCTGGTGCAGGACGTGGCGCGCCTGGGCCAGCGCGTGAAACAGGTGGCCAGCGGCTGGGAGGATCGCCTGCACATCGTCACCGACGAGATCCTGGAGTTCGAGACGCTGTTGCCGGTGATCCGTGCGTTCGACGCGCTGCAGTCCGGCGTGCGCCTGCGTCTCACCCACGAGGTGCTCGGCGGCACCTGGGAAGCCTTGCGCGAAGGCCGGGCAGACCTGGTCGTCGGCGCCACCAACGAACCGCCAGCGATACCGAAGCTGCGCTGGTTCGAGCTCGGCACGATGGACTGGGTGTTCGCCGTATCGCCACGCCATCCATTGGCGAAGGCCGCCGAGCCGTTGTCGCAGGACGCGGTCGCTGCGCATCGAGCGGTGGTCGTGGCCGATTCGTCGCGCAGCGTTGGCCGCGCGTACGGCGTGTTGGGCGGCCAGGCCACGCTGGCGGTGCCTGGCATGCGCGCCAAGATCCTGGCCCAGCGTGATGGCCTTGGCGTGGGTTGGCTACCTCGCCAGCGCGTCGCCGCCCTGCTCAGGCATGGCCAACTGGTCGAGAAGAAGATGGCCGACCCGCGCGAACCGAACACACTCTACGTCGCCTGGCGCAGCGACCACGAAGGCCGTGCACTGGCCTGGTGGCTGGAACAATTGCGCCACACGCGGCTGGCAAGGCGACTAATCCAGGGGCTTGAAGTGCCGGCCTGATGCCGCCGCTGGCTGGCGTCGGCGGCCGGGCGCAACGTGCACTCAGCCAGGCAGCAGTTCGTCGTGGATGTGCAGGCTGCCGGTCAGCGTGCGGTGCACCGGGCATCTTTCGGCCACGGCGAGCAGGCGTTCGCGCTGCGCGGCGGTCAGGTCGCCGACCAGTTTCAGGCGGCGGTAGATCGCCTGCACGCGTGCATCGTCCTGGTCGCAGTGGTCGCAATCCCTGGCGTGGTTTCGCTCATGCGAGAGCGTCACCTCGACCTCGTCCAGCGGGATCGCTTCGCGGCCAGCCACCATCCGCAAGGTCATCGCGGTGCAGGCGCCGAGCGAGGCCAGCAGCAGGTCGTAAGGTGTGGGGCCGGCATCGTCGCCACCGACGTCGCGCGGCTCGTCCGCGATCAGCTGGTGATGCCGCGCGTCGATCGCCACCGCAAGACCGGCAGCGTTGTTGGTCACGCGCACCATCCCCAGCTCAAGGGTTTCGGCGACGGTTACCGGTTCCAGGAAGCGGTCCGCCCAGCAGGCGATCATGCGCGCCGCGTAGCGCGCGTCGGCCTCGTTCGGCAACAGGTGGCCGGCCTGGTCGAGGCTGAGGAAAGTTTTGGGGTGCCGGGCCGCGTCGAACAGCCGGCGCGCATGGTCGATGCCGACCACCGTGTCGCCCGGCGCGTGGGCGATCAGGATGGGACGATGCAGTTGCTTCACGGCACCCAGCACGTCGGCTTCGCGTGCCGAACGCAGGAAGGCGGCACTCAACGGGAAGCGGCGGCCCGCGATCGACACTTCGCCCCTGCCCTGCGCCTCGATCGCCTGCAGGTCGCCGTGGATGCTGTCCAGCACATGGCTGACGTCGGACGGTGCGCCGATGGTGGCCACCGCGCGCGCCGAGGGAATGCGAGCGGCCGCCGCGAGCACCGCCGCGCCACCCAGGCTGTGGCCGATCAGCAGTTGCGGCGCGCCGAGGGTGGCGGCCAGATGCTCCGCCGCGTCGACCAGGTCGTCCACGTCGCCGGGAAAACCCACGCTGGCGAAATCGCCCTCGCTCGAGCCCAGTCCGGTGAAGTCGAAGCGCAGCGTGGCGATGCCCAGGCGCGCCAATTCGTCGGTGATCCTCACCGCGGCCAGGCTGGCGCGGGTACAGGTGAAGCAGTGGGCGAACAGCGCCACCGCGCGAACCGGCCCCACCGGCTGCGCCACGGTGCCACTCAGCACATGTCCGGAACGGCTCGTAAAACGGCTTTCGGTGCGGGACATGGACGATCTCCAGGGCGGTTGAGGCTGCCATGCGCAAGCCTCGCGCAGCGATTATCGGCCACCGGGCAGCGGAGCGCCGGGAACGCCGGCGTGGTCGGGCGCGGTTGCCGCGCCAAGCCTGATGACACAACCCGAACGACCGCGCGAGCACACTGACAGGCCCACCGACCGAGGAGCGCCCCATGAGCAGTTCCAGCCAACCGCCCCGCAACGATTCGTCCGCCACCGGCTCGACCACCGGAACGGGCGCGCCGGCGATCAGCGATCGCCACTCGCTCACCCTGGGGCCCGATGGGCCGATCCTGCTCCATGACGTGCACTTCCTGGAGCAGATGGCCCACTTCAATCGCGAGAAGGTTCCCGAACGGCAACCGCATGCCAAGGGTGCCGGCGCGTTCGGCGTATTCGAGGCAACGGAGGATGTCTCGGCCTATACCCGCGCAATGCTGTTCCAGAAGGGCGCCAAGACCGACATGCTGGCACGCTTCTCCACCGTGGCCGGCGAAATGGGCAGCCCCGATACCTGGCGCGACGTGCGCGGCTTCGCGCTGAAGTTCTATACCGACGAGGGCAACTACGACCTGGTCGGCAACAACACGCCGATTTTCTTCCTGCGCGACCCGATGAAGTTTCCGCACTTCATCCGCAGCCAGAAGCGCTTGCCCGACTCCGGCCTGCGCGACAACCACATGCAGTGGGATTTCTGGACGTCCAATCCGGAAACCGCGCATCAGGTGACCTATGTGATGGGCGAACGCGGCCTGCCACGCACGTGGCGGCACATGAACGGCTACGGCTCGCACACCTACATGTGGATCAACGCCGCCGGCGAGAAGTTCTGGGTGAAGTACCACTTCCACACCCTCCAGGGCATGGCGTTTTTCGACAATGCCGAAGCCGCCGCGATGGCCGGGACAGACGCGGACTTCCACCGCCGCGACCTGTTCGAGGCCATTGCGCGCGGCGAGCATCCCGCGTGGGATCTTTCGGTGCAGGTGATGCCGTACGCCGAGGCGAAACACTACCGCTTCAACCCGTTCGACCTGACCAAGGTGTGGCCGCACAGGGACTACCCGCTGATCAAGGTCGGCACGATGACGCTCAACCGCAACCCGGAGAACTTCTTCGCGCAGATCGAGCAGGCCGCGTTCTCGCCCGGCAACACGGTGCCGGGCATCGGCCTGTCGCCGGACAAGATGCTGCTGGGCCGCGCGTTTGCCTACGCCGACGCACAGCGCAACCGCATCGGCACCAACTTCCACCAGCTGCCGGTAAACCAGCCCAGGGTGCCGGTGAACACCTATATGTTCGACGGCCAGATGGCGTATCACCACCAGGGCAACGCCGCGGTGTACGCGCCCAACAGCGCAGGCCACGGCTGGTCCGACCAGACCGGCCCGGTCGCCGACGGCTGGGAAGCCGATGGCGAGATGACCCGCAGCGCGTACACCTTGCACGAGCAGGACGACGACTTCGGCCAGGCCGGTACGCTGGTCCGCGACGTATGGAACGACGCCCAGCGCGCGCAGTTCGTGGACCAGGTCGCCGGCAGCCTGCTCGCCGGCGTGCGCAGCCCGGTGCTGGAGCGCGCGTTCGACTACTGGAAGCACGTCGACCGCGACATTGGCCAGCGGATCGAAAACCGGGTGCGAACGGGCGGTGCGTCGGAGCCGGTCCAGGGCATGGGCGAGGGTTGAGGTCGTCGCCGGTTCCTTGCCGGTGCTCCCTGACGCTGATCTTGCTGCTCGAGGGCCGCTGCGACCGCGAACCGGGCCGCGACGTCCTCGATCAGCGCTTGCTTGATCAGCGCTTGCGTGATCAGCGCCTGCTCGATCAGCGTGTTCGCGCCCGCGCCATCGCGTCGATTTCGTCGCCCCCTCCGGGAATGCCGGCCTGATCCTCGTTGCCGCCCTCGTTCTCGCCGCTGCGACCGGGCGCACCGCCGGCGTGGCCTGGCTGGCTACCCAGATGCGGCTGGCTGCCGCGCTGGCTGGGCGTACTGGTGGCTTCGCCGCTCGCGATGCCGCCGGTGCCCTGCTGCCCGTCACCGGCGCCCGGTTCACCTGCCCGCTTGTGGCTCGCCGGTTCTGGCGTGTCGGTGACGTCACCACGGGGGTGGCGGCGCGGATGCCCGTGTTTGTTGTCGCCCATGGTGCTCGCTCCGGTTCGGTGAATCGAAAGCATCCGCTCCGGCGTGTCAGCGTGACGAGAACGGAACACCACGTCGCTCGCCGGCCGGGGACATTGACACTTCGCACACCTTTCGTTGAGCGGCGTGTGTGCAGTCTCCCAGGAACGACGGGTCGATCGATCCGTGTTTTCCCGAGCCGCCAGGAGAAACCATGAACGTGCAGAACATCATGACACCGCGCCCCCGCGTCTGCGCCGCTGGCGTCCCGCTGGCCCACGCCGCCCGGCTGATGCTCGAGCAGGACGTGGGCGAAATCCCGGTCACGGACGGCGAAATGCGGCCGATCGGCGTGATCACCGATCGCGACATCGTGCTGCGCTGCGTGGCCGTGGGCGGCAACGCCCAGGACGTGACGGTTGAAAGCTGCATGACCGCGCCGGCGCAGACGGTTCGCGACGACGCCACGCTGGAGGAATGCGCCCAGCTGATGGCCCGGCACCGCATTCGCCGCGTACCCATCGTCGATGCCAATGGCGCCATCTGCGGCATCGTGGCCCAGGCGGATCTCGAAGCCACCGACGCACGCTCGCTGAAGCAGCAGGTCGCCGAACGCGTCTCGACGCCGCATTGAGGACGCCGCCACGCCTCTGTTGCACGACCCGCGCGGCGCGGCGCATCACGGGCGTGCGCTGCGCCCGCCGCATGGGCGCGCCCCTGCGGTAGCCACCGGTCGGTCCGGGCTCCCCCGTACCGAGATCACCTGCCCCATCGCAAGGATTCCGCCCATGGGCTTTACCGCATGGTTTGCGTTGATCGGCGGCCTGCTGTTGCTGATGTCGCTGGCGTCGGGCTGGATACGCCGCTTGCCGGTAACATCGTTCAGTCTCTATCTCCTGGCAGGCTGTCTCCTGGGCCCGTGGGTGCTGGGTCTGATGGACGTGGATTTTGCGCTGCACGCGCAAGCCACGGCGCGGCTGACCGAGGCGGCGCTGGTGGTCTCGCTGTTTCTCACCGGCCTGAAATTGCGCGTGGATTTTCGCCGCCCCATGTGGCGCACGGCAGCACGGCTGGCGCTTCCGGCGATGGTGCTGACGGTGCTTGGACTGTGCGTGGTGGCGCATTGGGCGTTCGGCTTCCGCTGGTCGTTGGCCTTGCTGCTGGGCGCCATCGCCGCGCCAACCGACCCGGTGCTCGCCAGCATGGTCGCCGTGGATGATGCGCGCGACAAGGATGCTCTTCGGCTGGCGCTTTCCGGCGAGGCCGGGCTGAACGACGGCACGGCCTTGCCGTTCCTGATGCTTGGCCTGCTGATGCTGCGTGGCCCGGTTTCCGCCGCGGATGCGGGATCGTGGGCGTGCTGGGACTTTGCCTGGCCCTTGCTTGGCGGCCTGGCCATCGGCTTTGCCCTGGGCTGGGGCACCGGCCTGCTCGGCGTGCGCCTGAAATCCACCAGCCGGGATACCTCCCCCAGCGATTTCCTGGCCTTGGGGCTGATGGCGCTGGCCTATGCCGCCGCACAGGCCGTGTCCGCATCCAGCTTTCTTGCGGCCTTTGCGGCAGGCCTGGGCCTGCGCCGCGCCGAAATCCGCGTGGTCGCGGAGCACCCTCACCCGCATTTCGGGCAGGAAGGGGGACAGCTCGACCATCCGCCGGCCGAGATGCTGGTCAACCCCAACCGGGTGGGGCCGCACGACATCAGCAACCCGGCCACCTCGGCGGGCCTGGTGGTGTCCGATGCGCTGTCGTTTGGCGCCACCCTCGAACGATTGATGGCCGCCGCCCTGGTGCTGTTGCTGGGTGCCGCGTGTGCCCGCTACTGGCACCTGCCGGGCGTGGTGCTGGCGCTGGTGTTGTTCGTGGGTGTGCGGCCGCTGGCGGTCTGGCTGTCGACGATCGGCAGCGGCATCCCATTGTCACGGCGGCTGCTGATCGGCTGGCTCGGCGTGCGCGGCATCGGCAGCCTGAATTACCTGGCTTTCGCGATGGCCTATGGACTTCAGGGCGACGACGCCGTGCTGGTCTCCCAATTCGCGATAACAACCGTCGTACTCAGCATCGTCGTCCACGGCATCTCGACGCCGCCCTTGCTGGCGTGGCGCCAACGACGCATCGATCGCAGCGGTCAAGCTTCCCCCGCATGAGGCGCGCCGCCACCCTCATGCCCCATCGACGGAAAGATCACGCCCCCTTGCCCCGGTTTCGGTTCTGCTTGACCGCCCCACCCCGGCCTGGAGAGCGACATGTCCCGACGATTCCTTGTTCCTCTTGCCGCCGGTGCCCTCGCACTGGGGCTGGCCTGCACCGCGTCGGCGCAATCGGTCGCCAGCGACAGCGCGTTCATGGAGCACGCCCTGGCCGACGGCATGGCCGAAGTCCAGATGGGCCAGCTCGCGCTGGAAAAATCCTCCGATGCCCAGGTGAAGCAACTGGCGCAGCGCATCGTCACCGACCACAAGAAGGCCGACCGCGAACTGCGCAAGCTGGCCGTGAGAAAGCAGGTGCGGCTGCCGGCCACGCCCACCGCCGAGGCGCAACAGAAGGTGGCCAGCATGAGGCAGATGGATGGCGCCGCGTTCGACCGGGCCTGGGCGGCGGCGATGGTGAGGGACCACACCAAGGCTATCGACATGTTCACCACCGAGAGCCAACAGGCGAAGGACGCCGATGTGCGCAAGTTCGCCGAAGCCACCACGCCCACGCTGCGCACGCATCTGGAAATGGCGCAGAAACTCGACGGCGGCTCGGCCACGAGCGATGCCGGCATGAATCATTGACGAGGAAGCGCGATGAACGCCAACGCGAACCAGCAATGTGCGCACCCGGCCTGCCGCTGCAGCGTGCCGGCCGGCGAGGCCTATTGCAGCGAGCACTGCCGCAAACGGGTGGAGTCGCCGCTGTCCAACAACGCCGCGGATGCTTGCCAATGTGGGCACCCCGCCTGCAACGGCAGCGCCGACAAGGCCGGCTCGCGGTAATCGGTGCATCCAGGCCGGCAACGTGGAGCGGCCATAAATCGGGCCTGGGCAAAGGGGGCGCTCGATGAAAGCCTTGTTCCGCTGCGCGCTGACCGCGTTGTCGCTGGCGCTGCTCGCCACCGTCCATGCGGCCACGCCCGACCCGCAGCAGACCCGCTCGTACATCGATCACGCCTGGACCACGCTGACGCGTTCGATGGATGATTGCGCCTCGCTGGCGGACCCCAAGGTCAGCGGCGAGCCGGTGTTGTACCTGCCCGCGGACCTGCCCGTTTCCCCCGCCATCGCGGCGTTGGAGCAGCGCTGCCATGTCGACGTGCGCACGCTGCCGCGCCCGATCGACCGGCTGGCGGCGCTGTCGCCCACGCAACTGCCGAGCCAGGGCCTGCTATACCTGCCGCACCCCTACGTGGTGCCGGGCGGCTTCTTCAACGAGATGTACGGCTGGGACAGCTACTTCATCGTGCTGGGCCTGCTGGCGGATCACCGCCCTGCCCTGGCCCGCGGCATGGTCGACAACTTCCTGTTCGAGGTGGCGCATTACGGCGCCGTGCTCAACGCCAACCGCACGTATTACCTCACCCGCTCGCAGCCGCCGTTCCTGGGCGAAATGATCCGCGCCGTGCTCGACGACCCCGCCGCGTTCCGCGACC
The DNA here is from genome assembly GCF_039523575.1 of Rhodanobacter caeni. Classification (NCBI taxonomy): domain Bacteria; kingdom Pseudomonadati; phylum Pseudomonadota; class Gammaproteobacteria; order Lysobacterales; family Rhodanobacteraceae; genus Rhodanobacter; species Rhodanobacter caeni. The sequence goes on along the minus strand of NZ_BAAAFO010000004.1, from coordinate 639,229 downwards.
GTGCCGAGGCGCAGGCGTGGCTGCGGCATGCGTACCCGCTGGCGGTCCGGGATCACGACATCTGGCTGCGCAAGGAGCACCGTGCCGGCGGCACCGGCCTGGCGCGCTATTTCGACCTGGGTGGCGCGCGCCCGGTACAGGAGATCCCCGACAGCAGCTACCTGGTCACGGCCATCGACTGGCTGTTGGCGCATCCAGCGGTTCACCACGACTACCTGGTGAAGGCCTCGCAACATCCCGATGCGGCCGAAGCGGCGCACCTGAAAACCGTCAGTTGCGACGTGCGCGCATCGACGGTGTGCGCGGCGGCCTGGTCCAGAGGCTATCGCCTCAGCGCGGATTTCTACCTGGGCGACCGGGCCATGCGCGAATCGGGGTTCGACACCACGTTCCACTTCGGACCTTTCGGTGGCTCCACCCATCATTACGCGCCGGTGGGACTGAACAGCCTGCTCTACCGCTACGAACGCGACCTGCACGATTTCGCCAAACGGCTCGGTCGCCCAGGCGATGCGCAGCGCTGGGCCAATGCCGCCGACGCACGACGGCGCGCCATCGACACTTACCTGTGGCGCGCCGATCTCGGGATGTACAGGGATTACGACTTCGTCCGCAAGACCTCATCCGACGAGGCTTACCTCACCACCTTCTATCCGCTGTGGGCCGGCGCCGCCTCGGCGTCGCAAGCCAGCGCGGTGCGCGCAAAGCTTCCCCTCTTCGAGCACAAGGGCGGACTGGCCATGAGCGATCACGTCAGCGGCGCGCAGTGGGATGCGCCGTTTGGCTGGGCGCCCACCAACTGGCTGGCGGTGGCGGGCCTGGACGCCTACGGCTTCCACGATGACGCGCGACGCATCGCCCGCGCGTTCACCGCCACCGTCGATCGCAGCCTGGCGATGGACGGCACCATCCGCGAAAAATACAACATGGTCAGCGGCGACGCCGATGTGAAAATCAGCGTTGGCTACAAGGACAATGTCATCGGTTTCGGCTGGACCAACGGGGTGTACCTGAAGTTGCAGCAACTCCTGCACGCCGCCCCGGCGAGCCGCGAAGCGCGCGCCGGCGAGACGGTCCACTGAAGCCGCCGAATCAACCGCGCGCGGGAATCATCAGGCCACGTTGAACCGCCGGACGCTCCAGCGCCCGGTTGAGCCAGCGCCCGACACTGGCAAAGGTGTCGTAATCGACCAGCTCGCGCGCCTCGTAGAACGTGATCAGGTTGTTGACCCAGCCGACGGTGGCGATATCGGCGATGCTGTAGTCGTCGCCCATGATCCAGTCACGGCCGTCCAGACGTCCATTCAATACACCGAGCAGGCGCTTCGATTCATCCACGTAGCGCTGCAGCGGGCGCTTGTCCTCGTAGTCCTTGCCGGCAAACTTGTTGAAGAAGCCAACCTGGCCGAACATCGGGCCGATCGACGCCATCTGGAAAAACACCCACTGGATCGTGTGCCAGCGCCGGGCCGGATCGGTGGAGATGAACTTGCCGGTTTTGTCCGCCAGGTACAGCAGGATGGCGCCGGACTCGAACAATCCCAGCGGCTCGCCGCGCGGGCCGTCGGGGTCGATGATGGCGGGGATCTTGCCGTTCGGGTTCAGCGACAGGAATTCCGGCGTATGGCTTTCGTTCTTCGTGATGTCGACCAGGTGCGGCTCGTACGGCAGGCCGGTCTCCTCCAGCATGATCGACGCCTTGACGCCATTGGGCGTGTTCAGCGAATACAGCTGGATCCGGTCAGGGTGCTGCGCCGGCCAACGCTGGGCGATCGGAAAGCGGGAGAGGTCTGGCATCGGTTTGCTCCTTTGGGTAGCGGCCCGCGATTCGTCTGCAGCGCGGGCGTGAGGACCCAACGATCGTAGCGCTTTCACATGCAGCAAGGCGCCGCGGGGCTCGATCGAGCCCCGCGCGCCTTGCATGTCCGTTGCGGACCGCCAGCGCTTACGGGCGGGTTCGCGCCGTCGGCGGTAGGTTGTTCACGCCAGCGGTCGTCGCCGGTGGCGGATACGTCGGGGCGGTCGACGCGGTTGCCGGCGGCATCGGTGCCGGCGCGGGGGCCGCCGGCGTATACGCGGTCGCCGTGGCGCCGGGCACCGTGTCGGGCGTGTTCGCCGTGTCGTCGTGTTTGCCACAGGCCGACAACGCCATCGCGGACGCAACGGCCAGCCCTGCAACGATCCCAATCTTCATGGGAATTCCTCGGTGCAAGAAGGTGCGAGCGCGGCAATCACGATAGTCACATCGCGTTCCACGGCAGACCATGACACCGCGCCCGCGCCACTGACCCTAATCCGCCCCTTGTTGCCGTCGCGGCTGCGCGGCATGAAGAGGCTTTCACGCCTTCGCCACACCGTTCAGCGGCGTGCGCCGCAGCCGCAATGCGTTGCTCACCACCGAGACCGAGCTGAGGCTCATCGCCAGCGCCGCAAGCATCGGCGACAGCGTGACGCCGAACCACGGATACAGCACGCCTGCCGCCAGCGGCACGCCGACGGCGTTGTAGACGAAGGCGAAGAACAGGTTCTGGTGGATATTGCGCACGGTGGCCTGCGACAGCTTGCGCGCCCGCACGATCGCGCCCAGCTCGCCCCTGACCAGGGTGACACCGGCGCTTTCCATCGCCACGTCGGTGCCGCCGCCCATGGCGATGCCGATGTCGGCCGCCGCCAGCGCGGGCGCGTCGTTGATGCCGTCGCCGGCCATCGCCACGCGGTGCCCGGCGGCACGCAGCGCGTTCACCACTTCGGCCTTGCGGGCGGGCGAAACCTCGGCGTGAACTTCATCGATGCCCAGCTCGCGCGCCACCTTCTGCGCGGTGGTGGTGCTGTCGCCGGTCAGCATCACCAGGCGCAACCCGGCGGCATGCAGCGCCTTGATCGCCGCGGGCGTGTCCGGCTTGATGCGGTCAGCCACCGCCAGCAGGGCGGTGAGCGCGCCGTCGACGGCCAGGAACATCACGGTGGCGCCGCTGGCACGCAGGGCTTCGGCGCGCGTTGCGGCAGCGGCATCGACGGCGATGCGCAATTCGGCCATGAGACTTGCGTTGCCGAGGGCGGCGTGATGGCCGATCGCCGACAGGTCGGCCCCGGCGACCACCGCACTGACGCCACGGCCGGTCAGCGAGCGGAAATCCGTAACCTTGAGTACCGGCGCGCTCTCGCCATCCGCCGCCGTCACGATCGCCCGCGCCAGCGGATGCTCGCTGGGACGCTCCAGCGCCGCCGCCATCGCCAGCAATTGTTCGCGCGACCGCCCCGCCAGGCTCACCAGCTCGGTCAGCACGGGTTTGCCCTGCGTCAGCGTGCCGGTCTTGTCCACCACCAGCGTGTCGATATCGCGCAGGGCTTCGATGGCGCCGGCATCCTTGAACAGCACACCGTGCTGCGCCCCACGACCACTGGCGACCATGATCGAGATCGGCGTGGCCAGGCCCAGCGCGCACGGACAAGCGATGATCAGCACGGACACCGCCGCGATGAGCGCGTGGGTCAATGCCGGTGTAGGGCCGAACGCCGCCCAGGTAGCAAACGCCAGCACCGCGACCGCCACCACTGCCGGCACGAACCACGCCGCCACGCGATCGGCCACGCGCTGCAACGGCGCCTTGCTGCGCTGCGCCTGCGCCACCAGCGCCACGATTTGCGCCAGCAGGGTTTCGCCGCCGATCCGCTGCGTGCGCATCGTCAATCCGCCATCCTGGTTGACGGTGCCGCCGACCAGCGCGTCACCCGCCACCTTGGCCACCGGCATCGGCTCGCCGGTGAGCATGGATTCGTCGACGTGGCTTTCGCCCTCCAGCACCACGCCATCCACCGGCACTTTCTCGCCCGGGCGCACCCGCAGTACGTCGCCCACCTTGAGCGCGTCCAGCGGCACGTCGCTTTCGCTGCCGTCGCTGGCGATCCGGCGCGCGTTTTTCGGCGCCAGTCCCAGCAAGGCCTTCAGTGCCGCTCCCGTACGCCGCCGCGCTCGAAACTCCAGATAATCGCCCAGCGTCACCAACGTCACGATCACCGCCGCGGATTCGAAGTACACCGCCACCCGGCCGTGCATGTCGCGGAAACCGGCCGGAAACAGGCCCGGCCACAAAAACGCCACCGCGCTGTAGATCCACGCCACGCCGGTACCCAGCGCGATCAGCGTGTACATGTTCGGCTGCCACGGCCTCAGCGACTGCCAGCCCCGGCGGAAGAACGGCGCCCCGCCCCACAGCACCACCACCGTCGCCAGCACGGCCTCGATCCAACCCGCGATGCCACCCCACGGCGACGGCAACTGCCAGCCGAACAGGTGCGGCCCCATCGCCAGCGCGAACACGGGCAAGGTCAACACCAGCAGCGTCCAGAACCGCCGCCCCAGGCTGGTCAGTTCGCCGGCATCGTCCTCGTCCAGGTTCGGCATCATCGGCTCCAGCGCCATGCCGCATTTGGGGCAATCGCCGGGGCCGACCTGCTGCACTTCCGGATGCATCGGACAGGTATAGATCGTGCCGGCAGGCGCCGCCACGGGCGCCGCTTTTTCTTCCAGATACGCCGACGGATCGGCCACGAACTTCTCGCGGCAGCGAGCCGCGCAGAAGTGGTAGGTGTGGCCCTCGTGTTCGGCGTGATGCTTGGCGGTCGCCGGATCGACCGTCATGCCGCAGACCGGGTCCTTCACCGCCGTCGCCGGTGCGCCGCCACCGCAGCATGACGCGCTCATGGCTTCACCTCGCCATCGGCCAGCGCCCGCAGGATCGGGCAATCCTCCGGCTTGCCGTGACCGGGACACGACGCCACCAGTTGCGCCAGCCCGTCGCGCACGCGCTGCAACTCGGCGATGCGCTGCTCGATCGCCGCCAGTCGTTGCTGCGCGCGCTGCTTCACCGCTTTCACGCCACGCTGGCGATCGGCCGACAACGCCAGCAGCTCGCGGATCTCCTCCAGCGTGAAACCCAGATCCTTCGCCCGGCGGATAAAGCGCAACTGCGCAATCGCGCCCTCGTCATAACTGCGATAGCCGGACGCGCGCCGCCGCGGTTCGGGCAACAGCCCTTCGCGCTCGTAATAGCGGATGGTGTCGATCGCCACACCGACGCGCTTGGCGACGGCACCGATGGTCAGGGAAGCAGGCTGGATGTTCATGCGGCCTAGTCTAGACCCGTGATCAAGGTCCAGGGTCAAGTCCATGAAGCCGCGACCGCGGAATACCGTTCAGCCTGGCACCGTTCTGGCGAACGGTGAATCCAGGGGCGAACGTTGCGCCGTCATGTTCAGCACAAGGGCATCGCGCACAGGGTGCGCTCCTACGGTTTTACGCGACTGCGGGGCTCAGCGGCCGAAGATGATTTCCTGGCCTTCGTGGTCGCGGTCCCAGCTGCGCAGTTCGTCGCGGATGTGGGCGATGCGCTGGCGGCCGAGGGCGTTGCGCTCCTCGTCCAGCACATGGCCATCGAGCAGCTCGGCCAGTCGTTGCGCGGTGGGCAGCATGGCGTCCCACGCATCGAGTGCGGACAACGGTGCCGGCAGGGTCATGAAGAAGCTGACGCCCAGGGTGCGCAGGCTGTCGAGGCGGGCCAGGTCGAAATTGCCCGGCTTGAGCATGTTGGCGACGCTGAAGATCGGGCCCAGCTCCCGCTTGCCGTCCACCAGCCGGTGATAGATACCCATGTCGCCGTATTCGAGGCCGGCCTTTTCGGCGGCGACCACCAGGTCCGAGCCGCTGAACTGGCAGCCGTCACGGGCCACGACGAACAGCGTCACGATGCGCTCCACCGGCAACTGGGCGGGGCGCTTGCCCAGGTCCGACCGCGGCGGCGGCGCGGCGACGGTCGGCGGCGACGCAGGCGTGTCGACGACAGGCGCAGACGGTGCGGCGGGCGTGGGCACGATGGATGCCTGCACGACCGGTTCCGGCGCCGATACCCCGTCGCGCGGACTGGGCGCGCGCAGGACATCGACGATGGATGCCACGTGGTCGGCCAACTTGGGTTGGGGTTTGGAGACAGGCGGCGCCGACGTGCGTTCACCGGACAACGTGGCGCCCAGCCGTTCGAGTTCCTCGCGCAGACCGATGTCGAGCTCGCCCTGCTGTGCGCCCGGACCGCGCGGGCTGGGGACGTTGAATGCCGGGTCGAACGCGGCATCGTCGGCCAGGCTGGGTTCGCGCCGCTCACCGGGATTCGGATGGCCGGTTGCGCGCCGTGCACCGGGCTCCTTTTTCGGCTGGCCGAACAGCCAGATCAGCGCCAGCACGATCAGGCCCACGATCAGCATCGGAATGCCGACGGCGGGATTCCAGGCAAAGGCGAGCACGGGTTGCAGCGTCATCATGATGTCCTCAGAGCCTGCGAAAAAATTCGACCGCCATGGCGGCAGTCGCAGCCTCCCTAGGCGGCCCCCGCCAGTTTAGCTGCTTCGGCCAGATCGACCTGCACCAGGCGCGAAACGCCCGGCTCGCGCATGGTCACGCCGCACAGTTGGCTGGCCGCTTCCATGGTGGCCTTGTTGTGGCTGATGAAGATGAACTGCACCTTCTCGCTCATCTCGCGCACCATGGAGGAGAAGCGGCCCACGTTGGCCTCGTCCAGCGGCGCGTCCACCTCGTCGAGCAGGCAGAACGGCGCGGGGTTGAGGCCGAAGATGGAAAACACCAGCGCGACCGCGGTGAGCGCCTTCTCGCCGCCGGAAAGCAGCGAGATATTGGACGGCCGCTTGCCCGGCGGGCGCGCCATGATCGACACGCCGGTGTTGAGCAGGTCGTCGCCGGTGAGCTCCAGGTACGCGTGGCCGCCGCCGAACAGGCGCGGAAACAGCTCCTGCACGCCGGCATTGACCTTGTCGAAGGTTTCCTTGAAGCGCTGGCGCGTCTCGCGGTCGATCTTCTTGATCGCGCCTTCCAGCGTCTCCATCGCGTTGACCAGGTCGGCCAGCTGGTTGTCGAGATAGGTCTTGCGCTCGCTCTGCTCGGCGTGCTCCTGGATCGCGGCCAGGTTGACCGGCTCCAGCCGGGCGATCTTCTGGCCGATGTCGGCGAGCTGTTGGCGCCACTGGTCGGCGTCGATGTCGTCGGCCAGCTCGGCCAGCAGGGTTTCCAGCTCCAGGCCGGACGCGGCGATCGCCTGCGCCAGTTGCTCGGCGCGCAGCTGCAAGGCCTGGGCGGCGAGGCGTTTTTCGGACAGGCTTTCGCGCAACGCCGCCAGGCCTTGCTCGGCCATATGACGTTGCTGCTCCAGCTGGCGGAACGCGATGTCGCATTCTTCCAGCGCGCGGCGGGCTTCGACCAGTTGCTTGTCCACCAGCAGGCGCTGGTCGAGATAGGCCTGGCGCTCGGCCTCGAGCTCGGCGATGGGGTCGGAGCCGGCGGCGAGCTGTTCGTTGATCTGGTCGCGGCGCGCCTCGATCTGGCGCAGTTGGGCGTCCATGCGCGCCAGGGCCTGCTCCAGCGAGGCCAGCGACGAGCGCTTCGATTCCAGCGACAGCGCCAGCGCGTGCGACTGGTCGGCCGCCTCGCGCGCGTTCATGCGCGCTTCCTCGCGCGCTTCGAGCAGGGCGCGGCGCTCGTTTTCCAGCTCGCGGCGCTGGTCTTCCATGTCGCCCATCAGGCCGACCGATTCGTCCAGCCGGGCGCGGGCATCGCGGGTCTGGCTTTGCAGCTCGTCCAGCTGCGCCGCCAGGTCGTTCAATTCGCCGCTGACCTTCTCGGCACGGGCGCGGGCGGCTTCCAGCTTGCCGCGGTGGCTCTGCAGCTGGCCGGCCAGTTCGGACTGGCGGCGATGCGCGTTGTACAGCTCGCGCTGGGCATCGTCGCGGGCGCGCTCGGCCTCGAACTTGCGCGTGCGCAGGTCGTCGAGCTGGCTGGCGGATTCTTCCAGCTGGGCTTCCAGCGTGGCGATCTGCTCGGTGAGCAGGCGCAGGTCGCGCTCGCGCGCCAGCACGCCCACCTGGTTGCCCTGTGCGCGGCGCACGCGCGCCCACTGCGGCGACAGCCATTCGCCATCGCGCGTGATGATGGATTGTTGCGGTTGCAGCGCACCGGCACGGTTGCGCGCTTCGTCCAGCGTTTCGGCCGTCTGTACGTTGGACAGCAACTGCAGCGCCGCCGCGGGACCGCGCACGCGGGCGGCCAGCGTGCCGTTGGCGCCCTGCCCGCCGTCGGCGGCATCGAGCAGCGCCAGGTCGGCTTCGCCCAGGCTGTCGAACTCGGCCGCCAGGCCCAGCGGATCATCCACCAGCACGCCGTCGAGCAGGCCGGCCAGCACGGTTTCGACGGCCGATTCCCAGCCGTTGTCCACCTGCAACGCGGCGCCCAGCCGGCGCGCCTTGTCCAGGCCCAGCCGCGCCAGCCAGCCGCTGGCCGCACTTTCCTCCTGGCCCAGCGCCGCATGCTGCAGCGCTTCCAGCGAGGCGTAACGACCGCGGGCGGATTGCAGTTGCTGGCGTGCCTCGTTCAGGGCGGACTGCAGCTGGCGTTCTTCCTCCAGCAACTTCTCGTGGCTGGTCTTGTGCTGGTCGAGCAGGCTGCCCAGTGCTTCCACGCGCTCGCGCTGGGTATCGTGCTCGGTGTGCAACTGCTCGCCGGCGGCATCGAGCGCGGCCACGTCGGTGGCCTTCTGCTCGGCTTCCAGCATTTCGCGGCGGCGCGCCAGATCGACCGCCTGGCGGTCGAGGTAGTTGAGTTTGGTGCGCTCCACTTCGGCGGCGCGGTTGGATTCGCCGGCGCTGCGCGTGTGGTTGTCCCAGCGCTGCTGCCAGTCGGCCAGCCTGGCCTCGGTGCTGCGCTGCGCTTCGGCGGTGTCGTCCTGCATCTGCTGCAGGGCCTCAAGCTTGGGCTCGCCCTCGGCCAGCGCCAGGCGCAGCGTTTCGACCTGCTCGCGGTCGGTGGCGATATGGACGGCCAGCTCGGCATGCTCGCGCTCGGCCTCGCCCTGGGCGCGCTGCAGGCGTTCGGCGGTTTCGCGGTTGTGCTGTACCTGCTGCTCGACGCGGGCGATCTCGGCGCCGACCTTGTAGACGTCGGCCTGCACGGCGTTCAAATGCTCGCTGGCCTCCACGTGGCGTTCGCGCACGGTTTCCAGCTGCGCCTCGATCTCGCGCTGGCCGGCCAGCTGCTTCTCGATCTCGATCTCGGCGGCGGACAGGCCGGCGCCCTCGCCGTCGTGCTGGCTTTTCAGGCCCCGGTATTCCAGCGCGCGCAGCTCGGCTTCCTTGCGGGTCTGCTCTTCCTTCAGCGCCTTCCAGCGCTCGGCGGCGCGGGCCTGGCGGTTCAGGTGCTCCAGCTGCTTGTCCACCTCGTCGCGCACGTCGCGCACGCGGTCGAGGTTCTCGCGGGTGGCCTTGATGCGGTTCTCGGTTTCGCGGCGGCGCTCCTTGTATTTGGAGATGCCGGCCGCCTCCTCCAGGTGCGTGCGCAGTTCTTCGGGGTGCGCCTCGATGATCTGGCTGATCATGCCCTGCTCGATGATCGAGTAGCTGCGCGGCCCGAGGCCCGTGCCCAGGAACAGGTCGGTGATGTCGCGGCGGCGGCAGCGCGCACCGTTGAGGAAGTACGAGGATTGCCCGTCGCGCGTCACCTGGCGCTTGACCGAGATCTCCGCGTACTGGCCGTACTCGCCCTGGATGGTGCCGTCGGCGTTGTCGAAGATCAGCTCCACCGTGGCCTGCCCCACCGGCTTGCGCGAGTTGGAGCCGGAAAAGATCACGTCGGTCAGCGAATCGCCGCGCAGGCGGCTGGCCGCGCTCTCGCCCATCACCCAGCGGATGGCGTCGATGATGTTGGATTTGCCGCAGCCGTTGGGGCCCACCACGCCGATCATGTTGCTGGGCAGGTGCAGGGTGGTCGGGTCCACGAAGGACTTGAAGCCGGCGAGTTTGATGGTGCTCAGGCGCATGCGGTCATCGATGGATCATCGGAAAGTGGGCGACAGGGCACTGTGCCAAACGGCGGGCGTGGCCGCAATGCGTTCCGGCATGTCGATCAACTTCAAGTTTGTCGCGTATATCTTTGTTTACTACGGCGTTGCGTCGATCGACAACGCGTGAATACCGTTATCCATCAAGCCTTCCAGCGCCGCATAGATCATGCGGTGGCGCTTCAGCGGCAACTGACCGGCGAAGGCCGCGCTGGCGATGCGCACGTGGAAATGACCCTTGCCCTCTCCCGCGTGCCCGACGTGCCGGTGGCCTTCGTCGGCGATCTCCAGCACGGTCGGCGCCAACGCCTCGGTCAGGCGCTGGCGGATCTGCTCGATCATGGCTTCGCTCACGCCGGCAAGGCCTTGCGGAACGGCTTGATCCGCACGTCGGCGTAGACGCCGGCCGCCACGTAGGGGTCGGCATCGGCCCAGGCGCGGGCCTCGGCCAGCGACGGGAACTCGGCCAGGATCAGGCTGCCGCTGAAGCCGGCCGGGCCCGGGTCCTCCGATTCGATCGCCGGAAACGCACCGGCCACGAACAGGCGCCCCTGCTCCAGCAGCGCCTGCAGTCGCGCGATGTGCGCCGGCCGCGCGCCCTTGCGCTTCTCCAGCGAGTCGGCAACGTCCGTTCCGATGATGGCAAACCACATGATCAAGTCTCCTGATGGGATGGGGCGCGAGTCTGGCTCACGCGTTGCGCGCGGCTTCGGCCAGCTGCGCGGTGTCGACACGCACGAAAATCGAATCGCCAAGCGCGGTGAGCACGTCGCCGGCGTAAACCTCGCACAGCACGCGGGTCTTGCGCCCGACCTCGCCGTCGACGCGCGCCTTCAGCGTCAGCGGCACGTCCATCGGGGTGGGCTTGAGGAACTTGATGCCGAGGCTGCCGGTGACGCAATCGATGCGCGGCTTGCTGTCCGGCGCGCGATGCTCGGCGCGATAGTGGTAGGCCATCGCGGTCCAGTTGGAATGGCAATCGACCAGCATCGCGATCAGCCCGCCGTAAACCAGCCCCGGCCAGCCGTGGAAATCGGCGCCGGGCAGATGGCTACTGACCACGTGCACGCCGTCTTCGTGCCAGTGGCTCTTGATGTGCAGTCCATGCGGATGGGCGCTGCCGCAGCCGTAGCAGACACCATCGGGCGCGGCCAGATCCTGCAAGGCGGGCGTGTCGGTGCTCACGCTTCCGGCCGCATGTAGGGAAACAGCAGCACGTCACGGATCGAGGCCGAATCGGTCAGCAGCATCACCAGCCGGTCGATGCCTATCCCCAGGCCGCCGGTGGGCGGCAGGCCCACTTCCAGCGCGCGGATGTAGTCGGCGTCGAAGTGCATGGCCTCGTCGTCGCCGGCGTCCTTGGCGTCGACCTGGGCCTGGAAGCGCGCAGCCTGGTCTTCCGGATCGTTCAATTCGGAGAAGCCGTTGGCGATCTCCTTGCCGTTGATGAACAGCTCGAAGCGGTCGGTGATGCCCTTGTCGGTGTCGCTTTCGCGCGCCAGCGGCGACACCTCGACCGGGTGGTCGGTGATGAAGGTGGGCTGGATCAGGGTGTGCTCGACGGTGCGCTCGAAGATCTCCAGCAGCAGCTTGCCCCAGCCATAGCCGGGCTTGACCTGCACGCCGAGACGCCGCGCGTGCGCGGCCATCGCCTCGCGGTCGCGCAATTCCTCGCGCCTGATCCCGGGGTTGAGTTCCAGCACCGCGTCTTCCATGCGCCAGCGGCGGAACGCGGGGCCGACGTCGATGTCGGCGCCGTCCCAGGTCAGCGCGGTGGTGCCCAGCACGGTTTGCGCGATGTCGCGGATCAGGCCTTCGGTGAGGTCCATGATCTCGTGATAGGTGGCGTACGCCTGGTACAGCTCCAGCATGGTGAACTCGGGGTTGTGCCGGGTCGACACGCCCTCGTTGCGGAAGTTGCGGTTGATCTCGTAGACGCGATCAAAGCCGCCGACGACGAGGCGCTTGAGGTAAAGCTCCGGCGCCACGCGCAGGTACAGCTCCAGGTCCAGCGCGTTGTGATGCGTGGTGAACGGCCGCGCGGTGGCGCCGCCGGGGATCATGTGCATCATCGGCGTTTCCACTTCCATGAAGCGGCGCGTCGGTGCTTCCAGCCACTGGCGCATGCTGCCGATGATCTTCGAGCGCAGCATGAACGTACGCCGCGCCTCCTCGGTGACGATCAGGTCGACGTAGCGCTGGCGGTAGCGCTGCTCCACGTCGGCCAGGCCGTGGAACTTGTCCGGCAGCGGGCGCAGGCTCTTGGTCAGGAGGCGCAGCGTGTCGACCCGCACGGAAAGCTCGCCGGTCCTGGTGCGCATCAACAGGCCTTCGGCGCCCACGATGTCGCCCACGTCCCAGCCCTTGAACGCTTCGTACGTCTCGCCCAGCGTGCCCTGGTGCACGAACAGCTGGATGCGGCCGGTCTGGTCCTGCATCTGCACGAAGCTGACCTTGCCCTGCCCGCGCTTGAGCAGGATGCGACCTGCCACCTTCACCCGCCGCGCGAGGGCGTCGAGCGCTTCGGCTGTATGGACGTCCTTGTCGGCGAACTCGGCCTGCAGGTCACCGGCAAAGCTGTCGACCCTGAAATCGTTGGGAAACGCGATGCCCTGCGCGCGCAACGCCTTCAGCTTTTCGCGACGTTCGGCGATGAGCCGGTTTTCGTCAGGCCTGCTTTCGTCAGCGGGATTCACGTCGGTGACTGGGGTGTCGGTCGGTGCGCTCATGGAAACTCGGTTGCTCCGGGCAGCCACCGCAATGGCGTGGCTGGTTGTCGATGGCTGTTGTCGGATGACGGCTCGCGTCAGTCGCCCTTGCTGAATACCTGTTTGACCGCGTGCGTGGTGGCGTTCCAGCCGTCGCGCGCGCCATGCCCCACCGCCACACCCGCGTCCCGGGCACCGTGACCGATGCCCACGCCGGCCTCCTTCGCACCGTGACCGATCTTCCTGCCCACGCGGGCGCTGGCGTGGCCCACCTCGCGGGCGCCATCGGCGATGCCATGGCCGGCTGATTTCGCGCCCTGCTTCACGCTCTGGCCGAAGCTTTCCTGGCCCGCGTGGGCGGCCGTGCCGAACATGGCCAAACCGACGCCCATCGCCAGCACGATGCCGTTCTTCTTGCGGTTCATGGCTTCACTCCCACTGCGGCAAAAACGGCTCAGGCGTCACTGCGCTTGGAGCCGGCCTCGAGCCCCGATTTCAGACTGGCCTCGATGAATTCGTCCAGGTCGCCATCAAGCACTTTCTGCGTATCGGTGCGTTCGACGCCGGTGCGCAGATCCTTGATGCGGCTCTGGTCCAGCACGTAGTTGCGGATCTGGCTGCCCCAGCCGATGTCCGACTTGGTCGCTTCCAGCGCGTCCTTCTCGGCGTTGCGCTTCTGCACTTCCAGCTCGTACAGCTTCGCGGCCAGCATCTTCATCGCGGTGTCGCGGTTGGCGTGCTGGCTGCGGCCGGTCTGGCAGGCGACCACCGTGTTGGTGGGGATGTGCGTGATGCGCACGGCCGATTCGGTCTTGTTGACGTGCTGGCCGCCCGCGCCGGAGGAACGATAGACGTCCGTCCGCAGGTCGGCCGGGTTGATGTCGATGTCGATGTCGTCATCGACTTCGGGCGACACGAACACCGAGGTGAAGCTGGTGTGGCGGCGGTTGTCCGAGTCGAACGGCGATTTGCGCACCAGCCGGTGCACGCCGATCTCGGTCTTCAGCCAGCCGTAGGCGTAGTCGCCCTCGACGCGGAAGGTGGCGGATTTCACGCCCGCCACGTCGCCGCCGGAGACTTCCATCAACTCGGTTTTCCAGCCGCGGTTCTCGCACCAGCGCAGGTACATGCGCAGCAGCATTTCGGCCCAGTCCTGTGCCTCGGTGCCGCCGGCGCCGGCCTGGATATCGACGAACGCATTCATCGCGTCCATCTTGCCGGAGAACATGCGCTGGAACTCCAGCTTGCCGACCTGGCTTTCGAGCCGCGCCAGATCGGTGGTGACCGACTGCGCCGTCTCATCGTCCTCGTCGGCGATGGCCATCTCCAGCAATTCATCGGCATCGGTGAGGCCGGCGGTGAGGGTGTCGATGCCGTCGACAATGGTGTGCAGGCGGGCGCGCTCGCGGCCCAGCTCCTGCGCGCGGGCCGGGTCATCCCACACGGTGGGGCTTTCCAGTTCGCGGGTTACTTCTTCCAGGCGTTCGCTCTTGGAAGCGTAGTCAAAGATACCCCCGAAGCGACTCGACGCGTTCCCGGAGGTCGGCGATCTGCGCGTGGATGGGATTGGTCTCGATCATGGTGATGTCGGTGTGGGATGCAAGCCGCCTAGGATACCAGAGCGGCCCCGCCCGCTGCCCCTGCTCGCGGTGAATTGTAGGAGCGCACCCTGTGCGCGATGCCTTTCGCGACGTGGCGAAGGACATCGCGCACAAGGTGCGCTCCTGCAGGTATGGATCAGGCCAGGGCCTTTTCGTGCACGCCCTTCACCGCACGGCCCGAGGGGTCGGCCAGCTTGGCGAACTCCGGGTCCCAGGCGATGGCCGCCGGCGACGAGCAGGCAATCGACTTGCCGCCCGGCACGGTGGCCGCGCAGGCTTCGCCGGGATAGTGCTGCTCGAAGATGCGACGGTAGAAATACGCTTCCTTGGTGGCCGGCGTGTTGAACGGGTAGCGCGCGGCGGCGGCGGCGAATTCGCGGTCGCTGACCGACTGCTCGGCGTGGTCCTTCAGGCCGTCGATCCAGCCGTAGCCCACGCCATCGCTGAACTGCTCCTTCTGCCGCCACAGGATTTCCTTCGGCAGCGCGCCATCGAACGCCTCGCGCAGCACGTGCTTCTCGATCCTGCCGTTGCCGGCCATCTTGTGCTTCGCATCCAGGCCCATCGCGGCATCGAGGAATTCCAGGTCAAGGAACGGCACGCGCGCCTCCACGCCCCAGGCCATCATCGACTTGTTGGCGCGCAGGCAGTCGTAGCTGTGCAAGGTGTCGAGCTTGCGCACGGTCTCCTCGTGGAAAGCCTCGGCCGACGGCGCCTTGTGGAAGTACAGGTAGCCGCCGAAGATCTCGTCCGAACCTTCGCCCGACAGCACCATCTTCACACCCATCGCCTTGATCCGGCGCGCCAGCAGGAACATCGGGGTGGCCGCGCGGATGGTGGTGACGTCGTAGGTTTCGATGTGGCGGATCACTTCGGGAATCGCGTCCAGCCCCTCGGCGAAGGTGTAGACGAAGCCGTGGTGCACGGTGCCCAGCGCGTCGGCGGCGATCTGCGCGGCGGCCAGGTCGGGCGAGCCTTCCAGGCCGATGGCGAACGAGTGCAACCGCGGCCACCAGGCCTCGCTGCGGTCGTTGTCCTCGATGCGCTCGCGGGCGAAGCGCGCGGCGCAGGCGGCCACCAGCGACGAATCCAGCCCGCCGGACAGCAGCACGCCGTAGGGCACGTCGGTCATCAGCTGGCGATGCACGGCCTGCTCGAACGCCTGGCGCAGCGCCGCGGGCGTGAGGTCGTGGCCGCGGGTGTTGGCGTAGTCGCGCCAGTCCTTCTGGTAGTAGCGACGCAGCTCGCCGACGGCACTGTCGTACACATGGCCGGGCGGGAACGGCGCCACGTCGGCGCACAGCGTGGCCAGCGCCTTCATCTCCGATGCCACGCACAGCCGACCCTGCGCATCGTGGCCCCAGTACAGCGGGCACACGCCGATGGGATCGCGCGCGATCACGTAGCGCTTCGCCGCGCCGTCCCACAGCGCGAACGCGAAGATGCCGTTGAGCTTGTTGACGAAATCGCCGGCCGACCCGGCCCCGCCCTGCTCGCGGTACAGCGCGTTGATGACTTCGCAGTCCGAGCCGGTGGTGAAGTCGTAGCTGCTGGCGGCGCGCAGTTCGCGGTGGTTGTAGATCTCGCCGTTGACCGCCAGCGCCAGCTCGCCGTCGCGCGAACGCAGCGGCTGGGCACCGCTGGTGGGGTCCACGATGGCCAAGCGTTCGTGCACCAGGATCGCGCCTTCATCGACGAACACGCCGCTCCAGTCCGGGCCGCGATGGCGCTGGCGCTGCGACAACTCCAGTGCCTGGCGGCGCAACGCACCCAGGTCGTCACCCGGCTGCAGATCGAACATCCCGAAAATCGAACACATGCCACTACCCCTTCTCGTCAATGTGATTGATGGTGTCGCCGGTTGCCCGGCAATGATCCTGTTGCGCCCAAAAACAAAAAAGCCCGCACTGGGCGGGCCTTTTTCGCGTATGGGATGAAACTTCAGCTACGCGCCGGCCCGCCAATGGTTGGCGTTGTTATTCGCGCGATTATTGTTGCGACCGGCCAGCACACCAGGACGCGCCAGAGCGACGGCGTCGATGAAAAAACTGGCGGGCTGGAAATGCATGCTGGTCAATAGAACAGATTGGACGTCCATATGCAAGTGCCGCGTTGCAACATTGAAGGAAGGTCTGATCAACCAGCTTTTTGCTCGTCATCCCAGCGAAAGCTGGGATCCAGCGCCTCCAAGTTATTGAGTGTAAAGGCACTGGATTCCTGCTTTCGCAGGAATGACGAGCAAAATCAGAGCCTTCCTTAACCCGGCAGCAATTCGGCGATCCAGCGTTTGGCCGTCTCGAGATCGGCCAGCGAGAACAGGCGGAACTCGCCAGGCATCATGAAACCCATCGCGTTGGCCGTGGCGCGCAGCCATGCCACGTCGGTCACCAGCGCCACCCGCTCCCAGCCGCTGAAGTGGCGCGCACCCATCTTCACGTCGTCCCACATGGCGCCGGGGTCGAAGCCGGTGAAGTCCTCATCGATCACGAACAGCAAGCGCAATTTGCGGTTGAGCGCGAACGCGGCCTCCACGTCGGGGATGACCACGCGCTCGTAATCGGCGGCGGTGACCTGGCCGTGGGCGCGAAAACCCAGCGTGCCGGCGGGCAATCCTTCCATCTGCTTGATCATGGCGTTCTCCGTGGAGTGGGACGCCGCAAGCGTGAGGCACCGGTTGTGAAAAGCGGGCAACGGGCGCGCGGTTTCAGGCGGGTTCGATGTGCCGCAACAGCAACCGCGGTGACTCCCGTCCCTGCCAGTCATTGATGGTCAGCTCGTAGGCGGCGCGCAACGACGCCGGCGGCGGATCGCCGCGATAGGCGTTGAACATCACCGCATCGTGCTGCATGCCGTCGCGCGGGTCGCGCAATTGCAGCCGCAGGTGGCGCTCGCCCATCACCTTCCAGCCGATGCACTCGAAGACGTCGTCGAACAAGGGCTCGGGAAACGCCTGACCCCACGGGCCGGCGTGGCGCAGTTGCCGCGCCAGCGCCAGCGAGGCCGCGCCCGGCGGCAGGCCGCCGTCGGTGAGCAGCACGGCCTGCAGGCGTTCCGCATCGATCAGCTCCTGCGCGACCGCGTCGAACGCCGCCGCGAAGCGCGGGTAATCGCAGGTCTTCAGGCTCAGCCCGGCCGCCATCGCGTGGCCGCCGAAGCGCTCGATCAGGCCGGGATGGCGCGCGTCGATCACGGCCAGCGCGTCGCGGATATGGAAGCCGGCGATCGAACGGGCCGAGCCGCGCAGGTCGTCGGTGTTGTCCTCGCTGGCGGGCGCGAACGCGATCACCGGCCGATGCAGGCGATCCTTCAATTTCGACGCCACCAGCCCCACCACGCCGGCATGCCAGGACGGCTCGTACAAGGCCACGCCGATCGCGTCGGTGTGCGCCATGCCCGCGGCCATCACCTCGGCCTCAGCCACCATCGAGGCCTGAAGGTCGCGCCGCTCCTGGTTGATCGCACTGAGCTGTTCGGCATGGCGGCGCGCCTGCCCCACATCGTCGGTGAGCAGGCATTCGACGCCCAGGCGCATGTCTTCCAACCGACCGGCAGCATTCAGGCGCGGACCCACCACGAAACCGAGATCGCTGGCGCACAACGTCGCCAGGCTGCGCCTGCCCGATTCGATCAGCGCCGTGACGCCGGCGCAGGCTTGGCCATTGCGGATGCGCTGCAAGCCGGCAGCCACCAGCACGCGATTGTTGAAATCCAGCGGCACCAGGTCGGCCACCGTGCCCAGCGCGACCAGATCGAGCAGGCTGGAAAGATCGGGACGCGCAGGCGTTCCGGCCGCAAACAACCGCGCACGCAACGCCAGCAGCAGGTAGAACATCACGCCCACACCCGCCAGCGCCTTGCTGGGGAAGCCGTCGCCGGCCAGGTTGGGGTTCACCATCGCGTCGCAGTCGGGCAGTTGCTCGCCCGGCAGATGGTGGTCGGTGACGATGACGCGGATGCCGCGCGCTTTGGCCGCCGCCACGCCGGCCACGCTGGCCACGCCGTTGTCCACGGTGACGATGAGTTGCGGCGTGGGTTGCAGCGAGGCCACCAGGGCCGGGCTCAGGCCGTAGCCGTGGATGAAGCGGTTGGGCACGGCGTAGTCCACATGCTTCGCACCCAGCAGCCGCAACCCGCGTATCGCCACGGCGGTGCCGGTGGCGCCGTCACAGTCGTAGTCACCGGCGATCAGGATGCGCCAGTCGCCCTCGATCGCCTGCACCAGCAGGTCGACCGCCCGATCCATGCCACCCAGCATCTGCGGCGACAGCAGCCGGGCCAGCCGATGCTCCACCTGATCAGGGCCGAACACGCCGCGCGCGGCGTAGATCCGCTGCAATACCGGATGCACGGCATCAGGCCAGCCGCGGGCTTCGCCCAGGCTGGGTCGGCGGCGCAACTGCAGCGGGCCCGACGTTGCCGCGCTCAACCGCCCGCCCCGCGCCAGAAGCGCCAGCGATGCCAGGGCTTGCGCTGCCAGCGCTCGCCGCTGGCGAAGTGCAGCACCACCGGCTGGCGCGCCAGCAGCGATTGCAACGCGGGCCACCACTGGGTGGCGATGTCGCCGGCCGGCAGATCCTGCAGGTCGATCAGCCAGCCCTTGCCTGCCGTGGCCACCGTCTCGGCCGTGCGCGATCGATGCGCGGTCTGGGCGCGTGCCGCCAGCGCACGGAGCAGCACGTCATCGCTGATCACGCCAGCCCATTCGCTGCGTAACGGACCGGGCAGCGTGCCGCCGCCCCACAGCCACAGACTGTTGACCGGCGACAGCCCCTGCGCCCGCCGCTGCGCATTCAAGGGATGCTGATGCAGCAGGATCTGCACCTCGTTGAGCAGCACGCGCCAGCGCTTGCCTTGCGGGCCTTGCGGCAGGTGCTGGGCCAGGTCCTCGCCCATCGCCTGCTCGGGCGCGGCGAACACGGGCAGCGCGGCGTCCTTGGCCAGCCGCAGGTGCCAGCGATCGGGCGCAGTGATTTCCAGCAACATGCCGGCGTCGCCGAACACGGGTTTCAGCGACGCGGCCAGTGCCTGCGCGTCGGCCATGCTCAACCCGAGCTGACCGCATGCCAGCAGACGCACGCCATTGATGTCCGGCTGTATCCAGGCCGGATCGGCCGACAACCAGCCGTGGCCTGCCGCATCACCGGCGAGGTAATCGCGCGTCAACGCCGCCGCCGGCAGCGGCGAGCCCGCGCCGGGGAAATGGTCGCCCAGCCCGTCGAGATACCCGATGGAAGCGTCGGCCCGTCGATCGGCGCGGGCCAGCAACCGGCGCAGCGGATGGTCCGGCGCAAAGCGCGCCAGCGCGGGCAGCCACAGGTGCAATGGGCGTTCGGGCTTCGTGCTCATGGCAGGGCCTCCAGCCGTTCGACCAGTTCCAGCCACTCGGTTTCCAGCGCCTCTTTCTCGCGGCGCAATGCGGTCTGGCGCTGGCCCAGCCGCATCAGTTCCTGGGTGGGGCCGTTGTACGTTGCCGGGTCGGCCAGCTGGTTTTCCAGCGCGGCCAGCTCGGTGTCGATGCTGGCGGTACGGGTTTCGATGCGCGTCACCCGCTGGCGCGAGGCTTTTTCCTCATCGCGCCGGGCGGCTGCCTGGCGGCGGCGCTCCTCGGGCGACATCTCCGGCGTTTTTGCCACCGGCCTCACGGTGGCACTGGCCTTGGCGGCCTTCTTGCTGGCCGTACCACGGGTGCGCAGCCACTTGGCGTAGTCGTCCAGATCGCCGTCGAAGCTTTCCACGCTGCCGTCGGCCACGCGCCAGAAGCTGTCACAGACCAGGCCGAGCAGGTGGCGGTCGTGCGATACCAGCACCAGCGCGCCCTCGAAATCGGACAATGCGTCGGCCAGCGCTTCGCGCATGTCCAGGTCGAGATGGTTGGTGGGCTCATCCAGCAGCAGCAGGTTGGGCTTGTCCCACGCGATCAGCGCCAACGCCAGGCGCGCCCGTTCGCCGCCGGAAAAGCCGTCGACGGATTCGAAGGCGCGGTCGCCGGCGAAATTCCAGGTACCCAGGAAATCGCGCATCACCTGGGTGGCCACGCCCGGCGCCTTGTCCTGCAGGTGGTCAAGCGGGGTCGAGCCCTCGCGCAGGCTTTCCACCGTGTGCTGGGCGAAGTAGCCGATCTTCAGGTCCTTGTGTGCCTTGCGTACGCCGCTGAACGGTTCCAGCTCGCCCACCAGGGTTTTGACGAGGGTGGATTTGCCGGCGCCGTTGGGGCCGAGCAAGCCGATTCGCTCACCCGCTTCAATGGAAAAGCGCACGTCGGCCAACACCACCGCTTTCTGACGATGAACCTCGCCCGACAGGGCGGCGTTTGCCTCCTCTCCCCCCCGGGGAGAGGATTGAGGAGAGGGGATGGGGCTTGCAGCAGAACCCATCGAAACACGCTCCGATTCCCCCTCGACTCGGCCACCGCCCCCTTCCTCTGACGGGAGAGGGCGCAGAACGTAGCCCGCAGTGACGTCCTCCAGCTGCAGCATGGAATCGGGCAGCCTCCCGGGCGGCGGGAACGTGAAGCTGAAAGGCCGCTCGGCGCGCACCGCCTCGGTGCCGGCCAGCTTTTCCAGCCGCTTCATCCGCGACTGCGCCTGCTTGGCCTTGCTGGCCTTGGCCTTGAAGCGGTCGACGAAGGACTGTAGATGCGCCCGCTCGGCCTGCTCGCGCTCGTGCGAAATCTGCTGCTGGCGCAACTGCTCGGCGCGCAGGCGTTCGAACGCGCTGTAGTTGCCGGTGTACAGCTTCGCGCCGCCGCCATCGAGGTGCATGGTGTGGGTGATCACGCCGTCGAGGAATTCGCGGTCGTGCGAAATGATCAGCAAGGTGCCCTGGTAGCGACGCAGCCATTCCTCCAGCCACAACACGGCATCGAGGTCGAGATGGTTGGTGGGCTCATCCAGCAGCAGCAGGTCGGAGGGACACATCAGCGCGCGTGCCAGGTTCAGGCGCCCGCGCCAGCCGCCGGAGAATTCCTTCACCGCGCGCTCGTGTGTCTCGGGCGAGAAGCCCAGTCCGTGCATCAGCTTGCCGGCGCGGGCGCGGCCGTCGTAACCGTGCAGTTCCTCGATGCGGTGGTGGGCCAGCGCCATCGCCTCCATGTCGCCGCGCTCGCCGGCTTCGACTTCCGCCGCCAGCGCGGCAGCCAGCTCGGGATCGCCGCCCAGCACGTAATCGATCGCGGCATCGGGCAACGCAGGGGTTTCCTGATCCACCGATGCCAACCGCACCTTGGCCGGCATGTCGAGTTCGCCCGCGTCGCTTTCCAGCTTGCCCTGCAAGGCGGCGAACAGGCTGGACTTGCCGCAGCCATTGCGGCCGATCACGCCCAGCCGCCAGCCGGCCTGGATCACCAGGTCGATATCGGAAAGCAGCAGGCGGCTGCCGCGGCGCAGCGCGAAGTGTCGAAAGGCGATCATGGAATGAGCAGGTGTCCGGAAGCAGGCGTGCGGTCGCCACAGCCGCCCATGATAGCCGCCCGGCCCCGCCATCACCGACTCGGGCGACGATGGCGCAGGCGAATGCCGATCACGTCGCAACCGGCGCCAACGAACATGGCGTAGCATCGGCAGTTCTGATAAAACAACGCCGCATACAGCTTGTATGGAGAGGGGAATCCATGGTCACGTCCACGAACGGCTTGCCGATCATCGTCATGCTCGCTGCGCTTGCCGGCCTGGCGGCCTCGCCCGCGGCCCACGCCCTTCAATCCCGCACCACGCACGGTGACAACCTGTTGATCCATCGCGTGCAGCAGGAACAGGGCATGAACCTGCCCCGGCGCGGGCTCAGCATGGCCCAGGTCGAACGTGATTACGGCGCACCGCTGCGCAAGCTGTCGCCACGCGGTGGCGATACGAAGAAACACCCGGTCATCAACCGCTGGGACTACGCCAAGTTCATCGTGTATTTCGAGCACGACCACGTGATCCACTCGGTGCTCAACACGCCCGCGGGCAACAATACGAACCCGGCGGCGGTGCAGTAAGAGCCGCGGATAAGATCCACCGGCACCGCGTCGGGTGCCGCTCCCTTTACACTTGCCGTTTCGCCCGCCGGGCTTCGAGACGCGAGTGCCGACATGACCGCCACCCCCCAACTGCGCCTGCCGGCCGAATGGGAGCCGCAATCCGCCGTGCTGATCGCCTGGCCGCACGCCGGCACCGACTGGGCCGACCGCCTGGCCGCGGTGGAATCCACCTACGTGGCGCTGGGCGCCGCGATCACCCGGTTCCAGTCGCTCATCATCGTGGTGGCCGACGCCACCGTGAAAACGCATGCGCAGGAAAAGCTTGCTGCCGCGGGCGCCGATCTTTCGCGCATCCGCTTCGTCGAGCTGCCCTACGACGACACCTGGCTGCGCGATTCGGGCCCGATCACGCTGGCCGCCGGCGATCGTTTCCAGCTCACCGATTTCCGCTTCACCGGCTGGGGCGGCAAGTTCGGCGCGGCGCAGGATGACGCGCTGGTGGCGGGCCTGGTCGACGCCGGCGTGTTCGGCAACGCCGCCCACAAGCGCATCGACTGGGCGCTGGAAGGCGGCGGCATCGAGAGCGACGGCGCCGGCACGATCCTCACCACCTGGCGCTGCCTGGTGCAGCGGCATCCGGACCAGTCGCGCGAGGCGATGAGCGCGATCCTGCGCGACGGCCTGCATGCCGAACGCGTGCTGTGGCTGGACTACGGCTACCTCGAAGGCGACGATACCGACGCGCACATCGACACCCTCGCCCGCTTGGCGCCCGGCGACCGCATCGTCTACCAGGCCTGTGAGGACGCCAGCGACCCGCATTACGACGAGCTGCAGCGCATGGCCGCCGAACTGGCCGCGCTGCGCACGGCGGATGGACGTCCATACCAGCTGTACCCGCTGCCATGGGCGCAGCCGATCATCGATGAAGGCCGCCGGCTCGCCGCGTCGTACGCCAATTACCTGATCGTCAACGGCGCCGTGCTGGTGCCGGCCTATGGCGACGCCGCCGACGACGAGGCCGCGCGCATCATCGGCACGGCGCATCCCGGACGCGAGGTGGTGCAGGTGCCGTGCCGGGCGCTGATCTGGCAGAACGGCAGCCTGCACTGCATCACCATGCAATTGCCTGCGGGCATGGCGCACTGACGAAAAGGGCCCGCCGCCACGCGACAACTTTGGCGGCGCCATCACCCCCACCCGCTAAACTGGGCCGACTGGCCCATCCGGCAGGACATTCCATGACCCGCAAGACCCTCAAAGTCGCACTGCTGCAGGAAACCGACCGCGGCAGCCGCGACGCCAACCTCGACGCCATCGAGACCGGCCTGCGCGAAGCGGCCGGCGCCGGCGCACAACTGGTTCTGCTGCAGGAACTGCACAACGGCCCGTATTTCTGCCAGCGCGAATCGGTGGAGGTTTTCGACCAGGCCGAAACCATCCCCGGCCCCGGCACCGCACGCATCGGCAAGCTGGCGCAGGAGCTGCAGCTGGTCGTGGTGGCATCGCTGTTCGAGAAGCGCGCTGCAGGCCTGTACCACAACACGGCGGTGGTGTTCGATCGCTCGGCCGAGATCGCCGGCAAATACCGCAAGATGCACATCCCGGACGATCCGGCGTTCTACGAAAAGTTCTATTTCACCCCGGGCGACCTGGGCTTCGAGCCGATCGATACCTCGGTGGGCCGGCTCGGCGTGCTGGTGTGCTGGGACCAGTGGTATCCCGAAGCCGCCCGCCTGATGGCGCTGGCCGGCGCCGAACTGCTGCTCTACCCCACCGCGATCGGCTGGGATCCCACCGACGACCAGCCGGAAAAGGATCGCCAGCGCGACGCCTGGATCACGGTGCAGCGCGGCCACGCCGTGGCCAACGGCCTGCCGCTGCTGGCATGCAATCGCACCGGCTTCGAGGCCGCTCCCGATGACGTCGGCGCGGGTATCCAGTTCTGGGGCAACAGCTTCGTGGCCGGGCCGCAGGGCGAGTTCCTGGCGCAGGCGGGCACCGACCGGCGCGAATTGCTGCTGGCCGACATCGACCTCGAGCGCAGCGAACATGTACGCCGCATCTGGCCGTTCCTGCGCGACCGCCGCATCGACGCCTACGCCGACCTGCTCAAGCGCTTCCGCGACTGACGTGGCGCCATTTCATTCCGCTTGTTCCGCATGCCGGTCATCCCCATGCTTGGACTTCACCCCGACCGGCCTGCTGATCGCATGAGTGTTCCCGAAACCGATTCCACTTTGTCTGCGCCGCTGGCGTTGCAGGACCAACCCGTCGAGCGGGTGATCCGCGGCGACGTGGAATACGTGGTGCTGGGCACCGCGCACGTATCGCGCAGCAGCATGGAGGCGGTGGAGGCGATGCTGGCGCACGAGCCGTTCGATGCGGTCGCCGTGGAGTTGTGCGAGAGCCGCGCCCAGGGCATGCGCGATCCCGAAGCGTTCAAGCAGATGGATCTGTTCAAGGTGATCCGCCAGGGCAAGGCCGGCATGGTCGCCGCCAGCCTGGTGCTGTCGACCTTCCAGAAACGCCTGGCCGACCAGTCCGGCATCCAGCCCGGCGCGGAAATGAAGGCGGCGATGGATGGCGCCGAACAGCGTCAGTTGCCGCTGTGGCTGATCGACCGCGAGGTCGGCACCACCTTGAAACGGGCGTGGCGCAGCGTGGGTTTCTGGCAGCGTTTCGGCTTGCTCGGCGGCCTGCTGGCCAGCGTGTTCGAGCGCGAGCAGATCGAGCAGGTCGAGATCGAGAAGCTGAAACAGGGCGACTTGCTGGAGAGTGCCTTCAGCGAGTTCGCCAGCGAGTCCAAGCCGCTGTACGACAGCCTGATCGGTGAGCGCGATGCGTTCATGGCTGCGCGGTTGCGGCAGGAAGCGGCGCGGTCGTCCACCGCCGAAACACCGACCCGCCGCGTGCTGGTGGTGATTGGCGCAGGACACCTCAAGGGCCTGTGCGAGCAGTTGCGCACGCAGCAGGACGATCCTTCCGCCAAGGTCGCGGCACTGGCCGCGACGCCGCCCAAGGCGCGCTGGCCGAAGTGGCTTGCGGCGGCGCTGGTGTTGCTGGTGTTTGCCGCCATCGGCTACGCCTTCCATCGCAACACGGCACTGGGCGCGCAGGCATTGCGTGACTGGATAGTGTTCACCGGTGGCTTTGCCGCGCTCGGCGCGCTGGTCGCGGGCGCGCATCCGCTGAGCATCGCGGCGGCTTTCGTCGCCGCGCCGATCAAACCGTTCCGCCCCGGCATCCCCGCCGGCGGCATCAGTGCGACGGCCGAAGCCTGGGTGCGGCGTCCGCGCGTGGTCGACTTCGACACCTTGCGCGACGACATCGTCCACTGGAGCGGCTGGTGGAAAAATCGCGTGGCCCGCACGCTGCTGAATTTCTTTCTGGTCAGCGTGGGCACGATCGTCGGCGAGTACAGCGCCGGTATCCATATTTTCAAGAGTCTGGTCTGAGCCAAGCGGCAAACGCCGACGTAGTCGTGTTGTCCCCGCGTCAACGCAACGTCTATACTTGGCCGGTTGCATACACTCCACACCCGCCGCACCCGTGGGAACGAATTCGATGACTCGACTGCAATTGCTCGGCTTGGCCGCGGCTTCCGTCCTCTTTGCCGCCACCAGCGCACATGCCGAGGGCGACAAGGCTGCCGGCCGCAAATTGATCTACACCTGCGCTGGCTGCCATGGCGTACCCGGCTACACCAATGCTTATCCGCAATATCCGGTGCCCAAGATCGCCGGCCAGAATGAGCAGTACATCGTCAATGCCCTGAACGGGTACAAGAGTGGCGATCGCGTCCATCCCACGATGGATGCCCAGGCAAGCAGCTTGTCCGACACGGACATCCAGAACATCGCTGCCTATCTCTCCAGTCTCGCCAGCAAATAAGCTCAGGTACCCAAGGATTTCCGCATGAATCGTGCACTGGTTCTACTTTCGTTCGGCGCCGCCCTGGCGTTCGCTTCGGTCCAGTCAATGGCCGCCGACGCCGGCAACGCTGCCAACGGCAAGGAAAAGGCGGCCACCTGCTTTGCCTGCCATGGCACCGATGGCAACGCCGTCGATCCGCAGTATCCGCGCCTGGCCGGCCAGTACCACCTGTATCTCTCCCACGTGATGCACGAGTACAAGAACGGCCAGCGCAACAACCCGATCATGAAGGGCATGGTCTCGACCTTGTCCGACCAGGATATCGAAGACATCGCCGCCTACTTTTCCAGCCTGCCGAGCAAGCTGGACACGCTCAAGGGGCATGTGCAGGGCGACAACTGAGAGCCGTCAAGCCTGATTTGAATAAAGCCCGCTTCGGCGGGCTTTTTCGTGGGCTTCCTGGCTGAATCACACCGCGGCCGACGCACCCTCGTGCTTGCTGTAGTACGGGGTGGTACCACCGGCATGATCGGTCGCGTCGCGCACGGCGGTGATCTCCGGCACCCGTTCGCGCAGGGTTTTTTCCACCCCTTGCTTGAGCGTCACGTCGACCATGCCGCAACCATGGCAACCGCCGCCAAACTGCAACAGCACCACGCCATCGGCATCGATCTCCAGCAGGCTGACGCGGCCACCATGCGAGGCAAGCTTGGGGTTGATCTCGGCCTCCAGAACGTAGCGCACACGTTCGATCAAGCCGGCTTCCACGCCGGGCACATGGCCCTTGATCATCGGCGCGCGGATGTTCAGCTGGCCACCCGTGGCGGTTGGCTCGAAGTCGATGGTGGCGTTGTCCAGCCAGCGCGCGCTGTCGCCATCGACATGAAAATTGAAACCGGCGCATTCGATGGTCCACTCGCCGCCGACCAGGTCGACCGGCTCGCAGAACTCCAGCTCGCAGTTCGCTGCCGGCGTGCCCGGTGCCGTGACGCGCAGGCGAATGCTGAGGTCATCGATGCCTTGTTGCGATAGAAGGCGCAGGAAATGCTGTTGCGCGCGTTCCGAAATGTCGATCATGCCTGCTCCGACCAAAAACTGGCGCCGCCGCTGCGGCTAATCAGCACCATTTTAGTCCAGTTTCAGCCTGCACGCGCGGCTTTGACTTTTCAGGCGCCAGGATCAAGGCTGGATGGCTCCCCTTTGAGCTCTTGGAGTACCGATGAACGCCCACCCGTTGTCCGCGCAACACTGCCAACCGCGCAAGGGAAAAGAGCACGCCCTGGATGCATCGGCGGTGCAGGAGCTCTTGCAGCAATTGCCCGGATGGGAACTCGGCGCCGACGGCAAGGCCATCGTCAAGGATTTCCGCTTCGATGATTTCCACCGCACGCTCGGCTTCATCAACGCCGTGGGCTTCATGGCCAACCACGAGGATCATCATCCCGACATCGAAGCAGGCTACGGCCATTGCCGGCTGGCGTGGTCGACCCACGATGTGGGCGGTTTGTCGCTGAACGATTTCATCTGCGCGGCGCGGGTCGAGGCGCTGCTCGAGCGCTGATCAGATATCCGTGCGCGACTTGTCGCGGGTGTAGACCAGGCGCTTGCCCTTGACGGACAGCACGTCGAGAAAGGCCTTCAGGTCCTCCGGCAGCGGCGTGGAAAAACTGTACGAACGCCCATCCAGCTCGAAACCCAGATGCGCCGCGTGAAGGAACAGGCGCTGCAAGCCCATCTCGCGGAAACGCTTGTTCATTTCCCGATCGCCATATTTGGGATCGCCGGCCAGCGGATGGCCGATATGGGCGGCATGCACGCGGATCTGATGCGTGCGGCCACTGCCCAGCGTGGCCTGCATCAGGCGCGCGCCCGGGTACTGTTCCATTTCGCGGAAGAACGTCAGCGACGGCTTGCCGCTGTCGGCCACCCGCACCATCCGCTCGCCGCCTTGCAGCACCGATTTCAGCAAGGGCGCATTCACGTCGAACTTGGCCTTGGAGGGATGGCCGAGCATCAGGCACAGGTATTGTTTGGTGACCTCGCCGGCGCGGATCAACGCCTGCAGGCCGGTCAGCCCGGCGCGCGTGCGGGCAAACACCAGCACGCCGCTGGTATCGCGGTCGAGCCGGTGCACCAGTTCCAGGTGCTCCTGCGGCCGCGCCGCGCGCAACAGTTCGATGGCGCCGTGGCTGACACCGCTGCCGCCGTGGCTGGCCACGCCGGAGGGCTTGTCGATCACCAGAAAGTGTTTGTCCTCGAACAGGATCGCATCGGCCACCGAGGCCACCAGGCCGCCGGCCGGCGCCCTGCCTTCCTCCCGTTCGGCCACACGGACCGGCGGGATGCGCAGCGTATCGCCGTCCGCGAGACGCGTGTCCGGCTTGGCCCGCTTGCCGTTGATACGCACCTGGCCGGTGCGCAGCAGCCGGTAGACCATGCTCTTGGGAACGCCTTTGAGCAGGGTCATCAAGGCATTGTCGATGCGCTGGCCATCCCGTTCGGGGCCAACCACGACTTGACGCACACCTTGAGGTGCATCGGGGGAAGTTACCGTTTGCATTGAAAAAAACCTGCTGAAATAGGATACTCGGCGGGCGTCCACCTGGCCCGCCGATACATGGCTCGGGAGAGGTGGCCCATCCGCGACGTCGGCGAGGATGGCGGCGGCTGCCCGTTCGGCACCGACCACGATCTCCCTTTCATCGTAACGGTTGGGTTGTTGTTTGTCCGATGCCATGTGGCATCGGATACGACAACGCAAGTAGATCGAATCATCCCCGACACCGGGAACGGTGCCGTCATTTTGCCGCTTAACCGCTGCGGCGCGATCCCCGGCAGGCCGCCATCGAGGCGCCACCGCGGCACGCGACGCGCGGCAAGCCGAGGAATTCCACCATGAAACGTATGTTGATCAACGCGACTCAGCGTGAAGAGTTGCGTGTGGCCATTGTCGATGGCCAGACCCTGTACGACCTTGATATCGAAATCCCCTCGCGGGAACAGAAAAAATCCAATATCTACAAGGGTCGCATCACCCGCGTCGAGGCTTCGCTGGAAGCCTGCTTCGTCGAGTACGGTGCCGAACGCCACGGCTTTCTGCCGCTGAAGGAAATCTCCCGCGAGTATTTCACCCCCGGACTGGACCCGCACAAGTCCAATATCCGCGAGCTGCTGAAGGAAGGCCAGGAAGTCGTCGTCCAGGTCGAGAAGGAAGAGCGCGGTAACAAGGGCGCCGCCCTGACCACGTTCATCAGCCTGGCCGGCCGCTACATGGTGCTGATGCCGAACAACCCCAAGGCCGGTGGCGTCTCGCGCCGCATCGAGGGCGAGGACCGGCAGGCACTGAAGGAAGCACTTGAGCACGTCACCGTTCCCGACGACGTCGGCCTGATCGTGCGCACCGCGGGCCTGGGCCGCGACGCCGAAGAACTGCAATGGGATCTGGATTACCTGCTGCAGCTGTGGAAATCGATCTCCGAGGCTGCCAGCAAGCAGAAGGCGCCGTTCCTGATCTACCAGGAGTCGAAGCTGTTCATCCGCGCCCTGCGCGACTACCTGCGCAGCGACATCGGCGAAATCCTGATCGACGAGGAATCGCTGTACAACGATGCCCGCGATTTCATGCAGCAGGTGATGCCCAACGCCCTGCGCAAGCTCAAGCTCTACCGCGACGACACCCCGCTGTTCACCCGTTACCAGATCGAGACCCAGATCGAGAGCGCGTTCGACCGCCAGGTGCGCCTGCCCTCGGGCGGCTCGATCGTGATCGACCAGACCGAGGCGCTCACCGCCATCGACATCAACTCGTCCAAGGCGACCAAGGGCAGCGACATCGAGGAAACCGCGTTCAACACGAACTGCGAGGCCGCGGTGGAGATCGCCCGCCAGGCGCGCATCCGTGACGCCGGTGGCCTGATCGTGATCGATTTCATCGACATGGACAGCCCGCGCCATCAGCGCGAAGTGGAAGACCGCCTCAAGGAAGCGCTCAAGCTCGACCGCGCGCGCGTCCAGATCGGCCGCATCTCCCGCTTCGGCTTGCTGGAGATGTCGCGCCAGCGGCTGCGTCCCAGCCTGGGCGAAGCCAGCGAGATCGTGTGCCCGCGCTGCGAGGGCCACGGCCATATCCGCGGCGTCGAATCGCTGTCGCTGTCGACCTTGCGGCTCATCGAAGAACACGCCATGAAGGACAACACCGGCCAGGTGCTGGTGCAGGCGCCGCCTTCCGTGGCCAACTTCCTGCTCAACGAGAAGCGCGCCAGCGTGGTGGAGATCGAGCTGCGCCACAAGGTGCACGTGGTCGTCGTTGCCGACGACAAGCTGGAAACGCCGCACATCGAGATCATGCGCATCAAGGAAGCGGAGATGGGCGAGCACAGCAAGCCCAGCTACGAGCGTCTCACCGCGGTCACCGCCACCGAACTTCCGAAAATGGGCCAGACCCTGGGCAGCGGCGAACAGCCCGCGGTAAGCGGCATCATGCCCGCCAGCCCCGCGCCCATCCGCGAAGAAGTCGCGCCCGCGCCCGTCGCGGCAAGCCCGTCGACCAAATCACCGGCGCGTGCCAAGCCATCGACAAACGCATCCGAAGGCGGATTTATTGCGCGCGTGCTGGGCTGGTTCCGCAGCAGCATCGAAGCCGCGCCAGCGGAAACGTCCGCCGAAAAGTCGCCGTCCAACGGTGCCGGCCGCAACAACCGTCGCGACGAGCGTTCCGGGCGCGGTCGTTCGGGACAATCGACGCAGAACGCCACCCAGGCGCGTCAGCCGCGTCGTGAGGGCGCGCAGCCGGCGGCCAAGTCCTCCGCCTCGACGCAGCAGTCCAAGGGCAACCGCCAGCGCAACAGCGAGGCCGGCCAGCCGCGGCCATCGCAGCAGCCGGCGCAGAACGGTACCTCTTCCAGGCCGCCGCGCCCATCGCGTCCGTCCACCGCGGAAAACGCCGCGGCCGTCACGCCGCGCCAGAATCCCCAGGCCAAGCCTGAACGCCAACCGCGCTCTCCCGTGGCCGAAGCGCTGGAGCCGGCACCACTCGCCGACGCCGCGCAGGAAGCAAAACAGCTCGCGCCGGCCGTGACTTCAGTTGCCCCCGAAGCCGAAGAAACTCTCGATGCCGATGGCGGCCCTTCCCGCCGTCGCCGGGGTCGCCGCGGTGGCCGTCGCCGTCGCCGGCACGATGAGGCAGCCACCGCCGTTGGCGCGACGGACGCTCAGGCGCAGTCCCTCGATACGGGCGACGAGAATGCAACGAACCGTGCCGAGAAACCCGCAGCCTCCAGCCAGAATGGATCAAAGGCCCCTGCCGAAACGGTCACGGCGCCCGCCTTGGATGCATCTCCCGAATCTCGGGCGGCAGCATCCGCCAAAGCCACCGTAGCCCCTGACACCAAATTGGAGACGGCGACGGCAGCAGCGGGCGACATCGCCGATGCGTCCAACGACACGTCGGAACAGGATCGCGTCGCAACGGTCGCTACTGCTTCCGCCACCGAACTCAAGTTGCCACCGCTCCCGCCCATCCCTTCCGCGGTGGCGGCCTCGACGACCGAACCGGACAAGGCGGATGTCGCGGTCAAACCTTCGCCCGTCGCATCGGCCGCCGCACCGTCGGTCGCCGCCGCCCCGAGCTCGGTCGCATCAGCCGATGCGCCAGCGCCGGTGTCCTCAAAGCAACCATCCCATGAGGCCGCCACGGGCGAAAAGGCAAACGCCGCCCCGGCGCCCGGAGCGCATACACCGCTGGTCGCCGCCGTGGCCGCCGCGATCAATGGACCGCGTCGCGGAGAAGCCGCTTTCGCCACTGTCCCTGCCTCGATGCCCGCACCAAAGCCGGCGGTCGCGGGTGCTGTCGCGGTCGATGAATCCACGACCAAGGCGGAGCAATCGACCGCCGCGGCTCCCACGCCGGAACAAGGCGATCTGCTTGCCGCCAATCGCCCGCTGTCCGTGAGCCGCGACGTCAACGCGGCCGAGGTGAGCCGCCCGAGCGGGCAGCCGCAAGGCGAGTGAACGGCTCGGCGTAGCCGTCCACGACACGAAAAAAGCCGGGCAATGCCCGGCTTTTTTTACGCCCTGCCTTGTGCGATCAACCGCCGATGGCGTGGCCCGGATTGTCGATCAGGCCATGCACCGTCATCAGATGGGCCAGGTTGAGCACATGATCCACGCGCAGCTTTTCCATCAGGCGCTGCTTGTACGTCGAGACGGTTTTCGGGCTGAGGTTGAGCTGCTCGCCGATCAAGGTCAGCGGTTTTCCGCATACCAGCATCATCGCCACCTCGAGCTCGCGGCTGGACAACACGTCGAACGGCGAGGCACGGCCATCGAGCGTCGCCAACGCCAGCTGTTGCGCCACGGCGGGTGCCAGATAGCGCTTGCCGGTAGACACCTGGCGAATGGCCGTGATCAATTCCTCGGCGCGGCATCCCTTGGTGAGGTAACCCAGGGCACCTGCATCCAGCAGGCGTTTCGGAAAGCGCGCGTCGTCAACCACCGTGACCACCACAATGCGGGTCGACATCTTTGCCCGATTGACACGCTCGGTAAGCTCGATGCCGCTCATGCCCTGCATGTGGACATCCACCAGCGCGATATCCGGCTTCAGTGTACGGATCAATCGCAGGCCTTCTTCCGCATTGCCCGCTTCGCCCTGGATGCAGATGTCGGGTTGCTGCTGCAAAATCATCCGGAAGCCGGTGCGCACCAGCTCATGATCGTCCACCAATATGACATTGATCACCGCGTGCCCCTCCTTGGTTAGGCTTAGTGAAATTAGGCTGCTGAACAACGCATTGCAAGCCATGCGGTCACATGCCTGCGGATCGGGCAGGCATCGGCCAAGCCATGCAACGTGACAAAGGCATCCCCGCCATAGCTTCGCTGCTGCAAGCCATCAGCAAAATTTGCCACGCCTGCCCTACGGCTTATGTCGGCGCACGCCTTGGCCTACCGTGCGGGAATGTCTGACCGGCCAACGGCGGGCTGCATGGCCCCCACGGCTGCCGCAAGAAAAAACCCGCCGGGTGGCGGGTTTCGTTTCCGCAGCAAACCGCCACGGTAGTATCAAATGGTGCCCAAGAGGGGACTCGAACCCCTACGACTCTCGTCGCTACCACCTCAAGGTAGTGCGTCTACCAATTCCGCCACCTGGGCAGGTGTGTTTCTACTGCGCTTGCTTCAGGGCTTTGTCGCCGGTTTCGGCGGCGGTGCGGCCGGTACTTCGCCCTGGTTGGCGGCGGGGGCCGTTGTTGCCTCCGGGACGCCAGCGGCCGGCGAAGTGGCTTGCGGTACTTCCGGGTTGACGGCGGCCTTGCCGGCTGGCGTTTCGGCGGGCTTGGTTGCCACGCCGGACATTACGCCGAGATCGACGGCATCCGGATGGGCGTTGCCGTTGTAGTTCAGGTACACGCCCATGCCCAGGCTGAGCGCGAAAAACACCGCGGCGAGCACGCCAGTGGCCCGGGTCAGGAAGTTGGCCGAGCCACGCGCACCGAACACGGTGGCCGAAGCACCGCCGCCGAAACCGGAGCCGGCACTGGCGCCCTGCCCGTTCTGCAGCAGGATCAGCACGGTCATTGCCGCCGCGACCAGGATGTAGAAGACGCTGAAAATGACGAACATGATTTTCCGGAACCTATGGCGCTTGATGCGCCGCGGCGCAGATGTCTAGGAAGTCGGTTGCCGTCAGGGCCGCGCCGCCGACCAGCCCGCCATCGACGTCCGCTTGCGCAAACAGCTTTGCTGCGTTGACCGCAGTGACGCTGCCACCATAAAGCAGCCTAGTCAGACGGGCGATTGTAGCATCTTCCTTTTCGAGTTTGCTACGAATGAACGCGTGGACGTCCTGGGCCTGTTGCGGCGTCGCCGTCTCGCCGGACCCGATCGCCCACACCGGTTCGTACCCGACCAGTGCGGTGTCGAAACTCGCGATGCCGTTGAGTCGCAGCACGGCTTCGAGCTGCTCGCCGATGACGTTCTCCGTTTCGCCACTGTCACGCTGCTGGCGTGTTTCACCCACACACAGGATGGGGGTGAGTCCGCCTGCCCTGGCGGCCGCGAACTTCCGCGCGACGCATTCATTGCTTTCACCGTGGTAGCGGCGGCGCTCCGAGTGCCCCACCAGCACATAGTCCACGCCGGCTTCGGCCAGCATCGCGGCACTGACCTCGCCCGTATAGGCGCCCTGGCCTTCATGTTCGCTCACGTCCTGCGCGCCAAGCTGCAGGGGGGTGCCGGCGAGCTGTTCGCCCAGGGCGGCGATGTAGGGGAACGGGGGAAAAACGGCGACGTCGATCTCGGTCGGCATGTTGGCGGCGATGGCACCGGCCAGGCTGGAGGCCATCGAACGGCTGCCGTACATCTTCCAATTTCCGGCCACAAGTTTTCTGCGCATGGTCTGCTTCATAGGCGAGCGAGCGGCAAGCTTACTGATGCCCCCGGCCCCCGGCAAACTGGTCGTGCTGCCCAGCCTTATTCCGTACCACTTCGCCTATAAATTGATACCACGGGCGCCGTTGGACCATACCAATTTTTCTGTCAGCTACATTCGGCGTCGCGAGGGCATGATCCGCGGGAGGCAGAAACGCTCGTCGAGAGCCCTCTCCTACCGCTGCAGGTACGGCGCCAGCAAGCCCTCCAGCCACACCATGAATTCGCGGACCCGCCCCGGCAGGTTGCGACGGTTGGCGTAGAGGATCGACAGTGGCATCGGCTCGGCCGGGAACTGCGGCAACACTTCCACGAGCCGCCCTTGGTCCAGCCACGGTTGCAGGCTCGCGACGGGGGATTGGATCAAACCCAGCCCAGCCAGGCAGGCCGCCGTGTAGGCCTCGGTGTTGTTGACCGTCAGCACGCCATCCATCGGCAGGCAGGCATAGCCGTTCCCAGTGGGATATTCCCAGCCTGGCGGCTTGCTTCCCAGCGTGGACACGTAGTGGATCAGCCGATGTGCCGAGAGATCCGCCAGCGATCGCGGCGTACCGTGGCGGCGCAGATAGTCGGGGCTGGCGCAGTTGATGATGCGCAGGTGGCCGAGCGGATGGGCCACGAGGTTGCTCTGCGCCAAAGCGCCCGCGCGCACTACGCAATCGAAACCCTCGCGCACCAGGTCGACCAGCCGGTCGGTGCTGCTCAGCTCCAGTTCGATCGACGGGTGCGCCTGCAGGAATTCCGGCAGCCGTTTGATCACGATGTTGCAGGCCATGCCGGTGGACATGTCCACCCGCAGGCGTCCACGCAGCGATTGGCCGCCTTGCTGGAACATGCACTGCAGTTCGTCGATGTCCCCCAGCAGATCCCTGCTGCGCTCGTAGAAAGCCTGGCCGTCGTGGGTCAGGCTGACCTTGCGCGTGGTCCGGTGCAGCAAGCGCGTGCCAAGCAGGCTTTCCAGCTGCTGCACCGCCGTGGATGCGCTGGCCTTGGGTATCGCCATGCTCTCGGCGGCGCGCGTGAAGCTGGCCATTTCCGCCACCCGCTGGAATATCCGCATCGCTTGGAGTTCGTTCACTTGCCTTCCCGTGGGGGTGCCTGAGGCATGGATGCCTATTGTTCGTCGATGGCGAACAGATAAATCAGATGCCGGCAATTTATCCCCGGCCGACCGATCAATAAAGTCGCAGGCCCATTGATCGAGCGGAGACAACCATGACTCACCCATCCCCCATCGCCCTGATCACCGGCGGCAGCCGTGGTCTGGGCAGGAATGCCGCACTGAAGCTGGCCGAGCGAGGCATCGAAGTCATCATCACCTACCGCACCAATCGCACCGAGGCGCAAGCCGTGGTGGCGCAGATCGAGGCGATGGGTCGTCGGGCGGCGGCGTTGCCGCTCGACGTGGCCGACAGCCAGCGGTTCGGCGATTTCGTGCAGCGTGTGGACGAAACACTCCAGGGCCACTGGCAGCGCCAGCAATTCGATTTTCTCGTCAACAACGCCGGCACCGGCGGACACGTCGGCTTTGCCGACACGACGGAAGCGCAGTTCGACGAACTGGTCAACGTGCACTTCAAGGGCGTGTTCTTCCTTACGCAGAAGCTGTTGCCGCGTATCGCCGATGGCGGACGCATCCTCAACATCTCCAGCGGCCTGACCCGATTCACGCTCCCCGGCCACGCCGCCTATGCGGCGATGAAGGGTGCCATCGAAGTTCTGACGCGCTACCTGGCCAAGGAACTGGGTACGCGCGGCATCACCGCGAACGTCCTGGCGCCCGGCGCCATCGCCACCGATTTCGGTGGCGGCGCGGTCCGCGACAACGCACAGCTGAATGCATTCGTGGCCTCGCAGACCGCCCTGGGCCGGGTTGGCGAACCGGACGATATCGGCGGCGTGGTGGCCTCGCTGCTGGCGCCCGCCAACGGCTGGATCAACGGCCAGCGGATCGAGGCATCCGGCGGCATGTTCCTGTAGACACCGCACGGGCGGCGGGAACCGACGGGCCTGGCGGCATGCTCCATGGAGGGAGCTTGCGCTCAGCGGTTGCTGGCCCGCTCGATGCGACGATCCGGTATCAGCCACAACAATGCCGTCAACACGTACAGCGCCTGGCCCGCCCCCGGTCGCCAGAAGGTCAACGCGATGCCCGTCAGATAAAGCAGCGGCGACAGCTTGCCTTTCCAGTCCGATCCGATGGCCGTGGCGAGCATGGCGTCACGGCCGTCACTCGCGATCAGCGTGCGCTGCAGCACCCAGTAGGCGACCGCCGCCATCAGCAGGACCACGCCATAGACGGCCGTCGGCGATGCGGCAAAGTGGTTCTCGCCCATCCAGGCGGTGGTGAACGGAAGCAGCGACAGCCAGAACAGCAGGTGCAGGTTCGCCCACAACACGCGCCCCGATATCCGGTGCACCGTCGAGAGCATGTGGTGGTGGTTGTTCCAGTAGATGCCGACGTACACGAAGCTCAGTACGTAACTGAGCAGCACCGGAGCCAGCGGCGCCAGCGATGCCAGCGCATGGCTCTCCGGCACCTTCAGTTCCAGCACCATGATGGTGATGATGATCGCGATGACGCCGTCGCTGAACGCTTCCAGCCGCCCCTTGCCCATGTGTCGATCTCCGCGAGGCACCCGATGTCCACAGGCCGCCAAGCTTGCCTCAGGACCGACGCCCATGCACGGCGATGATGCAGGCAGGCCACGTCATTCCACCACTCGATAAAGCGGCGCATGATCCTCATCTTCAGCGGCTCACAGACCAACGGAGATGTCGATGACAACCACCACCGATCGCGCGATTCTTGCCGGCGGCTGCTTCTGGGGCATGCAGGACCTTTTGCGCCGTCAACCCGGGGTGATCTCCACCCGCGTCGGTTATTCCGGCGGCGACGTGCCCAACGCCACCTATCGCCACCACGGCACCCACGCCGAAGCCATCGAGATCGTGTTCGACCCGCAGGTGATCAGTTACCGCACGCTGCTGGAATTTTTCTTCCAGATCCACGACCCGAGCACCCTCAATCGCCAGGGGAACGATCGGGGCACCAGCTACCGGTCGGCCATCTTCTACACCAGCGAGGCACAGAGGGAGGTTGCCCAAGACACCATCGCCGACGTCGATGCGTCCGGCTTGTGGCCGGGCAAGGTCGTGACCGAGCTGGCGCCTGCAGGCGATTTCTGGGAGGCCGAACCGGAACACCAGGACTATCTCGAGCACTACCCCACCGGCTACACCTGCCACTTCATCCGACCGGACTGGAAACTGCCGCGGCGCACCTGAGACGACGTCGCCTGCGCTGCCGTCACGCGACCGGACGGCAGCTTTCAACGGGTCTTCTTCGGTCGCGGCGGCCAAGGCGCGGCACGCCAGCAGGTGTAATAGAAAACCTTGAGCTGCGCGCGAACCGACTGCAGCGGCATGCTGAAGCCATCGCGGAAAGCATCGCTGCGACCGCCCACCCACGCGCCGAACGACCACGCCGATACCAGGTCCACCAGGTCGGCAGGGGGATAATCACGACGAATTACCAGCGCGTTGCCGACCGCCTGCGCCCCGCCACGCGGCTGGCCGAGGCGCTTCTCGTCGCCGAGTTGAAAGTAGGAACTGCCGCCGCGCAGGGCAATCTGACGTGCGCGCTCGACACCCACTTCATCGTACGCCGTCACCGTGGTCCGACCGGACTGGCACTGGATCGTGAGTCGGTGTATCCCTTTGCGGTCGGCCTGGCGCACCTCCATTTTCGGAGCGGGCAAGGACAGATCGTAGGTGGCCGTGGGTGGCATGCGGCCATTGTTGGCAAGGCCCGACGCGATCATCCGTTCGGCGGTCATCCATGCGTCGCCGTCCAGCGCGTCTGCCGGGATCCCCATCGCCTTGAGATAGCCCACGGTATCGGGCAGGCGACGCGTTTCCTGCATCGACGGCGAGCTGAAGCCGATACGGTCGCGCCCGCTGGGCACCCATCGATACAGCCCACCGAGATAGGCATAGACACAGGCATCCATGCAGGCTGCCGTCTTCGCCGCGATGCTCGCCTGCTTCGGTTGCCGCGGTGTGCCCAGATGCGTGGCCATGCCGCGAGCGCGGAACATCCGCCCCAACGCCATGGCGGCGGCGCGGTCGCCACCGCGTGCATTGAGATAGACGTCCGAACCGGACTCTATGCGGCCGGAAGCCACCAGGGCCGCGAACCGCTGCGGGGCGCCGGCATCGATCTCGCCATGCAGATACACCTGCGGGTAATGCGTCAACGACAGCGTCAAGCGATCGCGAACGACATCGATCTTCAGCGGCTTTCCCCGCCCGCCGGGCGTACTGCCGAATGCTGATGTGGCGACAAGCAGGCCAAGCAGCGCGCATGGCAAGGCATGACGGCACACGGTATGGCGGACAGTCCAACGGCGGCTGGTATGACGGTGCACTCGCACGACTCGCGATCGGGCTCTCCAGTGTGTGGGCTGGCGAATGTCTCGAAAGTGAACATCGACGCCGGCTGCCCTGTGCTACCAGCTCCAGGTTCCATCCCCGACAGGCCGATACTGCCAAGGGCGTTTGCCGATAACGTACGCGGGGCAGGATCGTCCCCTTGGGTCGCTTACCGTCGGAGAAGCAATCCGGCACTGTCGCGTTGGCAGTGGCAGCCTCTCCGATACCGGACACGGCCGCCGCCATGGACTTCTCGTGTCGTGTGTCGTTTACCCCGCCTGCCATGCCGACGCCAGCTCCATCGCGAAATCGCGATAGCGACGCGGTGGATGGCCGAGCAGACCAGTGAGCATCTTCACGGCGAGCGGTTTGCCGAGCATGCCATCGACATGGAACCGCGTGAGCATCAGCCGCAGATCGTAGGCCGACCACGGCGGCATCACCCCGGCCATGAAACCCTCGAACGCATCGAGGTCGTTCCCCGCGTACGTCACCGGTTTGCCAAGCACGCCGGACCAGATTGTCGCCAGCGCATCGCCCGTCAGCGCGTCCGGCCCCACGATTTCGATCACCTCGCGCGGCAGCGGCGTCGGCGCCTGGGCGCGGCGCAGCAGCGAAGCGACCGCGATCTCGGCGATGTCACGTACATCGACCATCGCTATCCCGACATCGCCCACCGGCATGCCGTAGCGCCCCTGCAACAAGCCGTCCCTGAGCCTGACGTCGTTCTGCATGAAATACGAAGGGCGCAGCACAGTCACCGGCAAATCCAGCTGTTCGACCATCCGTTCCACGGTGTACTTGCCGGTGAAATGCGGCACGTCGGTGTAGGTATCGCTGTTGAGCACGGACAGATAGACGATGCGTTCGATACCGGCCTCGCGCGCCAGACTCAGGGTCTGTATC
The DNA here is from genome assembly GCF_039523575.1 of Rhodanobacter caeni. Lineage (NCBI taxonomy): Bacteria > Pseudomonadati > Pseudomonadota > Gammaproteobacteria > Lysobacterales > Rhodanobacteraceae > Rhodanobacter > Rhodanobacter caeni. Next base: position 599,424 of record NZ_BAAAFO010000004.1, on the reverse strand, counting down.
GCCTGGGTCACCTCGTCGGCGACCACGGCGTTGAGCAGAAACAGGGTATCGACCGCTTTCAGCGCCGCACGCATCGAGGGGATGTCGGTCATGTCGCCCTTGACGGCGGTGACGCCTGACGGAAACGACGCCTTGTCGGGGTTGCGCGTCAGCGCATGGACGCTGGCGCCCTGCGCGGCCAGGCTGCGCACGACCAGGCTGCCGATGGTGCCGGTACTGCCGGTGACCAGAATGTTCATGGGGTAGCTCTCGTGTGAGTGGATGTGCAGCCATCCTCGCGTCTCACCCGAGCTACCGATAGCCGCGTAATATGGACAGGTCGTCTCATCAGTGGAACATCATGGATCTGCTCGCCCTGGCCGATTTCAACGAAGTGGCTCGACATGGCGGTTTTGGCCGCGCCGCGCGGGCCACCGGTCGCCCCAAGGCCACGCTTTCGCGCCGCGTGCGCCAGCTCGAGGATGTGCTGGGCGTGCGCCTGTTCGAACGCGGCGGCCACACCTTGCGCCTGACGATGGAGGGGCGCGAGCTGCAGGAGCGGACGCAGTCGCTGCTGGAACACATTGACGAAGTGGGCGACGTGCTGCGGCGTGGCACCAGCGCGCCGCGCGGCCGACTGCGGGTCAGCGCGCCGGTACTGTTTGGCCAGCGCGGTCTGGGCCGCATTGCCGCGGATTACGCCCTGGCTTATCCGCAGGTACAACTCGAGGTGGTGGCGGAGGACCGCTTCGTCGACCCCGTGGACGATGATTTCGACCTGATCATCCGCGCCAATCCGGACCCGTCAACGGAGTTGTCCGGCCGATGTTTCCTGCGTGACGTGATGGTCGTGGCAGCCGCGCCATCGCTGTCCCTGCCGAAGAAGCACACCGTCCCGGTGCCGGCCATCACGCTGTCGCATACGCCGGCCGATGCCTCATGGCAGCTCAGTCGCGCACGCAGCGTGCGCCGCATTGCGACCCGCACGGTATTGCGCCTGTCGTCGATGGCGATGATCCACGATGCGGTGATTGCCGGCATCGGCGCGGCCGCCATGCCACGCTCGCTGGTGCAGGCCGACGTCGATGCCGGTCGCCTGATCGTCTGGGGCACGCTCGCCGACCGTCCGGTCGAAGTCTGGGCCTTGTATCCCTCGCACCGGCACGTGAGCGCGCGTGTCTCTGCGTTCGTAAAGCTGCTGCTGGAGCGTTTCGAGAACGCCTCGCCCGCCGCCTTCGCCCGGCTTGCCAACGCGAAGTGAGGTCCACGCCGACGCGGGCCTGCGGGCACGCACCGATCTCGCCATGCGTCGGCCTGGCGGTATCGATCATTTCCCGGTCGTGGGACAACATCCCCGGCAACGATGCCGGCGACGCTTCAGGCTCCAGGCGGCGTGGGCGTCTCGGCGAGCAGTCGTCCCAAGCTGGCGCCCAGCGCAAGGTCATCCGCCACTCCGAAATGCTGTTGGCGCAAGCGTCCCTCGGCGTCGACCAGGATCAGGGTCGGCGTACCTTGCATGGCATAGCTGCGCATCGTGCGCGGCAATGGCTCGCCTTCATCGTGCGCATCCACGCCCACCGGAAAATCGTAGCGATACTCGTGCAGGAACGCCGCCAGCGAAACCGGACCCTGCGCGTCGTGATGTTCGAACACGGTATGCAACCCCACCACCGCGAGAGGTTCGCCGGCAAACGTGCGCCGCACGCGCTGCATCTGCGGCAGCGCCTGCATGGCGCAGGCGGGGCACAACATCTGGAACGCATGCAGCAGCACGACCTTTCCGCGCAGATCGGCCAGGGCCAGCGGTTCGCTGTTGAACCAGCGCGACACCTGCCATGCCGGCGCCATGGGTGAGGTCATACCGTTCTCCCGTCGAGATGCATGGCTCGACAGTCTACGCGGCGCGCGCGGCGCATGATCGTCGCGCGGCAACTTGCTACCCTGCCCCGATCGGCATCAGGAGGCATCATGACAATGCACGGCATCCATACCATCGATACCGGTTTCGTTCGCCCCCGCTTCGATGCCGCCTACCTGATCGTGGAGAACGGACGTGGCGCGTTTGTCGATTGCGGCACGAACTTCGCCGTGCCGCGCATGCTCGACGCGCTGCGCCAGGCGGACCTCGCGGTGGATGAGGTGGACTGGCTGATCCTCACCCACGTCCACCTGGACCACGCCGGCGGCGCCGGCGCCCTGATGGCGCAACTGCCGCGCGCACGCCTGGCGGTTCATCCGCGCGGCGCGCGGCACATGATCGATCCCGCGCAGCTCTGGGCCGGTGCCAGCGCAGTGTATGGCGAGGAAGTGATGGAGCGCACCTACGGTCGATTGCAGCCGGTTCCGCCCGAACGCGTGGTCGAAGCGCCGGACAATCATGTGATCGACCTGGCCGGGCGACCGCTGCGCTGCCTCGATACGCCCGGCCATGCGAAGCACCACCTGTGCATCCACGACGCGCGCTCCAGGCGTTGCTTCAGCGGCGATACGTTCGGCCTCAGCTACCGCGAATTCGATACCGCCAAAGGGCCGTTCGTCATTCCCACCACGTCGCCGGTGCAGTTCGACCCCGACGCGCTGCATGCATCGCTGCGACGCCTGGTCGCGCTGCAGCCGGAGGCGATCTACCTCACCCACTTTGGCGCGGTGGACCAGGTGGAAAAGCTCGCCGACGATCTCCACCGGCGGATCGATGCGATGGTGGCGCTGGCCCGGGCGGCCGGCGCGCAGCCCGACCGGCAAGCGCGCCTGATGGAAGCGCTCACCGAGCTCTACGCCGAACACGCCGCCGCGCATGGCTGGAGCGGCAACCGCGCCATGCTGCGCGATTTGCTTGGCACGGACATCGAGCTCAACGCCCAGGGGTTGTTGGTGTGGCTGGATCGGCAGGCGCGGCACTAAACGCCGCTCATGTCATCCGGGTGCCATTGGGTACCGGCCTTTCCAGCGTGGTGATCACCACGCCTTGCTCCGTCGAAAAGCCGGTAAGCAGGAACTGGGAACGGAACGGCCCGATCTGCTTTTCCGGGAAATTGATGACGCCCACGATTTGCCTGCCGACGAGATCCGCGGGGCCATAGAGCGCGACGATTTGCGCGCTGGTCTTGCGCTCGCCGTACGGGCCGAAATCCACCCAGACCTTCCACGCCGGCTTGCGCGCTTCCGGAAACGCCTCCACCCGCGTGACCGTGCCCGCGGCAATGACAACCTTTTCGAAATCCGCCCAGCTTATTTCGGTGCCGGGGTCACGCATGATCTGCTGCTTGTCGTCGTTCATCGTTCCAGCTCACTCTTCAGCCAATCGCGGCCTTGCTGCCACCAGTAGCGTGCCTGCGCCCCCAGATAGCCCCAGGGTCGATGCGTGCTGCGCAGTCCGTAGTCGCCGAACTGTTTCCAGCCCTCGTCCCCGTGCGCGATGGCAGCGGCAAGCAGTTCGCCGGCGGCGCAGGTCGGTGCCAGGCCGTGACCGCCGAACGCCTGCGCCCACCACAGCCCTTCCGCATTGCCGCCGATCTGGGGCATCTGGTGTGTTGCGTAACTCATCAGCCCCGACCACGCGTAATCGATACGCACGTTCCCCAGCTGGGGAAAGACCCGCAGCATGTCGGCGGTGAGCAGTTGTTCCACGGCGCGTGCGGAACGTTCGCGAATGGAAATGCGGCCACCCCACAGCAGGCGCGTATCGGGCAGCGGGCGATAGTAATCGAAGGCAAACCGGGTGTCGTACACCGCCGCCCGGGTCCGCAGGCAGGCTTGCATCCGCTCGCCCAGCGGCTCGGTCACCATGACGTAGGTGGCAATCGGCAGGATCGCGCGATCGATCGATGATTCGAGCCCGGCCAGGTAACCGCCGCAAGCCAGTACCAGCTGGTCGGCAAGCACGCTGCCATGCGCGGTATCGACGCGCCAGCGCGCACCCTCGCGGCGCATCTGCAGCACACCGCTGTTCTCGTGCACGCCGACGCCACGGCTCGCCGCCGCGCGCGCCAGCCCTGTCGCGTAGTTGAGCGGATGCAGATGCAAGGCATCGGGCTCGTACAGTCCACCGTGGTAGCGCGTGCTGTCGACCAAGTGGCGCAACTGCGTCGGCGACAACGCCTCCCACTGCACGCCGTAATGGTTGGCCAGCAATTGTTGGCGCCGGTGCAGGATGGCGCTGTCGCGGAACCAGTTGGCCCAGATCACGCCCTCGTCCACCACGTCGCAGGCAATGTCGTATTGCGCGATACGTTGGCGGATGCGCTGCACGGCCGCCGTGGTCAGCGCAAACATGCTCCGGGCCCGGGACGCGCCTGCCTGGTCGAGCAGGCTCTGCTCGTCCAGCGAATAGCCGGCAAAAACAAAACCGCCGTTGCGCCCCGAGGCACCAAAGCCGACCTGTTCGCGCTCCAGCAGCATCACGTCGCGCATGCCACGCTCGGCCAGGCCCAGGACGGTATTCAGCCCCGCGTAACCGCCACCCACGACGACCACCTTCGCCTCGTGCGTGCCCTGCAACGGCGGATACGCCGCATATGGCGTGGCGGTGGCGCGGTAGTAGGAAGAAGGCAAACCCGGGGACATGGCATCACCCTACAACCCGCACCCGCGCTCGGACGAGTGCCGGAGGGCAGGATGCAGCCGGCTGCACTGCTCCGCGGCGGCAGCAATCAGAGGTTGGCGAGGAACGAGCGTACCGTGGGCTGCAGCGTGGGGTCCTGCATCGCCATGGCCATGGTGGCGCGCACCAGACCAGCCTTGTTGCCGCAGTCGAAACGGGTGCCCTCGAAGCGGTAGGCCAATACCTTGCCCTGCTCTTTCAACAGCGCATCGATGGCGTCGGTCAGCTGGATCTCGCCGCCGGCGCCGGGCACGGTCTGCTCCAGCAACTGGAAAATCCGGCTCGGCAACACGTACCGTCCCACCACGGCGAGATTCGATGGCGCGTCGGCAGGCTTGGGCTTCTCCACCATGTGGTTGATGCGCGCGCTGCGATCGTCGATCGCGGTTGCCGCGACGATGCCGTACTTGTCGGTTTCGTCGCGTGGCACCTCTTCCACCGCGATCACCCCCGCCTGTTGCTCATCGCCCAGCTCGGCCATCTGGCGCAGGGCGCCCTTGCCCGTACCGTTCCAGATCAGGTCGTCGGGCAGGACGATGCCGAAAGGTTCGTCGCCTACCACCGGCTTGGCGCAGAGCACCGCGTGCCCGAGACCGAAGGCTTCCGGCTGGGTGACGAAGATGGCGCGGACATGCTTCGGCAACGTGCCCTGCACCAGCGCCAGCAAATCCTCCTTGCCCTTGGCCTGAAGCTTCGCTTCCAGCTCGTACGCCTTGTCGAAGTAGTCGGCGATGGCATGCTTGTAGCGGTTGGTCACGAAGATAAGCGTGTCGGCGCCGGCATCAACCGCCTCGTCCACCGCGTACTGGATCAGCGGCTTGTCGAGTACCGGCAGCATCTCCTTCGCCACCACCTTGGTGGCCGGGAGAAAGCGCGTACCAAGCCCCGCCACGGGAAAGACCACTTTGCGCAGAGGCTTGCTCACTTATTTTTCTCCTGATTCATTGCGACGGATGGATACCACGTTGTCAGGCTGCGCCACTTCGCTCCAGCGGAACGAAGGCAGCAGGCTGGAAACGCAACGCCGCAGATCCTCCTCCCTGAAGTCCGCTACCGCGTCGACGGATTTGTTCAACAGTGCCTGCAGCAGCTCCCACGACACCTCGCGGTGCTGCGCCAGGAAAATCTTGGCATGCGCGGTGGCGCTGTAATTCTCCAGCGGGTGGAACAATTCCTCGAACAGTTTCTCGCCGGCGCGCAGACCCGTGTAGACGATGGGAATCTCGCTGCCGGGCTTTTTGCCGGCCAGCCTGATCATCTGTTCGGCGAGATCGCGGATACGTACCGGTTCGCCCATGTCCAGCGCGAAAATCTCCCCACCCTCGCCAAGGCTCGCCGCCTGCAGGATCAGCTGGCACGCTTCGGGAATGGTCATGAAGTAGCGCGATATCTCCGGGTGCGTCACCGTCACCGGGCCGCCGCTGCGGATCTGGCGGCGGAACAGCGGTACCACGGACCCGGCCGAATCCAGCACGTTGCCAAACCGCACGGTCATGTAGCGCGTCGAACTGTGGGCATCAAGGTTCTGGCAATAGATCTCGGCCACGCGCTTGCAGGCCCCCATGACACTGGTCGGGTTGACCGCCTTGTCAGTGGAGATCAGCACGAAGCATTCGACGCCCATCTCGCTGGCCAGGTCCGCCACCGTGCGCGTGCCGAGCACGTTGTTGCGATAGGCCGAACGCAGTTGCGTCTGCAGCATCGGCACGTGCTTGTAGGCCGCCGCGTGGAATACGACCTGGGGTTGCGCCTCCGCGAACATCTTCTGCATGGCGGCGCGATCGCCGCAATCCGCCAGGACGCCGTCGAGAATGAGCTCGGGAAAGTCGGCACGCAGTTCCTGGGTGATGCGGTACAGGTTGTATTCGCTCTGGTCGACGACGACCAGCGATTGCGCTCCCAGCCTCGCCACCTGCCGGCAGAGTTCGGAACCGATCGAACCGCCACCGCCGGTGACCAGTACGCGGCGCGTGGTCAGCGTTTGGCGGATCGCGGTCCAATCCAGCTCCACCGCGTCGCGGCCCAGGAGATCCTCGATCGCCACGTCCTTGATCTCGTTGAACTGCGCGCGACCGGCCACGACGTCATCCAGACGCGGCACGGTCCGATAGGGCAGATCGGTGGCATCGCACAAGGCGACCACGCGGCGCATCTCGTTGGTCGAGGCCTCGGGCATGGCGATCAGCAGCATGTCCACCGCCGCTTCCCGCGCCACGTCTGGCAACTGCTCCAGGTCACCCAGCACCGGGTGGCCATTGATGCTGGCACCGCGCAATGCCATGCGATCGTCCACGAAGCCCACCACCGCGTAGCCGCTGTCGCGGCGAAGGTCGCGTGACAGTACCTCGCCGGCACGGTCGGCGCCGACGATCAACACCCGTTTGATGGACACGCCACGACGCGAGTCGTCCCGGCTGTCCTTCCAGAACCGGTAAGTGAGCCGTGGCAGGCCCAGCAATCCGGCCAGCACCATCGGGTACAGCAGCAACACCGACCGCGGAACACCCTCCAGCCGGCAATAGAGGAAAAGCGACAACCCGATCGCCACGGCCCCCAGGAGCACCGCGCGCACGATGTTCCACAGGTCGGGCAGGCTGGCGAAACGCCACACGCCCTTGTACAGGCCCGTCCAACGGAAGATGAGGCCCTGCACCAGCAGCACGATGGGAAACTCGAACAGCATGAAGCCGACGACCTCGTCCGGCTTCAAGGCATAGCGCAGCAGTTTGCTGATCCACCAGGCCAGTGCCGTCGCCACCAGGTCGTGCAGCACCACGGCGACCCGGGGATGGATGAAGGCAGCCACCTTACGCAACAACATGGCGGCCTCCTGCGGAGGGGCGCTGCAGGCAGCGACGTTTCATGGCCAGCCACAGCAACGCCGCAATCGCATAGATCGCCAAGGCAACCGGCATGGCACTGCGTGGGTGGGCGGCGATCCACCAGGCGGCAGGCGCCGCTATCAGAAGGTTCCAGCCCAGATAGCGCGCGTCGACGCCGGCGTGCGACATGCCGCTGCGGACCATCCACTGATAGAGATGTTCGCGGTGGGCACGGTGCCACGAGCGCCCGCCTTTCATCCGGGTCAGCAGGGTCAGGCTGGCATCGGTCACGAACGCCGAGGAAAGCACCAGTGCCGCCCATGCCAGCGACGGTTGGAGCCGCCACAGCAGGACGGAAAAAGCAAACACGAGCAGTCCCGCACCGCCGCTACCGACGTCACCCATGAAAATGCGGGCAGGCGACCGGTTGTAGAGCCAGAAACCCATACCGGCCGTCATGACCGTACCCGCCCCGATCGCCAGAGCCGGCTCGGCGACGGACCAGGCAAGGCAACCCAGGGCCCCCGCCACGAAAACGATTTGCTGCGCCAGCAGGCCATCGATGCCATCCATGAAGTTGTGCAAGTTGATGCTCCACATACCCGCCAGCAGCAATAACGGGAACCAATACCACGACAAGTCTGTAGCGAACAGCGTGAAGGAAAACAAAACGACAGCCGCCGCCTGCGCCCCCAGCCGGGGCCACACCGGCAGCGGCCGGTGATCATCCCACCACCCGACCAGGGCGACCAGAAACAGTGCCACCGCCACGCCCGCGACGACCACCGCGGATACCGGCCGGGGCAAGGTCAACATCGCGCCGGAAGCGCAGATGAACGCAGCCATGACCGGGCCAATGCCGCCACCGCGCGGCGTCGGCACACGGTGTGACCGACGCCGGCCAGGCTGATCGAACATGCCGCGTCGGCGCGCGTAGTAGATGGCCGCACCTACGAGCAACGAGGACAAAAGGAATGACGCCACCAACCATCCTGCTGCCAGCCCTGGCACGACAAATCCATGCTCATTCATTGGCAACCCCGTGAATGGGGCGGATGGTGCTCCAGCTCTTGCAGCTGGGACATTGCCAATGATGGGCCTTGGCGCCGAAACCGCAACGGCTGCAACGATACATGGCCTGCCCTTCCAGCAGCTTGCGCATCAGTTCGCGCAGTATCTGGAAATTCTCCCTCGCCTCACCGTCGATCTTGTCCATGGTGGCGTCGATCAGGGTCATCAGCCCGCGTACCGATGGCCGCTGTCGCAATTGCGAGGTGAGAAATTCCACTGCCTGCCGATCACCATCGCGCTGTCGATACAGGTTCGTCAGGGCCAGCACGGGCGAGACACCGTGATAGCGATCGAGCAGGCCGCGCAGAAACTGCTCCGCGCGCCCCATCTGCCCGGACCGCTGATAGCTCTCGAGCAGCGGCGGCAGGATATCCGGCACGAACGCGACATCCGCATCGACTGCCGCCTCGTAGGCCACCACCGCTGCGTCGTGCGCGCCTTCTTCCGAATTCAGCCGACCGGTCAGCATGTAGGCGCGCACGCACTGCGGCTGGCTGGCAAAGGCCTGGGCGAGGTAATCGCGCGCCTCGCTGCGCGCGCCATGCTGGCGCGAGCGCTCGGCAAGCTCGCAATAGAACTGCGCCATCATCGGCGTCTCGTCCTCGCCGGTCATGGTTTCCAGCCGGCGCGCGTGTTCGATGGCCTTGTGCCAGTCGCGCTCGTGCTGGTAGATCGCGATGAGATGACGCAGCGCCGAAGGTGCGTGGGCGTCCATCGCCACGAGATCGCGAAACAGCGCCTCGGCGCGGTCGAGCAGCCCGGCCCGCATGTAGTCCTCGCCCAGTTCCAGCAGGGCCACGGTCTTCATCGCGTCGTTCAGGCCCGGACGCGACACCAGGTGCTGGTGCAGGCGAATGGCCCGGTCCACTTCGCCGCGGCGGCGAAACAGGTTGCCGAGCGCCAGGTGGGTTTCCACCGTATCGCGGTTGTATTCGGCGAGCTTGAGGAATACTTCGATCGCCTTGTCCTGCTCTTCGTTGAGCAGGTAATTCAGGCCACGAAAATAATCGGATGAAAGTTCGCTCACCCGTGCGCCCGATCGGCGTACGCCCGCGCGGCGGGAGGTCCACCAACCCAGCGCGAAGGCCGCCGGCACCGCCATGGCCAACAGATACAGGAAGCTCATGCGCCAGCCGCTGGCTTCTTGTTTGCCTTGCGTTGTTGGCGACGATGGCGGGTGCTCACGCCAAACCAGGCGGTAAGACCGCCGAGCAGCCAACCGATCACCAGACTCCCCAGCAAGCCGGCTCCCTTGGGCAACTGGATGCGCGCAAAACCCAGGTCGTAAGCGACGAGATCGGCGTTCAACGCCCCCAGCAGGACGCCGGCAGCGAGGAAGGCAATGAGCAGGAGCAATACGAGCAGTCGCATGGCGGGACTTTACCTGATTGGCCGACACCGGCACAGCTCTGGCCCGGTGCAACGATCATGGCCGGTCAGCAACAGCGGCGGACGGATGGCCACCAAAAAGAAAGGCAGGAACGACACCAGTCGCCTGCCTCGATGAACCCATGGATCGTGCTTCAGGCCGTCGCGCTTTCCAGTTGCAGGTTGACGCGTTCGCGCAATTCCTTGCCTGGCTTGAAGTGCGGAACATGCTTGCCGGGGAGCGCCACCGCTTCGCCCGTCTTGGGGTTGCGGCCCATCCGCGGCGGACGGTAATGCAGCGCGAAGCTGCCAAAACCGCGTACTTCGATACGTTCGCCGTTGGCCAGCGCGTGGCTCATCTGCTCGATCACGCTCTTTACGGCCATCTCCACGTCCGCAAACGCAAGATGGGTCTGGCGCCTGGCCAGCGCTTCGATCAATTCGGATTTGGTCATGGTCCCCAATGTCCGTGACATGAAACAGCGGGGCGGCGTGATGCCGCCCCGCGTCAACTCGGTAATGTCGCTACCGATCAATCAGCCTTGTTGAACTGCTCCTTGAGCAAGGCGCCAAGCTTGGTCGTGCCGGTGGAGGCGGAGGCGTAGTCGACGGCCGACTCGGGTGCGTCTTCCTCGTCCTTGGCGCGGATCGAGAGCGCCAGCTGGCGACCCTTGCGATCCATGCCGGTGAACTTGGCCTCCACCTTGTCGCCCACCTTCAGGTGCTGGGTGGCGTCGTCGATGCGCTCCTTGGCAATGTCGTTGGCGCGCAGGTAACCCTCCACGCCCTCGCCCAGGTCGATCACGGCGCCCTTGGCGTCGACTTCCTTGACGGTGCCGTTGACGATGCTGCCGCGCGGATTAGCCGCCATGAACTGGCCGAACGGATCCTGCTCCATCTGCTTGATGCCCAGGCTGATGCGCTCGCGCTCCGGGTCCACCGCCAGCACCACCGCCTCGATCTCCTCGCCCTTCTTGAAGTCGCGCACGAGATCCTCGCCGGACACCTGCCAGGAGATGTCCGACAGGTGCACCAGGCCGTCGATGCCGCCTTCCAGGCCGATGAACACGCCGAAGTCGGTGATCGACTTGATCTGGCCGGAGACCTTGTCGCCCTTCTTGTGCATGGCGGCGAAGGCTTCCCACGGGTTCGAGCGGGTCTGCTTGATGCCCAGCGAGATGCGGCGACGCTCCTCGTCCACGTCCAGCACGGTGACTTCGGTTTCGTCACCCACCTGCACCACCTTGGCCGGATTGACGTTCTTGTTGGTCCAGTCCATCTCGGACACGTGCACCAGGCCTTCCACGCCCGGCTCGATCTCGACGAAGCAGCCGTAATCGGTGACGTTGGAGACCTTGCCGAACAGGCGGCTGCCGACCGGATAGCGGCGGGCGATGGCGACCCACGGGTCGTCGCCCAGCTGCTTCAGGCCCAGCGAAACGCGGTTGCGCTCCTTGTCGTACTTCAGCACGCGCACGTCCAGTTCGTCGCCCACGTTGACGACTTCGGACGGGTGGCGCACGCGCTTCCACGCCATGTCGGTGATGTGCAGGAGGCCGTCGATGCCGCCCAGGTCCACGAACGCGCCGTAGTCGGTGAGGTTCTTGACCGTGCCCTTGACCACCGCGCCTTCGGTCAGGCGCTCAAGCAGCTTCTCGCGCTCCTCGGAGAACTCGGTCTCGACGACGGCGCGGCGGCTGACCACCACGTTGTTGCGCTTGCGGTCCAGCTTGATGATCTTGAACTCGAGTTCCTTGCCCTCGAGGTAGACCGGGTCGCGCACCGGGCGCACGTCGACCAGCGAGCCCGGCAGGAACGCGCGGACGTCCTTGATGTCGACGGTGAAGCCGCCCTTGACCTTGCCGGAGATCATGCCGACGATGGTCTCTTCCTTGTCGAACGCCTGCTCGAGGTCGTCCCACACCATCGAGCGCTTGGCCTTCTCGCGCGACAGCTTGGTTTCGCCGAACCCGTCTTCCAAGGCTTCGAGGGCTACCTTCACCTCGTCGCCAACCTGCACCTCCAGCACGCCCTGCTCGTCCTTGAACTGTTCGATGGGGACGATGCCTTCGCTCTTCAGGCCGGCGTTGATCACGACGACGTCGTTGCGGATTTCCACAACGATGCCGGTGACGATGGCGCCGGGCTTCAGCTTGGAGATAGCCTGCTGGCTCTGTTCAAACAGTTCGGCAAAACTTTCAGTCATGTTGATTCCATAGTGGGAAAGGACCGTTGGCAGTGGCGTCTGTGTTGGCCACGTATCATCGGTCCACCGGTTGAGGGTGTCTTCGACGGCCTTTCGAACCGATCGCAAGCCACCGTTGGCCAAAATCCCCTGCCGCGGCAGGGGCGCAAAAACCGCCGCGCAACCGGTCTAAGGCTGCACGACGGCGAGTACTTTCGCGACGACCTCGTCGATGCCCATGCCGGTGGTGTCCACCAGCACTGCATCGGCGGCGGGCTTGAGCGGCGCGACGGCGCGCGATGCATCGCGGCTGTCACGCGCCTCAATTTCGCGCTGAAGGCCGGAAAGTGTAACGCCGAGTCCCTTTTCCTTCAACTGCTTATAACGTCTTTTCGCGCGTTCGGCGGCGCTGGCGGTGAGGAAAACCTTGAACGCGGCATCGGGGAAGATCACCGTGCCCATGTCGCGCCCGTCCGCCACCAGCCCGGGCGCCTTGCGGAAGCCCAATTGCAGGGAAACCAGCGCCTGGCGCACCGAGGGCACGGACGCGATCGCCGAGGCCGCCGCGCCGGCCGTCTCGGTGCGCAGCTCGTCGGTGGCGTCGTGGCCGTTGACGATCACCCGCGTCTCGGCGCCCTTCTGCGCACGGAACTGGATCCGGGTGGTCTGCGCACACCGGGTCACCGCCTCCACGTCGGACAGGTCCAAACCTTCCACGCCCGCCGCATAGCCCACCGCGCGATACAGCGCGCCGGAATCCAGCAAATGCCAGCCCAACCGTTGCGCCACCAGCGCGCTGATCGTGCCCTTGCCCGACCCGGATGGCCCGTCGATGGTCAGCACGGGAGCGGATGAGGCATGGGGCATGGCGGTTCCTGGTCATGGCGGTCGAATCGCGAAGTTTACCCCCTCGCCGATGATGGCAGCGGCCGGGCGGACGCGTGTGGTTGGCCAGCAGGCCCAGGCAACCGTGGCTCGCGTGCCACCGCGGCGCTTGCAATTGTCGCCCGGACGAAGGCACATTCATACGATCGTTTGACCCACAGGGCCACCATGAATTACCCGAACCTGTTTGCCCCACTGGATCTCGGTCATGTGGTTTTGCCGAACCGCATCCTGATGGGTTCGATGCACACCGGGCTCGAGGACAAGGCCCGCGATTACGACAAGCTGGCCGCCTATTTCGCGGAACGGGCGCGCGGCGGTGTCGGCCTGATGGTCACGGGCGGCATCGCGCCCAGCATCGCTGGCTGGCTCAAGCCGTTCGGCGGACGCCTGACCCTGCCCTGGCACACGCCACGGCATCGCAAGCTCACCACCGCCGTGCACGCCGAAGGCGGCCGCATCTGCCTGCAGATATTGCATTCGGGCCGCTACGGCTATCACCCGCTGTCGGTGGCGCCATCAAAAATCAAATCACCGATCACGCCGTTCACGCCACACGCCCTGTCGTCGCGCGGCGTGGAACGCACCATCGCCGACTTCGTCCGCTGCGCCACGCTGGCGCGGGAGGCCGGCTACGACGGCGTGGAGGTGATGGGCTCGGAAGGCTACCTGATCAACCAGTTCATCGCCGAACGCACCAATCGCCGCAATGACGCCTGGGGCGGCGATGCCGCGCGGCGCATGCGTCTGCCCATCGAGATCGTGCGCCGCACGCGCGAAGCGGTGGGCCGCGATTTCATCATCATCTACCGGCTCTCGATGCTCGACCTGGTCGAGGGCGGCCAGCCGTGGGATGACGTCGTGACGCTGGCCAAGGCCATCGAAGCCGCGGGCGCCAGCATCATCAATACCGGCATCGGTTGGCACGAGGCGCGCGTACCCACCATCGTCACCAGCGTGCCGCGCGCCGGGTTCGCCTGGGTTACCCGCAGGCTGAAAGGCGAGGTGTCGATCCCGCTGGTCGCCACCAACCGGATCAACATGCCCGAGGTGGCCGAGCGCATCCTCGCCGACGGCGACGCGGACATGATCTCGATGGCGCGCCCGCTGCTGGCCGATCCGGCCTGGGCCAACAAGGCGAAAGCCGGACATAGCGAACGCATCAATACGTGCATCGCCTGCAATCAGGCTTGCCTGGACCATGTATTCCAGAACAAGCGCGCCAGCTGCCTGGTCAACCCGCGCGCCTGCCATGAAACCGAAATCCGGATCGAGCGCGCGATGACGCGCAAGCGCATTGCCGTGGTCGGTGCCGGCCCCGCGGGCATGGCCTGCGCCAGCACGCTGGGCGAACGCGGCCACGCGGTGACCCTGATCGACCAGGCCAGCGAGATCGGCGGCCAGTTCAACTACGCCAGGCAGATCCCGGGCAAGGAGGAATTTCACGAGACCTTGCGCTATTTCCGCCATCGACTGGCCGACACCGGCGTCGACGTGCAGTTTGGCACGACGGCAACTGCGGCCTCGCTGCGCGCCGCGGGCTACGACGAGGTGGTTGTCGCCACCGGCGTGACGCCGCGCGCGGTGGATTTCCCCGGCCACGACGATCCCCGCGTGCTGAGCTACCTCGACGTGCTGGGGCGGCATCGCACCGTGGGCGCGAGGGTGGCCATCATCGGCGCGGGTGGCATCGGTTTCGACGTGGCCGAGTACCTGGTTGAACACCAGCCCTCGCCCACCACCGACACCGCGCGATGGGCCCGCGAATGGGGCGTGGACATGAGTCTGGAAAACCGCGCCGGCCTGCAGAAGCCGCAGCCCGAAGCCCCCGCACGGCAAGTGTGGTTGCTGCAGCGCAGCCCGGGGCGGCTTGGCGCACGACTCAACAAGACCACCGGCTGGGTGCATCGCGCCACGCTGAAGGCCAAACACGTCGCCATGCTTGGGCGCGTGGCCTACCAGCGTTTCGACGATGATGGCCTGCACATCACGGTCAATGGCGAGCCGCGCGTCCTGCCGGTGGACCACGTGGTGGTCTGCGCGGGGCAGGAACCGAACCGGGTGCTTGCCGACGAACTCATGGCCGCGGGCGTCACGGTGCACGTGATCGGAGGCGCGGACGTCGCGGCCGAGCTCGACGCCAAACGGGCGATCGCCCAAGGCACGCAACTGGGTTGCCGTCTGTAACCGGGCGTACCGCAGAAACGAGAACGCCCCGCAAGTGCGACGCGTCAATATGGGCCCGGAGGGGGGAGGGGCCAGATATCGCGATAGCGTCGCTGCGGGGCGAGGGTCGCCATCACCAAGGGGGGAGGAGATGATGGGACGGGGAGCAGTTTATGATCGACGCAATAAAGAAACCAATATATATTTCGCGCATCATTTAGATGTTTTCGCTATATGTTCGATTTTCGCCAGCTACGCTATTTCGTCGCCGTCGCCGAGGAACTCAGCTTTACCCGCGCCGCCATCCGTCTGCACCTGTCGCAACCGCCGCTTTCCCAGCAGATCCAGGCACTTGAACGCGACCTTGGTGTGCAGCTGCTGCAGCGCGACAAGCGCAATGTCGCGCTGACCGAGCCCGGCAGGGTCTTCCTGAAGGAAGCCAGGCAAATCCTGGCCAAAGCCGAGAGCGCACGCAGCCACGTGCTGGCTGCCGCCGCGGGGTACAGCGGCCAGTTGCGATTGGCGTACACCGTATCGGTATCGTTCCACCCTGCCCTGCCCCAGGCCCTGCTGCGCTACGGCCAGATCGCTCCGAACGTGCACATCCAGCTCCACGAGATGTACAGCGAGCCCCAGTTCGCCGCGTTGCTGGCCGGACAGATCGACGTGGGCTTCGTCCGTGACGAACCGCAGCACACGAAGGACGCCCGCGGCCTGCGCCTGGCGGTGATCGATCGCGAGCCACTCCTGCTCGCGCTGCCCTCGGGCCATCCGCTGGCCGCCCGCAAAAGCGTAAGGCTGGCCGAAGTCGCCGACGATGCCTTCATCACGCAACCGCGCGAGCTGGCCGCCACGTTGTACGACCGCTTGGTGAAGCTGGCGGCCAAGGCCGGGTTCAAGCCGCGCATCAACCAGCACGCGCAGCAGATCAATGGCTTGCTGGCCCTGGTGGCGGCCGGGCTCGGCTTGGCCCTGGTGCCCGCCACCATGCGCGCGGTGAGGCTGGCGGGAGTGAGCTACGTGCCGCTGGAAGACGCCGACGCCTACCTGCTGCTCGCCGCCGCCAGCCGCATCCATGACCAGTCCGCGGCACTGGAGAAATTCCTGGCCACGGTGGCGGAAGTCGCGGTGGTCTCCAGCTTGTGATCAGCGCGGCAAACCACTACACTTGCGGGCTTGTCCATTGTTTAGTATCAGGAGCCGGCCGTGAAGGTGCTTAACTCTTTGAAGTCCGCCAAGGCGCGGCACCGCGACTGCAAGATCGTGCGTCGTCGCGGCAAGGTGTTCGTGATTTGCAAGAGCAACCCGCGTTTCAAGGCTCGCCAGCGCTGAAGAACAGCGACGGTTGAGCAAGAAAAAAGGCCGCGCAAGCGGCCTTTTCTCGTATCGGCGATCCGTTTCCTCGCGCCACGGCACACCGGCGCCTATACGTAGCGGACGCTGATCACCTCGTAGTGCTTCACCCCGTTGGGTGCCGTGAACTCGATGCTGTCGCCGGCACTGTGGCCGATCAGCGCGCGCGCGATCGGCGAGGACACGGCGATCATCTGGCGCTTGATGTCGGCCTCCAGGTCGCCCACGATCTGGTAGGTCACCGGCGTACCGGTGTCCTCGTCCTCCAGCTCCACCGTGGCGCCGAACACCACCCGATCGCCGGGCTTGAGCTGGGCCACGTCGATCACCTCGGCATTCGACAGCAAGGCTTCCAGCTGGGCGATGCGGCCTTCGGTGAAACTTTGCTGCTCGCGCGCGGCGTGATACTCCGCGTTCTCCTTGAGGTCGCCATGCGCACGCGCTTCGGCGATGGCCGCGATGATGCGCGGCCGATCGACGAACTTCAGTTGCTCGAGCTCGGCCCGCAGGCGTTCCGAACCGGCTTTGGTGATCGGCGGCCGACTCATGCGTTCAGCTCCCTGTGCAGTTCCTGCAGGCTGTGCACTTCGCCGTTGCTGTGGAAATCCAGCGAATGGACCAGTGCGCGGGCGCCCGCCACGGTGGTGGAATAGGTCACGCGACGCTGCAGTGCCTCGCGGCGGATCGAGAACGAGTCGGCAATGGCCTGCTTGCCCTCGGTGGTATTGACGATATAGACGATCTCGCCGTTCTTGATCAAGTCCACGATGTGCGGGCGACCTTCCAGCACCTTGTTGATGCGATCGCACGCCACGCCGTGTTCCGCGAGATAGCTGGCGGTGCCGGCGGTGGCGACCAGGGTGAAGCCGCGCGCCAGCACTTCCTTCGCCACCGGCAGCAGGCGCTCCTTGTCGCCATCGCGCACCGACACGAACACCTTGCCGCGCGGCGGCGTGCGGATGCCGGCGGCCTCGTGGCCGCGCGCGAACGCGGCACCGAAGCTGCGGCCCACGCCCATCACCTCGCCGGTGGAACGCATCTCCGGGCCCAGGATCGGGTCGACGTTCTGGAACTTCAGGAACGGGAAGATCGCCTCCTTCACCGAGTAGTACGCCGGGATCACTTCGCGCGTGGCACCGAGTTCGGCCAGGCTGCGGCCGGCCATCACGCGGGCGGCGATCTTGGCCAGCGGCACGCCGGTGGCCTTGGACACGAAAGGCACCGTGCGCGACGCGCGCGGGTTCACTTCCAGGATATAGACCGTGTCGCCCTGGATGGCGAACTGCGTGTTCATCAGGCCGACGACCTTCAGCTCGCGCGCCATCGCCGACGCCTGGCGTCGCAGCTCGTCCTGCAGCTGCGGCGACAGCGAATACGGCGGCAGCGAGCAGGAGGAGTCGCCCGAGTGCACGCCGGCCTCCTCGATGTGCTCCATGATGCCGCCGATCAGCACGCTGCCCTCGGCGTCGGCGATGATGTCCACGTCCACTTCCACGGCGTGGTCCAGGAAGCGGTCCAGCAGTACCGGCGAATCATTGGACACCTTCACCGCATCGCGGATGTAGCGCGCCAGGTCGGCGTCGTCGTGCACCACCTCCATCGCGCGGCCGCCAAGCACGTAGCTGGGGCGTACCACCAGCGGGTAGCCGATCTCGCGCGCCAGCGCCAGCGCCTCGTCGGCGTTGCGCGCGGTGCGATTGGACGGCTGTTTCAGGCCGATCTTCTCGATCATCTGCTGGAACCGCTCGCGGTCCTCGGCCAGGTCGATGCTGTCCGGGCTGGTGCCGATGATCGGCACGCCGGCCGCTTCCAGCGCACGCGCCAGTTTCAGCGGGGTCTGGCCGCCGTACTGCACGATCACGCCCTTGGGTTTTTCCAGCTCCACGATTTCCAGCACGTCTTCCAGCGTCAGCGGCTCGAAGTACAGGCGGTCGGACGTGTCGTAGTCGGTGGAGACGGTTTCCGGGTTGCAGTTGACCATGATGGTTTCATAGCCATCCTCGCGCAGCGCCAGCGAGGCATGCACGCAGCAATAGTCGAACTCGATGCCCTGGCCGATGCGGTTCGGGCCACCACCCAGCACGATGATCTTGTCGCGGCCGGTCGGCTCGGCCTCGCACTCTTCCTCGTAGGTCGAGTACATGTAGGCGGTGCTGGTAGCGAACTCGGCCGCGCACGAGTCCACGCGCTTGTACACCGGCCGCACGCCCAGCGTGTGGCGCAGATGGCGCACGGCGGCCTCGTCGGACCCGAGCAGTTCGGCCAGCCGCGCATCGGAAAAACCGAGCCGCTTCAGTTCGCGCAGGCGCGGCGCGTCAAGCGCCGTGACGCCCTGCGCCGCCACCTCGCGCTCGGCCAGCACGATGTCCTCGAACGCGGCCAGGAACCACGGATCGACGCGGCTGAGGTTGAACACCTCCTCCAGCGACAAGCCGGCACGGAACGCGTCGGCCAGGTGGAACACGCGGTCGGGCCGCGGCTCGCGCAATTCGCGCTTCAGCGTGGCCAGGCCCTCTTCGGTATCGATCTCCAGCCCGCTCGGGTTGAGCCCGGTCTTGCCGATTTCCAGCCCGCGCAGCGCTTTCTGCAGCGATTCGTGGAAGGTGCGGCCGATCGCCATCACCTCGCCCACCGACTTCATCTGGGTGGTGAGCCGGGCATCGGCGGACGGGAACTTCTCGAACGCGAAGCGCGGAATCTTGGTGACCACGTAATCGATGGTCGGCTCGAACGATGCCGGGGTGAGGCCGCCGGTGATGTCGTTCTTCAATTCGTCCAGCGTGTAGCCCACCGCCAGCTTGGCGGCGACTTTGGCGATCGGGAAGCCGGTGGCCTTGGATGCCAGCGCGGACGAACGCGACACGCGCGGGTTCATCTCGATCACCACCACGCGACCGGTGTCGGGATTGATGCCGAACTGCACGTTGGAACCGCCGGTATCCACGCCGATCTTGCGCAGCACCGCGATGCTGGCGTCGCGCAGGCGCTGGTATTCCTTGTCGGTGAGCGTCTGCGCCGGTGCCACGGTGATCGAGTCACCCGTGTGCACGCCCATCGGATCGAGGTTTTCGATGGCGCAGATGATGATGCAGTTGTCCGCGGTGTCGCGGACCACTTCCATCTCGAATTCCTTCCAGCCCAGCAGGGATTCGTCGATCAACACTTCGTTGGTGGGCGAAAGCTCCAGGCCGCGCTTGACGATGACCTCGAACTCTTCCTTGTTGTAGGCAATGCCGCCGCCGGAACCGCCCAGCGTGAAGCTGGGGCGGATGATGGCCGGAAAGCCCAGTTCGGCCTGGATCTCCAGCGCATGCTCGAAGCTCTTGGCCACGCCCGAACGCGGGCTTTCCAGCCCGATCTCGGTCATCGCCTGCTTGAACAGCTCGCGGTCTTCCGCCATGCGGATGGCGTCGCGCCGCGCGCCGATCAGTTCGACGTCGTATTTCTCCAGCACGCCGTGGTCGGCCAGGTCCAGCGCGCAGTTGAGGGCGGTCTGGCCGCCCATCGTCGGCAGCACCGCATCCGGGCGCTCCTTGGCGATGATGTGCTCCACCGTCTGCCAGTTGATCGGCTCGATGTAGACCGCGTCGGCGGTTTCCGGATCGGTCATGATGGTGGCGGGATTGGAGTTCACCAGGACCACCCGGAAGCCCTCCTCCTTCAGCGCCTTGCACGCCTGCGCGCCGGAGTAGTCGAACTCGCAGGCCTGGCCGATCACGATCGGGCCGGCGCCAATGACGAGGATGCTCTTGAGATCGGTACGCTTGGCCATCAGCGGGCCTCCTCCATCAGTGCGGCAAACCGCTTGAACAAATAGCCCACGTCCAGCGGGCCGGGGCTGGCCTCGGGGTGGCCCTGGAAACAGAACGCCGGGCGGTCGGTGAGCGCAAAACCCTGCAGCGAGCCGTCGAACAGAGAGACATGGGTGACGCGCACGTTGGCCGGCAGCGTGGCCGGGTCCACCGAGAAGCCGTGGTTCTGCGAGGTGATCAGCACGCGGCCGTCGTCCAGATCCTTCACCGGATGGTTGGCGCCGTGGTGGCCGAACTTCATCTTCAGCGTGCGGGCGCCCAGCGCCAGGCCCATCAGCTGGTGCCCGAGGCAGATGCCGAACAAGGGGATCTTCGCTTCCAGGAACGTGCGCGTGGCGGCGATCGCGTAATCGCACGCGGCAGGATCGCCGGGGCCGTTGGAGAGGAATACGCCATCGGGCTTCATCGCCAGCACGTCGGCGGCCGGCGTCTGCGCCGGCACCACGGTCACTTCGCAGCCCTGCTCGGCCAGCAGACGCAGGATGTTGAGCTTGGTGCCGAAGTCGTACGCCACGACCTTGAAGCGCTTCGCTGGCTGGTTGAAGGCAGCGCGATCGAGATCGTAGATGCCCTCGTTCCACACGTACGGTTCGCGCGTGCTCACCACTTTCGCCAGGTCCATGCCATTCAGGCCGGCGAACCCACGCGCGCTGGCCAGTGCGGCCTCCGCGTCGATCTGCTCGCCTGCCACGATGCAACCGGACAGCGCGCCCTTGACGCGCAGGATGCGGGTGAGGCGACGCGTGTCGATGCCAGCGATGGCGACCACACCGTGGCGCTTCAGGTAATCGGTGAGGCTTTCGGTGCACCGCCAGTTGCTGGCGCGGCGCGGCACGTCGCGCACGATCAGGCCGGCGGCCTGCACGGTGCGGGATTCGGCGTCTTCGGCATTCACGCCGGTGTTGCCCACATGCGGATACGTCAGGGTGACCATCTGCCGTGCATAGGAGGGATCGGTGAGAATCTCCTGGTAACCCGTCATTGCCGTGTTGAACACCACTTCGCCGACGGTTTCACCGTTGGCGCCGGCGGCATGGCCATGAAACAGGCTGCCGTCTTCGAGGGCAAGCAGAGCGGGAATGGGCATACGGTATCCGCCTTTTAGATGCAGCAAAGTCCGCAAGCCGCGGAGCGCTGGCTTGTGAACGGTGGAAGGAAAGGTCTCGGGGCGGCTGGAAATGATAGGTGG
Organism: Rhodanobacter caeni; assembly: GCF_039523575.1. Lineage (NCBI taxonomy): Bacteria > Pseudomonadati > Pseudomonadota > Gammaproteobacteria > Lysobacterales > Rhodanobacteraceae > Rhodanobacter > Rhodanobacter caeni. Next base: position 577,994 of record NZ_BAAAFO010000004.1, on the reverse strand, counting down.
CGGCAGGGGGTTCTGTCCACCTTACGACGCATGAACGACCCCGCCCGCGCGTCTTCGGCATGATGGTGATCGCAGGTACACTTGCCGCGTTTACATGGAGTTGAATGACGTATGTGCACCGCAGTCTTGCTTGATCCCGCGCGCCTCGATCGCCCGGATACCACGGTGCATCTGCAACCTTTCCCTTTCCTTGTGGCGCATGGGCAGTTGCCCGACGAGGCGCGCGGGGAACTGGCGCGCGATTTCCCGAACTATCCCAGCGCCGGCTTTTTTCCCTACGACCCTGGCGACTGCGGCCCGTCCATCAACGCGCTCGTCGAACAGATGACGGCACCGTCCTTTGCCAGCGCCGTCGGGCGCCGCCTGGGCATGGACAGGCTCGAGCAATACCCGACCCTGGTGACCATGTGTCGACTGCTGAACAAGCGCCACGGCACCATCCATACCGACAGCCGCTCGAAAGTGGTCACCGCGCTGCTTTACCTCAACCACAGCTGGCCGGACACCAGCAACGGCTGCCTGCGGTTTCTGAGCAAGATCGACGACATCGACGCGATGGTGGCGCCGGAACTGCCGCCGCTGTACGGCGAGTTCGCCGCGTTCAGGCGCTGTGACAATTCATTCCACGGCCACCTGCCGTACGAAGGCGAGCGGCGGGTGATCCAGGTTTCCTGGCTCACCAGCGAGAAGGAAAAGCAGCGCAAGACGCGGCGCGGAAAGTTCTCCCGCGTGTTCAAGAAAATCTTCGGCAAACTCGATACGCGTCTCGGCGCTGGACGCGATCGCAACGCCTCGCATCCGGACTGAGCAGCGCCCGTCAGCGACCTCAAGCGCTGGCGAAATGCCACGCCACATAGACGGCGAATACGCCGTAAAGCAGGCCCACCGGCCATAGCCAGCGCGCATCGACCGCACCGCGACGGAACAGCCTCCACAGGTAGACAATCGCAACGGCCGTCAGCACGCCGGACACGATCAGCGGCGTATCGAACATCCAGGGCGTGGCGAATATCGCCAGCGCGCTGGGGATGGTGGCCTGGATCATCATCGCGCCGGAAATGTTCGCCAGGGCCAACCGCTCCTTGCCCTGGCGCACCCAGATCAGCGCATTGACCGTTTCCGGCAGCTCGGTGGCGACCGGGCTCAGCACCAGCGCCACGAGATGCGGCGGCAGACCGAATGCCGCACCGATCGATTCCAGCTGGCTGACAAACACCCGCGACGCCACCGCGATCACCCCCAGTGCAGCCAACGTCTGCGCCACCACCCAACGCAACGCCGGCTCGGCGTGGCCTGGCCGGAACTTCAGCGGGTCCAGCGTTTCGTCATCCGGTGCGCTGTCGTCGCTGCGCATCTCGCGCCACACGTAAAGCGCGTACGCCGCCAGAAACAGCACGCCCAGGGCCGGTTTGAAGGCGAAGGCGAACAGCCCCAGGCCCACCTTGATCACGAAAATCGCCAGGAACCACGATTGGTCGCGGGCCAGGCGGCGGTGATCCACGCGGACGATCCGGTCGGCCCGCTGCAGGCGATGCCGGTTGAGCCACAGCGCCACGCCCACGACGGCATAGGCGATCGTGGCCAGCACCAGCGGCCCGCCCATGGCGGCGCCTACGCCGATATCGCGCGCCGAGGGTGTCTTGCCGAAGATGACGGCAACGAAGGTCACCGCGCTTTCCGGCAGCGCGGTACCGAAGGCGGCCAGCACGGTGCCGGTGGCGGTGGCCCCCAGGTCGAGCTTGCGCCCGAACCATTCCACACCGTTGACGAAGTATTCGCAGGCCAGATAGATGGCCAGCGCCGAAGCGAAAAACAGCACGCAGGTAAGCAGCATGATTACCAACAAAAGGCCGGGCGAGCGGAATACCGATGGCACAACGACACCGCTCGCCCGGCCGGGTAAGCATGTCGATGGCCAAAGGTCTCGCCGGGCAACACCGGCGCCAAGCGACGCCGGTGGCTGTTCGCACCATGGCGCCGGAGAACACGGCGACCAAGTCTGTTGATGCGAACGCCTCAGGGGGAACGAGGCTGGCTACTCCCCAATGACAACGCGCGCATCCTAGCGGCAGCGGGAGCAAGCCACAAGCCAGCGCGTCTCACGGCGCGCTTATCCGTGCTGCGCAGGCAGCTGGCGCGGCACGGCGATTACGTCGTCGATTGCCCAATGGCCCGCCGGGCGACTGCTCAGCCAGTGCGCGGCCTGCAATGCGCCGCGCGCGAAAATCGAGCGGTCCGTGGCGCGGTGGCCCAGCTCCACCCGCTCGCCCTGGCCGATCAGCAGCGCCGTGTGTTCACCCACGATGTCGCCGCCACGCACCACCGCAAAACCGATGCTGCCTTCGGTGCGCGGACCGGTCTGGCCTTCGCGGCTGTAGACGGCGGCCTGGTCGAGCGTGGTGTGGCGCGCCTCGGCGGCCGCGTGGCCGAGCGCCAGCGCGGTGCCCGAGGGCGCGTCCTGCTTGCGGTTGTGATGGGCCTCGACGATTTCCAGGTCCCAGCCCGGCAATGCCGCGGCGGCGTCCCGCAGCAAGCGCGTCAGCACCGCCACGCCCAGGCTGAAATTGGCGGCGCGCAACAAGGGGATGCGTTCCGCAGCCTGGTCCAGTCGGGCCTCCATGGTCGCGTCGAGGCCGGTCGTGCCACTGACCAGGGCGACGCCACGGGCGAGGCAATGGGTGAGCGCACCGTCCAGCGCGGCCGGCCCGCTGAAGTCGATCATCGCGTCCAGCGCCGGTGCATCGGACCACTCGTGCGCAAAGCGCAGCGCGGCACCGTGATGGATCGGTTGTCCATCGTCCGCCGAGCCCGGTGCCACTACCGCATGTACCAGTTCGAACCGCGGATCATCGCGAAGCAGCGCGAGGAGCGCGCGACCCATGCGACCGGAAGCGCCGTTGAGGCCGAGACGGATGGGTGGCGTCGTCATGTCGTGCGTCCTTGGCAGGTGATGGAAGGGATGAGGCGCGGCGCGCGATTACGAGGTTACCCGCGACCAGAACTGGCGCACGCCGTCGACCCAGGTCTTGGCGCGCGGCATGTGCTTCTCGCCATCGCCGTCGTCGAAGCTGGCCTCGAGCTGTTCCAGCAGTTCGCGCTGCTGGCGTGTCAATCGTACCGGCGTCTCGACGACGACCTTGCAGATGAGGTCGCCATGGCGGCCACTGCGCACGGACTTGACGCCGCGGCCACGCAGGCGGAACTCCTGCCCGGTCTGTGTTTCCGGCGGAATGCTGATCGCCACCTCGCCTTCGAGTGTCGGCACGGGCAGCTCGGCGCCCAGTGCCGCATGCGAAAACCGGATCGGCAGTTCGCAATACAGGTCGTTGCCGTCGCGCTGGAAAATGGCGTGTTCGCGCACGTGCACTTCCACGTACAGATCGCCTGCGGGGGCGCCGGCGGGCCCGGCTTCGCCCTGTCCGGTCAGGCGGATGCGATCGCCATTGTCGACGCCGGCGGGAATCTGCACCGACAACGTGCGCGTTTCCTCCAGGCGGCCCTCGCCGTGGCAGGGCTTGCACGGCTTCTCGATCGCCTGGCCGGTGCCGCCGCAATGCGGGCACGCCTGCTGGATCGAGAAAATGCCGTTCTGCATGCGCACCCTGCCGTGACCGCGGCAGGTCTTGCATTGGCTTACCTTGCCGTCTTCCGAGCCGGTGCCGTTGCAGTGATGACAGTTGACCTGGGTGGGCACCTCGATCTTGCGGCTCACGCCGAAGACGGCCTCTTCCAGGTCGAGCTCCATGATGTAGCGCAGATCCGCGCCGCGCCGCGGGCGACCACGGCCGCCGCCGCCAAAGATGTCGCCGAAGATGTCCCCGAAAATGTCGCCCACGTCACCGAAGCCGGCGCCGCCGCGGCCACCCATGCCGCCTTCGAAAGCCGCGTGGCCATGCTGGTCGTACATCGCGCGCTTGTGGCCGTCGGAAAGAACCTCGTAGGCCTCCTTGGCCTCCTTGAATTTCTCCTGGGCCGTGGGGTCGTCGGGACAGCGATCGGGGTGGTATTTCATCGCCAGCCGGCGAAACGACTTCTTCAACTCGACCTCGGTGACGGTGCGCTCGACGCCCAGCACCTCATAGTAATCACGCTTGCTCATTCATCTATCCGCAACCTGTTTGACCTTGCCATGCCCCGCCGACGGTGGGGCATGCCCCCGCTCAGCAAACAGCCCGCACCGCGGGAAAACCTGCGGCGCGGGCTGCATCAATCGGCGGCGCCGACTGCAGGACGATTATTTTTTCTCGTCGTCCTTGACCTCGGTGAACTCCGCGTCCACCACGTCGTCGGGCTGGGCGGAGCCACCGCCGGGGGCAGACTGGGCGCCGGCATCGGCAGCACCGCCACCTTGCGCGGCCGCGTGCAAGGCCTGCGACACCTGCTCCAGTTTCTCGATCTTCGATTCGATCGCGGCCTTGTCGTCACCGTCCTTGGCCTTCTCCAGGTCGGACAGCGCACCCTCGATCGTGCTGAGCTGATCCGACGGCACCTTGCCCCCATGCTCCTTCAGCGCGCTGCGGGTGGCGTGCACCAGCTGGTCGGCCTTGTTGCGGGTGGCGACCAGCTCGTGGAACTTCTTGTCCTCTTCCTTGTTGGCCTCGGCATCGGCAACCATCCGCGCGATCTCCTCGTCGGACAGGCCCGAGCCGGCCTTGATCTCGATCTTCTGCTCCTTGCCGGTCTTCTTGTCCTTGGCCGACACGTGCAGGATGCCGTTGGCGTCGATGTCGAACGTGACCTCGATCTGCGGCATGCCGCGCGGCGCCGGTTCGATGCCGGACAGGTCGAACTTGCCCAGCGACTTGTTGGCGCTGGCACGCTCGCGCTCGCCCTGCAGCACGTGCACGGTCACCGCGGTCTGGTTGTCGTCGGCGGTGGAGAAGGTCTGCGCGGCCTTGGTCGGCACGGTGGTGTTCTTCTCGATCAGCTTGGTCATCACGCCGCCCATCGTCTCGATGCCGAGCGACAGCGGGGTGACGTCCAGCAGCAGCACGTCCTTGACGGTACCGCCCAGCACGCCGCCCTGGATCGCCGCGCCAACGGCCACGGCCTCATCGGGGTTGACGTCCTTGCGCGGGTCCTTGCCGAAGAAGTCCTTCACCGCCTCCTGCACCTTGGGCATGCGGGTCTGGCCGCCAACCAGGATCACGTCGTTGATGTCCGAAACGCGCAGGCCGGCGTCGTTCAGCGCGGTGCGGCACGGCTCGATGGTGCGCTTGACCAGCTCCTCCACCAGCGACTCCAGCTTGGCGCGGGTCAGCTTGATGTTGAGGTGCTTCGGGCCGGACGCGTCGGCCGTGATGTACGGCAGGTTGACGTCGGTCTGATGGTTGGAGGACAGCTCGATCTTGGCGCGCTCGGCCGCATCCTTCAGGCGCTGCAGCGCCAGCGGGTCCTTGCGCAGGTCGATGCCCTGCTCCTTGTTGAACTCGTCGACCAGGTAGTCGATGACGCGCATGTCGAAGTCTTCGCCGCCCAGGAAGGTGTCGCCATTGGTGGCCAGCACCTCGAACTGTTTCTCGCCGTCGACTTCGGCGATCTCGATGATGGACACGTCGAAGGTACCGCCGCCCAAGTCGTACACGACGATCTTGCGGTCGCCGCCGCTCTTGTCCAGGCCGTAGGCCAGCGCCGCCGCGGTGGGCTCGTTGATGATGCGCTTCACTTCGAGGCCGGCGATCTTGCCGGCATCCTTGGTGGCCTGGCGCTGGCTGTCGTTGAAGTACGCCGGCACCGTGATCACCGCTTCGCTGATCGTCTCGCCGAGATAATCCTCGGCGGTCTTCTTCATCTTCATCAGCACCTTGGCCGAGATTTCCTGCGGCGCCATCTTCTTGCCGTCGGAGGTCTGCACCCAGGCATCGCCGTTGTCGTGCGCCACGATGCTGTAGGGCACCACGCCCAGATCCTTCTGCACCTCGGCGTCGCTGAACTTGCGGCCGATCAGGCGCTTCACCGCGTAGAAGGTGTTTTTCGGATTGGTGACGCTCTGGCGCTTGGCCGAGGCACCCACGAGCACTTCGCCGTCCTTGGTGAAAGCGACGATCGACGGCGTGGTGCGGTCACCCTCCGAATTCTCGATGACCTTGGCGGTGCTGCCGTCCATGACGGACACGCACGAGTTGGTGGTGCCCAGGTCGATACCGATGATCTTGCCCATGACTATGCTCCAAATTTTTCGGCGGTCCGCCGCCGCGACTGGTTTTCAGAATGGGGTTGCGACCTGTCGATTCAATGCCGGTCGCATTCCCGGATGTGTATGCCGATGATCTGCCCGGCCGGTTATTCGCTCTTGGCCACCGCCACCAGTGCGGGGCGCAGCAGCCGGTCATTGAGCACGTAACCCTTCTGCAGCACGCTCACCACGGTATTGGGCAGCGCGCCCGGCGCATCGACGATGCTGACCGCGTGGTGGCGCTCTGGGTCCAGCGTCTGGCCCAGGGGGTCTATCTGCACCAGGCCGTTGTTCTCGGCGATCTTCAACAGCGACTTCAGGGTGAGGCTGATGCCCTCCCGAACGGAGGCGACGTCACCGGTTTCCACCGCCAGGCCGCGCTCCAAGCCGTCATAGACCGGCAGCAATTCGTTCAGAAGTTTCTCGTTGGCGAAACGGCGCGCCTGGTCCAGATCGCGCTGCATGCGGCGGCGCTGGTTGTCCAGCTCGGCGTGCTCGCGCAGGTTGGCCTCGCGCAATTCGGCATTGAGCGCCTGCTGCTCGCTCAATTGCAGCTTCAACGTCTCGATCTCGGAATGGCCATTCTCGACATCGGGATTTTCGCCCTGCGCGTCGTGGGGTGCGTGGGGGTCGTTGTTGTGCATTTAGAAAACTCCAAAGCCTTGGCCATGGCCGGCATGGCGGCCAGCCGTCAGTGAATTCGCGGAAAACTCCGTCCCGCAGCGGTTATAAGGTCGTGGCGGCGCGATTCAAGGCGTCGCTGAGCAATCCGGCGGTGGCCTTTACCACCGGGATCACCCGTTCGTACGCCATGCGCGTCGGGCCGATGACGCCGACCGCGCCCAGCACCCTGCCCTGCGCGCCGTAACTGGCGGTGACGACGCTGCAGCCGTCCAGCGCGGACAAGCCCGATTCCTCGCCGATGAACAGCCGCACGCCCGGCGCACGGGCGCACACTTCCATCAGTTGCAGCAATTCGTTCTTCTGCTGGAAGGCGTCGAACAGCTCGCGCAGGCGCTGGACATCGGCCAGTTCGGAATAGGCCATCAGGTTGGTCTGGCCGCTGACCAGCACATCGTCGCCACCGGCCTGCGGCGCGAAGGATGCGGCCGCCAGCTCGACCGAACTGGCCAGCAGGCGATTGAGCTCGCTGCCGGTCTCGCGCAATTCGACCAGCAACTGGGCGCGGATGTCGTCCAGTCGAAGTCCGGCAAACTGGCTGTTGAGGTAATTGGCCGCCTGTTCGAGCTCATGGCTCGCCAGCGGCTTGGCGAGCTGCACGATGCGGTTCTGCACCTGGTTGTCGGTAAACACCAGGATCACCAGCACGCGCGCGTCCGGCAGCGCCACGAAGTCGATGTGGCGCAACGGGAAATCGGCCTGCCCCGGTACGCTGACCACACCGGCGAAACGGGTCATCGCCGACAGCAGGGTCGACACGTTGCCGAGCAGGTCGCGCGTGGTGGTGGGGCCGGGCGGAAGCTCGCGCTGCAGGCGGATCATGTCCTCGTGCGGCAACGGCTGCAGTTCGATCAGGCTGTCCACGAACAGGCGCAAGCCGCGCGGCGTGGGCACGCGGCCGGCCGACGTGTGCGGCGAGGCCACCAGGCCGGCGTCCTCCAGGTCGGCCATGATGTTGCGGATGGTCGCCGGGCTCACGTCCAGGCCGGACGACCGCGACAGCGTGCGCGACCCGACCGGCTCGCCATCGACGAGGTATTGCGCAATCAGCGTGCGCAGCAACCGCCGCGCTCGGGCATCGAGGTCGTGACCGTAAGGGTTGATCATGTGCTGTTGCAGTCCCTGAGACCGCATAGAAATAAGGTCTGCGTCCGCGCATTGCAAGAATGGGCGGGCCCGCGCGCCAAGGGGCACCGCCTGTGCGCTGGCAGCCTTTACAATCGCCCGACCCCCTCACGGCTTGGCTTATGCTCACCTCGCTCTATGTCCGCCAGTTCGCTGTCGTCGAAAAAGCCGAGATCGCGTTCGGTCCCGGCCTGACCGTGGTCAGTGGCGAAACCGGCGCCGGCAAGTCGCTGCTGGTCGACGCCCTGATGCTGCTGGCCGGCGCCCGCGCCGACAGCGCCATGGTGCGTGCCGGCAGCGACCGGGCAGAGCTGGCGGCGGAGTTCGACCTGGCAGCGTTGCCGCAGGCGCGCGCATGGCTGCAGCGCGAGGAGCTCGACGAGGATGGCGCCTGCCAGCTGCGCCGCGTCCTGCGCGCCGAAGGCAGCTCGCGGGCGTGGATCAACGGCCGCCCGGCCAATGCCCGGCAGCTGGGCGAGATCGCCGAGCTGCTGGTGGAGATCCACGGCCAGCATGAGCACCAGGCGCTGCTTTCGCGCAGCCACCAGATGGCCTTGCTCGATGCCTATGCCGGCCATGATCCACTGGTGGCGCAAGTGCGCGAGCTGGCCACGCAATGGCGCGAACTGGGCGCCCGCGTGCGTCGCCTCAGCGGCGGCGAGGATCGCGACCACCGCATCGAACTGCTGCGCCACGAGATCGCCGAGCTGGAAAAATGGGCGCTGCCCGCCGCCGCGCTGGCCGAGCTGGAAGCCAGCCACAAGCGGCTGGCCAATGCCGGCCGGCTCGCCGAAGGCGCTTCCGGCGTGGTGGACCTGCTCGATGGCGACGGCGAGTTCGCGCTGCGCCGGGCGCTGGGCCGGGCGCAGGCGGAACTGGGCAAACTCGCCACCCTCGATGAGCGGCTGGCGCCGCTGCTGGAACTGCTCGACAACGCGGAGATCCAGCTCGGCGAGGCCGTCGACGGGCTGGGCCGCTACGCGCAGGACGTCGATCTCGACCCGGACCGCTACGCCGAGGTCGACACCCATATCGCGCGCCTGCACGAACTCTCGCGCAAGCACCGCCTGCCCGTCGCCGAGCTGCACGCCAGGCTGGGCGAAATGCAGGCGGAACTCACCGAGCTGGAAGGCGCCGGCGATGCGCTGGACAAGCTCGACGCGCAACGCCGGCAGGTGCAACGCGAATACCGCGAGTGCGCCGATCGGCTCAGCCGTTCGCGCGCCGATGCCGCCATGCGGCTGGGCCAGGAAGTGGGCGCGCTGATGGGCGAGCTGGGCATGGCCGGCGGCGTGCTGCAGGTCGGGCTGGAGGCCGTCGCCGATACCGACCCGGACCCGCTCGGCCAGGAGCGCTGCGAACTGCTGGTCAGCGCCAACCCCGGCCAGCCGCCGCGGCCGCTGCGCAAGGTGGCATCCGGTGGCGAGCTGGCGCGCATCAGCCTCGCCATCGAAGTGGCCACCCTGGGCAACGATGCCGTCGGCAGCATGGTGTTCGACGAGGTCGACAGCGGGATCGGCGGTGCCGTGGCGGAGGTGGTGGGCCAGAAGCTGCGCGCGCTGGGCATGCAGCGCCAGGTGCTGTGCGTCACCCACCTGCCGCAGGTGGCGGCCCAGGGCCACGCGCATCTGCGCGTCAGCAAGCGCAGCGATGGTGATTCGACTTACACCCACATCGAGACGCTGGATGCCGCCGGCCGCCGCGACGAACTGGCCCGCATGCTGGGCGGCGTCGAGATCACCCGCGAAACCCGCGCACACGCCAGGCAGATGCTGGAGCGGGGCCAGACGGCCGAGAAATGACGCTCTGGACTCCGGGCGCCAGCGCGATCACGCCGTAACCCACCCTCCCCTGCGGTAACGACAGCCGAAAACCGCGATCAGCGCAGCTGGCTGTCCTTGCTGCCGCGGCGGTTGAAGATGGCCGTGCTGGCCTGCTCGCGGTCTTGCAGCTCCTGGCAGGCCACGCACAAGCGGACGCCAGGCACGGCCTTGCGGCGCGCCTCGGGGATTTCCACGTCGCATTCTTCGCAGCGCAACCGCCCCGGCCCCTTGCGCAGTTGCCTGCGCGCGCGCGACACGGCGTCATCGACCGTGGCGTCGATCTGATCCTGCACCGCGCCATCACCCGCCCAACCCGTTGCCATGATCGTCTCCTGCCCGCAGCAATGGCCCGAGGATAGCCAGCGGCCGATGAACACCGCGCGGATCACGGGTGAAGAACCCGCACCCCGGCGCGCATGCAGCAACCGTCTTCACAAGAGCTGTACGCCATCTTGTGCCGCGTTGGCCCACGGTGTCCGCCGTGCGGTCCCCGACCGCCCCGCCCCACGCCTGGAGATTCGCATGAAACGTCTTGCCCTTTGCGCTGCCGGCACCGCCTGCCTGTCGCTGGCCGTGGCCGGTTGCGGCCGCGATCAATCCGCGTCCACCGCGCCGGGCACGGCGCCCGCGTCCGCGGTGAGCGCACCAGCCACCGGCACCACCTCGTTGAAAGCGGTTTCCAGCCAACCGGTACTGGCGCGCGGCGATCAGGATTTCGTCGCCAGGGCAGCGGGCGACAACGGCTTCCAGATCGCGATGGGGAGGCTCGCGCTGAAAAAATCGCAAACGCCAGCCGTGCGCGAGCTGGCGCAACGGATCATCGACGACCACACGCGCATGAACAACGAGCTGGCCGATATCGCCACGCAGCGCGGCACCGCGCATGAATCCACGCCGGTGCCCGTGCAACGCGCCGAGCAGTTGCAGCACGACCTGGGCCGACTGGACGCCGCGGCCTTCGATCGCGCCTTCGCCGGCGCCATGGTCAACGACCACCACGACGCCATCGCGCTCTTCTCGAAAGAGGCCGGCCAGGGCCGGGACGCCGCCCTGCGCGCCTTCGCCCGCAAGGAACTGCCCGCCTTGCAGCAGCACCTGGCGATGGCCGAAGCGCTCAACAAGGTCCCTTGCCCGGCGCCAGCCGCAGCGCCGGCCAATAGCCCGACACGGGTCGCTTCGCGCATCGAACACACGGCGGGTGCGACGGTGGCCCTTCGTTGCGCGGCCCATGAGGCCGCTTTCCTATCGTCTTGCGGGAGACTCGACCATGCCATCGCAATCCATCACCACCACCGACCACGACGAGATCCGCGAATGGGTCGAACAACACGACGGCAAGCCCGCCTGTGTGCGCGGCACCGGTTCGGACCATGACGTCGGCATCCTGCGCATCGACTTTCCCGGCGGCGCCGGCGAAGACGAGCTCAGGCACGTCAGCTGGGACGAGTGGTTCGGCAAGTTCGACGCCAGCGGCGTGGCCTTTCTCTACCAGAAGGAAAAAACCGACGGCGACGACAGCACCTTCTTCAAGCTGGTGAGTGCCAAGGGCTGACGGTCATGCGCACGTCGCCCTTCCGGCGCCGCCAGGGCGCGCGCGTGGACTAGCCAGCGCGCGGCACCCGGCGCCGCTTCCACAGGTAGCCTGCGCCCAGCAACAGAAACCAGACGGGGCTGGCCAGCAAGGCTTCGCGCGTGTCGCCCTGCAGGGTCAGCAGGACAATGACGAAGGCGAAGAATGCCAGGCACACCCAGCACATCGCCACGCCGCCGGGCATCTTGTATTTCGATGCCTGGTGCAATTGCGGCCGCTTGCGGCGGTAGGCCATGTAGGCGCACAGGATCAGCGACCAAACGAACATGAAAAGTACCGCCGCCAGCGTGGTCACCAGGGTAAAGGCGGTGACCACGTCGGGGATCACGTAGACCAGGGTCGCGCCCAGCAGCAGGCAGAAGCAGGAAAACGCCAGACCCAGCGACGGCACCGCCGCGCGCGACAGGCGCCCGAAAATGCCCGGTGCGTGATCTTCCTGGGCCAGGCCGTAAAGCATGCGGCTGGTGGAGAAAATGCCGCTGTTGGCCGACGACGTGGCCGAGGTCAGCACCACGAAATTGATCAGGCTGGCGGCCGCCGGCACGCCGGCCAGCACGAACAATTCCACGAACGGGCTCTTGCCCGCCTCCACCAGATGCCACGGCGTCACCACCATGATCGCCAGCAGCGCCATCACGTAGAAGATGATGATGCGCACGGGAATCGAGTTGATCGCCTTGGGCAGGTTGCGCTCCGGGTCGGCCGTTTCGGCCGCGGTGGTGCCTACCAGTTCGATGCCCACGAAGGCGAACACCGCGATCTGGAATCCCGCGAAGAAGCCACCCAGGCCTTTCGGAAACACGCCGCCGTCGTTCCACAGATTGGCCAGCGACGCCTTGTTGCCCGTCGGCGACTCGAAACCCCACGCCACCAGCGCGAAACCGGTGACGATCAACGCGCAGATGGCCACGATCTTGATCAGCGCAAACCAGAATTCCATCTCGCCGAACAGCCGCACCGTGGTCAGGTTCAGCGTCAGCAGCAACAACACGCACAGCACGGCGGGAATCCACGGCGCCAATCCCGGAAACCAGTACTGCGCGTAGGCGGCGATGGCGATGACGTCGGCGATCGCTGTGATGACCCAGCAGAACCAGTAGGTCCAGCCGCAGAAAAAGCCGGCCCAGGGCCCCAACAGGTCGGTGGAAAAGTCGATGAAGGATTTGTAGCGCAAGTCCGACAGCAGCAGTTCGCCCATCGCCCGCATCACGAAAAACAGCATCACGCCGATGATCAGGTAGACCAGCACGATCGACGGGCCGGCCAGGCTGATGGTCTTGCCCGAGCCCATGAACAACCCGGTGCCGATGGCGCCGCCGATGGCGATCAATTGCAGATGCCGGTTCGACAGGCTGCGCCTCAGGTGATCGGGTTGCTCCGTCGATGCGCTCATGCAGCGGGCCTCTGGCGTTCAGGATGCGCAAACATAGAAGAAAGCCGGCGGCAAGGGAAATGGCGCACGGCCGGACGTTGGGCGCCAGCATGGCCGTGGCGCCGGCCATCGCCGTGTCTTCACGCGCGCCCCGCACACTGCGGGAACATGGCCGAACCGACATCCCCCCGCCACCGCATCCGCCTGCGCATCGGCTGTGCCGGCTGGTCGATCGCCACCGCGCAGCAAGCGCTGTTCGATGGCGGCGCCAGCCTGCTGGAGCGCTATGCCACGCGTTTCGATGCGGTGGAGATCAATTCGTCCTTCTACCGGCTGCACCGGCCGCAAACCTACGAACGCTGGGCCGCTGCGGTTCCGCCGGGTTTCCGTTTCACCGTGAAGATGCCGCGCGCCATCAGCCACCACGCGCGGCTGCGCAAGGCCGAGCCGCTGCTGGACGATTTTCTGGCCCAGGTGGCGCCGATGGGCCGCAAGCTTGGCTGCCTGCTGCTGCAACTGCCGCCCAGCCTGGCGTTTGACGCCCGGGTGGCCAATGCATTCTTTGCACGCCTGCGCGCACGCTGGACCGGCGGCGTGGCCTGCGAACCGCGACACGTCAGCTGGTTCGATGGCCGCGCCGATGATCTGTGGCCGCGCTACCGCCTGGCTCGCGTGGGAGCCGATCCCGCCCCCTGCCCCGCGGCGCGGCACGCCACCGGCGAACCCGGATTGCGCTACTGGCGCCTGCACGGCTCGCCGCGTACCTACTACAGCGCCTACGAAGACGATGCGCTGCGCGAGATGGCCGCGCGGATCGACGATGAAACGCCTGCCGGCGCCGAGGCGTGGGTGATCTTCGACAACACCGCGGGCGGCCATGCCATTCCCGATGCGCTGCGGCTGCAGCAGCTGATGACGGCACCGGTACGGGCCGAACAGACGCCGCCACGCGCGGCGCGCAAACGCTCGCGCGCCTGATCCCTCCCCCGCGCGGGGAAATCGCCCGAAGCTCTGCGCTTGCGATCTTTCACGATCTTTCCGCGCGAACGGTGCACGCCGATGCCGGCAGGATGGACGGGCCCGGCGGCTGCCGTTTGCTAGCCGCCGCGATGATGCAGCGGGCCGGGCACCTGCGAATCCTGCACCGGCTCCTCAAACGCGGGGGCGCGCTCCCAACCATGGACGCTGCGGCCACCATGGCGGTGCGACCGGCGACGCTCCTCGGCGATCAGTTGCTCCACCGACGGCCCCCTGGCGTGGCGTTCCAGTCGTCGCGCCTGATCGTCCAGTCGCTTCAGCGCGCCCAGTTCCTCATCGCGACCGAGCCGGGCGTTGCGCACGGCGGACTTCAACACGCCGATGGTGTGGTCGTAGACACGCGTGGGCACCGGGAACGGATGGCGATCCTTGCCGCCGTGGGCCAGCGAGAAACGCGCCGGATCGGTGAAGCGGCACGGCGCGCCGTGCAGCACCTCGGCCACCATCGCCAGCGCACGCACGGTGCGCGCGCCCACGCCCGGCACCTGCAGCAAGCCCGTGAAATCGCGCGGGCCGTTGTCCGCGGCGGCGGCCAGGTTGCCGTGCAGACGTCGTGTCACCACGTCGCTGCCGCGTACGTCGTGGTGATCGGGCATGACCAGGTGCGGCAGCAGGCCGAGCTGGAGTGGCGCGTCCACGCCGCCCGCACTGGCTGGCGGACGTGGCTTGCGCTGGCCCAGGCCACCTTCGATCCGCCCCAGCTCGCGCACGATGCCGTCCGGGCCCAGGGTCTGCAGCAACGCGACCTGGGCCTTGCGCGAGGCCAGCGCGCGGCGATCGGCCAGGTTCACGATGCGCCCCTGGCCCGGGCCGTCGACGGCGGCGTGCGGGTCGTCGACGAAGCTCTCAAGGTCTTCCGACAGCCAGTGGTAGCGGCGCGCCTGCTTGCGGTCGCCGTTCATGCCCTGCTGCACCACCACCCAATGCCCCTCGTCGCTGACGATGAAACCATGCAGATACAGGTCGAACCCGTCCTGTACCGCCGCGCTGTCCACCTTGGCCACCAATCGGCTGGCGGTGGCCAGCGCCGCGCCATCGAAACCCACGCGCTCGCCGATGGCCAGCAACTCGGCAGGCGTGGCGCGCGAATGGCGGCCGCGGCCGCCGCAGACGTGGATGCCCAGCTCGGCCGACATCGGCGCCAGCCCGCGCTTGAGCGCGCCGATGACGCTGGTGGTGATGCCAGATGAATGCCAGTCCATCCCCATCACCGCGCCAAACGACTGGAACCAGAACGGGTGCGCCAGCCGCCGCAGCAGCTCGTCGCGGCCGTACTCATGCACGATCGCCTCGGCCATCAGCGCGCCCAGCCGGGTCATCCGGTCTGCCAGCCAGCGCGGCACCCGGCCGCCGTGCAGCGGCAGGTCGGCGCTGCCGCCGCGGCGGGTCACCGCAAACGCCTCGTGCAGGGATGGCCGCGCATCAGTGGCTGGAACGCTCCGCCGCCAGGGCCAGCTGCGCGGCCGGGCAATGCAGCAGCGCCGAGCGTGCCAGCCAGGCCTGTTCGGGGTAATAGGCAAACACGAACTGGCCATCCTTCATCACGTCGATGATGGGACGCGCCACCGCGCTGCGCAGCGCGGGGCAACCCCAGCTGCGCCCCAGCCGGCCCATCGCCTGGTCGGCGGTGGCGTTCACGTAGTCGGCGCCGTGCATCACGATGGCGCGATCCATGGCGGCATCGTTGAAGCCCGGCTCCAACCCGTCCATGCGCAATGAGTAGCCGTTGCGGCCGATGTAGGTGTCGCCGGTGACGAACAGGCCCACGCTGGAGGCGTGGCTGCCGTCCTCATTGGAGAAATGCGTGGGCAGGTTGCCGCCGGAACCGCTGCCGTGCGCCACCCATTCCCGGTACAAGAGCCGGTGGCTGCGCAGGTCGAACACCCACAACCGGCGCTGCAGGGACGGCATGCTGTAGTCGATCACCGCCAACCGTTGCGCCGCCATCCCCACGCCGCTGGCCTGCGCGCATTGCACCGCCGCCAGGGCCAGCGACAACACCTGCGGATCGATCGCTGGCGCCACGCGCGCCAGGCGTTGCGCCGCTCCCGAATGCAGCCCGACCGAACGCACGGCCGGCTCGGTGCTGGCGGTCGACGCCGACGCGGCGCCGCAGGCGAGCGCGGTCAGCGCCAGCGCCGACATGAAGGTTTTCAAGGACATGGCGCCAGTCTAGCGGACGCGGGTTAACCCGGTGTTGGGACGTATTCCGCGAAACGGGCGCGACGCCCACCCATCCTGGCCAGGCGCCGCCGAAAGTCCGGCGTTACGGCCCGCCTATCCGGCCGTACGGATTGATCGGCCTGCTTTGCCACCAGTGTTTTTCCGGGCCGAGCACGCCGATCTCGAAATGCAGGTGCGGCGCATCGGCGCTGGCGTTGCCGCTGCTGCCCACGAAGCCGACAGGATCGCCCCGGCGCAGCCGCTGCCCCTCGGCCAGCCCCGGCGCGTAACGATCGAGGTGGGCGTAGTAGTAGACGACTTTCTGCTGTGGGCCAAACTGATAGACGGTGAGCCCGCCGCGCACGCTGTCAAACAGCTTCACCACCTCGCCGTCGTTCACCGCCACCACCGGCGTACCGCGGGGCGCCATGATGTCGATCGCGTCGTGCTCGCCTCGCGCCTGGCGCGCCAGGGTATACGTATCCACCAGATCGCCGGGCTTGACGCCCACCACCGGCATCAGCAGGCCGGAGATGGCGCTGGCGGGCAGATCCAACGTATCGGGCGTCGCTTGGACGACCGACGCCGGTGCGGCAGGCGGCAGCGCATCGCGCATGGCCGTGCTCGAGACCGGCGCGACAGTGGCCGCCGCCATCGGCGATGGTGGCGCGTCGGTGTTTGCCGTTTGCGGCGCGCTCTGCGCCACGACGGCGGGGATCGCCTTTTGCCCGCCCAGGTTCAGCATCGCCACCACGACGCACACCGCACCCAGCACGAATCCGATCAGCACTTTCATGTCAGTTCTTCAAGGTGGCGGTCATGCCCGGCTTCACCGCCTGGGCCACTTCCCGCGCGCTCCAGTTGGTGAGCCGGATGCAACCGTGCGATGCGGTCTTGCCCACGTTCGACGGCTCCGGCGTGCCGTGGATGCCGTAGTGGGGCTTGGACAGGTCGATCCACACCACGCCCACCGGATTGTTTGGGCCCGCCGGCAGGATCGCCTTGGAATCGCCGGCCTCGGCATCCCAGAACAGCTTGGGGTTGTAGTGGAAGACTGGGTCCCTGGCCACGCCTTCGATCTTCCAGTCGCCGATGGGCAGCGGATCGTGCCTGCTGCCGGTGGATGCGGGGTACTGCGCCACGATCCTGCCGGCCTCGTCCAGCAGCGAAACGGTGGCGTCGGACTTGTCCACCACCACCTTCGCCACGGCCGGCAACGGCATGGCGCTGCGCACATTCGGCACCACCAGCGACTCGCCGGCCCGGCCGAAATCCTTGCCCGGGTTCAACTGCTGAAGCAAGGCGGGGCTGGCGTGAACCTTCTCGCCCAGCGCTTCCAGCGGCGAGGCATAACCCAGGGCATCCATGCGGGCCTTGGCCGCCGTGTCGTCGGGCACCGGGCGGAACGGGCCGGCGACGTCGTCGGGGCCAAGGGTGAGTGCGACCAGCGCGGGCGCGCGATCCTGGTCCAGCGCCGCCCAGGTGGACGCATCCATCTCGCCGGTGACGCCCAATCCGCGGCTGGCCTGGAAACCGGCAATCGCCTGGCGCAGGTTGGAGCCATAAACGCCGTCGATCTCCCCCGGCGAGAAGCGGGCGCGATCGAGCAGGATCTGCGCCCGCAACACCGCCGCGCCCCGGTCGCCTGCCCGCACCGGCGAAACCAGCGCGGCATCGTTCACCCTCGCCGCATTGAACACGACCGGCAGCGCATCCTGCGCGACCGCCAGTGCCGGTGCGGCGGCGGCAAGCAGCGCCCAGAGAACCCGACAGCGTTTTTCGATCATCGGCAAGCGGCCTCCTGAATGGGGAGGCCCGAGCTTGCCGCAGCCGGCGTGAAGGATCGTTGGCGCCCGCCACGCCGGTCGGACCCTACCCGAGCGGCCAGCGCGCCAGCGGGATGTGGCGCGTCCGGCCCAGCAGGCTGTGCACCAGCACGAACTCCTCCACTCGCCAGGCCATTGGCGCGACCTTTTCCGGCGCGATCACCAGATGGTCGTACGCCAGCGTCACGTGCGGCCTGAAACCCGACGCCACCCATCGACCCAACCCCGCCTCGCGCAGCCGCGCGCCAAGCTCGGCCTGGAACGCGTGCAACGACGCGTTGCCCTGCTCGGCGGTCAGCACGAACGGCGATGTTTCCCGGCGAGCCTCGAAGCTGGTGACCTGGTCGAAAACCACATCGAACGGTGCCGCGGTGACCCGCGCCGCCGCGGCGCTGGCCGCCGCCACGATCTCCGGGCGCAAGCCCGCCGAATCACCAAGATGGAACAACGTGACGTGGAAGCGGTCGGTCGCCAGCGGCTTGCCGCGCAGACCGTGGCGGGCGCATTGCGCCGCCGCAAAGGCGGCGAGCCTGCCGGCGGTACCGCGGTCCGGGAACGTGGCCAGAAACAGGCGATCGGTGGCCACCGCCGGCGCAAATCCAGGGAATGATGCTTGTTGCGACATGTTCGTCCCTCAGCTCTTGCCCCGTCGTCGAGCAAGGCCTCGTCGATGGGGCGCCGAGGATAATCCATGCGACAGCCCAGGCCATCCTCGGGCAGGTGCCGCCAGCTAGGGGCGCGAGCGATCCGGGCCGATGACCATCCACCGATCATGCCGCACGCGCCAACCCAGCGTGGCCAGGCGCGCGCCCAGAAAACCGAAGACAAAGGCCGCCGTAAGCCACCCAAGCCCCGCCGTTCCCGCGGGGGCGACGATGAGGATGGCCACCGCCAGCGGTGCGAACACCGCAAGGTTGATCACCCCGGCCACGGCCAGATAGCGAAGATCGCCCGCGCCGATCAGCACGCCATCCAGCACCCAGACCACCGCACCGATGGGAACCGAGAGGCCAAGCATTACCAGGCTGGGCGGCAAGAGCGCCAGCACGGCAGCGGCGTTGGTGAACAAGTGGCCAAGCACGCCGCTGCCGATCGCCACGACCGCACCGGACAACAGCCCCGCCAGCAAGCCCCACTCCAGGCACCGGCGCAGCACCGCCCTGACACTGGCGCGGTCACCCGCACCCAGATGGCGACCGACCAGCGCCTGGGCGGCGATCGCCAGCGCATCCAGCGCAAACGCGAGCGTGGCGAACAGCGTCATCACGATCTGGAACGCTGCCAGCTGTGGCGAGCCCAGCCCGGTTGCCACATAGACCGCCAGCACCATGGCCACGCGCATGGTCAGCGTGCGCAGGAAAAGCCAGCCGCCCGCGGCCGCGCCCAACAGCATGCCCGCGCGGCGCGGCCAGGGACTGGCGCCCACCCGCTTCGCGTGGCTGCCCACCACGACAAGATAGGCGGCCACCATCAGCCATTGCGCCACCACCGAGCCGGCGGCGGAACCGGCGATGCCGTGTCCCAGGCCGTAGATGAACCAGAAATTGAGCACGATATTGGCGCCGAAACCGGCGCCCGCCACGACCAGCGGCGTGCGGGTGTCCTGCAGGCCACGCAGCAAACCGCTGGCCGCGAACACCAGCAGCATGGCCGGAATCCCGGCCATCGAAAGGCCCAGGTAGGTCACGGCGGCGTCCGTTACCGCGGCATTCGCGCCAAACGCCGCCACCAGCGCGGGCGCCGCCGCCCGGCCCGCAACGGCCAGGACGATGCCAAGGCCCAACGCAAACCACAACCCGTCGATGCCCACCGCCACGGCGCGGCGACCATCCCCCGCACCCAGCCAGCGCGCCACCGCCGGCGTGGTGTTGTAGGCCAGGAAAACCATCAGCCCGATCATCGTCTGCAGGATCGCGCCGGCCAGCCCCAGGCCGGCCAGCGGTTCCGCGCCAAGGTGGCCAACCATGGCCGAGTCCGCCAGCAGGAACATCGGCTCGGCCACCAGCGCGCCAAACGCCGGCAGGGCCAGACGCAGGATCTCTCTATCGATCGGTTGGGGGGTGAAGACGTTGATGGGCGAACCTGGCGGTCGTAATCGACAGCGCGCCATCGTACAGGTCCACCCCTTTGCCTGCGGGCGGGGGCGAGAACATGATCTTCCCGCCAGCCTGAGCCGCCCCCTCCCAACCTCCCCCTGCGACCGAAGGAAGTCCCTTTGGGGCAAGCAGGGGGAGGAGCCAAGAGCCCCACGCTCTGCTCCCTCCCCTGTTCGCAGGGGAGGGCTGGGGTGGGGTTCGCTCTTGATCTTCCTTCATCACCCCGCCGCCCAACGAACGAGCGGCTCGATCCACGCCACGCTATCCTGCCGGCCCGCGCCGGCCAGCCTCGCCCTTCCGCTAGTCCAAGGAGATCACCCCACGTGCCGCACTATTCCGGCCTCCTGTTCACGCGTCCCGTCGCCGAATCGCTATGCGCGGCACGCGACGCCGGCGCCGACAGATGGCAGGGCTCGCTGACGCTGGGTTTCAGCCGCGACCAGGCGCGGTTGTCGGCGCAAGACTGGGAATGGCGCGGACAACGCCACCCCTACCCCGGCAAGCTGAAGGACCGCACCATCTACTACCGCGATGGCGACGACTACGCGCCGGTGGCGCGCTTTTCCGGCTCGCTGATCAAGCTGGTGCCGACCGAGTGGGGCGCGCCCACCTTCGAGATCGACGGCATCAAGATGCTGCCCACGTCGAAGGAGTCGCCGCTTGAGGATGCGCGGCGCAAGGTGGCGCTGGTCGAGCCCGCCGGCAAGGTGGTGCTCGATACCTGCGGCGGCCTGGGCTATTTCGCCTCCTGCTGCCTGGAAGCCGGGGTGACGCGCATCCATTCGTTCGAGAAGAACGCCGACGTGCTGTGGCTGCGCACGCTGAACCCGTGGTCGCCCGACCCCGACGCCGAAGCCAGCGGTGGCCGCCTGCTGCTGCAACATGCCGACGTTGCGCAGGCCATCACGACGTTTGCCGACGCCTCGGTGGACGCCGTGCTGCACGACCCGCCACGCTTCGGCATCGCCGGTGAACTCTACGCGCAGGCTTTCTATGACCAGCTCGCCCGCGTGCTGCGCCGCGGCGGGCGGCTGTTCCACTACACCGGCAGCCCGAACAGGCTCACCAGCGGCCGCGATGTGCCGCGCGAGGTGGAAAAGCGGCTGGAGAAAGCGGGCTTCAAGGCGCAACTGGCGCTGGATGGCGTGCTGGCGACTCGGCGCTGAAGCGCCGTCCCTACCTGCTCCGCCCGGCGACCGCACCGCCTCGACCCAGGCCCAGGCCTTTCGTCGGCCTGTCGCGACCACCTAAAGAATTCGCTCGGCGAGCCGCCGTACTGGGATGGCTTCAGACCGTGGCAAACCGCGCTGGTCCGATCGTCGCCACGGGTGACGCGCCATGCATCGACCCAACTGCCCTACTATCGGCCAATGACCACAACACCTCCCTCCGAAGTGGTGCGCCGCGGCAGCCTGGCCTGCGTCGGCATGGGCATGACGCTGGGTTCCCATCTCACGCCGCTGGCGCGCAGCCACATCGCGCAGGCCGACGTGGTGTTCGCGGGCCTTTCCGATGGCGCGGTGGAGATGTGGTTGCAGCGGATGCATCCGGACGTACGCAGCCTGCAGCCGTATTACGCGGAAGGTAAATCGCGCATGCAGACCTATCGGCAGTGGGTCGAGCTGATGATGATCGAGGTGCGCGCCGGCAAGAAGGTCTGCGGCGTGTTCTACGGCCACCCGGGCATCTTCGCCTGGTCGCCACACAAGGTCATCGAGGTGGCACGTGCCGAAGGTTTCGAGGCGCATATGGAGCCGGGCATTTCCGCCGAAGACTGTCTCTATGCCGACCTGGGCATCGATCCGGGCCGTTTCGGATGCCAGCATTTCGAGGCCAGCCAGCTGCTTTTCTACGAGCGCCGGATCGATCCCACCGGCTATCTCGTGCTGTGGCAGGTCGGCCTGGTGGGTGACCTTTCGTTGACGCGGTTTTCCACCGGTCCGGCGTATCGGCAGGTACTGGTGGACCGGCTGAGCCGGGACTATCCGCTGGACCACGAGGTGATCATCTATCGTGCCGCGACGTTGCCGATCCAGAAGCCGGAAATGCGCCGCATCGCAATGCGTGCCCTGCCCAGCGCCGAACTGACGACCGAACACACCGTGGTGCTGCCGCCCGCCGCGCCGCTCAAACCGAACCCCGCCATGCGCGAGCGATTGGCTGTATTGGAGCGGGAAACGGCCATGGCCTGATGCGGACTATCGCTACGCGACGCGTTCCAGGCCGATGGTCAACGCCATCGAAAACGGGGGAAGACATGTCCGACACGATCGAACTTCTTGAGGCCATCGGCAACGATGCCTCGCTGCGGCATGCACCGAGGCAGGAACTGGCGAGCCGCCTGCAACAGCTGGGCGCATCGCCGGCGCTCACCGCCGCTGCCTCATCCGGCCACAGCGAGGCGCTCTACGCGGAACTGGGACACATGCCGATGCAACAGCCCCAGGTTTCGCACACGCCCGGCCACGAGGATGATGAAACCGGGCAGGACGACGTCGAACCGCCCATGCCCGCTCCCCCCGTCCAGGGCGCTCACTGAAGCCGCCCGCCAGGCACGCGCATGCTCCGCCCGCCGATCCGCTACCGGTCATGGCCAGCCTGCCTCGGCCTTGCGCTCTGCGCGATCGCGTGCATGCCCCGGGCCAGCGCGGCGATACCCGACCCGGCGGCATTTCTCGCGCAGGCCGATCGCATACGCACCAGCGACCACCCCCGGTTCATGCGCATGCTGGCCCAGATCCATCGCGACGCGCCTCGCCTTGGCCCGGCCGAGCAATGGCATCTGCGCTACCTCGATGCATGGCAAACCGGGTACCAGGGTGACTACACCAAGGCCGACCCCAAACTGCGCGCCATCGCCGAGCACTCCGGCAACCCCGCCCTGGCCGCCAGGGCCTCGGCACTGCGCCTCATCGGGTTGGGCTTCACGCGTCGATACGAGGAAACCTTCGTCCTGGCCGACCGCCTGGCGGCCGAACTACCGCACATCAAGGACCCGCTCGCACGCTTTCAGGTACTGATCAATCTGTCGCAAGCGATGCTGTTGGCCGACAAGCGTGACCTGGCGTTGAAATACGCACGAATGATCGAGGACAAACCTCCCCCTGGCGAGACGCTCTGCCCTTCCCGCATGTTGCAGATCACGATCCAGTACGACAGCCCCAGGCTCAGCTCCTCCAGCCCGGAGTTTCATCGGGCCATCGAGACATGCAGAGCAGCAGGGCAGCCGGTCTACGTCAACGCATTGCGGCTCGTGATGGTGGATACGTATCTGCGCGAGAAGCAACCGACGAAGGCGCTTGCCCTGCTCGACCGGATCGAGCCGGAGATCCGGAGCAGCGCCTACTACGAACAGATGGAATCGGCCGCCGAGCTGAGGGCGCAAGCCCTGCTGGCGCTGGGGCGCCTTGCCGAGGCCCGAACGGCAGCGCTCGCGGCGTTGTCGCTGAGCGATCCGAACGAGATCAGCGAGGCGCTCAAGGCCGTCTATGAGGTGCTCTACAAGATCGAGAAGAAGCTAGGCAATGCCACGGCGGCGCTGTCGTACTTCGAGCGCTACGCGGCCCAGGACAAAGGCTACCTCGACGACGTCAGCGCCCGCGCGCTGGCTTACCAGACCGTGCAACAGCACCTGCTGACCGAGAAGCTGGAAACCGAAAAGCTCAGCAGGCAGAACGCGATGCTGCGCCTGCAGCGGGCGCTGGACGCCAAGGCGGTGGAAACCGGCCGGCTCTACATCCTGATGCTGCTGTTGATCGTCGCCTTCATCGCCTCCTGGCTCTATCGTCTGAAGCGTTCGCAAATGCGCTTCAAGCGGTTGTCGCAACACGACGGCCTCACCGGCATCTTCAACCACCAGCATTTCATCGGCGAAGCGGCGCGTGTATTGCAGGCATTGAAGAAAAAGAAGGAGCAGGCCTGCCTGATTTCCATCGACCTCGATTACTTCAAGCAGGTCAACGACACGCATGGTCACGCGATGGGCGATGCCGTGCTGAAGCAGACGGTGGCGATCTGCAAGCAGGAGCTGCGGCCCGCCGATCTGTTTGGCCGTCTGGGCGGCGAGGAGTTCGGCATCCTGCTGACCGGGTGTTCCCGCCATCAGGGCCTGGATATCGCCAACCGCATCCGGATCGCGATCGACGCGACGCCGATGGGAGACGGCGATCGCGTGATAACGATTTCCGCCAGCGTCGGCCTGGCGTCCACCGAAGTCTCCGGCCACGACTTGCAACGGCTGTGCATGGAGGCGGACGCAGCGCTTTATCGCGCCAAGGGGGCGGGGCGCAATCGTGTCGTGGCGCATGCCGGCACTGGCGATCTGTTCGTCACCGAAGACGCATCACGTCCGGCCCCGACGCGGCAAGGCGATGCCACCGCCCTGTACGTCGCCGAGTCCGAGTAACGGAGCGGACTGCAGAGGCGACCTGTAGGAGCGACTTCAGTCGCGATGCTCTCCGCGCGCCGTACCAAAAGCTGTCGCGACTGAAGTCGCTCCTACAAGGAAAACAGGCAGGAGATCAGCCGCAACTGCCGCAGCAGGTGCTTCCGCCGCTGATGTGCACTTCGGTTTCCAGCGGCACGGCTTCGCAATCCATGGTGCGCAGCACGTCCAGCACCTGGTTGCCGGTGGCATTGGCGAGGACTTCCAGCCGGCCGCGCGCGGCATCCAGGGCAATCTGCACATTCGGGTCGAGCGGACGCAACGCGGCGGTGAAGGCAGCGGCGTCGTGATGACAGGTGGACAACTGGTATTGCATGGTCTGCTCCGTAAGAGGTGGCCGTTCAGTGGCCCGCCATGATGCTCAGATCCGTCGCACCATCCCCTGACCAGGATCAACCGCCCGGCAAACCCATGCATCGGAACCGTGCCCTGTCACGCCTCCGCGGCGCCGAAGCGCTCGACCAGGAAGTCGCTGAAGGCACGCACCAGCAACGAGGATTGCCGATGCTGCGGGTAGACCGCGTACACGTTGAACCCCTCGGGCCGAAACGGCTCCAGCACGGGCACCAGCCGGCCATCGGCCAGCGCGGCGGCGACGATGAAATCCGGCAGGCTGACGACGCCCAGGCCGGCGATTGCCGCATCGCGCAGCATTTCGCCGTTGTTGGCGCGCATCGGCCCGCTCACCGACACCTTGCGGACGCGCCCCTCCGCGCGGAACGTCCATTCGCTGCGACGCGCACGTCCGTAGGTCAGGCAGGCAAGCGATGCGAGATCCCCAGGCACTGACGGCGCGCCATGACGGCGCAGGTAATCGGGGCTGGCGCAGGTGATCAATTGCACGGCGGCGATACGCCGCGCGACCAGGCTGGAGTCGGCGAGCGCGCCGATGCGCACAGCCATGTCGTAGCCCTCGCCGATCAGGTCGACCGTGCGGTCGTTGAGCTCCAGCTCCACCACCACTTCCGGATACCGCTGCATGAACGCGGGGATCATCGGCCCCAGGTGCAGCGTGGCAAACGTCATCGGCGCGCTTAGTCGCAACAGCCCGCGCGGCGCCGCGGTCTGGCTGGCGATCAGCTGCTCGGCGGCATCCACCTCCTCCAGGATGCGCTGGGCACGTTCGTGGTACGCCAGCCCCAGATCGGTGACGCGCAGCTGCCGCGTGGAGCGCACCAGCAGGCGCGCGCCCAGCCGCTTCTCCAGCGCGGCGATCCGCTTGCTGACGAACTGCTTGGACAGCCCCAGCCGCTCGGCCGCGGCCGTGAAGCTTTGGGCATCGACAGTCTCGGCAAAGATCCGCATGTCTTCGAGCTGGCTCATTGTCGCCTTCTGGTTGACGGAATTAAGCGTTTCATCATGTTTATTGAATCGATCGGCGACTCTAATATCCCACCCCAGAGGCCGCAAGCGCCGGCTCCCACGGCTGATTTCCAGACGTACGGGAGCGTCGCCCACGCCGTCGCCCATCAACGAGGAGAACCACCATGATGCAAGTTCGCAAGGCTTCCGACCGCGGCGTGGCCGAGCACGGCTGGCTCAGTTCGCGCCATACGTTCTCGTTCGCCAGCTACATGGACCGCGCGCAGATGGGTTTTTCCGACCTGCGCGTGATCAACGAGGACCGCGTGGCGCCGGGCCAGGGCTTCGGCAAGCACCCGCATCGCGACATGGAGATTTTTTCCTACGTGCTGGAAGGCGCGCTGGCGCACAGCGACAGCATGGGCACCGGCTCGGTGATCAAGCCCGGCGACGTGCAGCTGATGAGCGCCGGCAGCGGCGTGACCCACGCCGAGTTCAATGGCTCGGACACGGCGCCGGTGCACTTCCTGCAGATCTGGATCGTGCCCGGGAAAGCCGGCGGTGAGCCGGTCTACCAGCAGCGCCATTTCGCCGACGCCGAAAAGCGCGGTCGCCTGCGTCTGATCATCTCGCCGGATGGCCGCGATGAATCGCTGCGCATCCAGCAGGACGCATCGGTCTACGCCGGCCTGTTCGACGGCGAGGAAAGCGCCACGCTGACGCTGGACGGCAACCGCCATGCCTACGTGCACGTGGCCCGCGGCCGCATCGAGCTCGATGGCGTGAAGCTGGAGGCCGGCGACGGCGTGCGTCTGCGCAACGTGCGCACGCTGCAACTGGCCAAGGGCGAAAACGCCGAAGTGCTGGTGTTCGACCTGCGCCCGCAGGAGCTGCCGCAGATGCCGTGATCGGCAACGCGCCGGGTGGCCAGACCCGCCATCCGGCCAGAGGCCTCGTCACGCTTCTACCGGCAGCGCAATCCGGCGACAATGCGCGCCCCACTTCACAGGAAACCGCTCCATGATCCAGCGCTTCGATACCGGTCCGCGCATGTCCGAAATGACCGTCCACAACGGCGTGGCCTACCTCGCCGGTCAGGTGGCCGAGAACGCCGACGCCGACATCGTCGGCCAGACCGAGCAGGTGCTTGCCGCCATCGACGCGCTGCTGGCGCGAGCCGATACCGACAAGCGCAACATCCTGCGCGCGGGGATCTTCTTGGCCGACATGGCCGATTTCGCCGGCATGAACGAAGCCTGGGGCCGCTGGGTGCCGCAGGGCGCCACGCCTGCGCGCGCCACTGTCCAGGCGCAGTTGGCCAACCCCGGCTGGAAGGTGGAGATCGTGATCACGGCCGCGATCCCCTGATCGTCATGGCCTGGCCGGTGGCGCGGGCCGAAGGTTCCGCCACCAGTGCCGTGCCCGGGAAACAGCCGATCTCGCACGCCTGACCAGTCGATCTTGCGCGGGCGCCGACGCCGTGGCGCCCGCGGTGGCGGGCGGCCACACAAAGGTCGCCACGCTGCTCGGCGGCATATCGTAGGCGAAGCGCAGCGCCCCCTGGCTGACGGTCAGATGGTTGACCCTGGCATTGCCGTTGACCGCCACCAGCACCACCGAGCCATCGTCGGGATTCTGGAACGCCAGCTGATGGATGCCGGCGTTGGTGTTGCCCGACTTCACGCGCGCGGCGCCGGGCAGCACGAACCGGCTGAAATGGCCGAACGCGTAGTACTCGTCGTTGCGGCTGACCTCGCCGGTGGCCGAATCGATGGTGACCACGCCCTTGCATTCGTCGCAGCCACCGGCGTGCGGACCGTGGTTCTCGTCCAGCGCCAGGTTCCAGTACACCACGCCGCGCGCCCAGTTGCGCACGCTCTCCATCACGATGTTGCGCGCAAACAACAGCAGCTCGCCCTTGCGCGCCGATGGCCAATCACCGCCCGAACACTCGGTGAGATAGGCGTCCATTTGCGGGTAGGCGTCGTGCACGGTGGATTGCGCGGCGGGGTTGCCGCGATAGCAGTGCCAGGCGATGCCGGCCATGTGGCGCCTGGCGTCGGGATCGGCCAGCACGCTCAGCGATTCACCGGGCGTATCCCAGTTGTGGTCCCAGCCCAGGATCACCGGCGCGTTCCTGCGGCGTGCCAGCGCGGGGCCCAGGTACTGGCCGATGAGGCGCGCACGCGCGGCGGCGGTCAGCTCCATGCCCGGATAGGTCAGCGGAAGAAACGCCGGCTCGTTCTGCACCGTCAGCGCGAAAATGGGAATGCCGTAACCCTGGAAGGCATCGATGAAGCGCACCAGGTAATCCGCATAGACCGATTCGTACTCTTCCAGCAATGAGCCACCGATCAGGTTGGCGCTGCTCTTCATCCACGCCGGCGCGCTCCAGGGCGAGGCGATGATCTGCGCGTCGGGCCGCACCGCCAGGATGTCCTGCAGCGCGGGGATCAGGTAGGCCTGGTTCGGGACCACGTTGAAATGCTGCAGGCCGGGGTCGATCTCGCCGGCGGGCATGTCGTCCAGGGTGTAATGCTGCAGCGAGAAATCCGACGCGCCGATGGTGATGCGCAGCATGCGCAAGTTGAGCCCCGGCGGCGGCCCGAACAGCTCGCGCAGCAAGGCGGAGCGCTGCGACGCGCTCATCGCGTTGCGCAGCAGCCAGGCCGAGGAATCGGTCAGTGCCGCGCCGAAGCCGACCATGGTCTGGTACTTGCGGCTGGGGTCGATGACCACGTCGGCCGGTGCGGCATCGGGATCGGTTTCGCCGGCCATGACGTCGAGTTGCCGCGCCAGCCGCAGGCGGCGGTCGGCCGTGCTCACCCACACGTGCACCATGATGCCGGCCGGCTGCTGCAGCACGCCGGCCTTGATGTTCGCGAACAGCGGCGGACGCGGCCAATGCAGGGCCGACATGGCCAGCAGCGTCAGCAGGATCACCGACAGCAACGGCGTCCAGCGCCCCACCCCCTGGTTTTCATCCATGGCCAGCGCGCTCGCCCCCGCTAATCGCCGAGCGGCGCACGGCCGCCGCACCGACCATCATCGATGCATGGTTGGGCCGTACATGGCATCCATCTGCTCTGCGGCGTCCGCGACGGTCAAGCCACCGCCGCGGGCACCGATCGTGGGGGACTCTCATTTCTACCCATCAAGAACTCGCGCGCAAGCCCGCCAGCCTACAGCTTGTAGTTGATGCCGAACAGGATGGTGCGCCCCCAGGTATCGTATTCCAGCGGACGGGTCAGCGGCGTGTTGTCGGGCAAGGTGGCAACCTGCACGGTCGAATCGGCCGAATTGGTGAGGTTGGTGACCTGCAGCAGCAGCGACAGGCCGTCCAGACGATCGCCGGCGAACGCATAGCCCAGCTGCAGGTCGGTTTGCCGGTTGGCGCGGATCTTGGTGTAGCCCAGCTGGTCGAACAGCGCCACGGCCTCGCCGGTGAACGATGAGCGGTAGCGTTCGGCCACGCGTATCGAGAAGCCATAGCGCTCGTAGAACAGGGCCAGGTTGGCCACCTTGCGCGACAGCCCGGGCAAGGTCTTGGGCCCGCCGGGAACGGACGAGATCGACGACTTCGGAATCGAGCTGTTGGTCAGCGAGAAGTTGGCCTGGGCGCCGAACCCTTCCAGTGCGCTGGCCAGCAGCCCGCCTTCCAGGGCGCCGGACAATTCCAGCCCGTCCATCTTGCCGCCGGTGCCGTTCTGCGGCGTGGTGAACGAGCCGATGTTGCTGGTCGGCACCAGGGTGGGATTGTCGTTGGTGTAATTGGAGAAGTCGTAATCCAGCACGGTCTGGTTGTAGATGTAGTTCAGCAGGTTCTTGTGGAACACCGCCGCGGCCACGTAGCTGGCCTTGCCGAAATACTTCTCCCACGACAGGTCGGTGCCGACCGCTACATACGGGCGCAGTTGCGGATTGCCTCCGCGGCCGGACCACAGCACCTGGCCGGCGCCGGGGCCATTGGTGATCTGCGACACGCTGGCCGACGTGGCCACCTTCTCGTCGTCGATGCGGCCGCGCGCCATGCTCTTGGCCAGCCCCAGCCGCAGGTACTGGCGATCGCCGATCTCGGCCACCAGGTTGAGGCTGGGCAGCACGTTGTTGTAGGAGGCGCCATCGCTGATGTTTCCCACCAGCGCATCGCCATTGGTCTGCAGCGCGCGCGACGACTGCTCGGTACGCACGAACTGCACGCCCAGGTTGCCGCGCAGCGGCACGCTGCCCAGATGCGTGTCGAGGTTGAATTTCACGTAGGCCAGCGGCACCTTTTCCTCGACGGTGTAGTTGCGGCTCCAGTCGCCCTGCCCGTTCTTCTGCACCCGGTAGAACTGGCCGCCATACAGCGCACCGAGCACGTCGTAATTGAGAATGCGGTCGATGCCGCCGTAGCCCAGCGATGTGGGCCGATACAGCATCGCCGGATCGACCGGCGCGCTGAAATGGCTCTGATACGTCTCCTTCGTCGAGCCGTTGCCCACGAGATAGGCGAAATAGACGTCCGCATGCTTGGTCTTGGTGCGATCCGACCAGGCCAGGCCCACGTCCATGTCGCTGAAGATCCAGCCCAGGGGATGGCTGGCCTGCAGGCGGAAAGCGTGGATGGTGTCGTCCTGGTGGTCGAACTCGTCGCGCCCGTTGTAGCCGTAGCCGGGCGGATCACTCCAGGGACTGCCGGGGTCGGTGAAGACCATCGTGGCCGGATCGGCAAGGTCGACACCCGCCGTGAAATGCGGGTAGCCGAACGCGGCCGGCGTGTCGAAATCCACGCTGGTGAAGCCGCCATCGGCCAGCCCGCTGAACAGGTAGGCGTCGTGCAGTTTCACCCGCGCGCTGGACGAGGACAGGTCGGCCATCAAGGTCCAGTCGCCCACGTACAGTTTGCTGTTCCAGCCGATGGAATAGAGCTTGTCGTGCTCGCGGGTGTAGCCGTTCTGCAGGATCGGCGCCACGCCGAGGATCGTGCCGGAGGTGACGATCGGCAACGGCTCGCCCGGCGAGGTCTGCACGTTCTGGTAGGAAACATGGTCGTACGGGCTGCTCGACCACTGCGCGCCGTTGGTGTAGCGGCGCTTGCTGAAGGTGGAGTAGTACATGTCCAGCTTCGAGTAGTAGACCTCGTTCGGCGCCCACTCCAGCACGGCCATCACGCCGTTGCGCTTCTGCCTCTGCGACTGCGCGCGCAGTTGCATGCCTTGCTGCGAGATCACGTTGTCGGGCATGCCCGGCGTATGCGGGCCGCCCCAGTTCTGGTCGATGCCGGCGCTGCCGTTGTTGGCGCTCCACCACCAGGCCTGGTACTGCCGCTCCTGGATCGGCTGGTCGACCACGGACACGCCCAGCGCGATGCCCAGGGTGTGGTCGAGAAACTGGTCGACGTATGAAAAGCTGGCGCGATGCCCGCTGGTGCCCGTTCCCGTGCCGGGATTCAGCGAACCGTTGCTGTTGTGCGCGCCGCGGAGGTTGAACACGAACGTCCGCTTCGACAGGTCCAGCGGATTGATCGTGTGCAGGTCGACCGTGCCCGAAAGCCCCTGCCCGACCAGGCTGGCATCGGGCGTCTTGTAGATGGTCACGCTGTTGATCAGCTCGGCCGGGTACTGGTCGTACTCCACGCCGCGGTTCTCGCCCACCGTGGCCTGCTCGCGTCCATCCAGCGTGGTGCCGGCAAAATCCGGCGACAGGCCGCGGATGGAAATGGCATTGGCATGACCATCGGCGCGCTGCGTGGCCAGGCCGGGCACGCGCGCGAGACTGTCGGCGATGCTCACATCGGGCAGCTTGCCGATGTCTTCGGCGGAGATCGCCTCGACAATATTGCTGGCGTTCTCCTTGGTCTTCATCGAACTGGCGATGCTGCCGCTGATCCCGGTGACCACCACCTGGCTCATGTCGGTCACCGATTTCGCGGGCTTATTCGCGGGCTTTCTGGACGTCGCGCCCGTGTCGTCGGCTTTCGCATCGATATCCTGCGGCGCCGGTGCACTCGCGCCGGTGCTCGTCGTCGGCGGTGGGTTCGGCGTCGTCTGCGCCGATGCGTTCTCCACGCCGGCGATGGCCAGCAGCGCCGCCGCACATGCCAACGCCAACGGACGGAAACGGGTAATCGCCAGGGAACCCTGCAATGCACAGCGCGACTTCATGATGGACGCCCTTCGTGGTGGTGGATCTCGTCAGCGGCGTCAAGCAGACCTGGCGCGCGGCACCTGTCGCGCACGGGCTCGCGTTCCCTCCCGGCAGGCCGGTAAACGCGGCGGAACCTTCCATCCACCGCTGGCGACCGGGAGCACGCACGCGCCGCCCGTGAACAACGGCGACAAGACACCACGAGCGATGTGGAGATTATGAAAAGACGGACGCGATCGCCGACCGTCGGCATTCACCCGCCACCAGGAACAGTCTGAACAAGCCTTGGCTCGTCATCCCAGCGAAGCGCTGGAATGACGACTTGTTCAAACCATCCTCAGCGGCCGAACTGCGCCACCACCGGGAAATGGTCGGAGGGATAACGCGGCCCTTCGTGCGTATCGACCGTTTGGACGTCCAAAGCCCGGAAGCCGCGGCTCAGTATCCAGTCGATACGCCGGTCCGGCGTGCCGGTGAAGTCGTGGAAGGTCTTGTCCGGGCCCGAGCGCCGCGCCGCCGCCAGCCAGGCGTCCTGCAACGTGCGGGTCAGCTCCGCATGCACCGGCGTCTCCGGCCCGCAGTTGAAATCGCCGGTGAGGATCACGCGCTCGCTGGCGGGAAGCGCGGCAATGCGCTTGAGGATCATGCCGGCACTCAGCATCCGCGCACGCACGTCCTCCAGCCGATACGGGAAATGCGTATTGAAGTAAGTGAACGCGCCGCCGCCATCGCGAAAGCGGAACCGCGCCCAGGTGACCATGCGCGGATAAGGCTGCCCCCAGGTCCTGCTGCCTGGCACGTCGGGCGTGTCGGAAAGCCAGAAATCACCGGAATGTTCCACCCGCAGGCGATCCGTGCGATAGAACACGCCCATGTGCTCGCCCTTGCTGCCACCGTCGCGGCCCTGGCCGAACCAGGCGTAGCCGGGCAGATGCGCGGCCAGATACTCGCCCTGCTCCTCGGTCAGTTCCTGCGTGCCCAGCACGTCCGGCTGCGCCGCGAGGATCACCTTCACCATCAGCTCGCGCCGGTTCGCCCATGCATTCATGCCGGTGTCCACCGGCACGCGCACGTTGAACGTCATGACCTTGAGCGGCGCCTCGGCAGCGACACCCGTGCCGGTCATGCCGAGCATTGCCGTGCAGGCCAGCAACGCAAACCAGTGGCGCAAATTCATCGCGAAGCTCCGGGCATGACCGTGGTCGAAGCGGGGAGACTAGCGCGAAAGAAGCAAAGCGGGACACCGATCAGACGAACGCCCAGCCACCGTCGGCGCGCGCATCAGCACGCACCACCGACGTGCCGGGAAAGTGCGAGCTGAAGTACAGCCTGCCATCGCCAATGGCGTCGAGCGCCCATGCGCGTGACCGGCGCGCCTGCGCGCCATCGGCACAGAACACGGAGTTCCAGTCGGGATGGTGCAGCTGCAGCGGGTGGTGCATCACGTCGCCGCCAAACAGCGCGTTTTCGCCGCCGGAGCTCAGGCTGATCGACATGTGGCCCACGCTGTGGCCGGGCGTGGGATGAAAGCGGAAGCCCGCCTCGATCTCGCCACCGTCGTCGCCCAGTCGATGCACCAGCCCCGCATCGATGAGCGGCCGCACGCTGTCGTCAAAGACCATGCGGCGCGATGCGGCGGCGGGCGTGGCGTAGAAATCCTCCTCCGCCTGCGCATACACGTGGCGCGCGTTGGGAAACGTCGGCTGCCAGCGGCCATCGACGTAGCGCGTGTTCCAGCCGACGTGATCGACGTGCAGGTGCGTGAGCAGCACCAGGTCGACATCCTCCGGCTGGACGCCCGCGTTGGCCAGGCGTTGCAGGTAACCGGTGTTGAGCTGATCGAAGACGCGGTTGAACGGCCGCGCCTTGCCGTTGCCGATGCCGGTGTCGACCAGCACCACGAGCCCGTCGATGCGGACCAGCCAGCTGTGCACGCTCATGATCAGGGTCTGGCCGTCGTCGGATAGCATTTCCGGATGCATGGCGTCGCTCCATGGGGTGACGGCGGACTCGGTCCAGTCGGGGAAGACCTTCGGCCCGCGCAGCGTAGTGAGCAGGCGATCGGTGATGCGGGTGATGCGGGCGTTGCCCACGCGATAGCTTGTGCTTTCGGTCGTCATGGCGGCATCCGTGAGAGGGAGTGCACTACGATGGGAGCCCGCGCGCGATGAGCGTTAGCGCCCCGCTTGCATACCCGGTATCCATCCCATGGATATGAAACGCGCCGATATCGGCCTGCTGTTGTCGCTGGACGTGTTGCTCGACGAGCAGCACGTCAGCCGCGCCGCGCACCGTTTGAACCTCAGCCAATCGGCGATGAGCAGCCAGCTTGCGCGATTGCGGACGCGGTTCGGCGACCCGCTGTTGATGCCGTCGGGCAATGGTCGCGGCATGGTCCTGACGCCGCGTGCCGAGGCCTTGCAGGGGCCGCTTCGCGCCGCTCTCCAGGCGTTGAACGATGCCATCGCAGCGAACGCGTTCGACCCGCAACACGATGCCCGCACCTTCACCATCGCCGCCAATGACAACGCCTTTTCGGCGCTGGTACGACCGTTGGCGCAAGCGGTGCTGCGGGAGGCACCGGGAATCCGCCTGCGCTGCATCGCGCCGGATTACGCCGACATGGCGCCGCGCATGGAGCGCGGCGAGGTGGATATCTACCTCGGGGCAGCGCGCATGGTGGCGCCCTCGTTGAAGCAACGGCTGCTGCTTCGCGACGACTTCTGCGTAGCCCGCCGCCACGACGATCCGGCGCCGATGGACATGGCCGTCTATACGTCGCGCCCGCACGTGCTGATCTCGCCCGCCGGCCAGTTCTCCAGCATCATCGACGATGCGCTGGCCGAACTGCAAAAGAAACGTCGCGTGGCCATGACGGTCGCCACGTACACGCAGGCGGCCAGCATGGTGGCCAGCTCCGACGCCGTGGCCACGTTGCCCAGCGCCTTCCTGCGCAGCCTGGGTTTTTCGCTGCGCATCGACTCCCTGCCCTTTGCGCTCGACGCCTTCGACTACGCGATGGCGTGGCACCCGCGCGTGCATCACGATCCTGCCCATCGCTGGTTGCGCGAACGCCTTTTCGCCGGGTTGCATGACGATTCCGACGCATAGGCGGGACGCGAATCACCGGCCTCACCCAACGCGCCGGCACCGCCATCGCTACGCCGTGACGGCCGCGTGTTCCGCATCAGCACGACACAGGCCGGCGCGCATGTCCGCGCCGGTCGGCTGCTGGAACAGCGACAGGCCGAACTCGGGCAGGATCGCGATCAAGTGATCGAAGATGTCGCCCTGCACGTTGTTGTGCGCCACGAAGCCGGTATCCACCGTGTAGCCGTAGATCTGCAGCGGCAGGCCGGTGGGGCCGGGATCCAGTTGCCGCACCGCCCAGAACAGGTCGGTGTTCACGCCGGGATGGGCCAGCACGTAGGCCTGCATGTAGGCGCGGAAGCTGCCGATGTTGCTGAGCCGGCGCTGGTTGATGGGCAGCTTGCCCGCCTCGCCCTCGGCGGCATTCCACTGCGCGATTTCCTCCTGCTTGCGCTCGAAATAGCCATCCAGCAATTTGAACCGGCGCAGGTGTTCGATCTCGTCGGGCTCCAGGAACCGCACGCTGGTCAGATCGATGTTGAGCGCCCGCCGTATGCGTCGCCCGGTGGCGTACATGTGGCGGTAATTGCGGTACGACTTGGAGATCAGATGCCAGGTGGGCACGGTGCTGATGGTCTTGTCCCAGTTGACCACCTTGACCGTATGCAGGGCGATCTCCACCACGTCGCCGTCCACGTTGTCGTCGGGCAGCGAAATCCAGTCGCCCACTTTCAGCATGTCGTTGGAGCTAAGCTGGATGCTGGCCACCACCGACATGATGGTGTCCTTGAAAATCAGCAGCAGCACCGCCGATACCGCACCCAACCCGGCCAGCAGCGACAGCGCCGAGCGATCCACCAGCACCGCGATGATCACGATGATGCCGATCAGCCACACGAAAATCTTGACCAGCTGCACGTAGCCCTTGATCGAGCGTTCGCGCCCGCGCGGGCTGGCCTGGTACAGATCCTCCAGCGCCGAGAGCGCCGCGTTGAGGGCGAGCACCACGTACATCGCGACCAGTGCCATCGCCAGCGTCGACACCGCCGTCTCCACCAGCACCGGGACCCCCGGTATCCAGCCGATGCCCCGATGCAGGACCAGCATCGGCGCCACCTGGGCCAGCCGGCGGAAAACGCCATGCTCGATCAGCGCGTCATCCCACCGCCAGGCCGTGCGTCGACTGACCGTCGTCATCACCCGCACGAGCACATGACGCACCAGCCACGCCACCAACCAGGCCACCGCCAGCAGCGCCACGCCACCCAGCAAGGCATGCACCCACGCCGGCGCCAACAAGACCTTCAAATCATCCATCAAGCCCTTCCGTCACACCAAAAACCGCCCCCTACTGTAAGGGCATGGACCGGGAAGGCCAACGCCGCAACACGACGCTCAGGTCACGCGTTCGCCTGCCGCCACGCGAACGGCGGCCACATCCGCGGGTGTCGGATGGATGGTCAAACGCAGACGTCCGCTGGCCAGCGACAAGCGCAGGCGCCGATGCCGGACCAGATAGGCGATGGCCACCGCAGCCGCCGCCAGCCCCGCCAGCGCGCCGACGCCCAGCGCCCAGCGCGCACCGAAGCGGTCGACCACCCAGCCGACCAGCGGCGCGCCGATCGGGGTGCCGCCCATCACCACGGCAATACGCAGCGCCAGCACCCGGCCGCGCATGGTGCGCTCGGTGGTGAGCTGCATCATCGAGTTGCTGGCGGTCATGAAGGTCAGCGCGGCCAGGCCCACGAAAAACAGCAACACGGCGAACAGCAACGGGCTGGGCATCACCGCCGCCACCGCCACGGCGATGCCGAAGGCGCCCGCGGACACCGCCATCAGCACCATGCCGGGATACGGACGGCTGGCGGAGAACAAGGCACCGCACATCGTGCCCGCCGCCATCGCCGAGGTCAGCAAGCCGTATTGGCCGGCATCGCCATGGAACACGGTGACCGACATGGTCGAGATGAAGATGGCGAAGTTGAAACCGAACGTGCCCAGCAGCAGGAGCATCACCAGCACCGCGACCAGGTCGGGACGCTGGGCCACGTAGCGAAAACCGGCCAGCAGGCTGCCGCGCGTGCGGGCGGGTCGCACTTCCACCAACAGCTCGTGCACGCGCAGAAACCACAGCGAGATCAGCACGGCGCCGTAGGAGCCGGCATTGATCACGAACAGCCAGCCCTCGCCGACCGCGGCGATCAACACGCCCGCTGCGGCGGGCCCCAGCATGCGCGCCGCGTTGAACGAGGCCGAGTTCAGCGCCACCGCGTTGGCCAGGTCGTCGTCGCTGACCAGATCCGACACGAACGCCTGCCGCGCTGGCGCGTCGAACGCCGTCACGCAACCGAGCAACAGCGCAAAGCCGTAGACATGCCACAGCTGCACCACGCCGGTGAGGGTGACAAGCCCGAGGCCCAGCGCCAGCAGACCGGCCGCGCCCTGGGTGAGCATCAGCAGCTTGCGCCGATCCATGTGGTCGGCGGCAAAACCGGACAGCGGCAACAGCAGCAGGGGCGGCCCGAACTGCAGCGCCATCACCGTACCCACCGCCGTGGCGTTGTGATGGGTGAGCACGGTGAGGACCAGCCAGTCCTGCCCGATGCGCTGCATCCATGTGCCCACGTTGGACACCAGTGCGCCAGCGGCCCACAGCCGGTAGTTGTAATTCCTCAACGAGTGGAACATGCGGTTCATTGCTTGCCTGACAACTCCATGGGCGCGTGGCCGCCGTTCAACCCGATGCAACCCGCGCCGCGAACGCACGGCGAACGCCGCCGACGAACGAAAGCATCGGACCCGTGAGCAGGGTGTGCCCGCAAGACAGGCAGGCGATGGAGCGGAGGCATGGGGACGGTTCGGGCACAAGGTGACGGCGGCAGGGATCGGCCGCCGTCGACAAGGTTACATGGTGCCCGCCACAAGCTTCCCGTGCCAGACGTGGCGATGAGCCGCGGCGACGCCGGAATCCGCCGCGAACAAGCGGCTCATCCGACGCGCACTACTTCGCCGCGGCGGCTTTCTGCGTGCCCGTATTGTAGGAAGCCCGCACCGCGCCACTCGCCCGATCGAGCAACACCATCGCGCCACGCTGCGCGCCGAGGGTGAAATGGATCGTGGCGCCGGTGACGGTGTCCCTGATGTCGACGACCTGGTCCTGCAGCGAATCG
The DNA here is from genome assembly GCF_039523575.1 of Rhodanobacter caeni. Classification (NCBI taxonomy): domain Bacteria; kingdom Pseudomonadati; phylum Pseudomonadota; class Gammaproteobacteria; order Lysobacterales; family Rhodanobacteraceae; genus Rhodanobacter; species Rhodanobacter caeni. Next base: position 539,969 of record NZ_BAAAFO010000004.1, on the reverse strand, counting down.
GAGGCGAAGCTGTACAGCACGGCGCCGTCGAGCACGGTGGGGAACGCCAGCACGCCGGGCGACAGCGGCTGCAGCTGCGTGAACGCGGGCGCGACGCCGGCCTGCGCCAGCGCCCAGGCGTACAGCGCCGCCTGCGTGTCGTAGCCCTCGGCGAACGCCACCGGATCGGCCACCCAGATCAGCTTGCCCTTGCCGTGACGCACGATCTTCAGCGAGGCGCTGTCGTCGAAGCGCATGCCTTCGATCGGCGCCTGCTGCACGCCGGCGGGATAGCTGACCGGCAACGGCTGCCCATGGCCCGGCAAGCTCAGCGCGGATTGCCGTACCGCGATCGGGAACACCTCCGCCTTCAGCTTCAGTGGCGCCAGCCGGTCGACCGCCTGCCAATGCGCGTTGCGCTGCACCGGCCCGGTGACCAGCAGGCAGCCGCCTTTCGCCACGTAGTCGAGCAGCTGTTGCCACGCGCCGTCGGTCAGCGCCTGCGCCGCCGGCAGGATCGCCAGCTTCGGCTGGCCGAGTTCGGCCAGGCGATTCTCCGGCAGCAGCCGCGCGGGCGTGTGAACGTCATAGGCCAGCGCACGCAGCGCCTTTTTCTGGGTGGCCATGGCCAGGTCGCGCATGCCGCTGTAGATCAGCGACTGCGACGTCACCATGGTGACGGCCGGCGGCTCGATGCGGGTGAAGCTGGCCGGGCTGGCCGCCACAAAACGGGCGAACCCGGCCAGCACGCGCGCCTCGGGCTTCTCGGTGCCGTCCACGCGGACCGCGCCGATCGGTGTCTCGTTGTCGTTGGCCATGCGGGCGTTGACGTTCCACACCCACTCGATGCCGCCCGCGCCCTGGGCGAACGAGATGGCCATCTTGCGTTCGAGTTGCCAAGCCTCGATTTGCGGGGAGAAGCGCAGCCGGTCGCGCTGGTCCAGCCGCCGCTGCTCGCCCAGTTCCTGGATCAGCATCGGCTTGCCCGGCATTTTTGCCGACAGGCCGGCCCACAACGCACTGTCGAAATCCCACCACAAATGCGTAGTGGTGAAATCCACCAGCGACGAGAAGAACGCCGGCGACAGCCGCGTCGCCACGCCGCCCTCCTCCTGCCCCACCACCACCAGCTGCTCCGAGCCCGCGTCGCGCAGCGTGGCGCGCATGTGTTTCACCCAATCGTTGAAGACGGACTGGGTGAACAGGTAATAGTCGTAGACCTTCAGCGGATTGGCGCCGGCACGCACGCCGTCCGGATCGAATGCACCAGCTGTCGGCAAGGCGAATGGATCGGCGGCTCCCGCCTCCGGTGGTGCGGTATCCGGTTTGGATTGCAGCGCCCGTCCCTTGCCGAAGGACGGCTCGGCCCACGCCGCCAGCAGCGCCGGCTGGTCCGGATAGCGCTGTTTCAGCCAGCGCCGCCATGCCTGCTGCTCCAGCGCATCGCCCTGCGGCAGCGTCTTCCACAGGTTGGTATTGGCGCTGGGTTCGTTGATCAGGTCCCACGCCAGAAACGGCACGTCGCGGAAACGCTGCACCAGCGAATGCACGAAGCGATCCTGCATGGCCAGCGCGGCCGGATCGAGATACGCGTTGCCGGCGCCGAAGGCCTCCGGAAGAAACGCGAACAGGTTGAACTGCACGGGAAGGTCATGACGCCGTGCCGTCATCAGCATCGCCTCGACGGCACGCAAGGTCGCCTCGCTGGCCGACTTGTCCGGATTCACCAGCCGGTTCCAGGCTGACCAGATACCGGTGCGGATCATGTTCAAGCCGCCGTCGCGAATCTGCTTCAGATCCCGGTCCCACACCCACACATTGGGCTTGCGCAGGTAGTCGCGATCGACATCGCCTGCCATGTAAGTGGTGCCGACCACCGGCAGCGGTTTGCCGTCGAGCTGGAAATAATCGCCGTTGACGGTGAGCTTCGGGCCGCTGCGCAGATACGCCAGGTCGCGCATCCAGAAGCCCGAGCGATACGTCCACACCGGCGCGCCGTTGCGTTCCAGCGTGGCCTCGACCACATGCAGGCCGGCACCTTCCGCCGCCTGTTTCGGCAGAGTCACCGGCTGTGTGGGATCGGCTTTGAAACTGTAATGCTGGGCCACACCAGTGTCCGCGTGCACGCTGACCTTGAGCGTATCGCCAGCCTCGACCGTGGTCCCGCGCGCCGGCTCGAACTGGAATTGCAACGCCTCGCCCTGCACGAACAGCGGCATCCGCGGGCGGAAGGTGAAACGGTCGTCCTGCCGCAAGGCCAGCGCCTGCAGCCGCTGCAGCAGTTGCGGATCGGCGAAAGCCTGGCCGTCAGGGTCGCAGGCCAGGAAAATCCAGCGCCCGCCCACGAAACGGTGCCGCACGTGATCGACCAGCACCGCCGGCGCCGCCAGCTTGTGCCCATCGCGCGTGCCCCAGGCCAGCGTGGTGAGGAAGGCATCCTCGCTGCCGTTGTTGGCCGCGGTGTCGTGCGGGTCCATCACCACCGAAAGCCGGATCACCGGGCTCCACGCCTGCTTCCAGTCGAACGATGGCAGCGCCGGCGCCACATCAGCGTTCGCCTCGAACTGCAACGACGACGAGCCGGGCGTGGCCTGCCAGCCCTGGATGAAAAGCTCCAGCGACGCCGCCACGCCGGACTCGCGCAAGCGCCATGCTTTTCCGTCGCGATACGCCGCCCGCGTGAACGGCTTGCCGCCCAGCACGATCAGGTTTCCGCCGCGGTCCAGGTAACGCAGGATGGCCGGCCAAGCCGCCTCGGGATAGGCCGATCCATAGGGCAGCACCAGCAGCCTGGTCTGCGCCGAGCCCAGGGCCGCATCGAGCTGCGCCGCATCCACCGTGCGCGCGCCGGGGAATCCCGCCGCCAGCGCCGCCGAAGGCACCGCCGAGGTATCGGCGACGGGGAAACCCGGCTGCCCGAAAATCACCGTACCGTCAGCCGCCAGCGCGGCGGGCATGACGCCGCCACCAAGCATGACCAGGCACAGGCATCGCAGGAAAAAGGACATGGAACACTCCCCCGGAAAGTCGGCGGCCCGATCACGAGCCTGTGGTACCTACGCGTGCGCATCCGCCCGACGGCCCGACAGCCTGCCGCGCGGTTACGATAGATAACGTTACCATGCATGACGGGCACGGGCAGCGCAAGCCATGCTCCCCATCGCGCCATCTTGAAGAAGATCGTGGCATCGTGGGCCGGCTTTCCCGACCGGCCTGCCCCGGTCGCCGTGGTGTGGAAACCCATGCATCAGAACGCCTTGTCGATGGATGTGCGATTGCGCATCCGCCATCTCGATCCCGGCTGCTTCGCGCTGGTCATGGCCACCGGCATCGTGTCGATCGACGTGGGCCAGCACGGCATGACCGCGCTGGCACGGGCGTTGTTTGGCCTGAACCTGCTGGCGTATGCCGCGCTGCTGCTGATGAGCGCGCTGCGGCTGCGCTGGTTTCCGCGCGAGCTGCTGGCCGATTTCGTGAGCCCGGGTCGCGGCGCAGGTTTTCTTACCCTGGCGGCGGCCACCTGCGTACTGGGTAGCCAATGCCTGCTGGTGGTACGCCTGCCCCGGCTGGCCGATGGCCTGCTACTGGCCGGCGCGGTGAGCTGGGCCGCGCTGGTCTACCTGTTTCTCGCCGCCGCCATCACGGCGCGCATCAAGCCCGGCTTCACCCGCAGCATCAACGGCGGCTGGCTGGTGGCCGTGGTGGCGACCCAGGCGCTGGCCGTGTTGCTGGTGTTGCGCACGGCCAGCGCGTCAGCGTTCGACCCGGTGGGGCTGTTCACGGCACTGTGCCTGTATCTGCTGGGCGCGGCGCTGTACCTGCTGATCATCACGCTGGTGGTCTACCGCCTGGTGTTCTTCCCCTTGCGCGCCCGCGACTTCACCCCGCCGTACTGGATCAACATGGGCGCGCTGGCGATCACGGCCCTGGCCGGCAGCCTGCTGGTGCGACACATCCCTCCTGCCGATTCGCTGACGCCGCTGCTGCCGTTCGTGAAGGGTTTCACCCTGTTCTTCTGGGCGACCGCCACGTGGTGGATCCCGTTGCTGGTGATCCTGGAGGGCTGGCGCTACCTCTGGCGGCGTGTGCCGTTGCGTTACGAGGCAGACGACTGGGACATCGTTTTCCCGGTGGGCATGTACACCGTGGCCACGTATGAACTGGCGCAAGCCCTGCAGCTGGACTTCCTGCAAGTCATACCGGACGTGGGCGTGTACGTGAGCCTGGCGGTGTGGCTGTTCTTCGCCGTCGCCGGGCTGCGGCGGCTTTTTCGCCACCGCACCCAGGCCTGACGGATCGCACCTGGGGCCTTTCGTCGCACCGGGCGGTTTCGCCCCGGAAGCCCGCCCAAAACCTGTGGGACATGCTACAATTTGCGTTGCAAATAACTGTAAACAAAGGAAAAGAGGAGGCACAAAATCAAAACGTCAATCATGTCACTGTTCTGCCGTAGCCCACGGGCCAAGCGGTCTGGCACGACCTCTGATGCGCCCGTCAATCGCGCAGTCCATCTGCACGAGGGCTTTTCCGTCCACCGCCCGCGCCGTCGCCGTCACCCGCGCGACAGCGGCTACACCACGGGCACCTACGCCAGCCGTCCCGTCTACCGCAACGGTGTGGCGCGACAGCAGGCATTTCGCGTGACCTAGCGTCACGCCGTTGACCTGTTTCATGCGGGGGATGCGAGGCGGCGCCAGGCGCGGCTGACCCTCGGCGGCAAGGCACCCGCCACGCATCCCGGAGAGGCCCACCGCAGCGCGTTGGCACGACGACACGCGGCCCCATCCCGATGAAGAGCGTCCGCGTGCGGCGACAGGCCCCTGGGCTTGCAAACGCACGACGGCGAAGCCATGAGTGTCGGAACGAACACCGTCTCCGGCAGCACCCATGTTCAAGACCTTCCGAAACTGGCGCGAACGACGCGTCGTCGCGCGGCGTCCGATTGCCGAAGACCTCTGGCGCAAGGCGCTGGAACGCTGTGCGCCGGCCCGCCGCCTGGGCGCCTCGGACCAGGCGGCGCTGCGCGTGCTGGCCACGCTGTTTCTGCACCGCAAGTCCATCGAGCCGGTCCACGGCGTGGAACTGGGCGACGCCGACCTTGTCCTGCTGGCCACCCACGCCTGCCTGCCCATCCTGAAGCTGGGCCTGGACTGGTACGACGGCTGGCACAGCGTCATCGTGTACCCGGCAGCCTTCATCCCGCGCCATTCGCACATGGATGAGGCAGGCGTGGTGCACCAGTCCGATGCCGTGTTGTCGGGCGAGGCGTGGGGACGCGGCCCGGTGATCCTGTCGTGGGAGGACGTGCTGGACATCGGGCAGACGCCGGGCCACAACGTGGTCATCCACGAAATGGCACACAAGCTGGACATGCTCAACGGCGAGGCCAACGGCTTCCCGCCGCTGCACCGGCGGATGGATCACCGCGCGTGGTGGAAGGTCTTCTCCAGCGCCTGGGATCGCCTGCAGGACGAACACCGCGACGGCATCGAGCTGCCGATAGACCCCTACGCGCTGGAAAACCCCGCCGAATTCTTTGCCGTGGCCAGCGAGCAGTTCTTCGAATCACCCGCCGCGCTGCGCCAGCATCTGCCGAAGGTGTACCACCAGCTTGAGTTGTTTTATCGGCAGCATCCGTACTGAGAGGTGGTGGAAAACGCACGCGCTTCCCCTTGCGCGGCGCCGTCGAAGCTTCCTTCCCCCGCTTGCGGGGGAAGGTGCCGAAGGCGGAAGGGGGTGCGCGGCAAAGCCGCGCTGCTGTTGCTCTTCGCGCGGGGCCGAAAAGCGCCCCCATCCGCCCTCCGGGCACCTTCCCCCGCGCAGCGGGGGAAGGAATCAGGTTGGGGGATTTATTGCGGATAACATGCACGCGAATAAATCCACGCAACCAGGACTCCACGTGCGCCGACCGATTCCCGCGCTCCTGCTTGCGCTGTTCAGCGCGCTCGCGCAGGCGGTGACCCCGCCCGAACCACCCTCCACCACCCCGCGGCAACCCGTCGTGCGCATCGACGATGTCGCGCGCTTTTACGCCGTCTACGACAAGACCGACGGCAAACCCTCGGCCGCCACGCTCCAGGCGGATTACCTCGATATCGGGTCGCCGGGTCTGCAGCAATTTGTGACGGCGCGGATTTCCTCCGCCGGGAAACTGGCGGATGCCATCGCCAAGTCGCCGCAGGATTTTCGTGACGCACGCCGTTGCGTAGCGATGCTTCCGGCGGCGCGCGACCAGTTGCGGCAGGTGTTTTCCGCATTGACCCGGCTCGATCCGCAGGCGACGTTTCCACCGGTGACCATCGTCATCGGACGCAACAACACCGCCGGCACCACCACCGCGAACGGCGTCACGATCGGCCTCGAAGTGATCTGCCGATCGAACTGGTTGAACCCCGACGTCACCCAGCGGCTGGTGCACCTGATCGCCCATGAATACGTGCACGTACAACAACCGGCGGCGCAGGTGGCGCCGCCTGCCAACGCCACCGTGCTGTTTGCCTCGCTGGTGGAAGGCGGCGCCGAGTTCATCGGCGAGCTGACCTCCGGCGAAGTCCTGAACATCCACCTGACGCGCTGGACGCAGGACAAGGCTTGCCGCATCGAACGCGATTTCCGGGCACACGCCATGGACACCGACATGTCCCACTGGCTGTACAACGGCCCCGGTACGCCCGAAACGCCGGGCGACCTCGGCTACTGGGTGGGTTACCGCATCGCGCGCGCCTACTACGCGCACGCCAGCGACAAGCCGCGCGCGATCCAGGACATCCTCAACGTCAACAACGACAACGCGGCCAGCTTTCTCGAGCGAAGCGGCTGGCGCGCGGATGAGGACTGCACCGCCGAATCCGCTCAGTCCCGACGCGAATAATCCATCTGCTCGAGGTCAGCCATCAGGCTCGGCCCGATCGGATGCCAGTCCAGCACGCGACGCGTCCACGCACTCGATGCGGACAGGTCGAGGCCCATGAAGCCACCCAGCCAGCCGAAATGATCCGACGCTTCATCGGCGCCGATCGACTTGACCGGCACATTCAGGCCCGCACCGATCACCCGGGCAATGTCGCGAACGCAGATGCCTTCCTCGTCGACGGCGTGATAGCGCTCGCCGGGCTTGCACTTCTCGATCGCCAGCCGGTAAAGCCTGGCCACGTCGAGCACGTGCGCCGCGGGCCATCGGTTCAATCCCTCGCCGACGTAGGCCGACACGCCTTTCTCGCGGGCGATATCGATCAAGGGACTGACGAGCCCCTGGCGGGTAGTGTCGTGCACCTGCGGCAGCCGCATCACCGACACGGCCACGCCGGCGGCCAGCATTTCCGCGCCCGCCCGCTCGGATGCCACGCGCGGGTTGGCATGCTCCGGGTTGAAGACGTCTTCCATCGCTGGCCGCCCGGCCGTGCTTCCGGTGCCGGTACCCGACGTCAGCAACAATGGCCGCGAGGATCCGGCCAGCACCGAACCCAGCGCCTCGATCACCCGTGCGTCCTTCTCGCAGTTGGCGGCGAAATGGGCGAAATCGTGGTCGAACGCGGTATGGATCACCGCATCGGCGGCAGCCGCGCCGCGCCGCAGGCTGTCCAGGTCTTCCAACAGCCCGAAATGAGGCTCCGCGCCGGCGGCGACCAGGGCCCTGGCGCCCGCTTCCGACCGGGTCATGCCCACGACCTGGTGACCGGCCGCCAGCAGTTCCGGCACGATCCTGGAGCCGATGAACCCGGTCGCGCCGGTAAGAAAAATACGCATGTGGAATCGTCTCCCGTTGAATGATCGGGACGATCCTAGGCCGTAGAATATACGGGTAAAGTAGTTGCATTATCCTGGTATAAAAACCAACAGGAACGCCCATGCCCGCCGCCTCCGCCAACCCGCTCGGCAACTATCTGAAGGACCGGCGCGGCCGCCTCGATCCGGCGACGTTCGGCTTTGCGGGCGGACGGCGGCGCACACCGGGCCTGCGCCGCGAGGAGGTGGCTCAGCGCGCCAACATCAGCCCCACCTGGTACACGTGGCTGGAACAGGGGCGTGGCGGCGCACCCTCGGCCGAGGTGCTGGGCCGCATCGCCGACGGCTTGATGCTGACCGAGTCGGAGCGCGAGCACCTTTTCATGCTCGGCCTGGGTCATCCGCCCGGGGCTCGCTACAAGGCCGCCGCAGGCGTAACGCCACGATTGCAACGCGTGCTGGACGCGCTGGAGGTGAGTCCGGCCATCGTCAAGACCGCGCTGTGGGATGTGGTTGCCTGGAACCGCGCCGCGGCGGCGGTGCTCACCGACTACAGCAAGCTGCCTCCCGCAGAGCGCAATATCCTGCGCCTGCTCTTTTCCGATTCCCGGGTACGCGCCGCGCAGCCGGACTGGCAACGCGTGGCGCGTTTCGTCGTGGGCGCCTTTCGCGCGGATGCGACCCGCGCCGGTGCGGGTGTGGAGATCGACCGCTTCGTGGACGAGATGTCCCGGCTCAGCCCCGAATTCGAAAAGCTGTGGCTGGCCAATGATGTCCACGCCTATGGCGAAGGCGTGAAGCGCCTGCGCCATGCGGAGCTTGGCATGCTGGAGCTGGAGTTCTCCGCCTTTGGCGTGGATGGACGATCGGACCTGGGGATGGTCGTCTTCAACCCTGTGAAGGCGAAGGATGCGCGCCGCCTTCGCGCCTATATCGACGCGAAGGCGGCCGCGGCTTGAAGGTGCGCATTCAAGCCGGCGGCACGGGGTTCGTGCTCAATACGCGCCGCGGATATGCTGCACCACCTCGTTGCGGTAGAACGCGGCCAGATCGTCATGCAGGGTCTGCGGCAGTGGCGGCAACGCGCTGACCTTGGCGTTCTCGCGCACCTGCTGGGCGCGGCTGGCGCCGGGGATGATGGTGGTGACCGCGGGATGGTCGAGGATCCAGCGCATCGCCATCTGCGCCGTGGTGTAACCCTCGGGTGTCCTGGCCGTGACCGCATCGGCAAGCTCGACGCCTTTTTCGAACGGGATGCCCGCAAAGGTTTCGCCCACGCTGAACGCCTGGCCGTCTTTGTTGTAGCTGCGGTGATCCGTGCTCGCAAAGCGCGTGCTGGCGTTGTACTTGCCGCTCAGCATGCCGCTGGCCAGCGGAAGCCGCACGATGATGCCGATGTTCTTTTCCTGCGCCTTGGGCAACAGCTCGTCCAGCAGCTTTTGCCGGAACACGTTGAAGATGACCTGCAGCGAGCTGAGGTCGTCGTGCTGTGCGCACACCAGGCCCTCTTCCACCGTCTCGACGCTGGCACCGAAGAACTTGATCAACTTTTCCTGCTGCACGGTGCGCAGCCAGTCGAATATCTCGCCACGCTGCAACAGCGCCAGCGGCACGCAATGCAGCTGCAGCAGATCGATGCTGTCGCAACGCAGCCGGTCCTGCGCGGTGCGGATGCGGTCGCGCAAACTGGAGAGCGAATAGCCGTTTGGATAAGTGTCCGCGGCGCGGCCGTACTTGGTGGCGATGAACGGACGCGGCTTGCTGGCGGCCAGCCGCTCACCCAGATAGCGCTCGCTGGCCCCGTCACCGTAGACGTCGGCGGTGTCGAAGAAATTGATGCCCGCCTCCTGCGCGGCATCGATGATGCCGTCGACGGTGGCTTCGTCGATGGGGCCGAAATCGCCACCGAACTGCCAGCAGCCAAGGCCGACTTCGCTGACGGCGAAACCGGTATTGCCCAGTATCCGGGTTTTCATGACATTTCCTTTTCTTGATGGATCGCGAAACATTCTCGCCGATCGCCACGGCGCATGCTCGACCGACACATGCGGCTTCGTATCAGGCGCGAGGAAAGGGCTTGCGCAGGCCGCCGGCGGGCGACCACCGGTTGGCGCGCCTGCAGGCTCATTCACCCTCGTAGCGCGTCCCGACAGCCCGGCGCCAGGCATCGAGCGCGGCGATATTCCCCAGGGTGTCGGCCCACGTCATCGCCGGAACTTCGGTGGCGCCGCGCGCCACGGCCTCGGCGACCGCGTCGGCTTCGTAGGTATAAAGACCGTGCGGAAGCCCGGTGATGGCGATTTTCTCAGGCGTGGCGCTGCCGCGTCGATGCAGCCAGATCACTTCGTCGCGGCCGCCCTGCCCGGGCAGGAACGGATTGGATACGTCGATCCAGCCCAGGGTGCCGTGGATCTGCGCGGATTGGTCATCGAGGACGGTGGTGCCGCAGGAGAGCTCGGCCAGCACGCCGTCGGGAAACGTCGCCACGGCCGTCGCAAACTCGTCGGTTTGCGCGGTGGGATGAATGCGGCCTGCGCCGAGAACGGTGGTTGGGTTGGCGAAACCCTCAGCGTTGCCCTGGCCCGCAATGAGCCGCGCAAACGACATCGGATAACAGCCCACGTCGAGAATCGCGCCGCCGCCAAGGGCCTTGTCGAAGAGGCGATGGGCCGGATCGAAGTCGATGGCGAAATTGAACGACGCGCGGATCAGCCGCAGCTCGCCCACGCACCTTGCCCGCACCAGCTCCACGATCTTCCGTGTCTGCGGATGCAGCCGGTACATGAAGGCCTCCATCAACAGCACGCCGTGTTCGCGCGCGGCGGCGATCATGCGCTGGGCATCGGCCAGGTTGAGCGCGAGCGGCTTTTCGCAAAGCACATGCTTGCCCGCGCGTGCGGCCGCGATCGCCCACGGCGCGTGCCAAGGATGCGGCGTGCCGATGTAGACCGCCTGCACGTCGGGATCGGCCAGCAGCGCCTCATAGCTGCCGTGGGCACGTACATCGCCGAACTCCCGGGCAAAGGCCACGGCATCGGTTTCGCGTCGCGAGCCCACGGCGACCAGGCGACCCGTACGTGAGGACCGAAGATCGGTGGCGAACTTCCGGGCGATATGCCCGGTGGTCAGGATGCCCCACTGCAGTGGCGTCGTGGTCATGGGCAGGCAAGAGATGAAGGAACCGGCAGCCTATCCCGCCGTCCAGCCATTGGCCAGGACGAGCCCGACCCTGCGCCCGACAGCCGGAAGCCGGCGATCCTCCCTGCCCGCCGCATCACGGGGTAACCACAGCCGCCGCCGCAACGAATGACAGGTAACGATGCTTCGTACGGAACATCCCCTCCGACTTCTGCCAGCGAGGTTCACCATGATTCGCCGCACTGCTTTTGGCCTGGCTCCCCTGGCCGCCACCGTGATGCTCGCCATCAGCGCGTGCCAGAGCGCGTCCGCCGCCATCACCGCCATCCGCCGACCGGCGCCCGCCGTCGACGCCACCCGCACCGCCATGCCCGGTGAGGCGACCGCCGTGATCGCCGGCGGCTGCTTTTGGGGCGTGGCTTCGGTATTCGAGCACGTCAAGGGCGTGCGCGAAGTTACCGCCGGCTATGCCGGAGGCAGCGCCGAGACAGCCCACTACCTCATGGTCAGCACAGGCAGCACCGGCCACGCCGAGTCGGTCCAGGTGAAATACGACCCCAGCCAGGTCACCTATGGCCAGCTCCTGCAGGTGGCCTTCTCGGTAGCGTTCAACCCCACCGAGCTGAATCGGCAAGGCCCGGACAGCGGCACGCAATACCGCTCGGTGATCTTCTACAACAGCCCCGAACAGAAGAAGATCGCCACCGGCTACATCGCCCAGCTGACCGCCGCCAAGTCGTATCCCGCGCCGATCGTCACCCAGGTGGTGCCACTGAAGCACTTCTATCCCGCCGAGGCCCATCACCAGCACTACGCCGAGCGACATCCGGACAATCCCTACATCGTCTACAACGACGCGCCGATGGTCGAACACCTGAAACAACTGTTCCCCGAGATCTATCGGGCGCCACAGGCGCTGGTGGAAGTGCAGCTGTATTGAGCCGGGCGCAATGGAAATCACGCGGGAAACAACCGAGCACAATACGAAGCCCACCCACGTCGATCTCCGCTGGCACCCACGCCGGCAGAAAGAGGCCCGGCAGTTTCCGGGCCTCCCTTCTTCATCCAGCGCACCTCCCGGCGCCAGGGCTCACTTCGTGGCGACGGCCTGGTTGCACTTGATCTCGCCGCACTTGAAGTCCACTTCGATGCCGCGCCCCACCGTCACCGGTACGTTGAGGTGCTTGGCCACAGGCTGATCATCCTGCTTCAGCGTGACCGTGTAGATACCCGGTTGCAGCTGGGCCGCGGAATAGCGACCCTCGGCATCGGCCTTCACCGTGCGGCCGATCCCGGTGGCATCGCTGTGCACCGTGATGCTGTAGCCCGCCGGCGCCTTGCCGAACACCTTGCCTGCCGTGGCCTGTGCGCTGGCCGTCGAGGTGCCAGCCACGGCGCAGGCACCAACCACGCCAGCCAGTGCCAGCCCACGGGCAACGCGATGCAAGGCGAAACGGAACGAGAGAATCGTGTTCATGGGTCTTGTCCTAGGTTTGTGGGGAGAAAAAGCACGGGCACAGGGGTTGGGCCACGGCTGTGAAACGGGGCGAGCGATGCCGCCCCACACCGGCGTGCCGCCGGCAGTTCGCGCGATCGATCGCCTACACCAGCAGCATGCTGCCGAGGGTCATCGTGCAAATCAGGACGCAGGCGCCGAACAGGCTGCGCAACATCAGGGTTTCGTGAGTGAGGTTCATGGCGGCTCTCCATCGGATAGGGAAACGAAGCTTTCAGGGCTGATATGGCAAGCGCCGTGCCAATGCCCACAAGCCTCGAAAACCACGTTCCCACGCCGTTTTCGTCAATCGCCCAAAAACGAATAGCCGTCCGCGGACAGCTCCCCCGCGGACATCGGACACCTTGCCGACGGACACACGCTGCGGCACGCGCAATGGGAGCGTCGGCGCCGCGCGTTCGGGCATGGCCACGCGGCGCGCCAGGTGCGCATCGGCGATGTGGCCGTGCAGGAAAAGGAGGTCGGTCCAGAGAGAACTCATGCGGGGTCCAGTTGATGTGGGCGATCAGTCGCGGGTGTCGCCGCTGAGCGTGGTGGAGCGCATGGATGCGCGCTGGCTGAAGCGCGCGTACCAGGCGCGCAGGCGCGGGCGGCCTTCGGCGAACGGGTAGACGTGGCGGAAGGCGATCCAGCTGAGCGTGGTGGCCAGGGCGATCTCGCCGATGTCGGGCAAGGTCTCCGCCGCTGGTGCCTCCACGATCTCCTGTTCCAGCAGATCGCAGGCCGCAGCAAGCTTGTCCTGTTGCCCCTGCAACATGGGCGGCCAGCGCGACCCCTCGGGCCGACGCTCGGCTTCCCACCGGGCGGCGATGCCGGCATCGGCCATGCCCGATGCCAGCGCCTGTCGGCGCAGGGCCCGGAAACGGGCAACGTGTTCGGCGGGAATCAGTTTGCGACCGTGGTGCAGGCTGTCCAGGTATTCGCAGATCACGCTGGAGTCGAACAGTGCCGGACCGTCGTCGTCGACCAGCACCGGCACCTTGCCCAGCGGGTTGAGCGCGAACACCTCGTCATTGCGGCGGGTGGGGCTGGTGTCGTGATGGACCACCTCGATGCGGTGCTGCAAGCCGAGTTCGTGGGCGGCCACGAGCACCTTGCGCGCATAGGGCGAGTGCGTCTGGTAGAGAAGTTTCACGGGCGTGATGTTTCCGGGCTGAGGCTGGTGTCGGTCGCCATCCGGCGGGCGCGCATCATCGGAAACCCGCTCGTGCGGGTCTGGACGGCGCGACCGAAGCTTGCGCTGAGTGGACGGCGACGACCTATGCTAGGTTTCCGCGGCGCGGCGAAATGGCGTTGTTGGCCCGCAAAACAGGTTTTCTCCCCGCCCCACGAGGTGTTTGCGCCCGATGCCTGCCGAACTCGACAAATTCGATCGCCGTATCCTCGCGATCATGCAGCGCGATGCGCGGCGCTCCGCCGAAACCATCGGCGCCGACATCGGCTTGTCGGCATCGGCCGTGCAACGGCGCATGGCGCGACTGCGCGAGCAAGGCGTCATCGCGGCCGAGGTCGCGCTGATCGACCCTCGCGCCGTGGACCGCCGACTGACCGTCATCACCGATCTCGAACTCGAACGCGAACGCCCCGAACTGCTGGCCAGCCTGCGCCAATGGATCACGGCAGAGCCGGCAATCCAGCAGGCCTGGTACGTCGCCGGCGAAGGCGACTACGTGCTGGTGGTGAGCGCGCGCGACGTCGACGACTACGACGCGCTGATGCAACGCCTCGTCACCGCCAACACCAACGTGAAACGCTTCCGCACCCGCGTGGCGCTGGACACCCTCAAGCGCGGACTGGCTGTACCGGTGGACGTGGTGCCCGCCTGAAACACCACGCCGGCACGCCCTGCCTTCGTGGCTCCAGGCAACCACACAACCTGTTCATAGGACTCGGCGCGCAAAGGCTGCCTCGGCGATTTACCGCGATTCAAACGATCGCAAGTGGCTCTGACCCCGTTCTTGCGTTCGTGCTTGACACCTTCCTCTAACCCGCTGCGCGCGGAAAATCGCAGGTTCAAATCCTGCCCACGCTACCAGATTATCTGCCTGGCTCCTTGCCAAATACCACGCCATACGGTGTCTTCAATTTAATGACTTCGTCGTATTTGTGGATGCTGATGTACTGCGGCTTTCGAAGACGGAGCGCCGAGTGCGTCCGGCGATCAGGCGCACTGCTCTTCCGAAGCCATTCCGCCAAACCCAACCCAGCGGGCTCAAGCCGCCGCTCATCGCTCGGATCGAGGGCCACACCGATATCCAAATCGCCGAGCACGGGGACTTTTCGGAGAAAAGAACCGAAGACCACCACGCAACTGATCTTCCGGAACCGGTCATCCGTGCTCGAATTGATGGCGCATGCTTTGCGATGACTTTCAGACGACGTAAGGTGACGCCGGGAAGTCTGGATGTAGAGCCATTGAGCCTGCTGACCTGGGTTTCATGGGCTGGGGTCTCACATGATGAGAGGAACGAGGTCGGGCTCAACTCCAGCACGGCGTTGGCTTCGCGCCCAAGGACATGGGCCTCGGCCAAGTCGCGCCTCTCACGATTGCCGCCCTGCGCGACTAACCTCAGCCGCTCACCCAGCCAACGCCTGAAGCACGTTCTTGGGATCCCTGCTGATCGCACGCAGCAGGGCCTTGGCGGGCCCGGTTGGCTCGCGTCGGCCCTGCTCCCAATTCCGCAAGGTACCGACTTGCACGTCAATGAGCGTGGCGAACTTGGCCTGGGACAGACCCGTGGCCTTGCGGATATCCGCCACTTCGATCGCATCGATATGGAATTCGCGCGACGGTTCACGCACGCCATGAACGATCTCGTCCATCTGCGTCACGCTTTCGAAGAGGCTGGCGAAATGTTTGGCGTCCACGATTACCTCCACAGCTCGATGATTTTCCGGAGTGCCGTTTTTTGTGCCGGCGTCAGGTTGACCTGCTCGTTCTTGGGATAGGCGAACAGCAGACCGATACGCGAGGCGGACACGAAGTGGTAGTAGATCACCCGCGCACCTCCGCTCTTGCCATGACCTTTCGCCGCCACCCTCACCTTGCGCAGACCACCCGTACCCGGAATGACATCGCCCGCTTGCGGATTCTCGGCAAGCGCACGCTGGAACACTCCATAGTCGTCGTCGTTCAACAGCAGCTTGATCTGGCTGGTGAATAGCGGCGTCTCAACAAAGACCATGGTTGAAGGCTACGCCATTGGCGCATATGCGTCAATGGCGTACATCACGAAATTGGGCCGAAGCGGGCGCGGGTATTGGTGCTGTGCTCGACCCAAGGCAGCCGCTCACCCTTCCACACAATCAAACCGCCGATCCGCCTCGACGTCGGCGTCGTAATCCACGTCGTCGCGATCAAACCCGAACAGTTTCAGGAACTCGTGCTTGTACCCCGCGTAGTCGGTGACTTCGCGCAGGTTTTCGGTGGTGACGGTGGGCCAGAGGGTCTTGCAGGGTTCCTGGACGTCGTCGCGCAGTTCCCAGTCGTCCAGGCGGATGCGGCCTTCGTCGTCGGTGGGAGCAGGGGCACCGTCGGCGCGGTAGAGGCGATCGTGGAACAGGCGGTTGGCTTGTTCGATCGGGTTTTCGTGGATGCCTTTTTCCTTCATCACCTTGAAGGCGATGGAGACGTACAGCGGGATCACCGGGATGGCGGCGCTGGCCTGGGTGACCACGGACTTCATCACGCCCACGTAGGCTTCCAGGCCGGGGTGGCGGCTGCGCAGCTGCTTGGCGGTGTTGTCCAAGTGCTGCTTGGCCTGGCCCAGCGTGCCGTGCCAGTACATGGGCCAGGTGATTTCGGTGCCGATGTAGCTGTAGGCGATGGTCCTGGCGTGATCGGCGAGCACGCCGGCCTTGGACAGCGCGTCGATCCACAATGCCCAGTCCTCGCCGCCCATCACGGTGACGGTGTCCTTGATCTCCTGCTCGGTGGCCGGCTCCACGGTGGCCTCGATCACGGTGTCCTTGTTGGTGTCGACCGAGGTGTTGTGGAAAGGCTCGCCGATGGTCTTGAGCGCCGAGCGCACCACTTCGCCGGTGTCCGGCAGCTTGCGCACCGGGGAGGCCAGCGAATAGACCACGAGGTCGATCGGGCCGCCCATTTCGTTCTTGATGATCTCGATCGCCTTGGCGCGGGTTTCATGGGCGAAGGCGTCGGCATTGATCGACTTGGCGTAGAGGCCAGCCTCCTTGGCCGCCTTGTCGAACGCGGCGGCGTTGTACCAGCCGGCGGTGCCGGTCTTGTCGGGGCTGCTGGGCTTTTCGAAGAACACGCCCAGTGAGGCGGCGCCGTAGCCGAACGCGGCGGTGATGCGCGAGGCCAGGCCGTAGCCGGTGGAGGCGCCGATCACCAGCACGCGCTTCGGGCCCTTGCTCTTGTCGTGGCCCGCGGCCTGGGTGATCGCGATCTGCTCGAGCACGTTGCGCTCGCAACCGACCGGATGAGCGGTGACGCAGATGAATCCGCGGACTTTGGGCTTGATGATCACGCGATGGCTCCAGCAGTGGTTTGGCAATGGGCCATAGTAACCAAGCACGGTGGCCGTGCGCTGCCGTAGGGACTGGTTTTGCCTCCCTGTGACGATGCGGAGGCAATGCAGCGCCGAAGCGTTTTGCGTGGCGGTGCCTTCGACTTCACTGCTGCGCGGCTACGCTCAGGGCGAACGGATGGGCGAAAGCAGGCCAGCGCCATGCACGCACCTGCGCTTCCGGTTGCGATGCCATGCTGAAGCCGTTGGTCTTTCGCGTCGGGACTGAAAAGAAAAAAACCCCGCACGGGTGCGGGGTTCCAATCTCGCTGTACAACGCTCGCCTGCCGGTCAGGCGGCGACTGGCTCTACGGCCGATGCCTGGGCGCCCTTCGGACCCTGGGTCACTTCGAACTGCACGCGCTGGCCTTCCTGCAGGCTGCGAAAGCCCTTGGAATTGATCGCGGAAAAATGGACGAATACGTCATCCCCACCGTCCTCGGGCGCGATGAAACCGAAACCCTTGGCGTCGTTGAACCACTTGACCGTACCGAAACTCATTGCGTCGACCTCTGCAAACTAGGGGCTGGATGCACCAGATCTGTGCGCTGAACCGCCGTATCCTTCGGCTCCCCGCATCGGTGCGGGGAAAAGTATCAGCGGGTTCGAGGGCAAAGCGCAACCTGCCGTTCGGCCGTCCGTATCGAGCGGACGCCATAGCGTCAATCTTCCAGCAGCGCGGACAGCAACCCGGGCACCTCGGCCGTGGCCGCCGCCAGGTGGGCAAAGATTTCCTCGATGCTGATCTCGGCCTCGTCGCCGCAGCCGGCCGCATGGTTGGCTACCAGCGCCAGGCAGGCATAGTCCAGCCCCAGCTCGCGTGCCAGCACGGCCTCGGGCATGCCCGTCATGCCGACCAGGTCGCAGCCATCGCGCTTCATGCGTGCGATCTCGGCGCGGGTTTCCAGCCGCGGCCCCTGGGTGGCGCCGTAGCAGCCACCGTCGATCACCGGCACGCCGCGCCTGCGCGCCGCCCGCAGCAGCGATTGTCGCAACGATTCGGTGTACGGCTCGCTGAAATCGATGTGCCTGACCTCGGCGCCTTCGACGTCGCAATAGCTGGTGGCGCGGCCGTGCGTGTAGTCGATCAGCTGGTCGGGCACCACGATCGCCCGCGGCCCCATGTCGGCGCGGATGCCGCCCACCGCATTGACGCCGACCACCCGCCGCGCGCCCAGGCTGTGCAAGGCCCACACATTGGCGCGGTAGTTGACGCGGTGCGGCGGCAGGTTGTGGGACTCACCGTGGCGGGCCAGGAACGCCACCCGCCGGCCCACGAAATCACCGATCACCACGTCGCCGGACGCGGCGCCGTACGGCGTCTCCACGGCATGGCGCGTAGCGTTCTCCAGCCCCGAAAAATGGTAGAGCCCGCTGCCGCCGATGACGGCCAGGTCGATAGGTGCGTGGTCGGTGTGGGGCATGGCGTTGTCCGTGTGGAGATGGGTGGTTGTGCTCCCTCCCCCTGCTTCAGGGGGAGGAGCTAAGCGTCGCGCAGCGCGTAGATGCCCGGCAGGTTGCGGCCTTGTTCGTGATAGTCCATGCCGTAGCCGAAAACGTAGCGGTCAGGGAGCATGACGCCGTTGAAATCCGAGGCGATGCCCTCGACCAGGCGATCGTGCCGCTTGGTGCTGAGGCTGGCGATCATCACCTTCCTGGCGCCGCGCCGGTAGCAGTCGTCGCGCACGGCTTTCAGCGTGTGGCCCTCGTCGAGAATGTCGTCCACCAGCAGCACCACGCGGTCGCGCAGCGGCACCTGCGGCTCGCGCAGCCACATCAACTCGCTGCCGGCGGTGTCGCCGCGATAGCGCGTGGCGTGCACGTAGTCGAATTCGAGGTCGGTGCGGATCGCCAGCGCCAGTTGCCCGGCAAAGATCAGCGCACCGTTCATCACGGTGAGAAACACCGCACGCTCGCCGTCCAGCGCCACGTCGATCTGGCGCCCCATGTCGGCGATCACGCTTTCCAGCGTGGCGCGCTCATACAGCAGCTCGGCGTCGGCCAGGGCGGCAGCAAGGGACGGTACGGAAAGGCTCATAAGTTGTCTCCATGGGGCATCAGGGCGGCAGGCGGGCTTGGCTTCAACGGTTCCTATTTCCTGCTTCCCCTTCACGGCTCGTCGTGCAACGCGGTGATGCGCGCCACGAAGCGGTCGCGTTGCGGATTGTCGATCAGCCCATCCCAACCAGCGGCGATGGCACCGCGCAGGCTGGACAGCGCGGCGCGGTCGGTTTGCCGCCCCTGCACCGCAGCGATGGCTTCGTCGACCACGTCGGGGAAACAGGCCAGCACCAGGTCGCAGCCTGCCTCCAGATGCGCCTGCACGCGCCCGCCCACGGAACCGGCCGCGCCGGCGGCGGCCATGCTGATGTCGTCGCTGACGACGACGCCGGCAAAGCCCAGCTCACCGCGCAAGATGCGCTCGATCCAGACCCGTGAGTAGCCCGCCGGCTGCGCATCCACGGCGGGATATGTCACGTGCGCCATCATCACCGCTTCCACCCGCGCCTCGATGCATTCGGCGAAGGGCAGCAGGTCCTCGCGCAGAATCCGCTCGAGCGGACGCGGGTCGATCGCCGCGGTCTTGTGCGTGTCGGCGGCCACCGAACCGTGGCCGGGGAAATGCTTGATGACCGCCGCCATGCCGGCCAGATGCATCCCGCGCACATAGGCCTGCGCCAGCTCGGCGGTGACCGCCGGATCGGCATGGAACGCGCGCAGCCCGATCGCCGCGTTGCCGCGTGCCAGATCCACCACCGGCGCGAAACTGAAATCGACGCCGCTGGCGCGCAGCTCGCTGGCCATCACCCAGGCATGCTCCTCCGCCAGGCGTACCGCCTCGTGCGGATCGTGCGCGTAGCGCTCGCCGATCGCCGACAATGGCGGCAGCCGGGTGAAGCCATCGCGGAGGCGTTGGACCGGGCCGCCCTCCTGGTCCACGGCGATCAGCGTGTCGTCGCCGCCGGCCTCGCGGATCGCGTCGCACAAGGCCGAGAGCTGATCGCGCGACTGGTAGTTGCGCGAAAACAGCAGCACGCCCGCCACGCCCGCTTCGCTCAGCCAGCGCTTTTCATGCTCGGCCAGTTCCAGCGCGGCCACGCCGATCATCAGCATGCGGCATCCTCGGCAGCGCGCTCCGCCGGCGACCATTGCCGGTACGGATGCGCGATCAGGTTGACGTTGTAATAGCGCACCAGCGCGCTCACCTCGCGGCCCAGCCATGGCGGCCGTGGGAACGGCGCGTCGACCGCCGGCAGTTCCACCTCGGCCACGACCAGGCCGCGATTGTCGCCTTCGAATTCATCGATCTCGAACAGTACGCCATCGACGCGCACATGATGACGGGTTTTCTCCAGCACGCCATCGCACAAGGTAGCCAGCAAGGCGCGGGCATCGTCGGCCGGTATCGCATAGTCGAACTCGGCCCGCGCAATGCCGGGCGTGGCGGCCTTGATGTTGAGCCACGCCTGCCCGCCCACCAGCCGCGCACGCACCGAGGCCCGCGCGCTGCCATCGCGCAGTGCCTGCGCACCCACCAGATAGCCTTGCGCCATCGGCTCGCTGTGCTCGACGGCGGCACGCCAGGCGTCGTTGGCAACAAGGAATTTGCGTTCGATCTCGATCGGCATGGGGTCGATGCTAGTGGTGGCGTGCGGAGTGGGTCGACTGGGGGAGTGAGTGCAGAGGAGTGAGAAGTGAGAGAGGGCTGGAGCAAAAGCCAGAGCGGATGGCGGAGTGCCGGTGAGCGGGACCGTACAGGGCTTTTTCTCACTTCTCACTCCTCTCCACTCACCCCTCGCTCTCACCGCTCGAACAAGGCGATGGATTCCACATGCGCCGTGTGCGGAAACATGTCCATCACGCCTGCCGATGCCAGCGTGAAGCCATGCTGGTTCACCAGGATGCCGGCGTCGCGCGCCAGCGAGGCCGGATGGCAGGAGACGTAGACCACGCGGCGTGTCTGGCGGTGCGGCAGATACGCCAGCAGTTGGTCGGCGCCGGCGCGCGGCGGGTCGAGCAGCACCTTGTCCCACGGCGTGCGCGCCCAGTCGCTGGTGCGCTGGTCCTCGAACAGGTTGGCGACGTGGAAGCGCGCGTTGTCGATGCCGTTGCGTGCGGCGTTCTGCGCGGCCCGTTGCACCAGGCCATGCTCGCCCTCCACGCCCACCACCTCGGCCACGCGGCGGGCGATCGGCAAGGTGAAGTTGCCCAGGCCGCAGAACAGGTCCAGCACGCGGTCGGTGGGCTGCGGATCGAGCAGCGCCATCGCGTGCGCCACCATGCGCTGGTTCATGTTGGCGTTGACCTGCACGAAATCCAGCGGTTCGAACTCCAGCTCCACATCGGCAAAGCGCGCGTCGTCGCTGGCGATGCGAAACGCCAGCCGCGGCTGCGCCGGCCACAGGGGATGCACGCTGGAGTTATTGCCCGGCTGCAGGTAGATGGCCAAGGCGTGCTTCTGGCCGAACGCCGTCAGCGCCGCCAGGTCGGCCTCGCCCAGCGGTTGCAGGTGGCGGAAGACCAGCGCCATGGTGTCGTCGCCGCCGGCGAACTCGATCTGCGCGATGGCGTCCACCGCGTCCAGGCCGTTGACCAGTTCGGCGAGCAGACCGATCCTTGGGCCGATCGCCGGGTGAAGCACTTCGCATTGCTGGATGTCGGCCACGAAACGCGGGTTGGTCTCCTCGCGGAAGCCCACCAGTACGCGCCCCTTCTTCAGCACGTGGCGCACCGACAGGCGGCCCTTGCGGCGGTAGGCCCAGGGCTCGCCTGTGAGCGGCGGCAACCACTGCGCTGGCGCGACCTTGCCGATGCGCTCGAAGTTTTCCGCCAGCACGCGCTGCTTGGCCGCTATCTGCGCCTCGGCGTCCAGGTGCTGCAGGGAGCAACCGCTGCACTCGGCGAAATGCCGGCAACGCGGCTCGACCCGATGTGGCGAGGGTTCGATCACCTCCACCACTTCGGCCTCGTCGAAATGACGATGCCGCTTGCGCAGGCGCGCCATCACCCGCTCGCCCAGCAAGGCGCCACTGACGAACAATGCCTTGCCATCGATGCGGGCGACGCCACGGCCGTCGTGGCCGAGGTCGGTGATGGTGGCTTCGAAGGGCGTGGCAGGTACGGAGTTGGATCGGGACATGAAGAAGCATCGGGCCGCAGCGGTTGGCCGCCGATTATCTCAGATCGGCGGCACCGGCCGCGGCGGTTACTTCTGCTGCCAGGTGCCGGCGGCGTTTTGGTAGTACCAGCCCGCATGCGCATGTTTGATCCAGCCCTTGGCAAACGTGGCGCGGATCTGCGCCTGCCATTCCGGGTGGCCGTTGGCCTGTGCGATCTCGCGGTACAGCTCGTTGCGATCGCGGTTCTCGTCGGCCACCGTGGCATTCGCCTGCGCGCGCTGGCTCAGCGGCACCTTGGTGCTGTCGCGCATCGCCACCAGGCCGTCGTTGGTGAAGCCCACGGCGCCGCTGTCGAGCAGGCTGCCCAGCGCGCCGTTCACGCGTGCGCTCATGCGCCCACGGATGGCTTCGGTCGTGGCGTTCTGGATGCGCAGGTCGGGCGTATCGGCGGCGTAGGCCGCGGGAATCAGCAGGTCCAGCAACATCGCCGACGGCCGTGGGCGGTGATCGCTGGGCGGCGGGTTTTCCTTCTTCGGCTCGGCGGGCGGCTTGGCGTTGCTGTCGAGCACGTTGCCGATGAACTGGTCAGCCGCCTTCTGCGCCGCCGCTTCGGGGAAGTACACGTTGATGGTGACGCAACCGACGAGCGCCACGGTCATCGTGGTGAGGATCAGGTAGACGAGCTTGCGCATGCGGCAACTCCGGTTGGGGATGTGTGGGGGAAAATCAGCGGATTTCCGGGGCATTGCCCGCGACCGCCTCCTGCAGGCGTCGAACCAGGGTGGGCCAGTCGACCTCGGTCTGGTGGCCGATCACCTGCAGCCGCGGCAAGCCGCTGCCTTCGACGATAGTGTAGCCATCCTGCTCGCGCTCGAGGCCGCTCATCCTGCACACCGAACCCTGCAAGGTGCAGTTGAGGCCGATGCGCTTGTAGCCGAACGTCTTGAACAGCTTGAGCATGGCGCCCTGCAGGCCCGCGGCGATGCCGCCGCCACCGACGGAGGTGAGGTTGTTCACCGCGCGCTGGCTGATGCGACCGCCCTCGTCGGCCAGCAACCGCGCCTTGAACGCCACCGGCTGCCAGTTCACCAGGCGCAGATCGTCGATCGAGCCGTCGAGCGTGCCGGTGATGCTGCCGAAATCGAAAACGCTGGTGATCGCACCGAGATCGAGCTTGCTCAGCTTGATGTCGGCGGCGAGCACCGGGCTGTCGCCAAACGGCTGCTGCAGCGAAAGCTCGGTGATGTCCGCAAAACCGCCAAACAGGTTTACCGACAAGCCGCCGGCAAGCTCGATCCGGTCATCCACCCACTTCAGCGACGGGATCGCCCCGCCCAGCGTGCCGGGGAACCTGGGCCAGCCCATGGCCTGGCTGAAAGCCGCCATGTCGACCCCGGTGACGTTGAGCGCGGTGGACAGGCGCTGCCCGCTGGCCGCAGCCGGGCGCCAGCTCAACTCGCCCAGGTGCAGGCGCCCTTGCAGCAGACTCATGTCGACCGGCTGCTGCAGCGCCAGCGCACCGTTGCGGCTTTGCCAGCGCGAGGACGTGCCACCGATCGGCAATCGATAGAACTGCAGCCCCTTCCATTGCAGCGTGGTGGCGGGACGATCGTCCGCAGCGGCCCAGTCCAGCCCGCCGCGCAGGTCGGTCACCGCGATGCGGCCATCGGCCTCGGCCAGGTCCAGACCATCGGTGGTGAACGCGAACGCGCGCAAGCCGTTCGCGCGCATGTCCACGCTGGCGTTCAACTGCCCGTTCAAGCGCACGTCGCGCAGACCCAGCGTGGCCAGCCAGGCGCGGCCATAGCGTTCGTAGGCCGCCGGAAATGCCGCATGCAGCCGGTCGAGCCTGAGCTGCTTCAACTCGCCTTTCGCATCGAACGCCAGCGCACCCTCAAGCTGCAAGGCATCGGCGTCGTTCACGCGCAGGTGTTCAAGGGCGAAGGCGCCTTGTTGGGCGGTGGCGTTCAATCCCAGCTGCACCGGGTGATCCGGCAGGCTGGCGTAGATCGGGCCCAGCAACAATTCGCCGCCGCGCAGGGTGGCGTCCAGGTCGATGCGCGAGGGCACCGTCGTCGTGTCCAGCCCGAACCGTCCCGAACCGCCCAGGCGCTCGCCGGCCAGCGTGCCGGCGGGCGTATCGAAACCCACGCCGGCAAGGCTGAACTGGCCGGACGACTGCAGGCCGTTGTCGCGCACATCCAGCGCCAGCTCGGCATCCAGCCGGCCGCCGGTGGGACGCCCCGACCACACGGTGCCCAGCAAACCCTGCAGCCAGGTGGCGGGCAACTGGGTGAGCGTGATCTGCGCGTGGGTGGGTTGATCCAGCGGCAGCGCGGCGCTGGCCGTGGCCTTGCCCTGCTCGATGTCGATCTGCAGCGTGTTGGTGGTCTCGCTGGTCACCAGCCGCAGCGTGGCATCGCCCAGCGCGCCGCCAGGGGCGCCACGCAATTGCAACTGGCCATCCAGTATCCAGCGCATGCGCGCATCGCGCTGCAGGTCACCCTCCAGCGACAGCCCCACCTTGCGCCAGCCCATGGCCGCCACATCGGCCTGCTTCGCGCTCAATTGCAGATGGATGCCGCCATCGGCGCGATCACCTAGATGCACCGTGACGGTCGACAGCTTCACCCCGGGCACGCTGATGGAGCGCGCCGCAAAAACCACATCCGCGCGCGCAGGCGCCATCCAGCCGCCGCACAGCAACAGCAGGCAAGAACCCAGCAGCAGATGGCTTGATGGAAAACGCATGTCGGGCCATTCTGCCAAACTCAGCTGAACGATATGGATTTCGTCATGCCCGCCAACGTCACCGTGCCGTCTTCTCCCCACATCCACGCCACCGGCGTGCACGTGCTGGTGGCGGACGACGACCCGGCCAGCCGCCGTTTTCTGGCGGACGGCCTGCACCGGCTGGATGCCCGGGTGGTCACCTGCGCCGACGGTATCGAGGCGCTGGCGCTGGCGCGTGGCCAGGCGTTCGACCTGCTGTTGCTGGATTGCCGCATGCCCGGCGCCGGCGCGCTGCAGATCCTCTCGACGCTGCGCGCGGACGAGCAGGCGCGCTCGCGGCGCGGCATCGCAGTGGCAAGCAGTGCCGAGATGGCGCCTGCCGAACGTTCGGCCTTGCTGGCGGCGGGCTTCAGCGACGTGCTGGTCAAGCCCTGCACGCTGGCGGACCTGCAGCGACTGCTGGGATGGGTTGGGCACGCCACCGCGCCGCTCGACGATCAGGCCGGCGTGCTGGCCAGCGGCGACCCGGTCACCATGCAGGCGCTGCGGGGGCTGTTGCGGAGCGAACTGGAGCTGCTCAAGCGCGATCTTGCGCGCATGGACACAGACCACGCCGCGCTCGCCGAGCGGTTGCACCGGTTGCGGTCATCCTGTGGTTTTTGCGGCGCCACCATGCTGTCGACCGCCACCATGGCGCTACAGCAAGCGCTCAACCACGTTCCCGCCGACATCGCGCCGAGCCTGCAACGCTTCAACCTGGCGCTGGATGCCACCTTGCAGGCACTGGATGCCTGATACCGGCGATCAGCGCCACGCCGTGGCGCCGCCGAGCACCCGCCAGGCGCGCAATTCGCCGCCCCCGAGATGAAAGCGGATCACCTCGCGCATCATCCCGCGCAGCGCCTTCAGCCCTTCGTCGTCCGGCATGCGGTCGTGTGCCAGTGCCAGCAGATCGCTGCCACGCAAGACCTGCCTGCGGCCCGGTAGGCAGGCCACCGCGCCGTGTTCGACGCGGTATTCGTAATGGGCCTGCGGCTCCAGCGGCTCGCCGGTTTCGGCATCGTGCTCCAGCTGCAGGGCGTAACCCATCGCCTGCAGCAGATCGCGTTCGAACCGGCGCAGGCTCCAGGCCAGCGGCTCATCCGTGGCCAGCCGCTGCAGCGCCAGCGCGTAGGCATCGAACAGCGCGCCCGATGGATCCTGCCGCTCGCTTAGGCGCACCACCAGCTCGTTGAGATAAAGCCCGGCCAGGCCGGCGTTGCCGACCAGGCGCAGCGGCGCGGCCGTGGTTTCCACCGACGTCAGCGTGGCCAGCTCGCCACGCAGCAGCAACCCCACCGCCAGCGGCTGGAACGGTTCCAGTTGCGCCCGCCGCAAGCGCGCCTTCTCCCCCCGCACGCCACGCGCCACCACACCCAACCGCCCTTGGTCGCGGGTCAGGCATTCCAGCAAGAGCGACGTCTCCCGGTACGGGCGCGAATGCAGGACATAGGCGGGTTGCTGGTCGAGGCGCATGGCTTTGGGGGCAATCGGGAATGAGGAATGGGGAATAGGAAAAGCTGTGCTCTAACGATTCCCGATTCTCCATTCCCGAATCCCGGCTTCAATCGGTATACCCGAACCTGCGCAGCATGTTGTCGTCGTCGACCCAGCCTTCGCGCACTTTCACCCACAGTTTCAGGAACACCTTGCGTTCGAACATGCGCTCCATGTGGCGGCGGGCGCTGCTGCCGATGGCCTTGAGCTGGGCGCCGCCGTTGCCGATGACGATCGCCTTCTGGCCATCACGCTCGACCCAGATGATGGCGTGGATTTCGGCGATGCCGTCGGGGCGGTCCTCGAAGCGTTCGATCTCCACCGTGGTGGCGTACGGCAATTCCTGGTCCAGCCGCAGCATCAATTGCTCGCGCACCATTTCGGCGGCCAGGAAGCGCTCGCTGCGGTCGGTGACCTCGTCCTCGCCATACACCGGCGGCTGGATCGGCAGGCGTTTCAGGATAGCCTGCTCCAGCTCCTTCAGACCCTGCGCCTTCAGCGCGCTGACGTAATGGATTTCATCATAGCTGTGCGTGGCCACCAGGTTGGCCACGAACGGCAGCATCACGGTCTTGTCCTTGTTGAGGTCGACCTTGTTGACCACCAGCAGGCGCGGTGTGGCCTGCTCGACCAGCGCGGCGTACAGCGCCTCGTCCTCGTCGGTCCAGCGACCGGCCTCGATCAGCTGCACCACCAGGTCGACGTCGCTGATCGCCGAGCGCGCGGCGCGGTTCAGGCTGCGGTTCATGGCGCGCTTGGCACCGCGATGCAGGCCGGGCGTGTCCACGTACATGATCTGGCCGGCGTCGGTGGTGTTGATGCCCAGGATGCGGTGCCGTGTGGTCTGCGGGCGCGGGCTGATGATGGACAGGCGAAAGCCGATCAGCGCGTTGAGCAGGGTGGACTTGCCCACGTTGGGGCGACCGGCCAGGGCCACCGTGCCGCAGCGGTAATCCTCGTGTGGCAGCGCGGCGACGGGTTCCAGTTCGTTCATGGCAGAGTGCTCGGCAAGATGGATGGCAAGTGTAGTGCCTCGCCGCCGGGGGCAATGGCAGTCACGCCGCCCGGTAGTGCGGCGGCATCGCGGATTCTCGGGGGCGCCGAAGGCCGCGGATCAGGCGGTGCGCTGTGCATCCAGCAACTGCGCCAGCACGATCTCGGCGGCGTCCTGCTCGGCACCGCGGCGGCTGGCACCGGTGGTTTCGGCAACCAGCGCCAGCGGCTCGCTGACGCTGCAGCGGATATCGAAGGTCTTGGCGTGGTCTTCGCCATGGCTGGCGACCAGCTCGTAGTGTGGCAGCGGCCAGCCGCCGGCCTGCAACCATTCCTGCAGGCGCGTCTTGGCGTCCTTGGACGAGCGGCGCAGGGCCGCGATGCGCTCGCCGAAAAGGCTGCGCACGGTTTCGCGGCAAACCTCGAAGCCGCCATCCATGTATACCGCCGCCACCATCGCCTCGAACGCGTCGGCCAGGATGGAATCGCGGCGGAAGCCGCCCGTCTTCAGCTCGCCGGTGCCCAGCTTCAGCTCGTCGCCCAGCGACAGCTCGCGCGCCACCGTGGCCAGCGCCTGGCCACTGACCAGTTGCGCGCGCAGCCGCGACAGCTCGCCCTCGCTGGCCTTGGGGTGCGCCTCGAACAGCATCTCGGCGACGATCGCCCCCAGCAGCGCGTCGCCCAGGAATTCCAGGCGCTCGTTGTTGGGCTTGCCCATGCTGCGATGGGTCAGCGCCAGTTCGGCCAGCGAGCGATCGCGGAAACGGTAGTTGAATGGCAAGAGAGGCCCTGATCGATTACTGGCTCGGATTGCCCTGCAGCGGCACGCTCTTGTCGAAGTGCAGCAGGAAATCGATGTTGTACATGAACGGCACGACCTTGTCGTAGGCGACCCGCAACTGGGTCGAGCCGCCCTCGCGGTCGCGCACCAGGGTGATGTCCGCCGGCTGGATGGTGGCGTCGTCGACGTACTGGAAGTTCATCTTGAAGATCAGGTCGCGACGCAGGTCATCCAGCGACTTGCCGTCGACGCCGGAGGTGGCGATCTGCGTCATCGCCTTTTCCACGCCCATGTATTCGCTGTACGACGGCGCCAGCCGCATCGCCATGTAACCCAGAAAGCCCACCAGGGCCAGAATGACCAGGAACCCGATCAGGGTGATGCCCGATTGCCTCGATTTCATAGTCCCCTCGCTATGCCGCCTGCGCGGCGTGACCCGCCCGATATGCACTGCCGAACCGCCGATGCCGCCAGCATCGACGATGCCGGCAAATTCTCGCACCAATGGGACGCCCGCATCCGGGCAACCTGTCAATGAATGACCGTGCCGATACGGGAAAAATCGACCCCGCCGGTACCCCAGCCCTTCCAGCTCATCCAGATCAGGAAGGCCTTGCCGGCCAGGTTCTTCTCCGGCATGCAGCCCCACCAGCGGCTGTCTTCGCTGTTGTTGCGATTGTCGCCCATCACGATGTAGCAACCCTCCGGCACCTTCGACGGCACCTTGGCGTTGGGTATCGGGTTGGGGATGTTGTACGCCGGCATGCGGGCGATCATGTGGGTGACCTTGCCCAGGTGCTCCTTCCAGACGGTGGCGCCCATGTCCAGCATCAGGCGGTCTTCCACGCGCTGCGGGTTGCCCTGGTACGGCCCGATCTCCTCGGCCTGCACCGGCTTGCCGTTGATCAGCAACTCGGCGCCATGCACTTCGATGGAATCGCCGGGCAGGCCCACCACGCGCTTGATCCAGTTCTGGCTGGGGACCTTCGCATGCGGGTCGCTGCAGCTCGGATCGCCACTGCGGACCAGCTTGCCGGCGCCGTCCCTGCAGAGAAAGCCGGGAAAGCGGAACACCACCACGTCACCGCGCCTGGGTTCGCCCAGGTCCACCACCTTGTTGTTGAACGCAGGCAGGCGCAGGCCATAGGCGAACTTGTTGACCAGGATGAAATCGCCCACGTCGAGCGTCGGCATCATCGAGCCTGAGGGAATGCGGAACGGCTCGGCCACGAACGTGCGCAGCAGCAGCACCACCAGCACCACCGGAAACAGCGAACGCGCCCAGTCCACCGGCACCGGGTCGCTGTATTCCGTGCCCGCCGCATCGAGCCGCGCCTTGCGCTGCTTGTACAGAAACAGCCGGTCCAGCCCCCACACCACGCCAAACAGCACGGTAAGGCCGAGCAGGATCGCCGAAAAATCAAATTCCATGTGGGGCTCCTTGAGGAGCCGGGAATCGGGAATCGGGAATCGGGAATCGGAGCGGCAAGCCCGTGCGATTCCCGATTCCCGATTCTCCATTCCCGACCAAAACTATTTATCCACTTTCAGCACGGCAAGGAAAGCTTCCTGCGGGATGTCCACCCGCCCGACCTGCTTCATGCGCTTTTTGCCTTCTTTCTGCTTTTCCAGCAATTTCTTCTTGCGGCTGACGTCGCCGCCGTAGCATTTGGCCAGCACGTTCTTGCGCAGCGCCTTGACGGTGGAACGCGCGATGATCTGCGCGCCGATGGCAGCCTGGATCGCCACGTCGAACTGCTGGCGCGGGATCAGGTCCTTCATGCGCTCGACCAGCTCGCGACCTTTGCGGTCGGCGTGGCTGCGATGCAGGATCAGGCTCAATGCATCCACCCGTTCGCCATTGATCAGCACGTCGGTGCGCACGAAGGGGCCGGCCTCGAATCGCTCGAACTGGTAGTCCATCGAGGCGTAGCCGCGCGAGACGGATTTCAGCCGGTCGAAGAAATCCAGCACCACCTCGGCCAGCGGCAGCTCGTAGCTGATCTGCACCTGGGTGGCCAGGTACTGGATCGAGCGCTGCACGCCGCGCTTCTCCTCGCACAGCTTGATGATGTTGCCGATGTAGTCCTCGGGCGTGAGGATGTTGGCCACGATGATCGGCTCGCGGATCTCCTGCACCAGGCTGGTGTTGGTGGGCAGCTTGGCCGGGTTGTCCAACAACATGGTGCTGCCGTCGCTTTTCAGCACCTCGTACACCACGGTGGGCGCGGTGGTGATGAGGTCCAGGTCGTATTCGCGCTCCAGCCGCTCCTGCACGATCTCCATGTGCAGCATGCCCAGGAAGCCGCAGC
Organism: Rhodanobacter caeni; assembly: GCF_039523575.1. Taxonomy (NCBI): domain Bacteria; kingdom Pseudomonadati; phylum Pseudomonadota; class Gammaproteobacteria; order Lysobacterales; family Rhodanobacteraceae; genus Rhodanobacter; species Rhodanobacter caeni. The sequence goes on along the minus strand of NZ_BAAAFO010000004.1, from coordinate 509,604 downwards.
GGAAGCCGAAGCCCATCGCCTCGGACGATTCGGGCTCGAAGAACATCGCCGCATCGTTCAGGCGCAGCTTGTCCAGTGCCTCGCGCAGCGCGGGGTAATCGTCCGAGGACACCGGAAACAGGCCGGCGAACACGCGCGGCTGCATGTGCTGGAAGCCGGGCAGCGCCTTATCGGCGGGCTTGCCGGCGTGGGTCAGCGTGTCGCCCACCGGCGCGCCATGCACGTCCTTGATCGAGGCGTTGATCCAGCCCACTTCGCCGGCGCCCAGCTTCGCCAGCTTCTTGCGCTTGGGCGTGAAGACACCCACCTCGCCCACCTCGTGGGTACGGCCGGTGGACATCACCAGCAGCTTGTCGCCGGGCTTGATCTCGCCCTGCATCACGCGCACCAGCGACACCACGCCCAGATAGTTGTCGAACCAGGAATCGATGATCAACGCCTGCAGCCGGTCGGTATCGCGCGGCTTCGGCGGCGGGATGCGGGCAACGATCGCCTCCAGCACCTCCACCACGTTGAGGCCGGTCTTGGCGCTTACCGCCACCGCATCGGTGGCGTCGATGCCGATGACCGCCTCGATCTCGCCCTTCACCTTTTCCACGTCGGCCGTGGGCAGGTCGATCTTGTTCAGCACCGGGATCACCTCCAGCCCCTGCTCCACCGCGGTGTAGCAGTTGGCCACCGACTGCGCCTCCACGCCCTGCGCCGCATCCACCACCAGCAGCGCGCCCTCGCAGGCGGCCAGCGAGCGGCTGACCTCGTAGGAGAAATCGACGTGCCCGGGCGTGTCGATGAAATTGAGCTGGTAGGTTTTCCCGTCCCGCGCCCTGTACGGCAGCGACACCGACTGCGCCTTGATGGTGATGCCGCGTTCGCGCTCGATCGGGTTGTTGTCCAGCACCTGGGCTTCCATCTCGCGGTCGGCCAGGCCGCCACAGAGATGGATGATGCGATCGGCCAGCGTCGACTTGCCGTGATCGATGTGGGCAATGATGGAGAAGTTGCGGATCAATTCCATGGAGCGCTGCTGGCCTGCCGAACGGGGATGGTCGCCATGCGGGGAGCGCAGGCGCGCGCTGCCGGTATGGCGGCGCGAACCCGGCATTATCGCATGGAACCGGCGCACGCCATTGTGCGAAAACGCCACGGGCGCCACCTGTGCGATGGCGCCCGTGCGCGCAACCGGGGAAAGGCGTTATTTGCCGTCCGGTATGGTCAACCCGATGAAGCTGCTCTGTTCCCCGCGGCGCACCAGCAACAGGGCGGTGCTCCCCGGCTTCATGTCCTTGGTGGCTTCCTTGAACTCGTCGACGGTACCGATGCGCTTCTGGTTCACCATCAGGATCACGTCGCCCGCGCGCAAGCCCGCCTGGGCTGCCACCGGCCCGGTGATCTCACCAATCACCACGCCCTGCCCCTTCTTCAGGCCCAGCTGGTCGCGGGTGTCGTTGTCAAGCGGCTGCACGGTCAGCCCCAGCGCGGCCGAGCCGGTGCGCGGGGACGACGTACCGCTGCCGCCCACGCCTGCTGCGCTCTTGTCGCGTTCGGCTTCGCTGATGGTCACCTGCAGCGTCTGTTTCTTGCCGTTGCGCAGGATCTCCATCGGCACCGTCGTGCCCGGCTTGGTCATGCCCACCAGCGGCGGAAGGTCGGCCGCCTGCTGCAAGACATGGCCGTTGTACGCCAGGATGATGTCGCCCGGCTGCACACCGGCCTTCTCGGCGCCGCTTCCAGGCGTGACCGCGGCCACCGCCGCGCCAACGCCATTGTCCAGCTTGAACGCCTTGACCATGTCGTCGTCGACCGGCTGCACCATCACGCCCAGCATGCCGCGCGACACGTAGCCCTTGGTCTTGATCTGCTGCACCGCGTTCATCGCCACGTCGATGGGGATCGAGAACGACACGCCGAGGTAATCGCCGGTGTTGGAATAGATCTGCGAGTTGACGCCCACGACGGCGCCATCCAGATTGAACAGCGGGCCGCCCGAATTGCCGCGATTGATCGGCACGTCGGTCTGGATGAACGAGGTATAGGGCTGGTCGCGCTGGCCCAGGTTGCGTCCCACCGCGCTAACGATGCCCTGGGTCACGGTGTAGTCGAAGCCGAACGGCGAGCCGATCGCCAGCACCCACTGACCGGGTTTCAACGCGCGCGAGTCGCCGATGCTCACCGCCGGCAGCTTGCTGCCCGCATCGACCTTCAGCAACGCGATGTCATAGGTCGGGTCGGTGCCGACGACCTTGGCGGTCAAGGTGCGCCGGTCCTGCAGCCGCACGCTGACCTTGTCCGCGCCTTCGACCACATGGTTGTTGGTGAGAATGTAGCCGTCGCCGGAAATGATGAAGCCCGACCCCAGCGAGGTGCGCTGCTGCTCCTGCGGCGAAGGCATCATCGGCATGCCGAAGAAGCGCCGGAACAGCTCGGCCTGCGGATCATCGGCCTGGCCCGGCCCCGGCATCATGCCGCGGCGGCGATCGTTCGCGCCGGTGTACTTCGCCTCGACGTGCACCACCGCCGGCGCATTCCTCTCGACGATGCCGGTGAAATCAGGCAGGCCGGCGGCAGCGGCCGGTTGCGCCTGCACCGCGAACAGCGCGGGCAAGCCGCTCAACGCGAGGCACGCGACGATGCGCAAGATGGATCGATTCATGATTCCTCCTTGGGGGTGGCAAACCGCTGGATACGCGACCGGCCAGGCCATGACCGGTCGCCAGCAACCGCATCGGCCGGATTACCCGTCGGCGACGCGTGAAAAACGCAACGCCCGCGGCAATCGACACGCGGGCGGCAGTGCAGCTACCGCGGGAACGCGCGGTTGTTGGCCGTGTCGCGCTGCTGCTGCGGGTCGAGCAGCAGGAGATAGCTGCCGTCGTGATTGTCGAGCGTGCGGTAGCGATGCATGGGCATGCCGTCGCGGGCATACGGCACCAGGTTGCCGCCGCCAGGCACGCCCAGCGTGGCCGAGGCGCGCTGGCTGTACAGCTCGGCCGAGTTGCCGCTCAGCCACGGCGGAACCGTGGCCGGCACCGCCGAGGGCGACGGCGCGGCGGGAGCGGCCGGCGTGCCCGCGCCTGGCGCATCGACGGCCGCGGTTTCGATGCGGCCGGTTTCTCCGGCCGGCTGAACCAGCAACAGCGCGGCCACCGCCACACTGGCGGCAATGGCTCCGCCGGCCGACCAGCGCAACCAGTGACGGCGTGTAGCCGGCGCCGACGCCGACGAACCCGCCGCCGACTCGCGCTCGATGGCCCGCATGACCCGCGCGGCGAAATCGGCCGACGCCAGCGGCGGAACCTGCCGGCGCACACCATCTCCGGCCAGCTGATAGCGCGACCACGTCTGCGCCAACGCGGCGTCATGGTCGAGGCGGCGCAGCAGGAAACGCAGCTCCTGCGCCGACAATTCGCCATCGATGGCGGCCGAGAGTTGCTCGCGGTTTTCCGGGTTCACGCCTGCCTGATTCATGTCTGGTCCTCGCGGTCCGACAACAGTGGCCGCAGTTTTTCGTCGATCGCTTCACGTGCCCGAAAGATGCGTGACCGCACGGTACCGATCGGACAGCCCATGGCCTCGGCGATTTCGTCGTAGCTGAGGCCGTCCACTTCACGCAACGTTATGGCGGTGCGCAGTTCTTCGGGCAACGCTTGGACAGTGGAGAACACCGATTGTTCAATTTCCTGGCGCATCATTTCGCGTTCGGGCGTGGCGTTGTCGTGCATGCGCTGGGAGCCGGCCATGAACACTGCATCGTCGGCATCGATATCGTCGGTGGGCGGCCGGCGGCCAGCGGCCACCAGGTGGTTCTTGGCGGTGTTCACCGCGATCTTGTACAGCCAGGTATAGAACGCGCTGTCGCCGCGGAACGATCCGATCGCGCGCCAGGCGCGGATGAAGGTCTCCTGGGCGATGTCCTCGCATTCGGCATGGCTGCGCACGTAGCGCGACACCAGCCCGATCAGCTTGTGCTGGTACTTGCGCACCAGCAGGTCGAAGGCGGTCTTGTCCCCTTTCTGGACACGTTCAACCAGCGCCTGGTCCAGTTCGTTTTCGCCCGTGCGGGCCGTATCCATCATCAATGCCGTCATCCGCTGCGAAACCGTAGGAGCCGAACGCGCAGCTCAGACCGGCGCCCGCCGCACAAGTTCAGCCTGCGCGCCGCACAGTGTAATGTCGCGCGCCGGGCCGATTGTGGAAAAAACGTTGGACGCGCTTTGGCCGATGTTCAGGCCGGTTCGGCCGCCCGGGCGCTCAACAGCCGCTGCCGCTCGGCCAGCAGGTTGCCGAAACTCACCGGCGTGGCCGGCCGGCAGAAAAGATAGCCCTGCAACTCGTCGCAGCCGTGCGCGCGCAGGAATTCCAGGTGCTGTTCGATCTCCACGCCCTCGGCCACCACGGCGCGCTTGAGCCGGTGCGCCATTTCGATGGTGGCACGCACGATCGCCTCGTCGTCGGGATCGACGCCGATATTGCGCACGAAACTCTGGTCGATCTTGATACGGTCCGCGGGCAGGCGCCGCAGGTAGTCGAGCGAGGCGGCCCCGGTACCGAAATCGTCGATGGCGATATGGCAACCCAGCTCATGCAGGCCGTGCAGGTTCTCCAGCAGGTTCGGTGCTTCCTTGATGCTGATGCTTTCGGTGACTTCCATCTCCAGCAGGTCGGGATCGAGCCCGGTATCCGTCAGCACTTTCGCCACCGTGTCGAGCAGGTGCGGCTCCATCAGCTGCACCGCGGAGAGGTTGACGCCCAGGCGCAGGCGCAGGCCGTAGCGCTCCTCCCACTCGCGCGCCTGGCGACAGGCGGTGCGCATCACCCACTCGCCGATCGACACGATCAGGCCCGTTTCCTCCGCCAGCGGAATGAAGACGGCGGGACTGATGGTGCCCAGCTCCGGGTGCTCCCAGCGCAGCAGCGCCTCCATGCCCACGATGTCCTCGGTCTCGGTGTTCACCTGCGGCTGGTAGACCACGCGCAACTCGCCGTTGCCCTCGGCATGGCGCAGGCGCGTCTTCAGCGCCATGCCGTGCTCTTGCGCGTATTCCGGGCTGACCTCGTAGATCTGGAAGTTGTTGCGCCCCAGGTGCTTGGCCGCGTACATCGCTTCGTCGGCGTGCTTGAGCAGGGTTTCGGCGTCGCTGGCATCGTCGGGGAAGAAGCTCACGCCCATCGAAACGGTGATCTGCAGCTCGGTGCCGTCGTCGAGATACAGCGGCGTCTCCATGACCTGCACGATCTTCTCCGCCACGCGCAGCACGTCGTCGTTCTTCACGATGTGACGCAGCACCACGGTGAACTCGTCGCCGGCATAGCGCGCCACCGTATCGGAAGCGCGCACGCTGCCGCACAGGCGCCTCGCCACCGAACGCAACACGGCATCGCCGGCCGCGTGGCCGTAGCTGTCGTTGACCGCCTTGAACCGATCCAGGTCCACGAACAGCACGGCGAAGCATTCGCCGTTGCGAACCGCCTCGCGGATGATGGTTTCGAGCCGGTCGTTGAACAGCAACCGGTTGGGAAGCCCGGTAAGCGCGTCGAGCAGGCCTTCGCTGCGGCCCTGCTCGCGGGTGCGGCCCAGCTCCAGCATCTGCGCGAACCGCGCCGCGGCGCAGTGCAGCACGGGCTCGATGATCCCCGCCGGGCCAAAGCCACGGCGGCTGCCGGCCAGCATGGCGCCCAGCACGGTATGCCGTTCGTCGTACAGCGGCATGCCGGCGAAATCGGCCAGGCCCAGCACCTGCACCAGCGGATCGTCGTTCTCCTGGTTCCGCGCGTCGTGGCGGTACGCCACCGTACCGCCGGCCAATACCTGCGCCAGCGAGGGTTGCGCCGCCGGCGGTGGCCAGCTGGGTTCCGGGCCGTTCCACAGCTGCAGTTGCTGCACCGGAATGCCGGGGTTGCCCGATGGCAACGACCAGACCGCGAGGTAGTCGAGGCCGAGTTCGTCGAACAGCAGACGTGCCGCCGCCGTCTGCGCGTCGACGCCATTGGCCGAGGCAAACATGCGCGACAGCAGCGACAGCGCCGCCTCCGCGCGAATGTCGGCGCGGTCGCTGCGGAAAATCAGCGCCACTGCATCGCGCCCATCGTGGCGTACCAGCCGCGCGTTCGCCTGCCCGGTATCGCTGCCTTCGGCCGAACGGCGCTGGCAGGGATACCAGCGGCGATTGGCCTCGGCAACCACCTGCTCGATCGTCACGCCCTCGAAGCAAAGCACCTGTGACAGCGGACGTCCCTTCCAGTGGCTTGCCGGCAGGCGGCTATGCCGGATCACGGCGGAACTGACTTCCAGCAGCGCGCAGGCGCCCGACAGCTCGGCAACCAGCCACTCGCTGTCGTCTTCCTGGAAGGCATACCGGTCGCCGGCCGGCTCCGGCAGCGGCGCCTGCGGCAGCGCCGGCAGGGTTGCGCCGGCCAGCGCGCTGGCCCGGCGCCAGCGCGGCAACAGTTCCGCGGCGACACGCGAGGCGTGCAGCCAATCCACCGTCCCGGTGGGCCAGTGGTCGGGGTGAAACGGCGCCTCGTCGGTCGTTATCACCATCAGCGGCACGTCGCGGGCGGCGGGCAACTGGCGCAACTGCTCGCAGCAGGCGCGGCCCTGCGCGCCCTCGCCCTTGATGACGACCACCATCAACTGCAAGGACGGCCGCCCTTCCAGCAGGATGGCGGCATGCGTGGTGTCGCGCGCGCTGTAGATTTGCGTGTAGCCCGCCTGATCCAGCGCATCGAAGACGAGGCGACGCAGCTCGCGCTGCTCCGCGACGATCAGGACGCCGGCCGTCATGCGCAAGCCCTCACAGGAGCCAGCGGCCATCGCGAAGGCGCAGCCGCCGCGGCGAGCTGTCGTCGCTGTGCAGATGTACCGCCAGCGTGCCCAGGTGGTCGGCCAGCGCTGGCGGCGCGTTCACCAGCACCACGCGGCGCAGGTGCCCTTGCGGCATGCGCGCCAGTTGCCGCAGCAAGGTGTCGTCCATCGCCGATAGCGGCAACTCCAGGCCAACCAGAACGTACACGCCGAAATGCAGGCTTTGCTGCATGAAGCGCAGCGCATTGCCCAGTCGCTGGCAATCGGGAACCCGCACGTGCGCATCGCGCATGCTGCCCAGGCCCGTGTCCGGCTGCCACAGGTAGACCGCCTGTCCGGTGTGGCGGGCGATCGAGCGGAATTGTTCGAGCAGGCCCGGGCAATCGTCGCTCTGCAGCAGCACCAGGCCACTGGACGCCCCGAGGATCTGCTCGAACACCTCGGCGCCCGCCTGCGGCGATGCGGCATCCAGCGGCAAGATCATTGTGCCCACAGCGTGCGTCCCGTCATTGATATCCCCGTCGGCGCGGCGACCACGCCCCTGGCAAGTCTAGCCCGGCGCGCACGCCATCGCCCAGCCGGCGCACGCACTTTTGTCGATCCGTGCCGACAGCGTCCGGCGCCGGAAAATCAACGCTTGGCCGGGCCTGCAGGCGCCCTCGCCCGCTCCGGCCGGCGACACCTTAACCGGCGGATACGGAGTCTCGCATTCACGGCGATGGAACGGTAAGGTTCGAGATTCCCAAGCCACGCCTGCATATCCCATGTTCGAAGGATTGCGCTTCAATCATTGGAAAGCCAGCGAAGACGACAGCGGCATCGTCACCCTCGCCCTCGACCGCGCCGACAGCCGCGTCAACGCCATTTCCGGCGCCGTGCTGGACGAGCTGGGGCAAATCGTCGAACGGCTGGCGATCGAGAATCCGGCCGGGGTGATCATCCACTCCGCCAAGCCGGCGGGCTTTGCCGTCGGCGCGGACATCACCGAGTTCAAGGATTACGCCCGCCAGGGCACGGTGCTGGAGAACATCGAGCATGGCCAACGGATTTTCGAAGCATTGGCGCGCCTGCCCTGCCCCACGGTGGCGGCCGTGCACGGCGCCTGCATGGGCGGCGGCACCGAACTGATCCTGGCCTGCCGCCAGCGTATCGCCGCCGATGACGAAAACACCCGCATCGCCCTGCCCGAGGTGCAACTGGGCATCCATCCCGGCTGGGGCGGCACCGCGCGCCTGCCGCGGCTGATCGGGGCAACCGATGCCTTGCCGCTGATGCTGACCGGCAAACCGCTGTCGGCCCGGCGCGCCCTGAGCCTGGGCGTGGTCGACCGCCTGGCCAGCGCCGGCGAACTGCTGGCCGAAGCGCGCCACATGCTGCGCCGTCCCTCCCCACGCCCGCTGGCGCGGCGCGCCAAGGCGTGGGCCAGCAATCTGTGGCCCGTGCGCCAGCTGTTGGCGCCCATGGTGCTGAAGCAGACCGCCGCCAAGGTGCGCAAGGAGCACTACCCCGCGCCGTTCGCGCTGATCGATGTGTGGAAACGCGGCGGCCCGGACATCCGCCAGCGCCTGAAGCTCGAGGCACGTTCCGTCGCCAGGCTGGCAGAAACGCCGACAGCGCAAAACCTCATCCGCATCTTTTTCCTGCGCGAGCGCCTGAAGAACCAGGGCAGCGGCGTCGAACACGGCATCGAACACGTGCATGTTGTGGGCGCCGGCGTGATGGGTGGCGACATCGCCGCGTGGACGGCACTGCGGGGATTTCAGGTAAGCCTGCAGGATCGCGAGACGAAGTACGTGCAGCCGGCGCTGGACCGCGCGCGCGCGCTGTACGAAAAGAAGCTCAAGACACCGGAGAAAATCGCCGCGGCCGCGCAGCGCCTGCGCGCCGACGTGGAAGGCAGTGGCGTGGCGCAGGCCGATCTGGCGATCGAGGCCATCTACGAGAACGCCGACGCCAAGCGCGCGTTGTACGCCACCATGGAGCCGCAGTTCCAGGGCAACGAAATCCTCGCCAGCAATACCTCGAGCATTCCGTTGAACGAGCTGCGCGAGGGGCTGGCGGCGCCGCAGCGCTTCCTCGGCCTGCATTTCTTCAACCCGGTCGCGCAGATGCCGCTGGTGGAAGTGGTGCGTCACGACCGGCTCGATCCGGCCATCGAAAAGCGCGCGCTGGCCTTCTGCAAGGCGATCGGCAAATTGCCGGTGGCGGTAAAGGGCACGCCGGGATTCCTGGTCAATCGCATCCTGATGCCGTACCTGCTCGAATCCATGCGGATGTATGCCGAGGGCGTGCCCGGTCCGGTGCTGGATCGCGAAGCGAAGAAGTTCGGCATGCCGATGGGGCCGATCGAACTGGCCGACACGGTCGGCCTTGATGTCTGCGCGTCGGTCGGCAAGGAGCTGGCGCCGTTCCTGGGGCTGGAACTTCCGCCCGGCCTGGACGACCGGCTCGGCGCCGGCAAACGCGGCAAGAAGGACGGCCAGGGCCTCTACGTCTGGCAGGACGGCAAACCGCAGAAACCCGAGATCGACCCGGACTACGTCACCCCGCCAGACGTGCAGGAGCGCATGATCCTGCCGATGGTGAACGAGGCGATCGCCTGCCTCGACGAAGGCGTGGTCGACGATGCCGACCTGCTCGATGCGGGCGTGATCTTCGGTACCGGCTTTGCCCCGTTCCGCGGCGGCCCGATCCAGTACGCCCGCAGCGAGGGCGTGGACACCCTGAAGCAGAAGCTGGAGCAATTGGCGAAGCGCCACGGCGAGCGTTTCATGCCGAAGAAGGGGTGGGACAACCCGGCCCTGGCTGTCAGCGCAACGGCCGCCTCCGCGCCCGTCGCCTGAGGTGCACGGCCGGCGCGCTGCCCCGGCCACGCCCGAATCGCGTCACCACATCAGGTCGTCGGGGACGCCATCGTCGCCGACGCCCGCCGTGGCGGGATCGACCAGCAGGGCCAGGTGCCTTGCGTCTATCGCCCCGACCTGCTCGGCGATCTCCCGGCGCACCAGCACGTATCGGCCGCCTTGTTGCACCACCCCCAGTTCGCCGGCATTGAGCGCCGCCAGTTGGGCCGCATCGACGTAGATGCGCCGGATCTTGCCGCCATATTCAAAGTTGCGCGGCTGATCGGCTTCAGGCTTGTTGAGCGCGTTTCCCGCCAGCAAATGCTGGATCTTCTGCTTGCATTCGCGCCGCAGGCGCGCCTGTTCGGCCGCTTCCTGCTCGGCGCGCTTGCGTTCGCCCGCTTCGGTCTGCGCGCGTATCGCATAGGCGCGCGCCAGATCGATGCCGTCGGCGTCGGCGGCCGCTGGACGATGGCGCGGCGGCTTCGCCGACCGCCCCTTCTGTGCGGATCTTGCGGACTGGACGGCGGGGCGCTTTTCGTCGCGTACTTGCTTGACGATGCCGCTTTTCAGCAACTGGTCGCGCAGGGAATCGGCCATGGTCGGAAATCTCGGTCGGTATCAATAGTGCGGCGGTGGCGGTTCGCTGTGCGGGTCGGGCGCCTGGCCCAGCCGCACGGACATCAGCTCGCCGCGCAGCTCGCGCACCGCACGCTCCAGCGCGGTGATGCGCTGCGACTGGTCGGCATCGGCCACCGCAAGCGCCTCGACGGTGTCGTCGATGAAGGTCAGCCGCACTTCCAGCTCGGCCAGCCGCTGCTCCAGCCCGCCGCTGCCCGCTTGGTCGTTGCTCATTTCGCCACCTGCAGGCTGCGGCCGCGACCCATGCCGTAATACGCCAGCCCCGCCGCCTCCACCGCCGCCGGCTCGTAGAGGTTGCGCCCGTCGAAAATGGCCGGGGTTTTCAGCAGGCTGCGGATACGCGAAAAGTCGGGGCTGCGAAACATCTTCCATTCGGTGACGATGGCCAGCACGTCGGCTCCCTGCAGGGCGTCATAGGCGTGCTCGCACAGGACCAGATCGTGCCTTTCGCCATACTGGCGCGCCGTTTCGGCCCGTGCCTCCGGGTCAAACGCGCGAACGTTGGCGCCGGCCTGCCACAACGCCTCCATCAGCCGTCGGCTGGGTGCTTCGCGCATGTCGTCCGTATTGGGCTTGAAGGCCAGGCCCCACAGCGCGATCGTCTTGCCCGCCAACTGCCCATCGAAGTGACGGGAGATCAATTCGAACAGCTTGGCCTTCTGATCGTGGTTGACCGCCTCGACCGCCGCCAGCAGGCGCGCGTCGTAGCCGTGGCTGCGTGCCGTGCGTTCCAGCGCCTGCACATCCTTGGGGAAACACGAGCCGCCGTAACCCGCTCCCGGGTAAATGAAATGGTGACCGATGCGGGGATCGGAGCCGATGCCCTGGCGCACCAGTTCCACGTCGGCACCGACCCGTTCGGCGATATTGGCGATCTCGTTCATGAAACTGATCTTGGTCGCCAGCATCGCGTTGGCGGCGTACTTGGTCAGCTCGGCCGAACGTTCATCCATCACCACCATCCGGTCGTGGCTGCGGTTGAATGGCGCGTACAAGCGGCGCAACATCGACACGGCACGCTCGCTTGAAGCGCCGACGACGATGCGGTCCGGTTTCAGGCAATCCTCCACTGCGGCGCCTTCCTTCAGGAACTCGGGGTTGGACACCACGTCGAAGGGCACCTCAAGACCGCGCGATTCCAATACCTGCGAAATCGTGGCGCGCACGCGATCGGCGGTACCCACGGGAACGGTGGATTTGTTGACCACCACCGCGTAGCGGTCGAGATGCGCGCCGATGGTGCGGGCAACGCTCAATACGTATTGGAGGTCAGCGCTGCCGTCCTCGTCCGGCGGCGTTCCCACCGCGATGAAAATGATCTCGCCATGGGCCACGGCGGCCACCGCATCGGTGGTGAAACCGAGGCGCCCTTCGGCGCGATTGGACCGCACGATGGGTTCCAGGCCCGGCTCGTAGATGGGGATCTCGCCGCGATTCAGCCGCTCGACCTTCGAGGCGTCGATATCGACGCATATCACCTGGTTGCCCATTTCCGCGAGGCAGGCGCCTGTAACCAGGCCTACATAGCCGGTGCCAAAAATCGTGACTTTCATCGCAAGGTTGATTCCCTGAAAACCGAGCCAGTTATTCTAACCGGCGACGTGACGCCTGCGGCCGGTCAGGAAAAAGCAAAGGGCGCGAATCGCTTCGCGCCCTTTGCCGTAACGCTACCGGAGCGTAGGGACGATCAGCCGCCCGAAGCACCCGCCGGCGTCGGGCCGGTCTTGACCAGCGTCACGTCGAAGATCAACGTGGCGTTCGGCGGCATCGGCGGACGCGGCTCCGAGCCATAGGCCAGGGTCGAGGGGATGTACAGCTTGTAATGGCCGCCCACCTGCATCAGCTGCAGGCCCTCGCGGAAACCGGGGATCACGCCAGCCAGCGGAATCTTGGCCGGGCCCGGCGGGTTGTGCTTGGACGAGGCGTCGAACACCTGGCCGTCGATGAAGCTGCCGGTGTAGTTGATCTCGACCGTATCGTTCGGGCCCGGACGCGGGCCGGTGCCCTGGCTGATCACTTCGTACTGCAGGCCGGACGCCGTCGTCTTCACGCCGGGCTTGGACTTGTTCTTGGCCAGGAACGCGGCACCTTCGGCCTTGTTCTTGGCGCCGAGCTTGTCCATTTCGACCTTGTACTTGGCCTGGATCTTGGCCATGAACGCATCATGGACCTGCTTGGCCTCAGCATCGGTCATGGTCGGCTTCTGGCCGAGCATGGCCGCCTTGACGGCGTTGGCAACGGCGGTCGGATCCAGCTCGTCGCGCATGATCGGCGGTACCTGCTCGCCCATCTGGTAGCCGATCACGTAGCTGGCCTTGGCCTTGTCGACCGTGCCGGCGGCGCCGGTGGCAGCCTGAGCGAACACGCTCGACGTCATGCCCAACGCGACGACCAGCGCAGCGGCGGTCAGCGTGGGACGCAGAAATTGCTTCATTCGAAACTCCCTCGTCATGGAATATGCCGGCGTCACCATCCGGGCCTCCCCGATGGAGGCAGGCCACGCATTGTGCGGTTCCCGCCCGGTCTTGGCAACGATGCAGACCTCCGACCGTGGGCAACGGTAAAGGTTCACCGGGCGTGACTTCCCTTTCACATGTCGCGCGGGCCGACGGGGCTATGGCATGCGCTCGGGTTTGTCGAGGGTGTCCCTCAGCGCCGCCTGCAGCCGCGCATGCATCTGCACCAGGCTGCGCCACAGCACCACCGCCAGCACCACGCCGACCAGGGCCAGCGACAGCGCCACGCCCCGCGGGGGCAAGATGGTCGAACCCAGCGCGCTCACCAGCACCGCCAGTGCCAGCAAGGTCGCCAGCGGGATGATGCGCGCCAGCACGTTGCGCATCGCTTGCGTATAGGCGCCGGTAAAGCGCTCGCGAATGCCGATCTCGGCCAGCAGCATGCCCAGTGCCTCGGCCTTGCGGTACACCGCGATCAGCATCGGCAGCGACAGGAACAGGGCGCTGGCCCAGATCAGCGTGTGGCGCATGTCGCGACCGATGCCGATCATCGAGAACCACGCCCAGTTATGCGCATTGACGTACGCGCCCAGCATGAAGAGCGTGACCACCAGCAGCACGTTGATGCCGATGTGCCACAGCAGCCGGCGAAAGATCGCCGCCAGCACGGCGTTCTCGTTGACCGGTTTCAGGTTGGCCAGCCAGCCGTTGTAGCTGCTGGCGAGCAGCCGTACCGGACGCGGCGTCACCCGGGTCAGCCCGTTGGCGAGTTTGTCGGCCGAGCGACTCAGGTACGGCGAAACCGCCATGCACACCACCGACACCGCCACGGCAATCGGATAGATGAACTTGCTGATCACGCCCAGCGACAAGCCCAGCGTGGCGATGACGAAGGAGAATTCGCCGATCTGCGCCATGCCCAGGCCGGCGCGCAGCGAGGTACGCGCGTCGTGGCCGACGGCAAAGATGCCCACGCTGCAGGCCAGCGTCTTGCCCAGGATCACGGCGCCGGCAATCAGCAGCGCCGGCAGCACGTAATGCAACAGCATTGTCGGGTCGATCTTCAAACCGATGGCCACGAAAAACAGCGCCGCGAACATGTCGCGCAACGGCTCCACCAGATGCATGACGCTGGCGACGCTGCGCGATTCGGCCACGATCGCGCCGGCCAGGAACGCGCCCAGGGCCACGCTGAAACCCATCCATGCCGCCAGCAGGCTGGCGCCGAAACAGATCCCCAGCACGCTGACCAGCAAGGTCTCGTCGCGGCCGAAACCGGCCACGTAATCCACCAGCCGCGGCAGCAACAGCAGGCCCAGGATCATTCCGACGATCACGAACAGGCCCAGATGACCGATCAGGGTGAACGCCGTTTCCGCCTGCACCGAGCCGCCGATGGCCACCGCCGTCAGCAGGGTCAACATGATGATCGCCAACATGTCCTCGGCCACCAGCAGGCCCACCACCAGCTGCGCGAAAGGATGATGCCGCTGCCCTCCTTCGGACAGCATGCGGGTGGCGACCATCGTCGACGACAACGAGATGATCGCGCCAAGGAACAGCGAATCCATGCCTTTCCAGCCAAACAGCTCACCGATGCCGAAGCCGATCCAGAGCATCAACCCCACTTCGGCCACCGCCACCACGAGAACGCCCACGCCCACCCGGCGCAACTTGCGCACGCTGAACTCCAGCCCCAGGGTAAACATCAACAACACGACACCGAGGTTTGAGATGTCCTCGATCGCCCGCGGATCGGCCACCAGCACGCCCGGCGTGTGCGGGCCGATCAGTACGCCGGCCAGGATGTAGCCCAGCAGCACCGGTTGCCGCAGCCGCTGGAACAGGACCGTGGTGGCGCCGGCCACGATCATCACCATGGCCAGGTCGCGAATGAAGCCGATTTCGTGCATGCCTGCCCTTCAAAGCTCGCCGGATTCCCCAGCTTAAACGAACGCCCGCCCGTCGTTTGTCGGCGGCAACACATGAGAGCGGATGCCCAATGGCAGGACGCGATTCGCATGCGTCGCCGATGTGAAAAAAATGCTTGACGGATATGACACTCGGACCTATTCTTTCGGGCTTCCAGCGGCGGGGCCATAGCTCAGCTGGGAGAGCGCCTGCATGGCATGCAGGAGGTCGGCGGTTCGATCCCGCCTGGCTCCACCAACTTGAATTGTCCCCATCGTCTAGAGGCCTAGGACATCACCCTTTCACGGTGGCGACCGGGGTTCGAATCCCCGTGGGGACGCCAGGTTGGCTCGCAACGCTGGAACGCAACAGCTGCAAGACAAGATGTGGAGCGGTAGTTCAGCTGGTTAGAATGCTGGCCTGTCACGCCGGAGGTCGCGGGTTCGAGTCCCGTCCGCTCCGCCACTACACCACGGAAAACCCGCCTTGCGCGGGTTTTTTGTTGCGCGCGATTCTTGCCCGCAACAGTTTCGCACTCAGCCGTCCGTGTCAGCCGGATCGCGTTGCAGCGTGCCGGTCGAATGACCCTGCTCGGCCAGGTATTCCAGCCAGCGTGACAGGAAACCGTTCATGCGCAGGCGATGCTGGAACACCGTATGCGCCGGCGCAAACGGACCGAGCACCTGCCACAGGTGCCGGCCGGGATGGCAATGCATCGCCTCGGCCACGTGCGCGTCGGTGTACATGCGCAGCTGCGCCGACGGCGAGCGATGGCCGGTGTGGGCATCGACGAAGTCGTAGGTGAGCTCCAGCTCCAGCGTATAGGGATGGCACTCCTGCACATGGAGATGCACGTTCAGGCCATCGTCGACGTCGGACAGGTAGCGCCCGGGCGCAAGTTGCTGCGGCGCGAACAGGCGCGTCAGCCGATGGTAATTTTCGGCATAAAGACCCATCAGGAAGCCAAAGCGCCCCGGCAACAAGTTGGTTCGGCTGTCCAGTACGGCACTCATCGTTGTCACGAAACTCCTGCGTTCAAAACATGGTCCGCTCGATACCGAAGCGGGAAAAGATCTTGCTGGCGATTTCCTCGATCGACACGTGCGTGGTGTTTAGGCTGGGGATGTCGGCCTGGCGCATCAGCCGCGCGGCCCGGTCGAGCTCCCAGCGGCATTGCTGCAAGGTCGCATATTTGCTGCCCGGACGTCGCTGCTCGCGGATCTGCGCCAGCCGCGTCGGTTCGATGGTGAGCCCGAACAGGCGCGACTTGTACCGGTGCAACGCCGAGGGCAACTCCAGTCGATCCAGGTCGTCATCGGTCAGCGGATAATTGGCGGCGCTGACGCCATAGTGCAAGGCCATGTAGAGGCAGGTGGGTGTCTTGCCCGAGCGCGACACGCCCACCAGGATCAGGTCCGCGTCGGCGTAATCCACATCGATGCCGTCGTCGTGGGACAACGCATAGTTGGTCGCGTTGATGCGCGCCTCGTACTTGCCGTAGTCCACCATGCCATGCGCGCGATTGACCGCGCCGGAACGCTTGGCGCCCAGCTCCTCCTCCAGCGTCCCGATGAACGGCGCGAACACATCCATCATCAGGGCGCCGCTCGCGGCGACGATCTCGCACAAGGAAGGGTCGGCCATCGTGTTGATCACGATGGGTCGCTGCCCGCTTTGCGCGTACTGCGTCTTGATGCGCACGGCGGCGGCCTCCGCCTTGTGCGCATCATCGATGAAGGACAGGCGGTGCTTCTCGAATGTCACGCCTTCGAATTGGGTCAGGATGCTGTTGCCGATCGTCTCCGCTGTAATACCAGTGGAGTCGGATATGAAGAAAACCGCTCGTTGCATGGCTGCTCCCGGTTGGCCACGGCCGCTTTGTCGGCATCATAGATCGTCAGCAAACCACTGTACCGACTGTATCTTCACTGACTGGTATGCAGTTGGAGTGGGGATCAGTGGCAATGGTCTTCTTGTGCTGCATGTGACCGGCAGCGGACAATACCACTCCTTTGCCGACCGTCCTGGTCAGTTTGCACCCTTCCCTTCGTTACACGAAAGCCTTCAGGAGATCCCCTTGAACGATCTGGTGCTTTGGCTCGATGCGCTGCGCATGACCGACCTTGGCAGGGTGGGCGGCAAGAATGCCTCGCTTGGCGAAATGATCGGCAACCTGTCCCGACTCGGCGTGTCGGTGCCGGGCGGTTTCGCCACCACCGCCGATGCCTTCCAGCAATACCTGGAGAAAAGCGGCCTGGCGAAGCGGATCCAGGAGCGGCTGTCCGCGCTGGACGTCGACGACGTGGATGCACTGGTGGCCGCCGGCAAGGAAATCCGCCAGTGGATCGTGGATACCGCCCTGCCCACCGAGCTGGAGCAGGCGATCCGCGATGCGTATGACACGCTGTGCAAGGATGCCGGCGCCGACAATATCGCCGTGGCGGTGCGCTCGTCGGCCACCGCCGAGGACCTTCCCGACGCCTCGTTCGCCGGCCAGCAGGAAACCTTTCTCAATGTGGTCGGCATCGATGACGTGTTGCACAAGGTCAAGGAAGTCTTCGCCTCGCTCTACAACGACCGCGCCATCGCCTACCGCGTGCACCAGGGTTTCAGGCACGAGGAGGTGTTCCTCTCTGCCGGCGTGCAGTTGATGGTGCGTTCGGACGTGGGCGCGTCCGGCGTACTGTTTACGCTGGACACGGAATCGGGTTTTCGCGACGTGGTGTTTGTCACCGGTAGTTATGGCCTGGGCGAAATGGTCGTGCAGGGCGCGGTCAATCCGGACGAGTTCTACGTCTTCAAGCCGACGTTGAACGCGGGCAAGCCCGCCATCCTGCGGCGCAACCTCGGCGCCAAGCAATTGCGCATGGTCTATTCCGATGCCGCCGGCGAACGCGTGCGCACCGAAGACACGCCGATCGAACTGCGCGGCCGGTTCTGCATCAGCGACGAGGACGTGCACGAGCTGGCGCGGCAGGCATTGATCATCGAGAAACACTACGACCGCCCGATGGACATCGAATGGGCGAAGGATGGCCATACCGGCAGGATCTACATCGTGCAGGCGCGCCCGGAAACCGTGAAATCGCGCGCGCACGCCACCCAGCTCGAGCGTTTCCATCTGGGCGGGAAAGGCAAGGTACTGGCCGAAGGCCGTTCGATCGGGCAGAAGATCGGCGCCGGCAAGGCGCGCGTGGTGCGTTCGCTGTCGGACATGAACAAGGTACAGCCCGGCGACGTGCTGATCGCGGACATGACCGACCCGGATTGGGAGCCGGTGATGAAGCGTGCGTCGGCGATCGTCACCAACCGCGGCGGCCGCACCTGCCATGCGGCGATCATCGCGCGCGAACTGGGCGTGCCGGCCGTGGTCGGCACCGGCAACGCGCTGGAACTGGTTCCCGACGGCGCCGACGTCACCGTGTCCTGCGCCGAAGGCGACACCGGCACGATCTACGAGGGCATCCTGCCGTTCGAACGCATCGCGGCGGACCTGGGCGACATGCCCGAAGCCCCGCTGAAGATCATGATGAACGTGGCCAACCCCGAGCGCGCGTTCGATTTCGGCATGCTGCCCAACGCCGGCATCGGCCTGGCGCGGCTGGAAATGATCATCGCCAGCCACATCGGCGTGCATCCGAAGGCGCTGCTGGAATATGCCAGCCAGGATGCCGAGACCAAGGCGAAGATTGACGAGCGCATCGCCGGTTATGCCGGGCCGGTGGAGTTCTACGTCGATCGTCTCGCCGAAGGCATCGCCACGATCGCCGCCTCGGTTCACCCGAAACCGGTGATCGTGCGGCTGTCCGATTTCAAGTCGAACGAATACGCCGGCCTGATCGGCGGCACGCGCTACGAGCCGCACGAGGAAAACCCGATGATCGGTTTCCGCGGCGCCAGCCGCTACGTCGACCCCAGCTTCGCCGAAGCCTTCGCACTGGAGTGCAAGGCCGTGAAGCATGTGCGCGAGACGATGGGCCTGGACAACGTGTGGGTGATGATTCCGTTCGTGCGCACCCTGGGCGAAGGCCGCAAGGTGATCGAGGTGCTGAGGCGCAACGGGCTGGCCCAGGGCGAGCATGGCCTGAAGGTCATCATGATGTGCGAGGTGCCATCCAATGCGCTGCTCGCCGACGAGTTTCTCGACATCTTCGATGGCTTCTCGATCGGCTCCAACGACCTCACCCAGCTCACCTTGGGCCTGGACCGCGATTCATCCATCGTTGCCGGCCTGTTCGACGAGCGCGACGCGGCGGTGAAGAAACTGCTGGCAATGGCGATCAGCACCGCCCGCAGCAAGGGCAAGTACATCGGCATCTGCGGCCAGGGGCCCAGCGACCACCCCGACCTTGCCGAGTGGCTGATGGAACAGGGGATCGAATCGCTGTCGCTGAACCCGGATACGGTGGTCGATACCTGGTTGCGGCTGGCGAAGAAAAAGGCGGCTTGAAGGCGGTGACGCGGGCATGGTCGACCGCGTCGCCACGCTTGTCTCCACCAGACCTACCGCGTAAACTTGCCGGCTCGCGCAGACCACGCGAACCTTATGGAGAGGTGGCAGAGTGGTCGAATGTACCTGACTCGAAATCAGGCGTAGGTGAATAGCCTACCGAGGGTTCGAATCCCTCCCTCTCCGCCAGATACGCCAAGCGCCCCGTTCGGGGCGTTTTGCGTATCTGGCGGAGAGTGGTGTGGACGACTCCCCCCGGTTGCTCGACGCATCCTGCGCCTCGCCCTTCGGGCCAGCGGCTGTGCCGCTGTTCGCTACGGCATCCTGCCTTCGCGAGCGACGAATTCGCTGGGCGAATTCGGACAGCCGCGGGCTGGCACCGCAGCGAAGCGAAGCGAACGGCGTTTCGGACACTTCACCGCAAACACGCCGTACTTTCCCTCGCCCGCCCCGCTTTTGCGCCTTATCCGCACATCCGGCATGCTGCACCCATTCGCTTGACCAGACACCCATGATCGAATTCGGACACGCCACCCACGTCGGCCTGCGGCGCACGCGCAACGAGGACACCTACTACGCCGACGCCGCGCTGGGGCTGTTCCTGGTCGCCGACGGCATGGGTGGGCATCAGCACGGTGAGGTGGCCTCGGCGTTGGTGCGCGACGCCATGGTCGATCTGGTCACGCGCGGGCACGGCCTGGTGGAAGCCGTGCAGGGTGCCGGGGAGCGATTGCTGGCGCATACGCGTGGCAACGGCGACCGGCTTCCCATGGGTACCACCATTGCCGCGTTGCGGATCGTCGGCGACAGCTACGAGGCCGCCTGGGTGGGCGACAGCCGCATCTATCTGTGGCGGCAGGGCCTGCGCCAGATCAGCCATGACCACTCGCTGGTTCAGGCACTGGTGGAGGCCGGCCAGCTGGACCCGGCACAGGCTTCACAGCATCCGCAGCGCAACGTGTTGACCCAGGCACTGGGCGTGACGGCGGCCAACGTGCTGCATATCGGCATGAACCGCGGCACCGCCCTACCCGGTACGGGCTTCCTGCTGTGCAGCGACGGGCTCACCGAAGACCTCACCGACGCCGCCATCGGTCGGGTGGTGGCGCGCACGGACCTGGCTGCACAGGAATGCGTCGATCAGCTACTGCTGGCCGCGCTCGACGGTGGCGGCAACGACAACATCACGGCGATCCTCGCCCGCATCAGTTGACTCCTACGCCAGCTCGATCTCCTGCGATGCGAGCTTGCGCCACAAGCTGCCGTCGGCGGCACTCTTGTCCAGCGCATCGAGCCGGGCCTGGTGCAGCACCACTTCCTCGGCCGAGGCCCGCAGCACACGTGGCCGCGCCTGCAGCACCAATGGCGCCGCCACCGTCGTGCTGCGCGTATCGATGTCGTCCTCGAAACCCAGGTCGAACGCCACCTGGCCCGACGTCATCGCCAGATAGACATCGGCCAGCAGTTGCGCGTCGATCAGGCCGCCGTGCAGGTCGCGGCGCGAATTGTCCACGCCCAACCGCTTGCACAGCGCATCGAGGCTGTTGCGTTGCCCCGGAAAGCGCTCGCGTGCCAGCTTCAGCGTGTCCAGTACGCTGCAACGGTCGCCGATCTGCCCGGCATGCGGCCCCAGGCGCGCCAGCTCCGCGTCGAGAAAGCCGATGTCGAAACTGGCGTTGTGGATGACCAGCTCGGCACCATCGATGAACGCCAGGAATTCCTCCGCCACGTCCTCGAAACGCGGCTTGTCCAGCAGGAACGCGTCCTCGATGCCGGTGACCATGCGCGCGCCTTCGTCGATGGCGCGATCGGGGTTGAGGTAGGTCTGGTAATAGCGACCGGTAAGCCGGCGCTCGATCATCTCCACGCAGGCGATTTCCACCAGCCGATGACCCTGGCGCACTTCCAGGCCGGTGGTTTCGGTATCGAGAACGATCTGCCTCATGCGCTTACCCGCAACAGTTCGGCCTGCTCGCGTGCCGCCTGGTCCACCCGTTCGTTTTCCATATGGCCGTTGTGCCCACGCACCCATTGCCAGCGCACCTGATGGGACGCCGCCGCCGTCGACAAACGCTGCCACAGATCCTGGTTCTTCACCGGCTTCTTGTCCGCGGTGCGCCAGCCGTTGGCGATCCACTTCGGCATCCATTGCTCGATGCCCTGCATGACGTAGCGCGAATCGGTGGTGAGCACGACCCGGCAGGGCCGCTTCAGCGCTTCCAGCGCGCCGATCGCCGCCATCAGCTCCATGCGGTTGTTGGTAGTGGCCGGATCGCCGCCGGCGATCATGCGCTCGCCGCCTTTCGCCCGCAGCAGTGCGGCCCAGCCGCCCGGCCCCGGATTGCCCAGGCAGGCACCATCCGTAAATGCTTCCACGTCACTCATCGTCGCTCGCCATGGTGTCGAAATCAGAAAACCGTGCTGCGCCGCGTGCCGGCCGGAAGGCTTCCGCGGGCCACGCGCAGCGGGGCGGGAAGTATGCGCAACGGGGTCGCCCTGCGACACCTTTTCCGCGCCATCAGTACATAGCCTCCGCCGCAGGGGTTGAACGAGCCGCTTTGCACGGCCGCGCCGCCAGGCCAGGCCCGCCCCACTCGCCGGGTCCGCTCCACTTGCAGCCCGAGATGCTCCAGTTGCTTGCCCAGTTGGCTAGGGAAGCGCAACACTTGCAGCCCGTGGGTCCGCCAATAGAACCAGGGCGCCCAGCCGCTCAGCGGATGCACCCCGGTCAATACCAGCACGCCGCCCGGCGCCAGCACGCGCATGGCCTCGCCCAGCAACATGGATGGTTGGGCCACAACCTCCACGGCATGGCGCAGCAGCACCACATCGAAGGCCTCGTCCATGAACGGCAGCGGCGCGTCGGGGGTGGCGCAGACATCACCGTGATAACCGTCGGCGGCAATCCACATCCGGACCCAGCAGCCGATCAGTGGCAAGGCGGGCGTCTCGCTGTCCGCCGAAACGCCCAGCGACAACGCACGGGCGCCGGCGCTGCGCTGCATATCCGGCAACATCGCACGCGTCTGCTCATCGGCCAGCTGCCTCAGGGGCGCACTGGTGTAGATCCGCTCATCGCGATGAAGCATGCGCACGTTCCGACTCATTCATCGAAGTGTAGCTGCTGCCACCCTGCCGGCGGCGATTGCCTTCGACGCAACTGAACGGCGGAAGCCATTTAACGGGAGGCTAACGAGAGGACGCCACCGCCCCCTTATAGTCGGGCGTTTCCCGCTTCGGAAGGCTGCGCCCGTCGGTTCCGGATCACCCAACACCGTGGAGTTCATCGTGCATCTGACCCCCATACCGGCGCTTTCGGACAACTACATCTGGCTCCTGCACGACGACGCGGGCGACGCCCTCGTGGTGGACCCCGGCGAAGCGGCGGTGGTTGAAGACGCATTGGCCGCCCACAGCCTGCGGCTGCGCGCGATTTTGCTGACGCACCACCATCTCGACCATATCGGCGGGGCGGCCGCCCTGGCCGCGCAAAATGGCGTGCCGGTCTACGCCCCCGATGACCAGCGCATCGGCGCGACCACGCACCCGGTCGCCGACGGCCAGCGCATCGCGTTCGAGACGCCCCGGGTGGAGTTCGACGTCATTGCGATTCCTGGCCACACCTTGAGCCATGTCGCCTACGTCGGCGCGGGCATCATGTTCTGCGGCGACACCTTGTTCAGTCTCGGATGTGGCCGCTTGTTCGAAGGCACGCCCGCGCAGATGCTCGCGTCGCTGGACCGTTTGTCGGCATTGCCGGAGGACATGCTGGTGTGTTGCGGCCACGAATACACCCAGGCCAACGGGCGTTTTGCGCACACGGTCGAACCGGCGAATACCGCCCTCGCGGCCCGACTGGAGGAGGTGGAGCAGCTGAGGACGCAGGGGTTGGCCACCGTGCCGATCTCGCTCGCCAGCGAGCTGGCCACCAACCCCTTCCTGCGCGTTGACAGCGACGACGTATCGGCCTGGTGCGGCCGTCACGGCAGCGGCAGCGACCGCGTTGCGCGCTTTGCCACCCTGCGCCACGCCAAGAACACGTTTGCCGCATGAATCGGCGGCTACTTCCCGTCACGCTGACCCTGGTGCTGACGGCCTGCGCCACCGCCCCTTCGCAAAAAACCCATCACCCGGTGGTCACCACGCCGATCGCTGCCGATCGCAGCCGCCTGCTCCCGCCATCGGAAACAGCGGCACCACCACAAACCGACGTATGGGAGCAGTTGCGCAGCCGTTTTGCGATGGCCGATTGCGCAGCCGATCCGGCGATCACTGCCTGGGCACGCACCTATACGCGCAATCCGGCGCGATTCGAGAGCCTGCTGAGCGCGGCGTTGCCGCGCCTCTCCTACGTGCAACAGGTCGCCGCCCAGTACGACGTCGCCGGCGAGTTCGTGCTGCTGCCGTGGATAGAAAGCCACTACCAACCCGTGCCGCAGCGCCGCCGCAACCAGCCGGCCGGCATGTGGCAAATCATGCCGGCCACCGCAGGCGCCATGGGCCTGCGCGTGGACGACAGCTACGACGGGCGCCTGGACGTACCCGCGGCGACGCACGCGGTGATGAAGCAGCTGCAGCGATACCACAAGCGATTCAACGACTGGCGGCTCGCCGATTACGCTTTCAACGCCGGTGAATTCGCGGTACGCAAACTGGTGAAAAAGCACGGCGCGCCCGCCGCCCTGCCGGCCATACCAGCGCTTCCGGTCCATCGCGGTACACGCGAACACCTCTCCAAACTGCTGGCCATTGCCTGCGTGATACGCGAACCGGCCCGTTTCGGCGTGACCTTGCCGACGCTGGCGCCGGAACGGCAACTGGTCAAGGTACCGGTCGATCAATCCCTCTCGGTCACGAAAGCGGCCAGCCACGCGGGCATGTCGGTCGATCGCTTCAAGCACCTCAATGCGGCGTTCCGCAGCGACATCATCGACGGCCAGGCGGCCTCTTACCTGGTGCTTCCTGCGAAGCATGCACGACAGTTTCGCGCCGCGCTGGTCAACGAGAGCTCGGGCGCCAGCGCAGACGCCGATCGCGCGCAAGCCACCTCGCCGGGTAACGCCGGCGGCCAAGAACCCGCGGCCAAGCGCCACGCGTCACCGCGCCACCATACCGTCCGCCCCGGCGACAGCCTCTGGCGCATCGCCCGCCACTACGCTGTCAGCGTCGACGACCTGCAGCGCTGGAACCATCTGCGCGGGCAATCGATCAAGCCCGGCCTGGTGTTGAAGATAGGCAGCATTCACTGATCGGCGCGCGGCCGCACGGCCATGGGTCGCGCTGACCGTGGGAGATGCCGAGCAACGCGACCATGAAAAAAGGCGGCCGATGGCCGCCTCTTTCCATCCAAATTTTCCACCCGACCTGGCGATCAGGCTTCGCGATCAGATCACAGGCGTTCCTTGTTGATCTTGATCTCGGTTCGCGACCGCAGGATCTCGATCAACTCGCTCGTCGCTTCGGAACCGTAGGCTTGTGCCATCTGCTGGCGTAGCGATTCACGCTGCTCGGCGGTCACACCGGACAGGTCGCCCGGCTGCACCTTGTCCAGCGCGAGCAAGGCGTAGACGCCCTTGCCCATGTCGACGTCGGCGTACTGCGGCTTGCCCTCGGCGGGATGCGGCAACAGGAACGCGCGATCGCGGATCGGCGCCGGCACGTCGGCCTGGACACGCAACGCCTCCTTGACGGTGGTCACGTCCTGCTTCGAGGCAGCGGCCACGTCTTCCATCGAATCACCCTTCTGCAACCGCGCCAGCAGACTCTCTGCCTGCGCCTTCGCATCAGCGGCCACGCGTTCATCGATGATGCGATTGCGTACGTCGTCGCGCACGTCGGCCAGCGGTCGCGGCGTCGACGGCAGGTGCTTGTCGACGTGGATCACCACCGAGTGATCGCCACCCAGATCGATCAAGCCCGAATTGTTCCCCTGCGCCAGCACGTCATCCGAAAACGCCGCTGCAACCACCTTGGGGTTGGCCGCGATGCCTTCGCCGCCAGCGCGGGAAAACAGCGACGTTTCCTTGATGGGGAGCTTCAAGGCCTCGGACGCCGGCTCCAGCGAGGAGGGGTTCTGATACGTGTTGTCGGAAAGCTTGCCGGCGATGTCGTTGTACAGCCGGTCCTTGTCCGCCGCCGTGGCTTCCTTCACCAGCGTGTCGCGCACCTCTTCGAAAGGTTTGGCATCGCCGCTGCGAATGTCGCGCAACCAGATGATGTGGTAACCCTCCGGCGACAACACCGGCTTGGATATCTGGCCTTTCGTCATGGCAAGCATGGCCGATTCGAATGCCGGATTGGTCACGCCACGCTCCAGCCAGCCCAGGTCGCCACCCTGCCGCTTGGAACCCAGGTCCTGCGAATCCTTGCGGGCAAGATCGGCAAAATCCTCGGGCGTCGCGCGGGCGGCAATCTCGTTGGCCTTGGCCAGGGCGGCCTTCTGCTGCTCGGGCGTGGCGTTGGCCGGCACGTCGATCAGGATGTGCGAAACCAGGCGCTGCTCCGGCTGCACGAAACGCTGCTTCTCGTCGGCGTAGCGCTTGCGCAGTTCCTCGTCGCTGGGCGCCGATGCCGAAGCGAGGTCCGCGCCGTTCACTTCGATGTATTTCACCGAAACGCGCTCGGGATCGGTGTAGTCGGCCAGATGCGCCTTGTAGTAGGCGTCGATCTGCTCGTCGGTCACCTTGGTGTCGGAGGTCGTCGGGCGCGGCAACAGGACATAGCGCAGGTCGCGACGCTGCATGCGCAATGCCAGGAAACGTTCGGCATCGGCGGCGGGAATGATGGTGCTGGCGTTGATCGCGGCAGGGAGCAATTGGACGGCCAGATCGGAACGCACCTCGCTCTCGAACATCTCCGGCGTCTTGCGCTGGCTGGCCAGTACCGCGCTGTAGGACGTCGGATCGAAATGGCCGTCGACCTGGAACGCGGGGATGGACGCGATGTAGTCACGCACGGCCTGATCGGATACCCGCAGGCCCAGATCGTCATTGGCCTGGAGCAACAGTTGCTGATCGATCATCGAATTGAGCACACGCAGCTTCATCTCCGGCTTCTCGAAGATGCTGGTGTCGAACTGATCGCCCTGTTCGGCGCTGGCGCGCTGCCGCAACTGGTTGAGCCGATCCTGCATGTCGTTCTGGCTGATCTCATGCTTGCCGACCTTCGCCACCGACGTGTCGTTGCCGGACGTCAGATAGCCTTCCATGCCGAAAAACGACATGGCGAAGACGGAAATGCCCAGAAGGATGATGGCTGGCCATCCATGCATCTTGTTACGCATTGCCTGCAGCATTGGAATCTTCCCGCAACGTGGTTGTAGGCGCATGAGCGCGGTGCGAACGCCAGGCTGTCCCCGCGTGCCACAAGGGCATCAAGCACCCATCGCCTGGCGGCCGGCTCCGCCTGGACGAAGCATTGTGCCAAAAAACAAGGGCGCCACACGGGCGCCCTTGTGAACTGTGGCGGAGCGGACGGGACTCGAACCCGCGACCTCCGGCGTGACAGGCCAGCATTCTAACCAGCTGAACTACCGCTCCGCATTTCTGGTGGGTGCTGTAGGGATCGAACCTACGACCACCGCCTTGTAAGGGCGACGCTCTACCGCTGAGCTAAGCACCCGGGACCAAGCGTCAGCCGCTTAGTTTAGGGCATCCTTCAGGGTCTTGCCAGCCTTGAACGCGGGCACCTTCGACGCCTGGATCTGGATCATTTCGTTGGTCCGCGGGTTGCGACCCGTACGAGCCGCACGCGCACGCACGGTGAAAGTACCGAATCCGACGACAGAGACGTCTTCGCCGCTCTTGAGCGTCTTCTGCACGGTCTCGAAGAACGCTTCGAGCGCGCGGGTCGCATCGGCCTTGGTCAGTTCGGCCTTCTCGGCGATGGCGTTGATCAGATCGGTTTTATTCATTGAGAAACTCCTAGTTTTCGTCAGGCGCGGTTCGTTTTCGACGAAACAACGCCAGCGTGGATGATTGGCTCGCGCCAGGTGCCGTGTCGCAACAGGGGTCGCCGCGGTGGGCATGAAATCGGTGGTTCCGCCTTTATACCAGTGCGTCGCCAAACTTCGCAACACAAGTCACGGCAAGCGTTTTCGCGGAAATACAGCACACGAAACGGCGCGAAAAGCAAACGGCGGACGATGCCGATTCAGCATGCGTCCGCCGCCATGTCGGGGGGCCAAGCGCCAGTCACCGGGACCGGCCGACGACTCAATGTGTCCGCGAATGGACCTCCGCAGCCTCATCCACCGGCGCGCCCTCCTTGGACGCGTGGGCCTCTTCCACATCGGTCGCCTGACTGGGTTGCAGCGGACGCTCCAACGCGATGTCGAGCACCTCGTCGATCCAACGCACCGGATGGATATCCAGCGACGTGGTGATGTTGGCCGGCATGTCGACGAGATCCTTCTTGTTGTCTTCGGGAATGATCACCGTGGTGATGCCGCCACGAAGCGCAGCCAGCAGTTTTTCCTTCAGCCCGCCGATCGGCAGAACGCGCCCGCGCAAGGTGATTTCGCCCGTCATGGCCACTTCCGAGCGCACCGGTACCTTGGTAAGCGCGGAGACCAGGGCGGTGCACATCGCCACACCGGCACTTGGGCCGTCCTTGGGCGTGGCGCCCTCCGGTACGTGGATGTGCACGTCGAGCTTCTGGTGGAACTCCGGGTCGATGCCGAGCTGGTCCACACGCGCGCGCACCACCGAAAGCGCGGCCTGGATCGACTCCTTCATGACGTCACCGAGCTGCCCGGTGTTTACCAGTCGCCCCTTGCCGGGAACGATCGATGCCTCGATGCTGAGCAGCTCACCGCCCACCTGCGTCCAGGCCAGACCGGTGACCAGGCCGATTTCGTTCTGGACTTCCTTGCGGCCAAAATCGAAACGGCGAACGCCGAGGTAATGATCCAGATTCGCCGATGTTACCTCGACGCCGGTGACAGCCTTCTTCGAAGGTTTTGCGCTCCTGGTCTTCGCCTTCTTCGCCTTGGCGACCTCGCCCAGGGTCAGTTCCTTGACCACCTTGCGGCAGATCTTCGAGATCTCCCGCTCGAGGTTGCGCACGCCGGACTCGCGCGTGTAGTAGCGCACGATGTCCCGCAACGCCTCCTCGTCCACGCGCAATTCCTCGGGCTTGAGGCCGTTGGCCTTCAACTGCTTGGCAAGCAGATACCGTTGCGCGATGCCCAGCTTCTCATCCTCGGTGTAGCCCGGGATGCGAATGACCTCCATGCGATCCAGCAAGGGGCCGGGGATGTTCAGCGAGTTGGCGGTGGCGATCCACATCACCTCGGACAGATCGAAATCGACTTCCAGGTAATGGTCATTGAAGGCGTGGTTCTGTTCCGGATCGAGCACCTCGAGCAAGGCGGACGAAGGGTCGCCGCGGAAATCCATCGACATCTTGTCGATCTCGTCCAGCATGAACAGCGGATTGCGCGTGGCGACCTTGGTCAGGTTCTGCACGATACGACCCGGCATGGAACCGATGTAGGTCCGTCGATGACCGCGGATCTCAGCCTCGTCGCGCACGCCGCCCAGGCTCATCCGCACGAACTTGCGGTTGGTGGCCTTCGCGATCGACTGGCCCAGCGACGTCTTGCCCACGCCCGGCGGACCCACCAGGCACAGGATCGGACCTTTCATCGTGGCGACGCGCTGCTGCACGGCCAGGTACTCCAGGATGCGGTCCTTGACCTTTTCCAGCCCGAAGTGGTCGGCGTCGAGCACCTCCTGCGCCACGCGCAGATCCTTGTGCACCTTGCTGCGCTTCTTCCACGGCACGCCAACCAGCCAGTCGAGATAGTTGCGCACCACGGTCGCTTCCGCGGACATCGGCGACATCTGCTTCAGCTTGCCGAACTCCTGGCGCGCCTTGGTCAGCACCGCCTTGGGCATGCCGGCGTTCTCGATTTTCTTTTGCAGCTCCTCGACCTCGTTGGAGCCCTCGTCGTTGTCACCCAACTCCTTCTGGATGGCTTTCATCTGCTCGTTGAGGTAGTACTCGCGCTGGCTCTTCTCCATCTGCGTCTTGACGCGCCCGCGTATGCGCTTCTCCACCTGCTGCAGATCCATCTCGCTGTCGACCAGGCCAATCAGCAACTCCAGCCGCTGCGCCACGTCGGCGGTTTCAAGCACTTTCTGCTTGTCGGCCATGCGGACGGAAAGATGCGCGGCAATGGAATCGGCGACGCGCGACGGTTCCTCGATGCCGGACAGGCTGGCCAGCACCTCCGGCGGAAGCTTGCGGCTCTGCTTGACCAGTTGCTCGAACAACGAGATCAAGGTACGCGACACCACGTCGAGCTCGCGCTCCTTGGCGTTGTAGACAGGCTCGATCGTACGCGAGCGCGCCACCAGCATACCGTTGGCCTCACGGCAATCCTCGATGGACACCCGCGATTGGCCTTCGACCAGCACCTTGACCGTGCCATCGGGCAGCTTGAGCAATTGCAGCACGCCTGCCAGCGTGCCCACCGTGTGCAGGTCGGCGGCTTCCGGATCGTCGATATCCGGGCTCTTCTGCGCCACCAGCAGAATCTGGCGCTCGCCTTCCATCGCGCGCTCGAGCGCACGCATCGATTTGTCGCGGCCGACAAACAAGGGAATGACCATGTGTGGATACACCACGACGTCGCGCAACGGCAACACGGGCAGCGCATCCATCAATTCGGTTTTACGGACGGTCTTGGCCATCGAAAAATAGTTCCTGGTGGATCGACATACCGGGCCCGACACTGCGCCGGGACCCATGACACGTCAAGTGGAGGCAACCGGCGTGCTGCACAAGGTTTCCATGCCGCGGCGCCCAAAAAAAACGGCCCCGGTATTCACCGGAGCCGCTTTTTACCATACGACGTGTATCAGGCCGCGTCGCTGCCGTCGCTGGCCACGCGCTGCTGCAGGTTGCCGCGATAAATCAGGTAGGGCTCGGCCTGTCCGTTGATCACCGCATCATCCACCACGACCTTGCTGACGTGTTCCAGCGAGGGCAGCTCGTACATGGTTTCCAGCAATACCTGTTCGAGAATGGTGCGCAGGCCACGGGCACCGGTCTTGCGCTTGAGTGCCTTCTTGGCAATCGCCTGCAAGGCCTCGGGCCGAAATTCCAGCTCGACCTCTTCCATCTCGAACAGTTTCTTGAACTGCTTGGTGACCGCATTCTTCGGCTCGGTGAGGATCTTCACCAGGGCCGCCTCATCCAGCTCGTCGAGCGTGGCGACCACCGGAAGGCGGCCGACGAACTCGGGAATCAGACCGAACCGGACCAGGTCCTCGGGCTCGACGTCGGCCAGCACCTTGCCCAGGTTCTCGGTGCGCTCCTTGCTGCGCACCTCGGCCGAAAAACCGATGCCGGTGGTCTCCGATCGCTGCTGGATGACCTTTTCCAGCCCCGCGAATGCGCCGCCGCAGATGAACAGGATGTTCTTCGTATCCACCTGCAGGAACTCCTGCTGCGGATGCTTGCGCCCGCCCTGGGGTGGCACCGAGGCGAGGGTGCCTTCGATGAGTTTCAGCAACGCCTGCTGCACGCCCTCGCCCGAGACGTCGCGAGTGATCGACGGGTTTTCGCTCTTGCGCGAGATCTTGTCGATCTCGTCGATATAGACGATGCCCGACTGCGCCTTTTCCACGTCGTAGTCGCATTTCTGCAACAGCTTCTGGATGATGTTCTCCACGTCCTCGCCCACGTAGCCCGCTTCGGTCAGCGTGGTGGCATCGGCAATGGTGAACGGCACGTTCAACAGGCGCGCCAAGGTCTCGGCCAGCAGCGTCTTGCCCGAGCCGGTGGGCCCGATCAACAGGATGTTGGACTTGCCGAGCTCGATGTCATCGCTCTTCTGGCGCGACTCGATCCGCTTGTAGTGGTTGTACACCGCCACCGCCAGCGCCTTCTTGGCGCGTGATTGGCCCACAACATACTGGTCGAGCGACTCGCGGATCTCGCGGGGCTTGGGCAACTGGGTACGCCCCGACGCCGCCTTCTCCTCGAGCTCCTCGCGGATGATGTCGTTGCACAGCTCTACGCACTCGTCGCAGATGAATACGGACGGGCCCGCGATCAGCTTGCGCACCTCGTGTTGGCTCTTGCCGCAGAACGAGCAATAGAGAATTTTGCCGCTGTCGCTGGAACGCCCCTGCCGGTCGTCGCTCATACTTTCGATCCCGCTGGTCAATCTGAATGCGTCGCGAGAATACCACAGGGCTCCGCGTCTGCCTGCAGACGCGGAGCCCTACTCGTGACCTGGGTGTTTGTTGTTGAAATCAGGCCGATTTCACTGTTTCGCCGGCGCGCTTTTCCAGCACTTCGTCGATCAGGCCATAGGCCTTGGCCTCGTTGGCGTCCATGAAGCGGTCGCGCTCCATGTCCAACTCGATCTTGGCCAGTGGCTGGCCGGTATGTTCGGCATACAGCCGGTTCAGCCGCTCGCGTACGTACAGGATCTCCCGCGCCTGGATCTCGATGTCGGTTGCCTGGCCCTGCGCGCCGCCGGAAGGCTGGTGGATCATGACGCGCGAGTTGGGCAGCGCAAAGCGCTTGCCCTTGGCACCCGCCATCAGCAGGAACGAGCCCATGCTGCAGGCTTGGCCGATGCACATAGTGCTGACATTCGGCTTGATGAATTGCATCGTGTCGTAGATCGCCAGCCCCGCGGTGACCGCGCCGCCAGGGCTGTTGATGTAGAACTGGATGTCCTTGTCCGGGTTCTCGGACTCCAGGAACAGCATCTGCGCAACCAGCAGGTTGGCCACCTGGTCGTTGACTTCGCCGACCAGGAAAATCACGCGCTCTTTCAGCAGGCGTGAATAGATGTCATAGGAGCGCTCGCCACGGGCCGTCTGCTCGACGACCATCGGTACCAAATTGAGGTTCTGGATCTGATCCATGGCCATTAGCAGCTCTCCGGGTGATGTGCCTGACAGTAGGGCATCCGGCCCGATACGTCATCGGGCCGGACCGAAACGGTACCGATGGAATCAGGCACCAGCCGGGCGCATCACCTCGTCGAAACTCAGATCCAGGCGGGTGGTCTTGGCATGCTCCGCCACCCACTCGGCAACCTGGTCTTCCATGACGCGATTCTGCAGCCCGGACATCAATTGGGGGTCGCCGTTGTAGAGTTCAATGACCTTCTCCGGCTCCTCGTAGGTCGAGGCGATGGCCGCCAGCTGTTCCGCCACGCGGGTACGGTCGATCTTGAGCCCCTCCTTGCGCGCGATTTCGCTCATCAGCAAGCCGGCGATCACGCGCTTGCGCGCCATCGGCGTCGCCGATTCGATGAGTTCAGCCGAAGGCTGCTCGCCACGCGGCACGGCGTTGGCGGCCAGGTTCTGCGCCTCCGACTGCACCAGCAGGCGGGGCACATCCAGTCCGCTGTGCGCCTGGGCGATCTTCTCCGCCACCTCGGACTTCAACTGCCCCATCAGCGCGGCTTTCAATTCCCGTTCGAGATTGGCGCGCACTTCCTTGCGGAAGGTGTCGAGGTTGCCATCGGCAATGCCGAACAGCTTGGCGAACTCGCCATCGACCTCGGGGAGGTTCTGGGCCTGCACCTTGACGATCTTGAAGCTCACCTTTGCGGTCTTGCCGGCAAGCTTCTCGTTGCGGAAATCGGCGGGGAACGCCACGTCCGCCTCGAACTCGTCGTTGGCGCGGCGCCCCAGCAGCGAATCGTCCAGCGCCTTGAACAGCGTCCCGGACCCGAGCACGCTCCCCGCACGCTCCAGGCCGTCGGCCGGGAAACGGTAATCATCGACCGTTGCCGCATAGTCGAACAGCACGAAGTCCCCGTCCGCCGAGGCGCGGTCGACTTCGTCGAAACTGCGACGCTGCTGGCGCAGGGTTTCGAGCATCTTGTCGATGTCGGCCTCGGTCACGCTGGCGGACGGGCGCGTGATCTCGAGCGCGGCCACGTCGACCACCGGAAACTCGGGCATGATCTCGAACGTGGCGGTATACGCGATCTCGCCGTTCTCCGGCTTGCCGGTCGTATCGATCGCCGGATTCGCGATCGGCTGCAGTTTTTCCTGGGTCACCGCCTCGCGCAACGTGCTGCCGATCAGATCGGACAACACTTCGCCGCGCACCTGCTCCCCGAAACGCTGCTTGATCACGGCCGGCGGCACCTTGCCCGGCCGGAAGCCCTTCAGGCGCGCTGTGCGGCCCATCTCGGCTATACGTGCGCTCACCTGCGAATCGAAGCGTTCCGCGGGAAACTTCACCGTGAGCTTGCGCTCGAGGGTGCCGATGTTCTCAACCGAAACCTGCATGACGTCTCCTGGTACTACCTGATGTTTGGGCCTGGCGCAGGCACCATGGCGGCAAGGCCACCGGAAAAAAAGAAAACCAGCGTGACATGGTGCGAAAGGGGGGACTCGAACCCCCACGGGGTTAACCGCCAGAACCTAAATCTGGTGCGTCTACCAATTCCGCCACTTTCGCCTTGCCGCAACTGGCAACAAAAAAAAGCTCGCCCTGCCGCGCCGGTCCAGCGGACCCGGACGCCGCCGCCATCGTTGTTCATCGACAGCGTTTGGGCACTGGATAACGGGCCATTTTACGGTTGCCACGCCGCGCAGCACAAGCACGCCGGACCGCGCGCAGCGCGCATCCGGCGCGCACGGGGGCCGCCACGCCAGGCCTCCATGATTCCGCGATGCGGGCTCGATCGCAGACAAAAAAACAGGCACCTACGTTGCCGTGAGGTGCCTGTTCTGGATGGTGGGCCGTGAAGGATTCGAACCTTCGACCAATTGATTAAGAGTCAACTGCTCTACCAACTGAGCTAACGGCCCATGAACTGACGTGATGCCGGAACCGGGTTTGAAACTGGGGTGGATGATGGGATTCGAACCCACGACAACCGGAATCACAATCCGGGACTCTAACCAGCTGAGCTACATCCACCGTAAATCTTGCAACTGGCGCGCCAGACAGGACTCGAACCTGCAACCGTCGGCTTAGAAGGCCGATGCTCTATCCGGTTGAGCTACAGGCGCAGTCTCTGTGGCAGAACGTATCGCTGGTCGGGGCAGAGGGATTCGAACCCCCGACTTTTGCGTCCCAAACGCAACGCTCTACCAGACTGAGCTATACCCCGCTTTTCGAATCCCCGGCTGATCAAACACCGAAGCCTTGAATTGTTACGGGTGACGCCTCGCCCAGTCAATCCGTGTCGAAGCACACCATGACATCTGGAACCATTCCCGCGATCGGTACCAAGCCCTTTCGCGGGAAAAACAGCGAGGCGCGAACACCTCGCCAACAGTATAAAAATGGTGCGCCCGGAGAGATTCGAACTCCCGACCACCTAGTTCGTAGCCAGGTACTCTATCCAACTGAGCTACGGGCGCACTGAAAAAACTGTCGCTTTGCCGCGGTTGATGTTGGGACATCGACGCGGTGAAGCAAGAAGCGGAATTATTCAGATTCCGTCGTCGTGCGTCAACCTTTTTTCGTGAATTTTTTCATTCCGACTTCATCCGGCGCTCGTGGATTGCCGCGTGCGGCGCGGCATCACGCGAAAGCCGCGCCACCATCGCCGCGATACGACGAGAAAACGGCCAAGCCGAATGCGCCTCGCGTCGCCGCGATCGTTTGGCCGTCCATTTCAATCGTCGATGCCTGTCCTGTTCTGCGTGGCTGGATCGCCCACCTTGCCCACCGGCGAGCCGGCATCGCCCCTGGGCGGCGGCGGTGGCGGTGTGCTGCCGGTCGAGGCGTTCCTGGTCCAGTCCGTCGGCGGGCCCGGGATGCGTCCGGCCATGATGTCGTCGATCTGGCTCGCATCGATCGTCTCGTACTGCAGCAACGCGTCGGCCATCACGTGGAGCTTGTCGAGGTTGGCCGTGAGCAGCTCGCGGGTACGCGCAAACGCGCGATCGAGAATGCTCCGCACCACTTCGTCGATCTTGCTGGCGGTTTCGTTCGAGATGCTCTTGTGCTGGGTGACCGAACGACCCAGGAATACCTCGTCCTCGTCCTCGCCGTAGGTGATGGGACCAAGCTCATCGGAAAGGCCCCACTTGGTGGCCATGTTGCGCGCCATCTTGGTGGCGCGCTCGATGTCGTTGGAGGCGCCAGTAGTGACCTTGTCCGCACCGAAGATCAACTCCTCGGCCACGCGCCCGCCGTACAGCGAGCACAACTGCGATTCGATCGCCACCCGGTTGATGCTGTACTTGTCGCCTTCGGGCAGGTACATGGTGACGCCCAGCGCACGACCGCGCGGGATGATCGTCACCTTGTAGACCGGATCGTGCTCGGGCACGAGACGGCCGACGATGGCGTGCCCGGCTTCGTGATAGGCGGTGAGCTTCTTCTCGTCCTCGCTCATCGCCATCGAGCGCCGTTCGCTGCCCATCAGGATCTTGTCGCGCGCCTTGTCCAGGTGGCTCATGCGCACCTCGCGCGCGTTCTCGCGCGCCGCGAACAAGGCTGCCTCGTTGACGAGGTTCGCCAGGTCCGCACCGGAGAAACCCGGCGTGCCACGCGCAATGGTCATCGCATTGACGTCGCTGGCGACCGGCACCTTGCGCATGTGCACCTTGAGGATCTGCTCGCGACCGCGCACATCGGGCAGGCCGACCACCACCTGGCGGTCGAAACGGCCCGGGCGCAGCAGCGCCGGATCAAGCACGTCGGGGCGGTTGGTGGCGGCGATCACGATGATGCCCTCTGTGCCCTCGAAGCCATCCATCTCCACCAGCAACTGGTTCAGCGTCTGCTCGCGCTCGTCGTGCCCACCGCCCAGACCGGCGCCGCGGTGGCGGCCCACCGCATCGATCTCGTCGATGAAGATGATGCACGGCGCATGCTTCTTGGCCTGCTCGAACATGTCGCGCACGCGGCTGGCACCGACGCCGACGAACATTTCCACGAAGTCGGAGCCGGAAATGGAGAAAAACGGCACCTTCGCCTCGCCAGCGATGGCTTTTGCCAGCAGGGTCTTGCCGGTACCGGGCGGGCCCACCATCAGCACGCCGCGCGGAATCTTGCCGCCCAGTTTCTGGAAGCGACCGGGATCGCGCAGGAACTCGACCAGTTCGCCGACCTCCTCCTTCGCCTCGTCGCAGCCGGCCACGTCACTGAAGTTGACCTTGATCTGGTCCTCGCCCTGCAGCTTGGCGCGCGAGCGGCCGAAGCTCATCGCGCCGCGTCCGCCGCCACCGGACTGCATCTGCCGCATGAACCAGATGAATACGCCCACGATCAGGAGCACCGGCAGCCAGCTCACCAGCAGGCCGATCAGCGAGAAGCCCTCCGCCGGGTCCTGGCGCACTTCCACGCCCTTGTCCTGCATCTGCTTGACCACCTCGTTGGTGGTGAAGCCGAGCATGGGCGCGACGGTGCGGAACGGGCTGCCATCCTTCAGCTTGCCGCTGATGGTGGCCGGTTGATCGGCGCTGATCGTGGCGCTGGCCACGTTGCCGTTGTTCACGCTCTGCACGAAGCTGCTGTACGGCATCTCGGACGAGGCCGCGCCGTGCGGGCTGAAGCTCTGGAACACGGTGAACAACACCACCGCGATGATTACCCAGAGCAACACGTTTTTCGCTGTTTCATTCATGCACGGTTCTCGCCGGTGACGCTGCGGAAGGCTTGCGCCCCACCGCCAGCGCGTAGACCTCGCGCGACCGGGCGCGCGAGGCTTTGGGTTTACGCATCGTTACGCGGGTGAACTCCGCGCGCAAGTTGCGCAGATATACGTCAAAACCCGCTCCCTGGAACAACTTGATCAGGAACGAGCCGCCTGGCTTGAGCCACTGCTTGCTGAAATCGAGCGCCAACTCGGCCAGAACCATGGCACGGATCTGGTCTGCCAACGCCACACCACTCATATTGGGGGCCAGATCGCACAGCACAAGATCCAGCTTCTGCCCTTCCAGGCGCGATTCCAGCTCGCGCAGGACCGATTCCTCGCGAAAATCCCCCTGCAGGAAATCGACGCCGGCAATGCTCTGCATCGGCAGGATATCGAGCGCCAGCACCTTGCCGGTGTCGCCGAGCCGGTTGCGCACCAGTTGCGACCAGCTGCCCGGCGCGGCCCCCAGGTCGACCACGTTGATGCCCGGCTTGAGCAGATGGTCGCGGTCGATCAACTCTTCAAGCTTGTAGACCGCACGCGAACGCAAGCCGGCGGCCTGGGCCTTTTTCACGTACTCGTCCTTGAAATGTTCGCGCAGCCAGACGGCGCTGCTCTTGCTGCGGGCCATGTCGTCGATGGTCACTTGTAGGGAGCGGGATGCCGCATGATACCCTTTGCGGTTCTTCTACCGCGAATCGGCCACACCGCATGACCCTCTCACCCTCGCAGATACGCTACCTGCGCAGCCTTGCACACGACCTCAGCCCCGTGGTCCTGCTCGGCAACAAGGGAGCCACCGAGGCGGTGGTCAAGGAGCTGAACCAGGCGTTGGATATCCACGAACTGGTGAAGGTCAGGCTGTCTGGCGGCGACAAGGACGAACGACAGGCGCAAATCGACGTACTGACGAGCGGAACGCAGGCGCAGCAGATCCACAGGATCGGCCACGTCGTGGTGCTTTTCCGCCGCAATGCCGACGAGCCGAAGATCGCCTTGCCGCGCTGAAACACCAGGAGCATCCCATGGATCTCTCGCTGGACCGTCCTGACGACTACCTGTTCGTGCGCCGCACGAGCGCCGATGCCATCACCCTGGCCGACCGGGAACTGAAACGCAGCTTCCTGCTGACACCCGACCAGGTGGTCGAGAACTGGGCGGCGGACAGCGCGGAGAGGTTGTCGGCGGATCACGTGGAAGCGCTTCTTGCGCTGCAACCGGAACTGGTGCTGCTTGGCACGGGCCAGCGACAGGTTTTCCCGGCCCCCGCGTTCACGGCCGGTTTCCTGCGCAAGGGCGTGGGTATCGAGGTCATGGACAATGCCGCGGCCGCGCGCACCTACAACCTGCTGGCCGGCGAAGGGCGCCGGGTGCTCGCGGCGTTCATCCTCGGCGCCGCCGGCGTTTCCTGACCGCCAGCGCCGGGGTTATTGCGCGGGCAGGTATTTCAGCGGGTCCACCGGATTTCCGTCCTTGCGGATCTGGAACTGCAGCTCGTTGCGGCTGGCGCCGGTGGAACCCATTTCGGCAATCTGCTGGCCCGCGCTGACGCGCTGGCCTTCCTTGACCAGCCGCTTGCGATTGTGGCCATAGGCGGACAGGTAACTGTCGCTGTGCTTGATGATCACCAGCTCGCCGTACCCGACCAGGCCGTTGCCGCTGTAGACCACCACGCCGCTGGCCGCCGCCAGGACAGGCTCGCCGGATTTGCCGGCGATCTCGATACCGGGGATGGCATCGCTGCCGTTGAACCGCTTGACCACCGAACCGGACGCGGGCCAGCGCCAGGTGATGCCGCCGGCCGAATGCGAGGCGCCCACCGCCGCCGGCGGCGCGGCTGGCGGCAA
This sequence comes from Rhodanobacter caeni, assembly GCF_039523575.1. Taxonomy (NCBI): domain Bacteria; kingdom Pseudomonadati; phylum Pseudomonadota; class Gammaproteobacteria; order Lysobacterales; family Rhodanobacteraceae; genus Rhodanobacter; species Rhodanobacter caeni. The sequence continues at coordinate 471,066 of NZ_BAAAFO010000004.1, read as the reverse complement.
ATGCGGCGGTGCCGCCTCGCCGGCCACCGGGACGGCGGCAACCGTTGCGGATGCGCCCGCGGCAGTCGCGGTCGCAGCGCTTGTCGCTGCCTGTGCCGTGGAACCGGCCGCAGCAGCCGGGGGCGTTCCGGTCGACGCCGGCGCCGGCGTGGGTGTCGTGGCCGGAATCGTCTGGAACACGGGCTCCGTTGTCGCAACCGCGGTGGGCGCCGTGGCAGGCGCGGCAGTTGCGGCTGGCGGCGACAATTTCAAGGTCTGGCCCGGCCAGATGGTGAACGGCGCGGCGATGCCGTTCCACTGGGCGAGGTCACGAAAGTCCACGCCACTGCGAAAGGCGATCGAATACAGCGTGTCGCCCCGCGCCACGACGTAGCTGCCGCCCGGGATGGGCGTACGGGCGGCGGTCGCCGTGGAAGCCGTGACCGGAACGGCTGCGGAGCGGGCTGGCGCCGTCGCCACGGCCGATCCACCGGCCGGCTCGAACACCACCGAACTGCGCATGGTTCCGCAGCCGGCCAGGGCCAGCGCGGCGAGCGAGACGAAGGACAGCTGCGGCAATCGATTCATGGTCATCAGCATAACGAGCCGTCCATTCCTTTTCACGGTGCGCCGGTTCAACGCAGCAGCCACCAGCCCAGCAACGCGCCCAGCACCACCAGCGCCGCCCAGCCGAACCACTCGATGTACTTGTGCAGGATGCGTTCGGCGCGATCACCGAAGAAGCGGATCAGCAAGGCCAGCAGCCAGACCCGCTTGCCCCGCCCCAGCGCCATGCACGCCAGGAACGGCAGGATCGGCACCGCCACGATGCCCGCCGCCCAGGTGATGAATTTCATCGGCACCACCGGTTGCAGGGCCGCCAGGATCAGCACGCCGAACATGCCCCAGCGATGGGTCGCCATCTCGGTGCGCAAGACCTCCACGCCGTGTTCGATCGGCGCAAGGAAATGCAGGGCCTCGAGCGCGGGTTTCAGGGCGTGGAATGCCCAGTGGCCGAGCACATAGCCCACCAGCGCGCCCAGCAGCGAGAACAGCAGGCTGATATTTGCGAAATGGAACGCCCGCTGCCGTTTGCCCAGCATCATCGGCGCCAGCATCACTTCCGGCGGAACCGGAAAGATGAAGGCTTCGACGAAACTCAGGGCGGAAAGGTAATAGATCGCGCGCGGCTCGCGCGCCCATACCAGCGCACGGGCGTAAAGCGTACCGAACAGGCGCATCAGCCGATCCCACCCAGCAGGGGCACGAAACTCACGGCGCCCAGTTCTTCCTGGATGAAGTCGCCCTCCCCGTCGCCACGCAGACGGATCAAGGTCTGGCTGCTGGGCGAGCCTACCGGCGCCACCAGCACGCCGGTGGGGGTGAGTTGGTCGAGGATGCGGGTGGGCACGGTATCTCCTGCGGCGGTGAGGATGATCGCGTCGAACGGTGCCTCGTCGGCCCAGCCCAGCTTGCCGTCATCGTGCTTGGAGCGCAGGTTGGCCAAGCCAAGCTGCCGAAACCGTCGCCGCGCCTGGCGCAGCAATTCCTCGATCCGCTCCACCGTGAACAGCTGCGGCACCAGCGCCGCCAGCACCACCGCCTGGTAGCCCGAGCCGGTGCCGATCTCCAGCACCTTGCGCGGCATGCCCTGTTTCGGATCGAACGGCTCCAGCAGCGCCTCGGTCATCCGCGCCACCACCCACGGTTGCGAAATGGTCTGGCCGTGGCCGATCGGCAACGCCGTGTTCTCGTAGGCGCGCGCATGCAGCGCCTGGTCGATGAAATGATGCCGCGGCGTGTTGCGGATGACTTCGATCACGCGCGAATCGCGGATGCCGGCCTCCTTGAGACTGTTGGCCAGCCGGTCGCGCGCGCGCTGCGACGTCATGCCTTCGCCCTTGAATGCCGCGGCCGGCAGAGGATAGGGATTCACCGTTCAAGCAACCTCATGTTGGGTGGCGGATCCATCCGCCAGATCATCGCTCAGCGCCTGCATCCAGCTGCTGACTTTCTCCAGCGCCTGGAAGCGCGTCAGGTCCACGTGGATCGGCGTCACCGAAACAAAGCCACGGCGCACCGCGTCGAAATCCGTGCCCGGCCCGGCATCGTCGACCTCACCCGCCGGCCCGATCCACCAGATCGGGCGGCCGCGCGGATCGGCCCGCAGCACGGATGGCGCCGAACGATGGCGTCGGCCAAGCCGGGTGACCTCGAAACCGGCGATCTCCATCCACGGCAGATCGGGCACGTTGACGTTGAGAATGGTATCGGCCGGCAGCGGATCGACCAGCAAACGCTGCATCAGCAACAGCACCGCGCGCGCCGCCGATTCGTAATGCGTACCCTGGTGATCGCTGCTGACCAGCGAGACGGCGATGGCCGGCAACCCCAGGAACCGCCCCTCCATCGCCGCCGACACCGTGCCCGAATAGATCACGTCATCGCCGAGATTGGCGGAGTTGTTGATGCCCGACACCACGATGTCGGGCTCGTCCTCCAGCAGCCCCGACAGCGCCAGATGCACGCAATCGGTGGGCGTGCCGGCCACGCGGTAATAGCCCTCGCCCATCGGCAGCACGCGCACGGGTACGTCGAGGGTCAGCGAATTGCTGGCGCCGGAGCGGTCGCGATCAGGCGCCACCACGGTCACCGTGCCGACCTTGCCCAGGCAATCGGCAAGCACGCGGATGCCCGGTGCATCCACGCCATCATCGTTGCTTACCAGAACTCGCATGCTGATCCGTAGGAAACCGTGAGCTGCAGCCGCCGGGGACGTGAAGCCAGGCGGGCTGGACAACGCGCCAGGCCGCGGGATTCCACCAGGAACGCTCATCCGGCGCCGCGCGCTTCAAGCATTCAAGTCTACCGTAGCGGGCCGCTGCATTCACATGGCGTCGATGCGCGTCCCGACGCATTACCATGGCCGCATGAAACGCAAGCCCGGGCCGATCAGCGATGACGACAGCCGCCTGTTTCGCGAGGCGATCGGCGACACGCGGCCGCTCGACGCGGTGGCCGCGCCACCGGCAGCCGCGAAGCCGGCACCCTACCCGCGCATGTTCGAGGCCGACGAGGCGGCCGTGGCCGGTGAACTGCTGAGGCTCGATTTCGACCCGGCCGCACTGGAAGTGGGCGAGGAGTTGAGTTACCTGCGCGACGGCTATCCACCCAAGCTGCTGCGGCAACTCAAGCGTGGCCAGTTCAGCGTGCAGGACCACATCGACCTGCACCAGATGAACGCCGCCGCGGCCCAGCACAGCATCGTTGATTTTCTGGCCGAAGCGCGCCGCGAGGGCTGGCGCTGCGTGCGCATCGTGCACGGCAAGGGCTTGCGTTCGCGCGCGACCGGCCCGGTACTGAAGGCGCTTACCGATCGCCTGCTGCGTCGCCGCGACGACGTGATCGCCTTCGCCTCGGCGCGCCCGGCACTGGGCGGCACGGGCGCGGTGGTGGTTTTGCTGAAGCGCTGACGGCAGGAGCGCACCCGGTGCGCGATGATTTGCTGAATCCCGAATCCCGAATCCCGAAAAGGCATCGCGCACAGGGTGCGCTCCTACATTGCAGAGGCCAGTTCGCGCACCACGACGGTGGCGTAGGCGCCGGCGGGCAGGTTGAAAGCCAGCTCCAGCGCGTCGTCGGCCAGCCAGCGCCATTTCAGGTCCTGCGGCAGCAGGCGCAGCGGGCGGCGTTCCTGATCCATGCGCGCGGCCGCCAGGCCGTCGGCCAGATCCTGGAAGGCGGCACCGACTTCACGTTCCAATGCGCCTGCCTCGTCCTGCGACGGTGGTTCGCCCCGACCCCACAGTGGGCCGGAGGGGTGGATGTCGCCGCGGGCCAGGCGTTCGGCCAGCACCTCGGTGAAAGGCTCCGGTCCGAACCAGGAGCGTGAACCGGCCAGCGACCAGATTTCGCCCTCCAACGGCGTATCCCATGCGTGCCGCTCGACGCGTGCCGCCAGCACTTCGTTGAAGATCTGCGAGCGCGCGGCAGACAGCAGGAACGAGCGCTTGTCGCGCTCCACCCGACGGCCTGCGAACATGGCCCGGGCCTGCGCCACGTTACTGCCTTCGCGGCCGAAACGCTGCTCGCCGTAATAGTTGGGCACGCCACGGGCAGCGATCTGCCGCAGCACGTGTTCGGCCGCATCGCGATCGCCCTGCACCTCGCGCAACACCAGCACGAAGCGGTTGCCGCGCAAGGCGCCGCGCTTGAGCTTGCGCGAGTGTCGCGTGGCCGCCAATACCTTCACCTCGGCGTGCGGAAAGGCCGACCAGTCCAGCTCGGGCTTGCCGGCCAGTTGTACTGAAAACGTCTGCCGCGTCACCGCGTGACGATCCTTCATTCCCGCGTAGCCCACCGCCACCGGCGCCACGCCGGCAAAGCGGGCCAGCTCGCGCGCCACCCAATCGGTGTTGGCGCCGCGCTTTTCCACCCACAGCAAGACATGCTCGCCGGCGCCATCGGCGTCGTAGCCAAGGACTTCCTCCACCTGGAAATCGTCGGGGCTGGCGCGCAGCCGTGCGGTCAGGGGTGGGGTGCCGCAGGCATGGGGGAGTTCGGACATGGAGATCCAGCGTGTGGTGCGGGCAGCGCGTGCCGCGTTACATCAGGAAAATCGAGGCCAGGCCAAGAAAGATGAAGAAGCCGCCGCTATCGGTCATCGCGGTGATCAGCACGCTGGAGCCCAGCGCCGGATCGCGCCCGAACCGTGTCATCAGCACGGGAATGCCGACGCCGGCGAACGCGGCCAGCAGCAGGTTCAGGGTCATCGCCGCGGTCATCACCAGGCCCAGCGACAGGCTGTCGTAAAGCCACCACGCCACCAGGCCGATCACGCCGCCCCAGATCAGCCCGTTCAGCAGCGACACGGTCAGTTCCTTGCGCCACAACCGCTTGGCGCTTTCGGCGGTGATCTGGTTCAGCGCCAGTGCGCGCACAATCATGGTGATGGTCTGGTTGCCGGAGTTGCCACCGATACCGGCCACGATCGGCATCAGCGCCGCCAGCGCCACCAGCCGTTCGATCGAGTTCTCGAACAGGCCGATGACCCGCGAGGCGATGAAGGCCGTCACCAGGTTGATCGCCAGCCACGACCAGCGGTTGCGCAGGCTGGCCCATACCGAGGCGAAGATGTCCTCCTCCTCGCGCAGACCGGCGCGACTCAACGCCTCGCTCTCGCCTTCCTCGCGGATCACGTCGACCATCGCGTCGATGGTGATGCGCCCGATCAGGTGGCCGTGGTCATCCACCACCGGCGCGGTCACCAGGTCGTAGCGCTCGAACGCCTGCGCCACTTCGTAGGCGTCGTTTTCGGGATGGAAGGTGTTGACGTCCGGCGCCATCACCTCGCTCACCATCTTGTCGGGCGCGTTGACCAGCAGCCAGTGCAACGGCAGCACGCCGGTGAGCAGGTTGTCCTGGTTGATCACGAACAGCTTGTCGGTCTGCGCGGGCAGTTCGTCCCAGCGGCGCAGGTAGCGCAGCACCACTTCCAGGCTCACGTCCTCGCGGATCGTGACCATCTCGAAATCCATCAGCGCGCCGAGCTGGTCGTCCTCGTACGACAGCGCCGACTGCACCTGCTCGCGCTGCTGCGCGTCCAGGCCGGCCATCAGCTCCGGCAGCATCGCGGTGGGCAGATCCTCGACCAGGTCGGCCAGTTCGTCGGCGTCGAGGGTCTCGGCAGCGGCCAGGATCTCGTGGCGATCCATGTCCGCGATCAGCGATTCGCGTACCGCGTCGGAGACTTCCAGCAGGATCTCGCCGTCCCGGTCGGCCTTCACCAATTGCCAGATCGCCAGGCGATCATCCAGCGGCAGTGATTCGAGGATGAAGGCGATATCGGCCGGATGCAGCTCGTCCAGCTGCTGGCGCAAATCGATCAGCACGTCCGCCGGCAGGCGGCCATCGGCCTCGTGCCGATGCAGCAGCTCGACGATGAGGTCGAGCCGGTCGTGCAACCGGCTGGCGGCGCTGCGGGCTTCTACTTCGGTCACGCGCGCTCCAGCAGGACGCACGCTTGCGCGGCTATCCCTTCTCCCCGGCCGCAGAAGCCGAGTTTTTCGGTGGTGGTGGCCTTGACGCTGATGCGGCCGACGTCGCTGCCGAGATCGGCCGCAAGGCATTGGCGGATGGACGCCACGTGCGGACCGACTTTCGGCGCCTCGCCGATCACGGTGACATCCGCGTTGCCCAGCAGGTAACCGTGTTGCTTCATCAACTGCGCCGCATGGCGCAAAAACTGGCGGCTGTCGGCGCCGCGCCAGCGCTCGTCGCGCGGCGAAAAATGGGTGCCGATATCGCCCAGCGCCAGCGCGCCGAAGATCGCGTCGCACAGGGCATGGATCACCACGTCGCCGTCGGAGTGCGCCACCAGCCCGCGCCCGTGCGGCACGCGCACGCCACCGAGCATGACGTGGTCGCCGTCGCCGAACGCATGCACGTCGAAGCCCTGGCCGATCCTCATTGCCGCATGCCGGGCGAAAGCGCGAAAGGGTGCATCGCGTTGGCGTTCATGTCACGGTCCTCGAAAGCAGGTACGCCGCCAGCGGAAAATCCGTTGCGGTGGTGACCTTGATATTGTCTTCGGCGCCTTCCACCAGCAGCGGAGCGTAGCCGGCCAGTTCCATCGCCATCGCCTCGTCGCTGACGGCGCGGCCATCGCCCGCCGCCTTGCGCAGCGCCGCGGCCAGTTGACCACGGCGAAACATTTGCGGCGTGAACGCGCGCCAGCGCTGGTCGCGCGGCTCGGTCCGCGCGCTGCAACCGGCCGCGTCGGCGCGCTTCAGCGTGTCGCGCAACGGCGCTCCCAGCAAACCGCCATCCCTCGCACTACCACGCTCGATCAAACGGCTGATGTCGTCCAGGCGCACGCAGGGTCGTGCCGCGTCGTGCACCAGCACGAAGTCGTTCTGCCCGACCGCGGCCGGCAACGCGTCGATGCCGGCCAGCACCGAGTCGCTGCGCTCGGCGCCGCCCGCGGCGGTCAACACCGGCTTGCCGTTGAGTTCGGCGATGCCCGGCCAGTGCGCATCGTCCGCCCCCAGTGTCACCAGCAGCCCGGCGATTTGCGGGTGCGCGGCAAGACGTTCCAGCGTGTGCTCGATCAACGGCCGCCCAGCCAGCGGCAGGTATTGCTTGGGGCAATGACCACCCACCCGCGTGCCGCGCCCGGCGGCCGGCACCACGCACCACAGCGAGCCGGTCATTGCGCGCCCGCGGGCGGCGCGGCCGGCGGCGGTGGGGGCAGCGAAACGCTGGCCGCCGTGGCCGGCCGCTCATCCACCTGGTAGAACGTCTCGCCGGGCTTGATCAGGCCCAATTCGTTGCGCGCACGCGCTTCGACGGCCTGCTCGCCCTGCTTCAGATCCAGCACGTCGGCTGCCAGTGCCTGGTTGCGCTGCAGCAGCCGTGCGTTCTCGTCGGTCTGCTTTTTCAGCGAAGTGCGCAAGGTGTCCACCTCGCGCACGCCGCCGCTGCCGGACCACAGTTTCAGCTGCAGCCCGACAAGCATCACGATCAAGATCAGGGCAACCCAGCGCAGCATGGGATGTCGTGGCTCCCGTCAACCGGGCAGGCGCGTCAGGTTCGGGAACGCGTCACGACCGGCATAGCGCGCGGCGCTGCCCAGGGCCTCTTCGATGCGCAGCAGCTGGTTGTACTTCGCCACACGGTCACTGCGGCACAGCGAACCGGTCTTGATCTGGGTGGCCGTGGTGGCCACCGCGATGTCGGCGATGGTGGTGTCCTCGGTCTCGCCCGAACGGTGGGAGATCACCGCGGAGTACTTCGCCGCATCGGCCATCGCGATCGCTTCCAGCGTCTCGGACAGCGTGCCGATCTGGTTCACCTTGATCAGGATCGAGTTGGCGATCTTCTTCTCGATGCCCTCGCGGAAGATCGTGGGATTGGTCACGAACAGGTCGTCACCGACCACCTGCACGGAATCGCCGATCCGGTCGGTCAGGAGTTTCCAGCCGTCCCAGTCGCCTTCGGCCATGCCGTCCTCGATGGTGACGATGGGGTACTGCCTGGCCCAGCCGGCCAGCAGGTCGACGAACTCGGCCGAGCTGTACTGCTTGCCTTCGCCGGCCAGGTCGTACTTGCCGTCCCGGTAGAACTCCGAACTGGCCGCATCCAGGCCCAGCAGGATCTCGCTGCCGACCTTGTAGCCGGTCTTGTTGATCGCTTCGAGAATGGTGTCTAGCGCCTCGATGTTGGAACGCAGGTTGGGCGCGAAGCCGCCTTCGTCGCCCACGGCGGTGTTGAGGCCCTTGCCCTTCAGCACGCTCTTCAGGGCGTGGAAGATCTCGGCGCCGGCACGCAGCGCCTCGGCGAAGCTGGGCAGGCCCACCGGCAGCACCATGAACTCCTGCACGTCGATGTTGTTGTCCGCGTGCTCGCCGCCGTTGATGATGTTCATCATCGGCACCGGCAGGGCGCCGGGCTTGCCGTCCTTCGACAGGTACTTCCACAGCGGCTCGCCGCGGGAGGCGGCTACCGCATGCGCCGCTGCCATCGAAACACCGAGCAGCGCGTTTGCGCCCAGCTTGCCCTTGTTGGGGGTGCCGTCCAGCGCGATCAGCTTCGCATCCAGGCCCTTCTGGTCGGCCGCGTCGAAGCCCTTCAGCGTGTCGGCGATGCCGCCGTTGACATTGGCCACCGCATTTTTCACACCCTTGCCGCCGTAACGCGACTTGTCGCCGTCGCGCAGTTCAACGGCCTCGCGCGAACCGGTCGAGGCGCCGCTGGGCACGGCGGCACGACCGAAGGCGCCATCGGCGAGCGTTACTTCGGCTTCCAGCGTGGGGTTGCCACGCGAGTCGAGGATTTCACGGGCGTGGATGCGGGTGATCTGTGTGCTCATGTCAGTCCAGTTGGAGGGGAATTGAATAAAGTTGCACCGGGTAGGAGCGCACCGTGTGCGCGATTGTTTTTCGATCCATCACGAAAAGCATCGCGCACAGGGTGCGCTCCTACACCGTCTGTTCCAGGAAACCGTGGCGCTTGGTGACGGCGTCGAGTTCCAGCAGCGTCTCCAGCAGCGCCTTCATCTTGTCCAGCGGCCAGGCGTTGGGGCCGTCGCTCAGCGCCTTGCTGGGGTCCGGGTGTGTTTCGGCGAAAAGCCCGGCCACGCCCACCGCCACGGCGGCGCGCGCCAGCACCGGCACGAACTCGCGCTGGCCGCCCGAGGTGGCGCCCTGCCCGCCCGGCAACTGCACCGAATGGGTGGCGTCGAATACCACCGGGCAACCGGTGTCGCGCATCACGCTGAGCGAGCGCATGTCGGAAACGAGGTTGTTGTAGCCGAAGCTGGCGCCGCGCTCGCACACCATGATGCTGTCGTTGCCCACGGCCCTGGCCTTGGCCACCACGTGCTTCATGTCCCACGGCGCCAGGAACTGGCCCTTCTTGATGTTGACCGGCTTGCCGGCGCGGGCCACCTTCTGGATGAAATCGGTCTGGCGGCACAGGAACGCCGGCGTCTGCAGCACGTCGACCACCGACGCCACTTCGTCCATCGGGGTGTACTCGTGCACGTCGGTGAGCACCGGCACGCCGATCTGGCGTTTCACCTCGCCCAGGATGCGCAGGCCCTCTTCCAGCCCCGGCCCGCGGAAGCTTTCGCCCGAGGAACGGTTCGCCTTGTCGAAGCTGGACTTGAAGATGAAGTGGATGCCGAGCCCGCTGGTGATTTCCTTCAGCGTGCCGGCGGTGTCCAGCTGCAGTTGCTCGGACTCCACCACGCAGGGGCCGGCGATCAGGAACAGGGGTTGGTCCAGCCCGATATCGAATCCGCAAAGCTTCATGGGAGGTGTTTCCTGGTCAATAGGCCATGCCGCGTCATGCGGTGGCCTGCACGCCGGCCAGCGGCTCGCCCTCGCGCACGGCCTTGTACTCGGCGGCGGCACGGACGAAATCGCTGAACAGCGGATGGCCGTCGCGCGGGGTGGAGGTGAACTCCGGGTGGGCCTGGCAGGCCAGGAACCACGGATGCTGCTGCTGCGGCAGTTCCACCACTTCCACCAGCAGGTCATCCATCGACTTGCCGGAGATCACCAGGCCCTGGTCCTCGAACGACTGGCGGTAGCGGTTGTTGAATTCGTAGCGATGGCGATGGCGCTCGCGCACCACCTCCTGGCCATAGAGCTGGCGCGCCAGCGTGCCCGCCTTCAGGCGGCACTCCTGCGCGCCCAGGCGCATGGTGCCGCCCAGGTCGGAGCGGTCGCTGCGCTGCTCGATCTCGCCGGTGGCGGTGGTCCACTCGGTGATCAGGCCGATCACCGGGTTGGCGGTGTTGCGGTCGTTCTCGCTGGAATCGGCGTCGGTCAGCCCGGCCACGTGGCGGGCGAAATCCACCACTGCCGCGTGCATGCCGTAGCAGATGCCGAAATACGGCACGCCGTGTTCGCGCGCGTACTTGGCAGTGAGCACCTTGCCCTCGAAGCCGCGCTTGCCGAAGCCGCCGGGGACCAGGATCGCGTCCACCTTGCCCAGCACCTCGGCCGCGCCCTCGGCCTCGATCCGCTCGGAGTCGATCCAGTCCAGGTTCACCCGCGTCTGCTGGCGGATGCCGCCATGGCGCAAGGCCTCGGCCAGCGACTTGTACGCGTCCTTGTGCTCCACGTACTTGCCCACGATGGCGATGTTGACCTCGTTCCTGGGGTGCTCCACCGCGTCGACCGTGCGCCGCCAGCTGGACAGATCCGCCGGTTCGGCGTCCAGGCCCAGCCGCTTCACCACGATGTCATCCAGGCCCTGGCTGTGCAGCCACAGCGGCATCTTGTAGATCACGTCGACATCCGGCGCGCTGATGACGGCGGACTCGGGCACGTTGGTGAACAGCGCGATCTTGCGCCGCTCGGCCTCCGGCAGGGCCTCCTCACAGCGGCACAGCAGGATGTCCGGCTGGATACCGATCGAGCGCAGCTCCTTCACCGAGTGCTGGGTCGGCTTGGTCTTGATCTCGCCGGCGGCCTTGATGAAGGGCACCAGGGTGAGATGCATGAACACCACCTTGTCCGGGCCTTGCTCCACGCGCAGCTGGCGGATGGCCTCCAGGAACGGCAGCGATTCGATGTCGCCCACGGTGCCGCCGATCTCCACGAGCCCCACGTCGAAACCGCGCGTGGCCTCGTGGATGCAGTGCTTGATCTCGTCGGTGATGTGCGGGATCACCTGCACGGTGGCACCGAGGTAATCGCCGCGGCGCTCCTTGCGGATCACGCTTTCGTAGATCTTGCCGGTGGTGATGGAATTCTTGCCGGTGAGCCGGGTGTGCATGAAGCGCTCGTAATGCCCCAGGTCAAGATCGGTCTCGGCGCCGTCGTCGGTCACATAGACCTCGCCGTGCTGAAACGGGCTCATCGTGCCCGGATCGACATTGATATAGGGGTCGAGCTTCATCATGGTGACCGAGAGCCCGCGAGCCTCAAGAATGGACGCGAGTGACGCCGCCGCGATGCCCTTGCCAAGCGAGGACACTACACCGCCGGTGACGAAGATCAGGGGGGTCATGAAATTCAGCCGTGCTGGAAATCGGCATTTTAGCGGCAGTTGCGTCCAGCCGCGAGGGATCAGTGCAAATTACTGGCGAAAGATTCAGCTGGCATGGCAAAACACCGCGCGATGACCCGGTTGCGCGCGGCCGATGGACTCGACGCGGCTGCTAATATCCAGCGATGACCCAGCCCGTACCGACCCGCCTGGCCGCCTTGCGCGCCGCCATGCAGCAACACGGCGTCGCCGCCGTACTCGTCCCCAGCGCCGACCCGCACCTGTCCGAATACCTGCCCGCGCACTGGCAGGCGCGCACGTGGCTGTCCGGGTTCGACGGTTCGGCCGGCACCCTCGTGGTCACCGCCTCCGAGGCCCGGCTATGGACCGATTCGCGCTATTTCTCGCAAGCCGAGCAGCAACTGGCCGGCAGCGGCATCGCGCTGATGAAGGAACGCGTGGCAGGCGTGCCCGATCACCTGTCGTGGCTGCAGCAGCAACTGCAGCGTGGCGACGTGCTGGCGGTGGCCGGCGACAGTGTCTCGGTCAACGCACAGCGCCAGATCGAGCGCATGCTGGCCAGGACGGGCGCCGCCGTCCGCATCGACCTGGACCTGCCCGGCGCGATCTGGCCGGACCGCCCCGCCCTGCCGCAGGCGCCGGTGTTCGCCCATGATCCCGTCTACGCCTGCGTGCCGCGCGCCGAAAAGCTGGCACGGCTGCGCGAGGCGATGCGCGCACAGGGCGCCAGCCACCACCTGCTGTCCAGCCTGGACGACATCGCATGGCTGACCAACCTGCGCGGCAGCGACGTCGAGTGCAATCCGGTATTCCTGGCCCACCTGCTGGTCGAGGCCGCAGGCCGCGCTGTCCTGTTTGTCGATCGGGGCAAACTCGATGATGCTTTGGTCGCCGAACTTGCCGCCGATGGCATCGATATCGCGCCTTACGAAACCCTCACCGGCGCCCTGGGCGCGCTGACGGCCGGCGACAAGCTGCTGCTGGACAGCGGCCGCGTGGTCAGCGCCGTCGCCGCCGCCATCCCGGCGCACACGGCGCGCATCGAGGCGGCCAACCCCAGCACCGCGTTCAAGGCGATCAAGACCGCGGCCGAGCTCGACCATATCCGCGAAGTGATGCGCCGTGACGGCGTGGCCCTGGTCCGCGCGTTTCGGGAGTTGGAGGATCGGCTGGGTGCCGGCGAGTCGCTCACCGAACTGGATGTGGACACCCTGCTGCACCGGCAGCGTTCGGCGCAACCAGGCTGGGTCGGCGAAAGCTTCGCCACCATCGCCGGCTACCTGGCCAACGGCGCGTTGCCGCATTACCGCGCCACGCCCGAAGCGCACAGCAAGCTGCAGGCAAAAGGCCTGCTGCTGGTCGATTCCGGTGGCCAGTACCTGGGCGGCACCACCGACATCACCCGCGTGCTGGCGCTGGGCGAAACCACGCCCGAGCAACGGCGCGACGCCACCCTGGTGATGAAGGGAATGATCGCGCTGTCGCGCGCCCGTTTCCCGAAAGGTGCCAGCGGCCCGCAACTGGACGCGCTGGCGCGTGCACCGTTGTGGGCCTGCGGCATGGACTACGGCCACGGCACCGGCCACGGCGTGGGCTATTTCCTCAACGTGCACGAAGGCCCGCACGGCATCCGCCCGCCCTCGCCCGGCGGCGCGCTGGTGCCGCTGGAGCCGGGCATGATCAGCTCGATCGAGCCGGGCCTGTACAAGCCCGGCCGCCACGGCATCCGCCACGAAAACCTGGCAGTGGTGATCGAGGCCGAGCAGACCGAATTCGGTGAATTCCTCGCCTTCGAAACGCTGACGCTATGCCCGTTCGACCGCCGCGCACTGGAACCGGCCCTGCTCAATCCCGATGAACGCGCCTGGCTGGACGACTACCACGCCACCGTGCGCGCGGCACTGGAGCCGCTGCTGGACGGCGCCGATCTGGCCTGGCTGCAGCGCCATTGCGTACCGTTGGGGTGAGGGGAGAAAGGAATGAGTGAAGAGGAGTGAGCAGTGAGAGAAAAGCACAAGCTCGGCACGATTGCCTTCTCTCACTTCTCACTCCTCCCCACTCACTCCTGCCCTTGACCTCCTCGCCCCTGCCGCCCATCCTGCCCCGTTACCTTTCACAGTCATCGCCTCATGAGCAATCGTTACGACGCCGCCGATATCGAAGTCCTCTCCGGCCTGGATCCGGTCAAGCGCCGGCCCGGCATGTACACCGACACCAGCCGGCCCAACCACCTGGTGCAGGAGGTGGTCGACAACTCGGTGGACGAGGCGCTGGCGGGCCACGCCAGCCATATCGAGGTGACGCTGCACGCCGACGGCTCGGTGGAAGTAAGCGACGACGGCCGCGGCATGCCGGTGGACATCCATCCGGACGAGGGCATTCCCGGTGTCGAGCTGATCCTCACGCGGCTGCATGCGGGCGGCAAGTTCTCCGGTGACAACTACAGCTTCTCCGGCGGCCTGCATGGCGTGGGCGTGTCGGTGGTCAATGCCTTGTCGAGCCGGGTGGAAGTCACCATCCGCCGCGACGGCAGCGAACAGCGCATGGCGTTCGAGAACGGCAACCGCGCCAGCGAGCTGGAACTGCTCGGCACGGTGCCGAAAAAACGCACCGGCACCACGCTGCGCTTCTGGGCCGACCCCAAATATTTCGACACGCCGAAAATCTCGGTGCCCAAGCTCAAGCACCTGCTGCGCGCCAAGGCGGTGCTGTGCGCGGGACTCCATGTGAAGCTCACCGACGCGGCCAGCGGCGAAGTCATCGAGTGGCATTACGAGGACGGCCTGCGCGATTACCTGGGCAGCGAGCTCGACGGGGCCGAGGCGCTGCCGGCGGAGTTGTTCGTGCACCACGTGGCCCGCGACACCGAGGGCCTGGACGTGGCGCTGGCCTGGCTGCCCGAAGGCGAGCTGGTGCAGGAAAGCTACGTCAACCTCATCCCCACCGCGCAGGGCGGCACCCACGTCAACGGCCTGCGCAGCGGCCTCACCGTGGCCATCCGCGAGTTCTGCGACATCCGCAACCTGCTGCCGCGCGGCGTGAAGCTGGCACCGGAAGACGTGTGGGAGCGGCTGTCCTTCGTGCTGTCGGCGCGCTTGCGCGATCCGCAGTTCGCCGGCCAGACCAAGGAGCGGCTGTCCTCGCGCCATGCCGCCGGCATGGTCGAGAACATCATCCACGATGCTTTCAGCATCTGGCTGAACCAGCACACCGAGATCGGCGAGCGCATCGCCCAGCTGGCGATCGAGCGTGCCAGCGCGCGCCTGAAAGCCTCCAAGCAGGTGGTGCGCAAGAAGATCACCCAGGGCCCTGCCCTGCCCGGCAAGCTGGCCGACTGCACCGCCACCGACCTCACCCGCACCGAGCTGTTCCTGGTCGAGGGCGACTCCGCCGGCGGCAGCGCCAAGCAGGCGCGCGACAAGGAGTTCCAGGCGATCCTGCCGCTGCGCGGCAAGATCCTCAACACCTGGGAGGTGGAATCCACCCTGGTGCTGGCCTCCGAGGAAGTGCACAACCTGGCCGTCGCGATCGGCTGCGATCCGGGCAAGGATGATCTGAGCGGCTTGCGCTACGGCAAGATCATCATCCTGGCCGACGCCGACTCCGACGGCCTGCACATCGCCACCCTGCTGTCGGCGCTGTTCCTGAAGCATTTTCCCAAGCTCGTCAGCGAGGGCCACGTGTTCGTGGCCATGCCGCCGCTGTTCCGCGTGGACGTGGGCAAGCAGGTGTTCTATTGCCTGGACGAAGGCGAGAAGGCGGCGATGCTGCAGCGGATCGAGCGCGAGAAGATGAAAGGCGCGGTCAGCACCACCCGCTTCAAGGGCCTGGGCGAAATGAACCCGCCGCAGCTGCGCGAATCCACCATCCATCCCGACACCCGCCGGCTGGTGCAGCTGACCACCGGCGAGCAGGACGGCACCGCCCGGGTAATGGATCTGCTGCTGGCGAAGAAGCGCGCCAGCGACCGCAAGGCCTGGCTGGAGGAAAAGGGCGACCTGGCCACGCTGGAGGTTTGACCGGCGTCAGGCACGCTTCGACTTCGCTGCGCTACGCTCAGGAAGAACGGCTCAACATTCGCACCATCCTCAGCCGTTCACCCTGGGCGTAGCGCAGCGAAGTCGAAGGGCCACGCCGCCAGGAGATAACACGAACCGCAGGCTATCGCACCATGCCAAGCTGGACCCGTCGTTCCATCGAAATCCTGGCCGCCGAGGCCGCGCGTTCGGCCGACACCCACCTGATCCGGCTGGATCTGCCCGCGTTTCCCGGCATTCCGCTGTACCTCAAGGACGAATCGGCGCACCCGACCGGCAGCCTGAAGCACCGGCTGGCGCGTTCGCTGTTCCTGTATGCCATCTGCAATGGCTGGCTGCATGAAGACCAGCCGGTGATCGAGGCCTCCAGCGGCAGCACCGCGATCTCCGAGGCGTACTTCGCGCGCCTGCTCGGCCTGCCCTTCATTGCCGCGATGCCGCGGCGCACCTCGTGCGACAAGATCGCGCAGATCGAGCGCTTCGGCGGGCGCAGCCATCTCATCGACGGCACCGACGTGTACGGCGCCGCCGAGCAGCTGGCGCGCGAGTCCGACGGCTTCTACATGGACCAGTTCACCTACGCCGAGCGCGCCACCGACTGGCGCGGCAACAACAACATCGCCGAATCGATCTTTCGCCAGATGGAGCGCGAATCCGACCCGGTGCCGCGCTGGATCGTGGTTTCCGCCGGCACCGGCGGCACCTCGGCCACCATCGGCCGCTATATCCGCTACGGCGCGGCCCGCAGCGACGGCACCCGCTTGGCGGTGGTCGACCCGGAAAACTCGGTGTTCCTGGACTACTACAACAGCGGCGACGCCTCGCTGCGGCTGGATTGCGGCTCGCGCATCGAAGGCATCGGCCGTCCGCGGGTGGAGCCCTCGTTCATCCGTGGCGTGATCGACCGCATGATCCGCGTGCCCGACAACGCCAGCATGGCCGCGCTGCGCGTGCTGGAGCGCTTGCTGGGCCGCCGCTGCGGCGGTTCCACCGGCACCAACCTGGTCGGCGCGCTGCAGCTGATGTGCGAACTGCGCGACGCCGGCGAACGCGGGCCGGTAGTCACGCTGATCTGCGACGGCGGCGAGCGTTATCGCGAGACGTACTACAACGATGCCTGGCTGGCCGGCGAAGGCTTCGATGTGGGCGGCGAACAGGCGCGGCTGGAGCAGGTCATCCAGAGCGGCCGCTGGATCGACGCCTGACGCCATCCGGCACCGACCCCTTTTTCTTCGGAAACCACGCATGGCCCTGCTACCGCCACTCGACCTGCAACGCTGGATCGACGACAACCGCCACCTGCTGAAACCGCCGGTGGGCAACAAGTGCATCGTCGATGGCGACTTCATCATCATGATCGTGGCCGGGCCCAACGCGCGCACCGACTATCACTACGACGAAGGCCCGGAGTTCTTCCATCAACTGGAAGGCGAGATGATCCTGAAGGTGCAGGACGAGGGCCAACCGCGCGACATCCCCATCCGTGCCGGCGAGCTTTTCTACCTGCCGCCACGCGTGCCGCACTCACCGCAACGCCTGCCCGGATCGATCGGCCTGGTGATCGAGCGACGACGCCTGGCCGGCGAGAAGGATGGCCTGCTGTGGTTCTGCGAACACTGCAACCACCGTTTGTTCGAGGAGTACTTCGTGCTCGACAGCATCGAACACGACTTCCCGCCGGTGTTCGACCGCTTCTATGGCTCTATCGAGGCGCGCACCTGCACCGCCTGCGGACACGTCAATCCGGCACCGGCGAAATACGCGTAGGCCCGCTTTTTTGCAGGAGCGACTTCAGTCGCGACGCTCCCGGTTTTCATGAAGGGTCGCGACTGAAGTCGCTCCTACAGTGGCTTGCGCGCCAGCCATTTTTGCGCCATGCGACGCAGTGAAATATCCAGGCTTTCGTCGGCAGCCACCTCCGCCACGGGCCGCCAGGCCAGCGCACGCGATTCGCTGTTGACCACGAAGCGCTCATCCGCGCCGGCGCGCACCACGTAGCGCACGTCGTAATGCCAATGTTCGGGCTCGGCGCCGCGAGTGGGAATGCGGTGGCGATCGATATCGAAGATGTCGCCTGCGACATGCAAACCGGGTACGCCGGTTTCCTCCTGCGCCTCGCGCAAGGCCACTGCCGCCAGGTCGGGATCGCCATCGGCATGACCGCCCGGCTGCAACCAGCGATCGAGCTTGCGGTGATGCATCAGCAGCACGCGCTCGCCGTCGCCGCTGACCAGCCAGGCCGAGCCGGTGAAATGCGCCGACGCGTGGCTGCGCTGGAAGACATCGGGGTGGCTGCGCAGGAAAATCCCGAACTGCGCGACGGTTTTTTCCTCCCCCTGCCACAAGTCACGGTAGCGGCACAGCGATTCGGCCAGAACGTTTTGCGGTGCCTGCATCGTCATCCATCCGGTTCATGAAAGTGCGCTGCAACAAGCCTTTGCAGGGCCTGAATCCAGCTTGTACAAGCCCCAACGCTCGGCTATGTTGGCCCACTATTCGCATCTCCGCACCACGTCGCGCACAGCCGCAGCGCACGAGCGGACATTCCTGCCAAGGGGCGCTCGATGATTAAAGATCTTTTCGCCACCCATCCCATCAAGGCCATGCCCCATGTCGACGCGGGCGAACCGGTGGAGGGTGGCGCCGAAGGCGAGGTCACCCTCAAACGCGTCCTGACGGCACGGCACCTGGTAATGCTCGGGGTGGGCGCGGTCATCGGCGCGGGCATCTTCGCCATTACCGGTACGGCGGCGGCACAATTTGCCGGCCCCGCGCTGATCATCAGCTTCCTGATTGCCGCCGTGGCCTGCGGCCTGGCCGGCATGTGCTACGCGGAGTTCGCCGCGATGCTGCCGGTTTCGGGCAGTGCCTACTCCTATTCCTATGCCACCCTGGGCGAAGTGGTCGCCTGGTTCGTCGGCTGGGCGCTGGTGCTGGAATACCTGTTCGCGGCATCCACCGTGGCGGTGGCCTGGTCGGGTTACTTCGGCGAGCTGCTGCGCATGCTCAGCTCGATGAGCGGCCTGAACTTCACCTTGCCGGCGGCGCTTTCCTCGGCCCCGCTCACGTTTGCCGAAGGCGGCCACCAGCTGGTTTCCACCGGCGCGCTGGTCAACCTGCCGGCCATCCTGATCGTGGGCGCGATCAGCTGGCTCTGCTACATGGGCATCACGCAGTCGGCCGCGGTCAACGCGATCATCGTGGCGATCAAGGTGTCGGTGATCCTGCTGTTCCTGGTGGTGATGTTCAACTACATCAACACCGACCTGTGGCACCCGTTCATCCCTGCCAACGAGGGCGGCTCCAAGTTCGGCTGGAGCGGCATCTACCGCGGCGCCACGCTGGTGTTCTTCGCCTATATCGGTTTCGACGCGGTCTCGACCGCGGCGGGCGAGGCGAAGAACCCGCAGCGCGACATGCCGATCGGCATCCTCGGCTCGCTGGTGCTGTGCACCGTGCTGTACGTGGCGATGGCCGCGGTGATGACCGGCACCACGCCGTTCCGCATGCTCAACACGCCCGAACCGGTGGCCACCGCGATCAACTACGTGCTCGGCACCGTGGCCGCCGGCAGCGTCTCCAGCTACATTCTGGGCGCACTGAAGATCCTGGTGGTGTTCGCGGCGCTGGCGGGCCTGAGCTCGGTGATCCTGGTGATGCTGATGGGCCAGCCGCGCATCTTCTATTCAATGTCGCGCGATGGCCTGCTGCCTTCGGCGCTGGGCCGCCTGCACGCGAAGCACCGCACGCCGTACGTGGGCACGATCATGGTGGGCGTGATCGCCTGCGTCCTGGCTGGGCTGTTCCCGGTGGACGTGCTGGGCGACCTGGTGTCGATGGGCACCTTGCTGGCGTTCGCCACCGTCTGCATCGGCGTACTGGTGCTGCGCCGCACACGGCCGGAGCTGCCCCGCGCGTTTCGCGTGCCGTTGCCGTGGCTGGTCTGCCCGCTCGGCGCGGCCGCTTGCCTGTTCCTGTTCTGGCAGGCCTTCGAGGTGCGCTGGCCGTTGCTGGTGAGCTGGATCGTGATCGGCTTCCTGATCTACGGCTTCTACGGCTACCGCCACAGCAAGTTGCGCCAGGGCGTGCACTGAGCACGCAGCGGCCGGCACCTGCCGCCCGTCCACACACGACGTGTCGCGCACGCGGCGCAACGACTTCCCGCTCCCGACGACAAGTTGCCATGCTCAAACAGTTGCTCGCCCGCAAGACCGATTTCAGCGATGCCGACGACGCCAACGGCCCCACCCTGCGCCGCACGCTGGGGCCGCTGGGCTTGACGGCCCTGGGCATCGGCGCGGTGATCGGTGGCGGCATCTTCGTGATCACCGGCCAGGCCGCCGCCGACCACGCGGGGCCGGCGGTGATCCTGTCGTTCCTGCTGGCAGCCATCTGCAGCACGTTCACCGCGCTGTGCTACGCCGAGTTCGCCACCCTGATCCCGGTATCGGGCAGCGCCTATTCCTACGCCTACGCCACCCTGGGCGAGCTGGTGGCCTGGTTCATCGGCTGGAACCTGGTGCTTGAATACGGGGTTTCCGCCTCGGCGGTGGCGGTGAGCTGGACCGGCTATTTCCTTAGCCTGCTCGACCACATCGGCCGCACCTTCAGCATGGACCTGAGCCTGCCGGCGGCGTTGACCAACGCGCCGCTGGCCTTCACCGCCGACCACCAGCTGATCGCCACCGGTGCGCTGTTCAACCTGCCTGCGGTGGTGCTGGTGATGTTGCTGACCTGGCTGTGCTACGTCGGCATCCGCGAATCGAGCCTGGCCAACGCGGCCATGGTGGTCTTGAAGGTGGGCCTGATCGCGCTGGTGATCGTGGTGGGCTGGCGCTATGTCGATCCGTCCAACTGGCACCCCTTCATTCCCGAATCGCAAGGCCACTACAAATACGGCTGGGGCGGCGTCCTGCGTGGCGCGGCGATGGTGTTTTTCGCCTACATCGGTTTCGAGGCCACCTCGGTGGCGGCGCAGGAATCACGCAACCCGCAACGCGACCTGCCGATCGGCATCCTGGCGTCGCTGGCCATCTGCACGGTGCTGTACATCGCGATGGCAGCGGTGATGACCGGGCTCAGTTCCTACACGCTGCTGGGCACCAACGAGCCGGTGGTGACCGCGCTGCAGGGACACCCCGCACTGGGCTGGCTGCGCTGGCTGGTCGAGATTGGCGCCATGCTGGGGCTGGCGTCGGTGGTGCTGGTGATGGTGATCGCGCAGCCGCGCATCTTCATGATCATGGGTCGCGACGGGATGCTGCCCAAGGTGTTCACCCGCATCCATCCGCGCTACCGCACGCCGCACCTGAACACGCTGATCACCGGCGCCGGCATCGCGCTGCTGGCCGCCATCTTTCCGCTCGATGTGCTGGGCGACCTGGTCTCGATGGGCACGCTGATCGCGTTCATGGCGGTCTGCGCGGGGGTGTGGATCCTGCGCCACACGCGGCCGGAATTGCCGCGCACGTTCCGGGTGCCGTGGGCGCCGGTGATCTGCAGCCTGGGCATCCTCAGCTGCGCTGCCCTGCTCGCCACCATGGCCTGGTACAACTGGGGGCTGATGGTGTTGTGGACGGTGATCGGGCTGGCGATCTACTTTGGATACGGCCACCGTCATAGCCACCTGCATCAGCAGGAACTGGCTCGCAACAGCGCTTAAAAGACGCAAATTTCGCGCAATTATGCTGCCACTGTCGCCCCGGCGATGCCGGATGCCGGCGGCCACCATATGTTAACCAAGCTTCTCGAAATGTTTCGTATCTAACTGTTTTTGAACATATTCACAAAATAATTTTTCGGGAAATCCCGTCCACGATTGCCCCAACCGGCCCGGCCGGGAGTATCATCGGCAGTCCGCGGGTTGATCACTTGGCAGTGGGCCCCGGATCGCCGCCCGGCGCGTCAGGCAGGGTCAGCTCCTCAACCTGGCGTGTCCGGGCAGCACTTTCTTCAGCTTCACCCCCATCCCTCCCTCCGCTCGCGGTGGCGTCCTGGCCACAAGCGCATGCGAAAGAGGCCGGCTCCTGCGAGCCGGCCTCTTTCGTTGCAGGTGTTGTCGGGGATCAGGCCTTCTTCGGCGCGTGCGATACGCACCAGCCCTGCGCGTTGACCGACTTGCCCGGGAACAACTGGCAAGGTCCGCGACCGGTGGTGTTGGTGGCCGTGTAGAACTGGCAGTTGTGGCACACGTCGCCAGCCTTGTGCTTGGGGTTGGTGGACTTGCTGGCGTCCTCCACGTAATCGAGCGCCTTGGCGGTCGGATCGGCAGGACTCACCGGCGGCAGATCGGCGGCGCGTGCAAGGCGCGGCAAACCGCCGATGACCACGGCGGCCGCGGTGGTTCCCGCTGCGATCTTCAGGAAGTGGCGGCGCGATTCGATATCATTTTCTTTCGACATGGCAGAGTCTCCGTCGATATGACCGGCGCACCCTGCACCGGATCGCGGAAGTGTCACGCGGTTTACCTCAACGCTAACTGACTTGCGCGAATGGCTCGCATTACGCCCGAGGAGCCCAGGCGGCCCATGGTATGATGATGTTTCATTTGGACGGCCAAACGTAATGACCCAGCAGTTGCCCGCCACGGTGCCACAGAGCCTGTTCGACAGTCGTGCCGACGCCATCGCCGAGGCCGCGCGGCAGCTGGCGGCGCTCGGCTGGACGCCGGCAACCAGCAGCAATTTCTCGATGCGGGTGGATGGCGAACATGCCGCCATCACGATCTCCGGCCGCGACAAGGGCCAGCTCGGCCGCGACGACATCATGCTGATCGACTTGCACGGTCAAGCGGTGGGCACCACGGCCAGGCCCAGCGCCGAAACCGCGCTGCACACGCAGGTCTACCGGCGTTGGCCCGGAGTGACCGCCGTGCTGCATACGCACTCGCGCACCCAGAGCGTGGCATCGCGCCTCTACGCCGCACGCGGCAGCATCCGGCTGCAGGGCTGGGAATTGCAGAAGGCCGTCAGCGGCTACACCACCCACGACAGCGTGCTGGAAATCCCGGTGTTTCCGAACACCCAGCACATGCCGGAGCTGGTCGCCCGGGTGGACGGCTGGCTGGATGCGGGCAAGCCGCTGCACGCCTATCTTATCGATGGCCACGGCATCTACACCTGGGGCCGCGACATGGGCGAAGCCCGCCGCCATCTCGAAGCACTCGAGTTCCTGCTCGACTGCGACATGGATCTGAGGAGATTGTCATCATGAGCCACCTGCGCATTTTCGACGAGGCCCAACCGCAGTCGGCGCTGGCCGACTACCGCGACCATGCCGCCATCGCCCGCGAGCTGGGCAAGGTGGGCGTGCGCTTCGAGCGTTGGGAGGCCAACCAGCCGATCGCGCCCGGCGCCAGCCAGGACGAGGTGATCGCCGCCTACCGTGGCGACATCGATCGGCTGATGGCGGAAAAGGGCTACCAGAGCGTGGACGTGATCAGCCTCACGCCCGACCACCCCGATCGCGCCACGCTGCGCCAGAAGTTCCTCAGCGAACACACCCACAGCGAGGACGAGGTGCGCTTTTTCGTGGCCGGCGCGGGCCAGTTCACCCTGCACATCAACGACAAGGTTTACGACGTGCTGTGCGAAAAGGGCGACCTCATCGGCGTACCCGACGGCACCCCGCACTGGTTCGACATGAGCGAGTCGCCGTATTTCGTGGCGATCCGCCTGTTCACCAACAAGGAAGGCTGGGTGGCCCGGTTCACCGGCACCGACCTGGCCGACCGCTTCCCGCGCATGACGCCGCTGGCCCGGAATCCGTAGGCCCATGATCGAGATCCGCGCCGTCGTCACCGATATCGAGGGCACCACCAGCGCGATCACCTTCGTGCGCGACGTGTTGTTTCCCTACGCCCGCAAGCGCATGCCCGCCTTTGTCGAAACGCATGCCGACCAGCCCGAGGTGCAGCATTGGCTGCACGAGGCGGCAAAGGAGGCGGGCTTTATCGAGGCCAGCCGCCAGGAAGTGATCGAGCTGTTGCTGCGCTGGATCGACGAGGACCGCAAATCCACCGCGCTGAAGGCGCTGCAGGGCATGATCTGGAAAGCCGGCTACGAAGCCGGCGACTACGTGGCCCACATGTATCCCGAAGTGGCCGCCCGCCTGCGCCAATGGCGGGCCGATGGTCTGCGGCTGTACGTGTACTCGTCCGGTTCGGTGCCGGCACAGCAGCTGTTTTTCCGCCACAGCGAGGCCGGTGATCTGACGCCGCTTTTCGCCGGCTACTTCGACACCGAAACCGGCCCCAAGCGCGAGCCGGAATCCTACCGGCGCATTGCGGCGGCCATCGGCGAACAGCCGCAACACATACTGTTCTTGTCCGATATCGTCGAGGAACTGGACGCCGCTAGGGAGGCGGGTTTCCAGACCGGCTGGCTGCTGCGCCCACCGCTGGAAATGCCTGCGCAGCCGCGCCACCCGGCGTTTGTCGATTTCGACGCGATCACGCTCTGACCACCGACCGAAGGCCGACCATGCGCGCGCTGCTGATCGCCCTGCTCGCCTTCGTCGCGGGCATCGGCTTGACTGTCCTGTGGCAACCCGCCTCGCCCGGCGCGAAGCCGGCGCCCACCGCGGCGACTCCTGCTGCCACGTCGACCGCGTCCGCCGCCGTGGCGCCGGCGCCGGTCGACGCGATGGCCGACGATCGCTGGCCCGCAGGCGGCCCGTCACCGGAACAACTCATCTATGCGCAGCCGCAGTTGGTACGCAACGCGCTGGCGCAGTTGACCCCGCGTGTCGACGGCCGGCCCAATCTTTATCTGGTGGCCTTTGCCGGCGACGCCGGCGAGGACGTCTTTCGCAACGAGGTCGAATACGCCACCCGGCTCTTTCCCGCACGCTTCGGTGCGGCCACGCATACGCTGGTGCTGGAAAACAACCCCGCGTCCCTCGGCACGCGTCCGCTGGCCAGCTGGAGCAATCTGGAGGCAACGCTCGATGGCCTCGCCCGCATCATGCATCCGGACGAAGACATCCTGATGCTTTACCTCACCAGCCACGGCAGCGAGGACCACTACCTGCTGGTCGACATGGATCCTTTGCCGCTGGACCAGATCGGCGCGAATGACCTGGCCGATATCCTGCGCGAGCACGCTTTCCGCTGGAAAGTGGTGGTGGTGAACGCCTGCTATTCGGGCGGCTTCGTGTCGCCGCTGCAGGGCGACGGCACCCTGGTGATCACGGCCGCCCGCAGCGACCGCAGCTCGTTCGGCTGCGGCAGCGATTCGGACATCACCTATTTCGGCAAGGCCTGGCTGGTCGACGCGCTGAACCGCACCGACAACTTCATCGACGCCTTCCAGCGCGCCAGCAGGACCATCGCCGGCTGGGAGCATCAGGACAAGCTCACGCCATCGGAGCCGCAGATCGATGTGGGCAGGGGCATCGCCGCGCAGCTGGCACGGTGGCGCGGTGGCTCCGAGCCTGCGGCGACCGTTCCGTTTGCGCCGGCAACCGGGCCGACGGCCCCGGCGAACATGGCGCAATAGCGGTTCAGGCGCTTGCCGCGCGGCGGACGCTTCACCTGCCGCCACGCCCGCGCGTGCTAGCGTCAGGTGCTCATTACCTCGGAGTGCGCACATGACGACGCCGCTTGCGATATCAACGACGGTGTTTCGCGCCGTGCTGGTTTCGCTGCCGCTGTGCACGATCGCGGGGTGCGCCTCGCGCGCACCGGTTGTCAGCCCGTCGCCAGCCGCGGCGGGCGACGCCTGCCAGGCAGCGCAACTGGACTTCAGCGTCGACCCTGGCGACGGCCGGTTCAACGGCATGTCCCACGCCGGCGCCATGCTGACCGTGCGCAACACGGGAACCGCCGCCTGCACGCTCCCCGCGTGGCCAACGCCATCGTTGACCGACGCCGGCAAGCATCCACTGAACATCGTCGCCCCGGCATCCAGCGCGTCTGCGCCCTCAGCGATCCGGCTGGCGCCCGGCAGCGCCGTGGAAAGCGAGATGCGCTGGGTGTCCGGCAACGTTTACGAGGACGGGCATTGTGAATCCCCTGCCTTCATCGCGCTGGCCATCGGCGCCGAAACGGTTTCGAGCCCCTTCACCGGCCAGCTGTGCGGCGCCGGTGGCAAGCCTTCCACCTATACGCTTACGCCGTTCCGCCCCGCCGCAGCCGCGGCGGCGCTTTCCTATACCTGCGACGACGGCCGCCAGGTGCAGGCCAGCTACCCCGACGACACGACCGCCTTGGTCGCTCTCGATGGAGACACCCACCGCCTGCATATCGCGGTTTCGGCCGATGGCGCGCGCTACATCGGCGAACATTGGCAATGGTGGACAAAAGGCATGCACGACGCGTGGCTCGCACCGCTACGCGATGGCGAGACCTATCCATCGGCCAGTGGCGTGGCCTGCCATGCGCCCTGACCCGGCTGGCCGGCAATGACGGCGGTTACGCCATACCGAGGATGCCGTGTTGGTACAGCATCGTCAGCGCGTACAGCATTTCGTCGCGACCGGGACCGCCGGGCTCCTGTGGCCACGACAAGGCGTCCGGGATGGTAAAGCTCCCCACCAGGGACGACAGCCGCTGGAATACGGGCCCCATGGCCACAGGAAACTTGAGCACACCGGTCTCGCACGGCACGACGATGTCATCCTGCACCTGCACAAAGCGCAGTGACGCGGCCACGCTGAATCGCTGATCCGGCGTCATCCCGGGAACCGGCAACAGCGGTGCCGCCTTCCAACCCGTGAACGGCTCCTGCTGCAGCGATTTCAACCACGGCTCGGCGGCCACCTGGCTGATCTCGTCCAGGCATTCGCTGATGTACGCCGATACCGCGGCCGGCATGCTCCCGCGAGCTTTCTCCAGGGTGGCCGGCGGGCCACCGCGCCACTTTTCGCTGGAGACCGCGAGACGCTGCAGCAACGGGGCCACATCGAAAAAAAGATTGCGCGGCGAAAAATAGACATTCAGCGCCAGCGAATAGCCTATGCCGCGTGCGGAATGCCAGGCTCCGGCGGGCAGACAGAGCATGTCGCCGGGATGAAGCTCCACCTCGCCAAACTCCATATGCTCGGGCAGCGTACCGACATCCGCGCTGATGCCCGGTTGATACACGGCATTCTCCAGCGGCCATGGCTTTGCCGACTTCATGGAGAATCGCCAGCGCTTGCTGCCGGCGATCTGGATGCTGGTGGCAACCCGCTTGTCGTAATGCGTGGGCAGACCCGAGCCGTCTGGCGAGACGTAGCAGTTGGCGCCCACGAGGCCGTTGAAATTGAGCTGCGCACGGACGGCTTGCGCCCACTGGCAAAGCACCGGATCGGCCAGGTGGATATCGGTGATGCAGATGGTCGCGCCGGCGTTGAGCAAGTCGGCGACCTGGTTATGGTCCGCGTCGATCATGCCCTTCGAACTTCCAGCCTCTTCGCCGCGCGTAAAGGCCGCTTTTATGTTGTAGCTGGTACCGGCCAGCGTCTTTCCGCGCGCGAGCGCCTGGCGCAATCGCGCCCAACCGAAAATATGGTCGAACTTTCCGGGATGCCCCTTGACGCTCACCGACGTGCGGGAGAAATACGAATCCACGAACTGCGCGGCGTCGAGCGGACTGACCAGCTCCTGCAATTCACGGCCGCTCAATGGCACGGGCGATGGCGGCTCGGCGGACGCGCCAGGATCGAGCAGGGCATGAAAATCTATCGGGTCCATGGATGGTCTTTTCTCGAATGGGCCACGGGCCGAAAACGTCCCGCTGCGGCCACCCTAGTATTGCAAAAAGGCCCGCCGCGCCCCACCGGAGGCTGCGTTCGTCATCGCCATTGGGCGTTGCGCGAATGCTCGACGTACCGACCATGTCCGGCATTGACGCCAGTCAAATCGGAACACGCTTGCCGCGCCATATCGCCGCACCCGGGGCGGGACCTGATCAGGATCAAGACGCTGGCCATCCGGCCCGACGAAGATCGGCTCAGCCAACCGGGATTTCCCGAGCGAGACCACGATGGAATTCCACATCGCCATTGCCGACACACGCCCGCCACTCGAAGCCATCGAAGACGCCATGTTCGACGTCGACTCGAACGCGCTCGTCGATCTCGACCCCAGCGGATCGACCCTGCGCATCTCGTCGTTCGTGACCATCGAGGACCTGATCGACGTCATGCAGCGAACGGGCTGGACCGTTGCGCCGGAGCAGGTGGTCCAGTTGCCTACGATCTGCTGTGGCGGCTGCAGCGGCTGAGCGGCCCGATTACCCGCGGCGCGATCACGATGCGCGATGCCGCCCCGCCAGCACCTTGGCCACGTCCGCAAACGACAACCCCCGCGCACGCAGCGCCACGGTGAGATGGAACACCAGGTCCGCCGCCTCGCCCAGCAGCTCCTCATCGCCCTGCGCCACCGCGGCCAGCGCGGTTTCGACGCCTTCCTCGCCGACCTTCTGCGCGATGCGGCGGATGCCGCCGTCGAACAGTTTCGTGGTGTAGCTGCCCTCGGGGCGATCGGCATGGCGCTGCGCGACCAACGCGTCGAGCTCGGCCAGGAAACCCAGCGGCGGGCGCACATCGGCGCCATTGCCAAAGCAGCTTGAGGTGCCTTCGTGGCAGGTGGGGCCGTGCGGCTCGGCCTGGATCAGCAAGGTGTCGGCGTCGCAATCGATGCGGATCGATTTCAGGTCGAGCACGTGACCGGACACTTCGCCCTTGGTCCACAGCCGCTGCTTGCTGCGGCTGTAGAAGGTGACGTGGCCGCTGCGCCGGGTTTCGTCCAGCGCCTCGGCATTCATGTAGCCTAGCATCAGCACTTCGCCGCTCAACCAATGCTGCACGATCGCCGGCAACAGGCCCTCGCCCTTGGACCAATCGAGACGGCTGGTATCGGTGGTATCGCTCATCGCGGTGATTCCTCGTGCTGCAGGCGTACCGGGACGCCCTGCTCGTGCAGATAGTGTTTCAGTGCGGGGATCGCGATCGCACCGGAGTGGAACACGCTGGCGGCCAGCGCGCCGTCCACGTCGGCTTCGACGAAGGCGTCGCGGAAATGTTCGGGTTCGCCAGCACCGCCGGAGGCGATCAGCGGCACCTTGCAGATCGCGCGCGCGGCCTGCAGTTGCTCCAGGTCGTAGCCGCGGCGCACGCCGTCGCTGCCCATGCAGTTGAGCACGATCTCGCCGGCACCGCGCTGTTGCGCCTCGATCATCCAGTCCAGCGTGCGGCGCGGCAACACCTGGGTCTTGCTGGGGTCGCCGGTGTACTGGCGCACACGCCATTCGCCGTCGGCGTCGCGCAGCGAATCGATACCGACTACCACGCATTGCACGCCGAACGCGGCGGCCAGTTCGTCGATCAGGCCAGGCCGTTCCAGTGCGGGCGAGTTCACCGAGATCTTGTCGGCGCCTGCGTGCAGCACGGCGCGCGCATCCTCGACCGAGCGGATGCCGCCGGCCACGCAGAACGGGATGTCGATCGCTCGCGCCACCTTCTCGACCCAGCCGCGATCCACGCTGCGCCCCTCGGGGCTGGCAGTGATGTCGTAGAACACCAGTTCGTCGGCGCCTTCGTCGCGGTAGCGCAGCGCCAGCTCCACGATTTCGCCCATCACCACGTGATCGCGAAAACGTACGCCCTTGACCACCTTGCCGTCGCGCACATCCAGGCAGGGAATCAGCCGGCGGCTCAACATGCCAGTGCTTCCGCCAGGGTGAAGCGGCCTTCCAGCAGGGCGCGGCCAAGGATCACGCCTTGCGCGCCGGCGTCGCGGGCGGCGCGGATATCGTCCAGCGAGCGCACGCCACCGGAAGCCTGCAACGCCAGTTGAGGCACGCTCTCGCTGAGGTGCCGGTAGAGGTCGAGATTGAAACCGGCCAGCATGCCGTCGCGATCGATATCGGTGCACAGCAGGTGCCGCGCACCGCGCTCGGCGTACCAAGGCGCCAGTTCGTCCAGCGTGCGGGTTTCCACTTCGGTCCAACCGGCGCTGGGCAAGGCCCAGCGGTCGCCGATGCGGCGCGTATCCAGTGCGATCACCAAGCGTTCGGCGCCGTGGTTGTCCAGCCAGCGCGCCACCTGGTCGGGATCGCGGATAGCCACGCTGCCCAGTACCACGCGCTGCACGCCAGCATCGAACAGGCGGTGCAGATCCTCCTCGGCACGCACGCCGCCGCCGGCCTGGATACGCATGCCGCTGGCGGCGATCGAACGGATCACCGCCAGGTTGTCGAGGTTGCCCGAGCGGGCGCCATCGAGGTCCACCAGGTGCAGCCAGTCGGCGCCTGCCTCGGCGTAGCTCCAGGCCAGCTCGCGCGGGTCGGCAGCGTAAGTGGTCTGCTGCGCGTAGTCGCCCTGCTTCAACCGCACCACCTGGCCGCCGCGTAGATCGATCGCGGGAATCACCGCAAAACTCGTCATGAGGATGCCGTCATAGCTTGAGGAAATTGCCGAGTAGCCGTGCCCCCACCGCGGCGGAACGCTCGGGATGGAATTGCATGCCGTGGAAATTGTCGCGCGCGATCACCGCGGAAAACGCGCCGCCGTAGTCGGCCATGGCCAGCGTGTAATCGCCCACCGGCACGGCATAGCTGTGCACGAAATACGCCTGATCGTCGCTGCCAAGGCCGTCCACCAGCGGATGCGACCGCGTGGTTTCCAGCCGGTTCCAGCCCATGTGCGGCACGCGCAAGCCAGGCGCTTCGACAAAGCGCAACACCGGCGCGGGAATCAGGCCCAGGCATTCGGTATCGCCTTCGGCCGAGTGCTCGCAAAGCAATTGCATGCCCAGGCATACGCCCAGCACGGGCTGGGTCAGCGAGCGCAGCACATCCACCAATTGCAGCTCGCGCAATCGCGCCATACCGGGACCGGCTGCGCCGACGCCTGGGAGGATCACCTTGTCGGCCGCACGAATCGCCGCCGCATCCGCCGTCAAGGCGGCATCCACCCCCAACCGCTGCAGCGCGTAGCGCACCGAGCCGATATTGGTGCCGCCCGCATCGACCAGCACGACGCTCATTACAGCGTGCCCTTGGTGCTGGGGAGCTCGTTGCCCTCGCGCCGGATCGCCTGGCGCAGGGTGCGTGCCACCGCCTTGAAGCAGCCTTCGATCATGTGATGCGCGTTTTCGCCCTGCACGGTGAGGCGCAGGTTCGCACCCATCGTTTCGCACAGCGAGCGGAAGAAATGCGGCACCAGCTCGGTCGCCATGTCGCCCACGCGCTCGCGCGGAAAACTGCCATCGAACACGAAATACGACCGCCCGGAAAGATCCAGCGCGGCGCTGACCAGCGACTCGTCCATCGGCAGCGTGAAGCCGTAGCGGCCGATGCCGCGCTTGTCGCCCAGCGCCTGTTTCATGGCCTGCCCCAGCGCCAGCGCGGAATCCTCGATAGTGTGGTGGTCGTCGATGTGGATGTCGCCGTCGCAGGTGAGCTCCAGTGCAAAACCGCCGTGCTTGCCGATCTGCTCCAGCATGTGGTCGAAGAAGCCCAGGCCGGTGTGTACCTTCGGCTCGGCCACCTTGTCCAGGTTCACGCTGACGGTGATGCGGGTTTCCTTGGTGTTGCGCGTGACGGTGGCGGTGCGCGGCGCATCCAGCAGTTGGTGCGCCAACTCGGTCCAGCTCACGCCCTGCGGCCCCACGCGGAAGCCGCGCACGCCCAGGTTGGCGGCGAACTGCAGGTCGGTTTCGCGATCGCCGACCATCGCCGACGCGGCGCGGCTCCAACTGTCGTCGGCAAGGTAATGCCGCATCAGGCCGATGCCCGGCTTGCGCGTGTCCAGGCCTTCGTGCGGAAAGCTGCGATCGATCAACACCTCATGGAAGCACACGCCCTGCGAGGCGAATATCCGCAGCAGCAGGTCGTGCGGGCCGGTGAAATGCGCCTCCGGGAAACTGTCGGTGCCCAGGCCATCCTGGTTGGTCACCATCACCAGTTCGTAGCCCGCGCCGACGAAGCGCTGCAGCGCGGCGATCACGCCGGGCAGCAAGGCGAGCTTCTCGTAGCTGTCGATCTGCTCGTCGGCGGGCTCCTCGATCAGGCAACCGTCGCGATCGACGAAAAGCAACTTGCGGCTCATGCCGCACCTCCCTGGAGAATGGCCAGCACGCGGGCATTTTCGTCCGGCGTGCCGATGGTGATGCGCAACGCATCGGCAAGGTTGGGATAGCGACGCACATCGCGCACCACGATGCCGGCAGCCAGCAGGCGCTGGTAGACCGCGCCGGCATCATCGAAGCGCACGGCCAGGAAATTCGCCTGCGACGGCAGCACGTCGCGCACCCCGGCGACCTGCGCCAGCGCCGCGCGCATCACGGTGCGCTGCTCGCCGATGGTGGCGATGTGCGCGGCGGTCACGGCGGGTGTGGACAACGCAGCCAGCGCCGCCGCCACGCAAGGCAACGGCAAGGGATACGGCGGCATGATCCGGCGCAGCAAGGCGATCACGTCGGCATGTGCCAGCAAGGTACCCACGCGCGCGCCGGCCAGCGCCCAGGCCTTGGACAAGGTGCGCAGGATGGCGAGGTTGTCGTACTGGCCGATCAGGTCGGCCACGCTGCCCGCTTCCGCGAACTCCACGTAGGCCTCGTCAACCACCAGCACGGCACGCCCGGCCAGCGCCTGCACCAGCCGTTCCACGGCGACACGCGGCACGGTCTGGCCGGTCGGGTTGTTCGGCGAGCAGATGAAAACCAGCTTCACCGCGGGCGTCACCGCCGCCAGCACAGCGTCCACGTCCAGCGCGAAATCCGCAGCCAGCGCCACCTCGATCACGGCGGCGTTCTGGATGCGCGCGCACACCGCATACATGCCGAACGTGGGCGGCTGGATCGCGATGGCGTCCTCGCCGGCGCGGCAGAACGCGCGCACCAGCAGGTCGATGGCCTCGTCGCTGCCGCGGCCCACCAACAACTGCTCGCGCTGCACGCCATAGAGCGCGGCCAGGGCCTCGATCAGCGCCGCCGGTTGCGGATCGGGATAACGGTTGCAGCCAAGCTCATCACCCTGCGGCGTCCACGGCGATTCGTTGGCGTTGAGAAAAACCTTTCCGCCGCTGGCTTCCATGCGTGCCGACGAATACGGCTGCATCGCGCGGATCTCCGGTCGCGCCAGGTCGAGCACGCTCATGTCGATGCTTCCGTCGTTGCGCGCGCGTCCAGCGCCTCCAGCCGCAAGGTCACGGCGCGCCGGTGGGCTTCGAGTTGTTCGGCCGCCGCCAGCGTGGCCGCGCACGGGCCGATCGCACGCAGGCCGGCGGCACTGACGTCCTGCACGGTGATCTGTTTCTGGAAGCTCGACACCGACACGCCACTGTAGCTGCGCGCATGGCCGTAGGTGGGCAGCACATGGTTGCTGCCGCTGCAGTAATCGCCCAGCGATTCGGGCGCCCATTCGCCCAGGAAAATCGCGCCGGCCGATTCGATGCCGTCCAGCAGCGCGTGCGGATCGCTCACCTGCACGATGAGGTGCTCGGGTGCGTAGCGGTTGCTCACTTCCACCGCCTGCGCCAGCGAATCGACCGCGATGAGGCGGCTCTGCGCCAACGACTTCTCCGCGATCTGGCTGCGCGGCAGCAGCGCGCGCTGGCGCTCCACCTCGGCGGCAACCCTGGCGATCAGCTCGGTCGAGGGGCTGAGCAGGATCACCTGCGAGTCGGGGCCGTGCTCGGCTTGCGACAGCAAATCAGCAGCCACGAACACGGGGTTGGCCTGCGCATCAGCAATCACCAGCACTTCGGAAGGACCGGCCGGCATGTCGATCGACGCGCCACCGGCATCCACCGATACCTGCAGCTTGGCTTCGGTGACCCAGGCATTGCCCGGCCCGAACAGCTTGTCGCAACGCGGCACCGAAGCCGTGCCGTAGGCCATCGCCGCGATCGCCTGCGCGCCGCCGATCTTGAACACTCGGTGCACGCCCGTAACGCGCGCGGCGTACAACACCGCCGCATCGCAGTTGCCGTCGGCACGCGCGGGCGAACACAGCACCACGCTGCGGCAACCGGCCACCCGCGCCGGCACGCCCAGCATCAAGGCGGTGGATGGCAGTGGCGCGGTACCGGCGGGCACGTACAGACCCACCCGATTGATCGGCCGTACGATGCGTTCCAGTCGCACGCCGGGCGCGGTTTCCACGGCGACGGGTTTTGACGCAGTGGCGCGGTGGTAATGCTCGATGCGCGCGGCCGCCTCGTCGATCGCCGCTTTCAGCGCGGGATCGAGCGCGGCCTCGGCGGCGGCGAACTCGGCTTCGCTCACTTCCAGCGCGTCCAGCGCGCAGCCGTCGTAGGCGGCGCTGAATTCACGCAAGGCATCGTCGCCGCGTTCGCGTACGGCGGCAACGATACGTGCCACGCCGCCGCTCAGATCGTCGGTGCGCGATTGCGTGGGGCGCGCCAGCGCATCACGCCGTGCGGGTTCGTCCAGTCGGTTCCAGTCCAGCTGTTTCATCGTTTGTTGCCTGGTTCAGAGTTCGGGAAAGAAGCCGCTTGCCGCGACTTCCTTCCATCGCGCGCGCGGGAAGTCAGGAATGCATGACCTCCCGCGTCACGCCAGGATTTTTCACGCCAGCATTTTTTCCACCGGCAACACGAACATCTCGCGCGCACCGGCCTTCTTGATTTCCTCCAACTGGCGCCAGCTGACTTCGCCGGCGCACAGCGCCTGCAGCATCAACTGGTCGGGCTGGCCGGCCACCGGCAGCAAGGTCGGTTGCGGGCCGCCCGGCAGCAGGCGGGTGACGGCCTCCACCGTATGGCGCGAGGTCTGCAGCAGCAGCAGACGTGATTCGCGCACCTGGATCACGCCGTCCAAGCGTTTCAACAACAGCTCCAGCATGTCGCCGCGCTCGTCGGCCGGCGGCGTGCCGGCGGCCGCCAGCACGGCCTCGCTTTCCAGCAACACTTCCGTCTCGCGCAACTGGTTGGCCACCAGCGTGCCGCCGCTCTGCACCAGGTCGCAGATCGCATCGGCGGTACCCAGGCGCGGTGCGATCTCCACCGAGCCGGCCAGCGTCATCACGCCGGCATCCACGCCTTTCTCACGCAACCACGCCGCCAGCAATCCGGGATACGAGGTGGCGATGCGCGTGCCTTCGAGATGTTGCGGGCCCTTGTATTCGAACTCCTGCGGCACCGCGATGGACAAGCGGCAGCGGCCAAAACCCAAGGGGCGCAATTCCGCCAGCGGCGGGCTTTCCTCACCGGCGGTGAGCTGGAATTCGTTCAGCACGTTGCGCCCGACGATGCCCAGGTCGCACACGCCCTGGGCGATCAGCGACGGGATGTCGTCGTCGCGCACCAGCAGCAGGTCGACCGGCTCGCCTTCGCCGAAACAGAACAACTTGTCGCGGCTCTGGCGGAAGCTCAGGCCACAACGCTGCAGCAGCTCCAGCGCGGGCTCGGTGAGCCGGCCGGATTTCTGCATCGCGATCCGCAATCGGTCACGCTCCTTCATGCACCTGTCCTTTTCTGGGCCAGCGCTCGACGCCGCGCCGCGCGGGCGGCGGCGGCCACGTAGCCGCCACTGCCCTGGTTGAGGTAACGCGCCACCCGCCCGATCGTGGTGATGCTGACGGCGGTGCGCTCGTGGATTTCGCGATAGGACACGCCTTCGAGCAGGTGTGGCACCACGCGCCAGCGATCGACCAGCACTTCCAGCTCCGACGGCGTGCACAGGTCACGCAGGAAAGCGGCCATCTCTTCCACGTTCTTCAGCGACAGCAAGGCTTCGCACAGGCTGAGTTCGGCGGACTCGATGGGTGTCTCGGGATCCCGCGATCGACGCTTCATAATGTACTAACGCGTTAATACGTTGGGGCGGCATCATACGCAGTGTGCCGCAGTGCGGCAAGCGTTGAAAACGCGCACACGCGTGCCGGGCGGCTCCGCCGGGCGCGGCCCACAACGGAAAAGCCCCACCGGAGTGGGGCTTTTCGTCAGGTGCGGATCAGGCCGACTTTTTCTTCGGCGCTGCCTTCCTGGCTGCCGCCGGCTTGGTCACCGTCGGCTTCGCGCCCACCACTGCCGGCTGTGCGGCATGCGCGCGGCTGTTGCCGTAGCTGCCGCGGTTGGTCTTGCCGCGGCGTGTCTTGCGATCACCCTTGCCCATGGGAACTCCTTGATTCGTATCGTATGAAGGCCTGGATCATAGCAGTGAGGCGGCGCCAGCCATAGCCGGTGAGACCGCTGCAGGTTCTAGTGCGGTACATGTTCGGCACAGCCGCCGCGGCG
The DNA here is from genome assembly GCF_039523575.1 of Rhodanobacter caeni. Taxonomy (NCBI): domain Bacteria; kingdom Pseudomonadati; phylum Pseudomonadota; class Gammaproteobacteria; order Lysobacterales; family Rhodanobacteraceae; genus Rhodanobacter; species Rhodanobacter caeni. Next base: position 435,343 of record NZ_BAAAFO010000004.1, on the reverse strand, counting down.
GTCGAGGCAACCGCCGGTGTCGATCTGCACGGTGACGTGCTGCACGCCGAAGCGCTCGCGCAGCACGTCGTTGATCGCCCGCATCGCCTGCGCGCTGTCGGCATCCTCGCGCAGCTCGGCGTGGACGGTGGCCATCCGCGAACCCGACGCCAATTGCCACAGATGCAGGTGATGGACGTCGCAAATCGCGTCGTCCGCCTTGCGCAGGGCGGCCTCGACGGCGGCAGTATCCAGCCCTTCGGGCACGCCCTCGAGCAGGATGTGCGATGAACGGCGCAGCAGCCGCCAGGCACTGCCGAGCAGCAACACCGCCACGATCAGCGACAACGCGGGATCGGCCCACAACCAGCCAAACGCGCGGATGGCCAGCGCCGCGCCCACCGCCGCCAGCGACCCCAGCAGGTCGCCCAGCACATGCAGGCTGGCGCCGGCCATGTTCACGTCGTCATGCGCGTGGCCATGCAACGTACGCAGGACCAGCGCGTTGACCAGCAAGCCGGCGATCGCCACGCCCAGCATCAGTCCGGACAGGATCGGCGCGGGATGCCGCAGGCGGACGACGGCCTCGTAGACGATCCAGCCGACCAGCACGAACTGGCTCAATGCATTGACGAAACCCACCAGCACTTCGATCCGGCCATAGCCGTAGCTGCGCCGCGCATCGGCGGGACGCACCGCCATCCGGGCGCCGAGGACGGCCAGCAGCAAGGCCAGCGAATCCACCGCCATGTGGCCGGCGTCGGCCAGCAAGGCCAGCGAGCCCGACCACCAGCCGCCGACGACTTCCACCAGCGTCATCGCCACGGTCAGGCCCAGCGCCCACGTCAGTTTTCCGCGGCGGGTACCGGCCGCGCCGTGCGCATGCGGGTGGTCGTGATCGTGGCCGTGATGATGGGAATGGGCGCTGCTCATGGGCGCATGCTAGAAAGCGGGCCGGCCGTTACACAATCACCCTCGCCGCCCGCGCTCAGTGCGCACATTGCGGCCCGTGGACGTGGCCATCGAGCTGGTGGTCACGGCGGAGATTGATGAAATGCGCCGCCGCCAGCAGCAAGCCGCCGCAGGTCACCAGCGCGCTGTGCAGTGCGATGGAATAGCTCTCGGCATACGTCACGCCGAGCAGCAGCAGGCCCAGGCCCGGCGTGGCCAGCAACAACGGCGGCGCCCACCGGTGCCGGCGAAAACCCCGGACCAGCACCAGCAGGGCAAGCACGCAGGCAAACATGACGAAACCACGCTCGAAGCGATGGTCCGCCAGGAATTCCATGCCGATGAACGGCAACGCCGCCAGCATGAAGGGCAGCAGCGCGCAGTGGATCGCACACAGGAACGATGCCACCGCACCGACGCGGTCGGCCATGCGCCACCAGCGGGTTTTGCTCGCTTGTTCGGAAATCATCGACTTGCCGGGCGCCGCCGGAATGGCCGCTCCTGCCCGTGGCGTAATGTTACTTTATAACATTAGCGGGCGCTACTGGCGTCGAGGTGAGGCGAAAGGCATCGCGACTGAAGTCGCCCTCACGGCAGGTTAGCTGGCGTCAGGTCTTGAGACAGCGCTTGCAGACGCCGTGCACTTCCAGCGTCTGCGCCTGAGGGCGAAAGCCGAACGCACTGGCCTGGGCTTCGATGAGGCTTGCCACGCGCTCGTCGCAGACTTCCTGCGCGCTGGAACAGACATCGCAGATCAGGAACGGCACCTGGTGGGCTTCGTCGGGGTGATGGCAGGAAACGAAGGCATTGATCGATTCCAGCTTGTGGATGAAGCCGTTCTCGAGCAGGAAATCCAGCGCCCGGTACACCGTCGGCGGCGCTGCGTTGCCATGCTTCTCGCGCAGCAACGCCAGCAGATCGTAGGCCTTGATCGGCTTATGCTCGCTGGCGATCAGCTCGAGCACCTCCTTGCGCAGCGGCGTCAGGCGCAGGCCGCGCGCCAGGCTGGCCGCCTCGACCGCATGCACGAAACCCTTCGCATCATGATGATGCGGATGGGTGTGCAGGATGTCGGCGCCTTCGTGTGCCACGTTGATTCACCTCGTTGTCGATCATAGCCCGCCGACGTTCTTCAGCGCGGCAGCGGTGGCGGCAAGGCTGGCGGTTTGCGGCGGTACCTGGACAGGATCACCAGCCAGCCGATCGGCCCCAGCACCGCCGCCCACACCACGCCTTCGGCCGTGCGTCCCCGCCAGCGGCCCAGCAACGCGCCGATGGCGACGAAGAGCAGGTTCCACCAGAACATGGCTGCCCACGGCACCAAATGCAACAGGTTGGCGAAGATCTGCCAGAACGCTCCCGGGGCGTCGGGGTCGACACCTTGCAGCGCCCTGGCGAGCAGGTCATTCATGGGAGGCTTTGCCTATAGCCGGAAGAGCGCCCCCATCCGCCTTCGCACCTTCCCCCGCCTTGCGGGGGAAGGAAACACGGGAGCTTGCGGAGAATCTGCTGTTCCTTCCCCCGCTTGCGGGGGAAGGTGCCGAAGGCGGATGGGGGGACGCGTTCCCTCGAACTCCCACCCACACCACGACTCACCCCCGCGCCCGCGCCAGCGCGTCATCGATCCGCTTGAGCGACTCGGCGCGGCCGGCGAGGTAGATGGTGTGTTCGATCGATGGCGACACCTGGGTGCCTGTCATCGCCACGCGCAGCGGTTGCGCGATCTTGCCCATGCCCAGGTCGAGTTTCGCGGCCACCTGCGCGATCACCTCGTGGATCGGCTCGGGCTGCCATGTGCATTCGGCCAGGAGCGTCTTGGCCGCCTCCAGCACGGCCGGTGCCGACGCGTTCTTCAGATGCTTGGCGACGGCCTTTTCGTCCCACTCGACAATCGGCGCGTACCAGATCTTTGCGCGCTCGGCCATTTCCTTCAGCGTGTGCACGCGGTCGCGCAAGGCCACGATCACGTCGGCCGGCGCCGGGCCCTGGCTGAAGTCGATGCCCGCACGCGCCAGGTGCCATTCGAACTCGGCCGCCAGCGTCCGCGGCTCGTCGGTCTTGAGGTAATGCTGGTTGAGCCAGGCCAGCTTCTCGGTGTCGAAGCGCGAGGCGGCCTTGTTGACGTCGCTGATATCGAACAGCGCGATCATCTCCTCGCGCGAGAAGATCTCCTGGTCGCCGTGCGACCAGCCCAGCCGCACCAGGTAGTTGAGGATCGCGTGCGGCAGGAAACCGTCCGCGCGGTACTCCATCACGCTCACCGCGCTGGTGCGCTTGGAGAGTTTCTTGCCCTCCTTGTCCAGGATCATCGGCAGGTGCGCAAATTCCGGCACCTTCGCGCCCAAGGCCTTGTAGATGTTGATCTGGCGCGGGGTGTTGTTGACGTGGTCGTCGCCGCGGATCACCTCGGTGATGCCCATGTCGATGTCGTCGACCACCACGGCGAAGTTGTAGGTGGGCCAGCCGTCGGAGCGGAAGATCACCAGATCGTCCAGCTCGCTGTTGGCCCACTCGACGCGGCCCTTGACCTTGTCCTCGAACACCACCGAACCCTCGGTGGGGTTCCTGAAGCGAATCACCCGGTTCGGATCATCGCGCAGCGGTTCGTTGCGGTCGCGGTAATAACCGTTGTAGCGCGGCTTCTCGCCCGCCTTCATCGCGGCCTCGCGCATCGCCTCGATCTCGGCCTTGGTTTCGTAGGCGTAATAGGCCTTGCCCGCGGCGACCAGTTCATCGGCCACCTGCTTGTAGCGATCGAGTCGCCGGGTCTGGTAGTACGGGCCGTCGTCGGCATCGAGCCCCAGCCAGTGCATGGCATCGAGGATGGCCTGCACCGCGGCGTCGGTGGACCGTTCGCGGTCGGTGTCCTCGATGCGCAACACGAATTCGCCGCCGCGGCGACGCGCTTCCAGCCAGCAATACAGCGCGGTGCGCGCGCCGCCGATATGCAGGAAACCGGTGGGGCTGGGGGCGAAACGGGTGCGTACAGTCATCGGTGGCGTCGGCGGCATGGGAATGAAGCCGCCGATTTTAGCCGATCCGTCACCGATAACCGACGCGATGGCCTACTTCACGTGGATGGTGATCTTCTTCGATACCACCGCCGGATCGAACGGCACGTGGTTCTGGTCGCCCAGTTCCAGCTGCAAGGTGTGCGTGCCCGGCGCCAGTTTCAGCGTGGTCTGGGTCTGGCCGCCACCGAAATGGATGTGATGGGCATCGGCCGGAATCGGCTTGCCCGCCGCGGGCAGTTCGGTCACGTCGACCAGCAGGTGATGGTGACCCGTGTGCTCCTTGGCCACGCCGGCCGGCGCCACGCCCATGCCCTTGAGGCCGAAGCGCACGGTCACGTCCTGACCCACGGTGGCGCCATCGCTGGGCGAGATGATGTAGACCTCGGCCCCCGCGGGTGCCTTGGTGACGGGCAAGCCCGGTGCATCGGCGGCCATCACGGAGCCGGTCAATCCGGTGAGGGCAAGCGCAAGCAGGATACGTTTCACGTTGAACCTCCAGCCTCGTTGAGGGAACGACCAGTGTAGGTGCACTGCCCGCGCGAAAGAAATCCGCTTGGAGCAGCGCGGCGCGACGGCAGCGTCGGCCACCTGCAGACGAGCCACGTTAGCCACGGCTGCGCGCTGCCAAGGCCCCAATGACGCGGCGGCGCGGCATGTCGCTTTCGTGCATTGCCGCTGGGCAAAACATCGGCATCGCGTGCCAAGTGATTGTCGGCAAAGGACGCGTCCGCGTTGTCCACAGGTTTGTACATAAGACGCGCACAACGACTGTGGAAAACTGCTCCGCAAGGCGTCGGGCGATGCGGAAAACGCTGCGCAATTTCTGCCCAATGCGTGACAAGTCGCTGATGCGAAAGCCACCACCGCGGCTTGTCCACAGGCTTTACCGAGGTGCTTCCACAATCGCTGTGGAAAACCTTGGCGCCGAAACGACGATGCCGCCCGAAGGCGGCATCGTACGGTGGCGCCAGGCGCTCAGGCGGCGCGTTGCTGGCGCCCGAGAATGCCAAGCAGGTCGGCCAGCTTGTCGCGCATCTCGCGGCGGTCGACGATCATGTCGATGGCGCCGTGCTCGAGCAGGAACTCCGAACGCTGGAAGCCCTCGGGCAATGTCTCGCGCACGGTCTGCTCAATCACGCGCGGGCCGGCAAAACCGATCAGTGCCTTCGGCTCGCCGATGTTGATGTCGCCCAGCAGGGCCAGGCTGGCCGAGACGCCGCCGGTGGTGGGGTTGGTCAGCACGCTGATGTACGGCACACCAGCATCGCGCAGGCGCGCCAGCGCGGCGGAGGTCTTGGCCATCTGCATCAGCGAGAACAGCGCCTCCTGCATGCGCGCGCCACCGGTGGCGGAGAAGCCCACCAGCGCGCTCCTGTCGGCCAGCGCCCGTTCGGCGGCGCGGGTGAATTTCTCGCCCACCACCGATCCCATCGAGCCACCCATGTAGGCGAATTCGAACGCCGCCACCACCAATGGTCGGCCCTTGAGCTTGCCGCTCATGGTCAGCAGCGCGTCCTTTTCGCCGGTCTTCTTCTGCGAGGCGATGATGCGGTCGCGGTACTTTTTCGAATCGCGGAATTTCAGCGGATCGGTGGGCTCCATGCCGGCCCACAGCTCCTGGCCCGAGCCCTCGTCCAGCAGCGCGCGCAACCGCGTGCGCGCCGCGATGTAATGGTGGTGGCCGCACTTGGGGCACACCATCAGGTTGCGTTCCAGCTCGGGCCGATACAGCACCGCGCCGCAGCCACCGCATTTGTCCCACACACCCTCGGGCACCGAACCCTTGCCGGCGGTGGAACTCTGGGGCCGCGTGCGCGGCGTCATGATTTTCTGCAGCCAGTTCATTCAACCCAACCTCGATCTGAGGACAGCTGCTGTCGTACGCGACAACACCCATCTAGCGAACCCGCACGGCACCACTGGTTCCACTCTCCCACCGGCAGAGGGCAAAGGGTGAGGGTACGCGCCGCCTCAGCCCTCCGTTCAACCCGCGTCCAGCGCTGCCCGGATCGGTTGCAGGAAATCCTTTGCCCGGCCGGCGATGTCGTCCGGCTCGGTGGCTCCCGCCAACCGTGCGACCAGCGCACTGCCGATCACCACCGCGTCGGCGAACGCTGCAATTTCCTTCGCGCTCTGTGCATCGCGGATGCCGAAACCCACCGCCACCGGCACCCTGGCGCTGGCCCGGACATCGGCCACGCGCCCGGCGATATCCTGCGTGCTGAGCTGCCCTGCGCCGGTGATCCCGGCAAAGGACACATAATACAGGAAGCCCTCCGCGGCCTCGCACAATGACTTCATGCGCTCCGGTGCGGTGGTTGGCGCCGCCAGCAGGATCTGCTGCAGGCCGGCCGCGCGCAGCGGCTGCAAGACGACCGCTTCCTCCAGCGGGCAATCGACCAGCAACACGCCATCCACGCCCGCCTGTACCGCCTCCTGCGCGAAACGTGCGTAGCCATGGATCTCGACCGGGTTGAGGTAACCCATCAGCACGATCGGGGTCTCGGTGTCGCGCTGGCGGAACCTGGTCACCCAGCCCAGCACCTCATCGATGCCGACCCCCTTGGCGATCGCCCGCTCGCTGGCGTGCTGGATCACCAACCCATCGGCCATCGGATCGGAAAACGGCACGCCCAGTTCGATCAGGTCGGCCCCGCCCTCCGCCAGCGCATGCATCAGCGTGACCATGTGCGCGGGCGACGGGTCGCCGGCGGTGACGAACGGAATCAGGCCGGTGCGGCTGGCGGCCTTCAAGGCCGCAAAGCGGCGGTCGATGCGGCTCATACTTCCACTCCTTCGCGCGCGGCAATCGTGTGCACATCCTTGTCGCCACGACCGGACAGGTTGCACAGGACCAGGCCGTCTTTCGGGTATTCGCGCGCCAGCTTGATCGCCTGCGCCACCGCGTGGCTGGACTCCAGCGCGGGCAGGATGCCCTCGGTGCGGCACAGCAGATGGAACGCCTCCAGCGCCTCGTCGTCGGAAACCCCCACGTACTCGGCGCGGCCGGTGTCCTTCAGGAAGGCGTGTTCCGGGCCCACGCCGGGGTAATCCAGACCGGCGGAGATCGAGTGCGTCTCGGTGATCTGGCCGTTGTCGTCGCACAGCACGTAGGTGCGATTGCCGTGCAACACGCCGGGGCGGCCCGCCGCCAGCGACGCGGCATGATGGCCGCTGGCAATACCCTCGCCCGCCGCCTCGGCGCCCACGATGCGCACGTCGCGATCGTTGAGGAACTCGTGGAACAACCCGATCGCGTTGGAACCACCGCCGACGCAGGCGGTGAGCGCGTCGGGCAGCCGGCCGTAATCGTGCAGCATCTGCGCCCGCGCCTCGCGGCCCACGATGGCGTTGAAGTCGCGCACCATCAGCGGATACGGATGCGGCCCGGCCACCGTGCCGATCATGTAGAAAGTGTCGGCCACATTGGTCACCCAGTCGCGCATCGCCTCGTTCAGCGCGTCCTTCAGCGTCTTCGAACCCGACGTCACCGGCACCACCTCGGCGCCCAGCAGCTTCATGCGGTAGACGTTCATCTTCTGCCGCTCGATATCCACCGCGCCCATGTAGACCACGCATTTCAGGCCCAGCCGCGCGGCAACCGTGGCGCTGGCGACGCCGTGCTGGCCGGCGCCGGTCTCGGCGATGATGCGCGGCTTGCCCATGCGTCTGGCGACCAGCGCCTGGCCGATCGTGTTGTTGATCTTGTGCGCGCCAGTGTGGTTGAGGTCCTCGCGCTTGAGCAGGATGCGCGCCCCGCCCACGTGGCGGGACAGGCGCTCGGCGTGATAGATCGGGCTGGGCCGCCCCACGTAGTGCGTCAGGTCGCGGTCGAGCTCGGCGATGAACTCGGGATCCTTGCGCAGGCGCAGGTAGGCCTCGGTCAACTCGGCCAGCGGTGCCATCAGCGTCTCGGCAACGTAGCTGCCGCCGTAGTTGCCAAAGCGGCCGTGCGCGTCGGGCCAGGCGTGGAAATCGTCGATGGTGGACATGGGGAAGCTCGATGTGGCGGAGACGAAGCCGTCACCATAGCGCAGCACCGGCACCGCAAAAAGCGATAAGATCGCACGCAACATGTCAGTAAAACTCACATAACGATGGCCCGCGAACTGCCCTCGCTGAATGCCCTGCGCGCCTTCGAGGCCGCGGCGCGACTGGAAAGCATCAGCCGCGCGGGGAGCGAACTGCACGTGACGCACGGTGCGATCAGCCGCCAGATCCGTGCGCTGGAGGCCGAGCTTGGCGTGCCCCTGTTCCAGCGCCAGGGACGCGGCGTGACGCTGACCGCTGCGGGCTTGCGGCTGAGGGATGCCGCGGCTTTGTCGTTTGGCCAGCTGCGCGATGTGTGCGTCGAGATTTCCCGTGATCGTACGCGCACGCCCTTTGTACTCGGCTGCTCCGGCAGCCTGCTGGCGCGTTGGGTCATTCCGCGGCTGGAGCGTCTGGGCCGGGACCTGCCCGAGCTTCCCCTGCATCTGTCGGCACTGGAGGATCTGCCGCATGCGCTGGACGGGCTCGATGCAGCCTTGCTGCTGGCCGCGCCACCGTGGCCGAAGGATTGGCACGTGGAGGTGCTGGCGCCGGAAACGGTTGGCCCCGTCGTCAGCCCGGCTTACAGCGGCTGGCCAAAGTTGAAGGGCAAGCCCGCCTCTTGCCTGCTGGACGAACCGCTGCTGCATACCGCCTCGCGGCCGCAGGCCACCCTCGCGTGGGCGCGCGCGGCAAAGCTGCCGGGTTCGCCGCCATCCGGGCAGGGATTTCCCCATCTCTACTACCTGCTGGAGGCAGCCATCGCCGGGCTTGGTGTGGCGATCGTGCCGGCGCCGCTGGTCGCCGGGGAACTGGCCGCCGGACGCCTGTTGGCACCGTGGGGGTTCGTGGCTACCGACGCGGCCTGGGTCCTGGCTTCGCCCGATCGCCGGCACGATCCGCGCGCGCCTGCCCTGGCGGCATGGCTGGCGAACGAACTGGCCGAGGATCGACCGCCACCTTCCTAGCGATCCGCATCCGCCTCGCGAACCGCATGGATGAAGGCCGCGGTCCTGGCGGGGTCCTTGATGCCCGGCGACGATTCGATGCCGCTGGCCACGTCGACCGCCCACGGCCGCGCTTCGCGCACCGCGCTGGCCACATTCGCGGGCGAAAGCCCGCCGGCCAGGATCAGGCGCAACCCCATATCCGGCGGTATCAACGACCAGTCGAAGGTCTTGCCGCTGCCGCCGGCCTCACCCGCGCCGTGGCCGTCCAGCAGCAAGCCGCGCGCATGCGGGTAAGCCTGCAGCGCCGGCAGCGCCGCGGCACCCTCGCCCATCGCCACGGCCTTCAGGAAGGGCCGGTCGAACTGGTGGCACCAGGCATCGGTTTCGCCGCCATGGAATTGCAGCAGGTCCGGACGCACGTCGCGCAGCACCTGGCGTACCAGCGCCGCATCGTCGTCCATGAACAGCGCCACCGTGGTGACGAACGCCGGCATCGCGGCCACGATCGACGCGGCCTGATCCAGCGCCACGCGGCGTTTGCTGCGGGCGGCAAACACCACGCCGATGGCGTCGGCGCCCAGGCGCGCCGCCAGCAGCGCATCCTCCACCCGGGTCATGCCGCAGCATTTGATGCGGGTCATTGGCTCACCTCCGCCGGCAGACCCCAGCGGGCTTCGTAGCGCGGTCCGATAAACGTGAGGCCGGATGCCGGCCCCGTCGGGCCAGCCACCTGCCGGTCGCATCCGGAAAGCAGTTCGGCGATCCATTCCACCGGCTGTTCGCCGCGACCGACCAGCAGCAGCGACCCGACGATATTGCGCACCATGTGATGCAGGAAACCGTTCGCCTCGATCTCCAGCGTGACGTATTCGCCCTCGCGCCGCACGTCGACCGACAGCACGGTGCGATGGGGATGTTTCGCCTGGCACGACAGCGCCCGAAAAGCGCTGAAATCATGCAGCCCCAGCAATGCCTGGGCAGCCTGATGCATGCGCGCGGCATCCAGCGGCAGGCGCTCCCATGTCACGTAGCGCGCCTCCAGCGCCGCGCGCACGGGACGGTTGAGGATGCGGTAACGGTAGCGCCGGCTGCGGGCGGCGTAGCGTGCATGGAAATCATCCGCCACCGGCCGCGCCCACAGCACCGCCACGCTGTCGGGCAGGTTGGAGCAACTGCCCAGCACCCAGCCGCGCATGTCGCGCTGCGCCGACGTATCGAAATGCACCACCTGGCAACGCCCGTGCACGCCGGCGTCGGTACGCCCGGCGCAGCTGACTTCCACCGGATGATCGGCCACCCGCGACAGCGCCTGCTCCAGTTGCCCTTGCACGCTGGGGCCTTCCTTCAGCCGTTGCCAGCCGAAGAAATCGGTGCCGTCGTATTCGATGCCCATGGCGATGCGCATGACGTGGAGTGCCGGACGGGAAAACGGGAAAGATTAGCAGTACGCCAACGACAACGGGCCGGCAAGCCGGCCCGTTGCATCATGCCTGCCAGGTTCAACCCAGGCTGTCGGCCAACCGTTGCGCGACATCCCGCTGCATCTGGGTGCCTTCCCGCAGCACTTCGTCGAGCATCGCGCGCGCGCCATCGGCGTCGCCCATGTCCATGTACGCCCGCGCCAGGTCGAGCTTGGTGTCGACCGGATCGTCGCTGAACTCGCCCAGCTCCGCCCCGCTTTCGCCGGGGAGGGATTCGGCCGGATGGGATTCTTCCTCGGTCTCGAACTTCCAGGTGGAGACGGGTTCCTCCGCCACCGGATCGACCGCGTCATGGACGGCGTCGAACGAGGGGGCCGGCTCCGTCTCCAGCCCTTCCGGCGCGGAAGACACGCTTTCGTCGAACCCGTCGCCCGACCACTGTTCGGTATACGGCGCCCGCGGCGGTTCCCCCTGGGCAGGCGCGGGAGTGGGCGTAAGCTGGAAATTGAAGTTGTACTCGCTCACCTTCTTCGGCGATGCCGGCGCGGGAGACGCCACCGGGGCGAACGTGGTTTCGTCGTCCTCGGTCGCTTCCCCGTAGTGGTCGATGTCGAAGGCCGGGCGCACCTGGGTTTCGTCATCGCCCGGCGCGGCATCCTGGTAGGCAAACAGCGGATGCCCGGGCGTCAGGTCCTCGCCCATGTGCACCACGTCCTGCCATTCCTCCTGCTGCGGATCGGCGATATGCGCATGCATCGCCTCGGCCGCCGCCTCGAAATGCTCCACGTCGCGACGCGAGTAATAGAGGCTCACCAGTTCCAGGTGCAGGCCCACGTCGTCCGGATGCTCGGCCAGCTGGTCCAGCAGTTCGTTCTGGTCGACGTCGTCGCCACCGTATTCGGCCGGCGGCGCCGCGGCGAAGCGATCCGCCAGCGAGGACGAGGCAGCCACGACAGGCTTCGGGGTTTTCTTGCGTCGACCCAGCAGGGCCAGCAGCAGCAGAAGCACGACCACGCCAGCGGCCGCGAGCCACGCCACCGGCTGCATGTACCACGGCTGGGCGGCCTGGCTCGGCGCCGGCGCCGACCGGGTGGCGGGACGGTGACTGGCAGGCTTGGGCTTGGCTGCCGGCGCTTCGGTCTTCGCGGGCGTGACCGCGGCGGTGGCGACCGCCGCCGTCGATGCCGTCGCGAGGGGCGTCGGGGCCGACGCGGTCTGGACGGTGCCCGCCGAGGCGGGCGGCAGGGGCTCGGCCTTCGCCGGCGTGCTGGCGGCGCTGGCCAGTGCCGCAGGCGCAGGCGCCGTCGCGGGCGCCTTGCCCGCCGCCGCCAGCTTTGCCTGCAACTCGGCGATCTGGTTGTCCTTCAGCGCCAGCAGGCGTTTGTTCTTGGCGTTGATGTCGGCCAGCTCCTTGAGCTGATCCTTTAGGTCGCTGCTTTGCTGCTGCAGGTTGGCGATGTTTTCCTGGCTGCGCAGCAGATCCTGCTTCAGCGCCGCCGATGCCTTGGCGTCCGCATCGGAAGCCGACTTGCCGGCGCTGGCCGGAACCAGCGCCAGGCGATCGGACGACGAGGCCTGGCTGGCGGCCGGTGCGCTGCTGGTGGAGGCTCGGGTGGCCGCATCGGCCACGGTGGTCGGCATGCTGGTGGCGTTGGCGCGCCAATCGCTGTTCTGGCGACGCACTTCGGCGATGGCGGCCGCCCGCTCGGTGGACTGGATCTCCTCGCGCGTGGGCACGCGCAAGACTTCACCGCTCTTCAGCGCATTGATGTTGTCGCGGTAGAACGCGTCGGGATTGGCGCGCTTGAACGCCAGCATGACCTGGTGCACATCCGCGCCGGGCACGGCGTCGCGGGCGATCGTGGACAAGGTCTGCCCCCGCTGCACCGGACCGTAGTTGCCATTGGCAGCTGCGCTGGCGCGAGGTGCCGGTGCGGGCGACGGTGCCTGCGACGGCGCCGCGCGCTGTACGGGCGCGGGTCGCGTCGCCGCGGCCGGTGCCTGCGTGTACGCCGGGGTGCCGCTTGCCATCCCCGGCGGGTCAAGCAGCAAGGTGTACTCGCGCACGCTCTTGCCGCCGGCACCATCGACCTGGAGCAGCAGGTCGAGATAGGGATCATCCACGGCCTTGCTGCTGGTGATGCGGATCACCTGGTTGCCGTTGCCCAGGTCGACGACCTTGAATTCGAGCGGCAACGTGGTGCGCCCGCCCGCGATGCCGGCGCGGGCGAAATCCTCGCCCGAGGCCAGTTGCACCTTCAGGTTGCGCAGGTCGGCCGGATGGCTCGAATGCACCGGGATTTCCGCCAGCAATGGCTGGCCGAGTGCCGACTTGACCTGGATCTGGCCCAGATCCAGCGTACCGGCCTGCGCCATGACCTGGCTGCTGCCCAGCGCCAGCGCCATCAGCACCGACCACTTCAACGAACGATTCATCGCGTGTTCCCCCGAACAAACCTGGCACTTTCACCGGGCCGCCAGGACCGGCGGCTACTCGAAACGCATGCCACTTTAAGTTACAAACTGGCCAATCAACAATAGGCAGGTCGAATACTTGCGACACATTGCTGCCGTGCGTTCTCGCCCGTGCGGTATCGGTACACCTTCCAGAAGGACCGCTGGCCAAGTCCGTCGCGTCAGCCCGCACCGGCCTCGCGGCCCGATCATCGCGAATCCGCGCGCGGCGGCAGGCACCGGAGTCGCCCCGCGCCCGGCGGATCGACGTGCTGCAAAACGCAAATGCCCACCGCGACTTGCTGTCTGCAACTCGCGGCGGGCACCGTCGTCATGCGTGCTTACAGATAGTCGGCGATCAGCAGTTCGGCAATCTGCACCGCGTTCAATGCGGCGCCCTTGCGGATGTTGTCCGACACCACCCACATGTCCAGGCCGCGCTCGTGCGAGATGTCCTCGCGGATGCGGCCCACGAAAACCGGGTCCTTGCCCGCCGCCTCGCTGACCGGGGTGGGGTAACCGCCCGCCTCGCGCTGGTCGCGTACCACCACGCCCGGCGCCCGCTCCAGCAGTTCGCGCGCGCGCTCGGCGCTGATCTTGCCCCGCGTCTCGATATGCACCGCCTCGGCGTGGCCATAGAACACCGGCACGCGCACGGCGGTCGGGTTCACCTGGATGGTGTCGTCCTCGAGGATCTTGCGGGTTTCCCACACCAGCTTCATTTCTTCCTTGGTGTAGCCGTTGGGCTGGAAGTCGTCGATGTGCGGGATCACGTTGAACGCGATCTGCTTGGGGAATTTCTGCGGCTCGGCGCTCTGGAAGTTCAGCAGCGCGGCGGTCTGCTTGCCCAGCTCCTCCATGCCCGAACGACCCGCGCCCGAGACCGACTGGTAGGTGGCCACGTTGATCCGCTCGATGCCCACGTCATGGTGGATCGGCGCCAGCGCCACCAGCATCTGCATGGTGGAGCAATTGGGGTTGGCGATGATGCCGTGGCTGGTGTACTCGGCGATGGCATGCGGGTTGACTTCGCTGACCACCAGCGGGATGTCGTCGCGGTAACGGAACTCGGAGGTGTTGTCGATCACCACGGCACCGGCCGCCGCCGCGCGCGGCGCATGCGCCCTGCTGACCGAGCCGCCAGCCGAGAAGAACGCGATGTCCACGCCGGCGAAGTCGTAGTCGGCCAGGTTTTTCACCACGATCTTCTTGCCAGCGAACGTGACCTCGCTGCCGGCGGTGCGCTCGCTGGCCAGCGGCACCAGCTCGCTGATCGGAAATTCGCGCTCGGCGAGAATCGCCAGCAGGGTTTCGCCCACGGCACCGGTGGCGCCGACCATTGCTACCTTGTAACTGCTCTTCTTGCTCATGGATGCTGTTCTTGGCTCGGGGTTGGGTGATTGGAGCCGGCCGCGGCCAGCACCTCGGGGTTGAGAATCGTGGGCGGACGGCCGGCGTGCGGGCCATGTCCGAACAACGCCAGCACATTATCGACCGCCATCGCGGTCATGCCGCGGCGCGCATCGGGGCTGGCACTGGCAATGTGCGGGCTGAGCAGAACGTTGTCGAGTTCCAGCAGCCTGGGATTCACCACCGGCTCGCCCTCGAACACGTCCAGCGCCGCCGCGGCGAGCTTGCCCTGCGCCAGCGCGTCGGCCAGCGCACCGTCGTCGACGATGCCACCGCGGGCGATGTTGGCCAGTACCGCGGTGGGTTTCATCTGCGCCAGTTCGGTGGCGCCGATCGCATGCCGGCTTTCCGGCGTCAGCGGCAGCGCCAGCACCAGGAAATCGGACAAGCGCAACAGTTCGCCCTTGTCGACCCAGCGCGCGCGGCACTCGCTTTCCAGCGCCTGCGGCAGCCGCGAGCGGTTGTGGTAGATCACATCCATGCCGAAGCCCACTGCGCGCCGCGCCACTGCCTGGCCGATCCGGCCCATGCCAAGGATGCCCAGCGTGCGGCCGCGCACATCCATGCCCAGCCAATCGGTGAAGCGGGTGCCCTGCCATTGGCCGGCACGCAGCCAGCGCTCGGCCTCGCCCATGCGGCGGGCCGCGCCCAGCAGCATGGCCCAGGTGAAGTCGGCCACGCTTTCGTCCAGCGCGCCGGCCGTGTTGGAGGCGGCGATGCCGGCAGCCGTGAGCGCGGCGAGATCGAGATTGTCGTAGCCCACGCCCAGGTTCGCCACGATGCGCAGCCGCGCGGCCCCGGCCACCTCGGCCGCGCCCACGCGCTCCTTGAGCCCGACGATGACGGCATCGCAATCGCGGATTTTCGCGGCCAGCTCGGCCGGCGGGAACACGATCTCCCGCGGCTCGGCCACCACCTCGAAATACGGGTCGAGGCGGGCGACGATGTCGGGAAACGTGGGGCGCGAAATCCAAACCCGCGGCTTGGCCGTCATGCGAGCTGCCTCACCCTCATGACGCCGTGACGCGCGGCTCGACCACGCCCACGTCGCCGCACTGCGCGCGATGGCGCAGCGCCTGGTCCATCAGCACCAGCGCCATCATCGCCTCGGCGATCGGCGTGGCACGAATGCCCACGCACGGATCGTGGCGGCCCTTGGTCACCACCTCGGTCGGTTCACCGGCCAGGTTCACGCTGTGGCCGGGAATCAGGATGCTGGACGTGGGCTTGAGCACGATCGAGGCGGTCACCGGTTGGCCGCTGCTGATGCCGCCCAGGATGCCGCCGGCGTGATTGGACGCAAAGCCGTCCATGCCGATTTCGTCGCGGTGCTCGCTGCCGCGCTGGCTGACCGCGGCGAAGCCGTCGCCAATTTCCACGCCCTTGACCGCGTTGATCGACATCAGCGCCGCGGCCAGTTCGCCATCGAGCTTGCCGTAGATCGGCTCGCCCCAGCCCGGCGGCACGCCGTCGGCGACCACGTTGACGCGCGCGCCGACGGAATCGCCGGATTTGCGCAACGCGTTGATATAGGTCTCCAGCGCCGGCACCTGGGCCGCGGATGGCCAGAAGAACGGATTCTGCTCGACCGCGTCCCAGTCGAACGCATCGGGGGTGATGTCGCCGATCTGGCCCATGTAGCCGCGCACGCGCATGCCGTGACGCTCGGCCAGCCATTTCTTGGCGATCACGCCGGCCGCCACCCGCATGGTGGTTTCGCGCGCCGACGAGCGGCCGCCGCCGCGCGGATCGCGGATGCCGTACTTCTGCCAGTAGGTGTAGTCGGCATGGCCGGGGCGGAAGGTCTGCGCGATATCGCCGTAGTCCTTGCTGCGCTGGTCGGTGTTGCGGATCAGCAGCGCGATCGGCGTGCCGGTGGTGCGGCCCTCGTACACGCCCGAGAGGATCTCCACCTCGTCCGCCTCGCGCCGCTGCGAGGTGTAGCGGCTGCGGCCGGTGGCGCGGCGCTCCAGGTCGTGGCGGAACTCCTGCGCGTCCAGCGCCAGCCCGGGCGGGCAACCATCGACGACGCAACCGATCGCCGGCCCGTGGCTTTCACCAAAGGTGGTTACGGTAAGGAGCTTGCCAAACGCATTGCTGGACACGGTCGCGACTGCCTCGAAACGTCGGCCACCCGTCGGGAACACCGGGCGTACTGGAGAAATCAACTCGTCATCATTTCACACCGCCGTTCAGGGCGGAAATAACCATCACGCATGTCGACCTGCGGCGGCGGCATGAATCGCGTCGGCGTGCTCCACCAGGTCGCGCCGTTCCAGCGCGAACACGCCCATCGGGCCCACCTTGAACTCGATCCACACGAACGGCACCTGCGGCAGCAACGCGGCCAACGCGTGCTCGCTCTCGCCCACCTCGACGATCAGCAGGCCATCGTCGGTGAGATGGTCCGCAGCCTCATCGAGCATGCGCAGGCACAGGTCCAGCCCATCCATACCGGAGGTCAGCCCGAGCTTGGGTTCGTGCGCGTACTCGCCCGGCAACGCGGCGTATTCGTCTTCGGTGACGTAAGGCGGGTTGGAGACGATCAGGTCGTAACGCTGGCCGGCCACGCCCGCAAAGAGATCGGAATGAATCGCGTTGACGCGGCCCTCCAGATGCTGGAACGCGATGTTCTCGCGCGCCAGCGACAGCGCTTCTTCGCTGATGTCGACGATGTCGACCTGCCAATCCGGGTTGTACTCGGCCATGGCGATGCCGATGCAGCCCGACCCGGTGCACAAATCCAGCGCGCGCTCGACGGGACGCTCGTCCAGCCACGGCGCGAAGCCGGACTCGATCAGTTCCGCGATCGGTGAACGCGGCACCAGTGCGCGCCGATCGCTCTTGAATTTCAGCCCCGCGAACCAGGTCTCGCCCACCAGGTAGGCGACCGGGAGGCGCTCGCTGACGCGTCGCTCGATCAGTGACAGCACCTTCGCGCGCTCTTCCGCAGTGAGCCGCCCGGCGCCGTAGGCTGGCGGAACATCCGGCGGCAGGTGCAGGCTGGCCAGCACCAGATGGGTGGCCTCGTCGATCGGGTTGTCATGGCTGTGGCCGAAGGTGAGCCCGGCAGCGGCAAACCGGCTGGCCCCATAACGGATGAAGTCGATGATGGAGGCGAGTTCGGCGGTCACGATGCATGCCAGCTGCAGGAGGACCGGAAAGTATACGGGAGGGGTAAGTCGTTGGGGGAGACGGGCCGCTGGAACAGGCACAGCACGCCGGAATTCGGAAAAATCCTACATAACATTCCACCCGCGCACTTTAAGGTAGTCACTCGGGCCGGACCTACGTGATGCACGTGACCCGATGGCCATACTGGAGACCTTACATGAAGACCGACCGAATCGTGCTTGGTGCCGTGTTGGCGATACTCCTTCTGCCTGGCTTGAGCGAGGCAAGATCGCAGTTACAGGACGACCAGGCAGTGATCGCGCGCTTGTACGGGTTGCGCCCATCATTCGGACAATGCATAGATCGCGCTGAATCGATAACAGCCTCCATGCGCACCTGTATCGCAGACGAGCTGGACTACCAGGACAAGCGTCTTAACAAGGCCTACCGCGCGCTCATGGCAAAACTCAGCCCGCCGCTTCAGGCAAAACTCAAAGCCGAAGAAAAGACTTGGATTCAATATCGCGACAATCGCTGCGCGACAGTGGTTGACGGAATCGAGAGGCCCGAGCTCGATGCGCTGAGTTGCAAAGTCAATGAAACCGGGAGGCAGGCATCAGACCTCGAAGCAAGGTTGTTCGTGCAGTAACGAACCGCGGTTTTTCAGAGACGAGCCATCAAAGGACGCGACCATGGCCAACGATGCCGAATATCACTTGGGCGAAATCTCGGAGCGTCACGAAGGCGCGGGACCCGCCACCATCTCGACAGGCAGGGGCGATCACGGCGGTGTTTCCTATGGCACGTATCAGCTCTCCACCCATACCGGGACGATTGGCGAGTATCTCGATAGCTCCTCCTACGGGGATGACTTCCGTGGCTTGACGCCCAACACCCCGGCGTTCGACGAAAAATGGCGAGCCCTCGCCAACCGCGACCCGGAATTCGGCAGGGATCAAACCCGCTTCATCAAGGAAACCCACTACGACATCGAGGTTCAACGGCTGAAGAATTCCGGCATCGACCTGACCGCCCGGGGGCCGGCTGTCCAAGAGGCTTTATTCAGCACGTCCGTTCAATACAGAGGGCTCACCAAAGGAATTTTCGAGCGCGGACTCAAGGCCGCCTACGGCGATGACTACGTCCTGTCCCAACTTTCGGACAAAGATATCGTCGTCGCCATTCAGGACTACAAGATCGCCCACAACGATGTCTACTTCAGAAGCTCGTCGCCCAAAGTTCGTGAATCCATCCTTGATCGCGCAGCGAACGAAAAAGACGAACTGGTCGCCTTGTCCGAAGGGCGGGCGCTGCCCGATCGCCACACTTTGCGAGCCGGCAGCCGCGGGACACCCGTCGTCGAGTTGCAAAGCAATTTGACGCGCCTGGGTTATGCCCTGGAGCCGGATGGCTCCTTTGGCCCAGTCACGGAGGCTGCAGTTACGTCTTTCCAGCGCGACCACCAGCTCACTCCGGACGGTGTCGTGGGTCCGACGACGCGACGAACACTCGACAATCAGCTGCAGGCGCTAAACGCATCACCACACTCCGCGCCGCCAATCCGCCTGGACGACCCCACCCACCCTGACCACCCCCTGTTTCAACAGGCACGCAATCACGTGCATCGCCTGGATCAGCAGCTGGGTCGGACACCTGACCAGATGAGCGACAACCTCGCGTCGGCCCTGACGGTGTCGGCCAGGGCCGGCGGCTTGGAGAGGATCGATCGGATCACGCTTGGCGACAACGGAAGTCGACTCTGGGCGACGCAAATGCCGCCTGGCCAGTTCGGCGCGATCCTGGCATCGCACGCCAATGTGCCGACCTCCGAGGTCAATACGTCCATGGAATCGAGCGGAGCGCGGTGGCCTTCGGCAATGCAACAGTTCCTGCTGCATCAGGAGCAAGTCACTCCCAAGCATCAGGATCAGCATCAGACCACCCATCCGAATCAGCCGACTGCACCAGCAATGACGCCTTGAAGCATCGCCGAAGCCTGCGACCAAAGAACAGAACCCATGCGGCGGAAGGACCCCCTCGGCCCCTGGTCGCTCGCTTCTTGTCCCTCCCTCATTTCGGCCACGTATACTGCCCCGATGACTTTCAACGTATTCGTGCAGTACATCCTGCCTCACCGCGCCTTGTCGCGCGTGGTCTACTGGGCCACGCGCTGGACGTTCGCGCCGTGGAAGAATTTCCTGATCAGCCAGATCGTGCGCCGCTACAACGTCAACATGACCGAGGCAGTGCAGCCCGATGCGCTGGCCTACCAGCACTTCAATGCGTTCTTTACCCGCAAGCTGCGACCGGACGCACGGCACGCCGATGCCGATCCATCGGCCCTGCTCTCGCCCGCGGATGGCCGCATCAGCCAGGCCGGCGCCATCGTCGACGGGCGCATCTTCCAGGCGAAAGGGCAGGATTACACCGTCGCCGAACTGCTCGGCAGCGCGGAGGACGCCGAGGCGTACCGCTCGGGCAGCTTCGCCACCGTCTACCTCTCGCCGCGCGACTACCACCGCGTGCACATGCCGCTGAAAGGCACACTGAAGGAAACCGTGCACGTGCCGGGCCGCATCTTCAGCGTGGCGCCGTTTGCGGTGGAGGCGATCCCGCGCGTGTTTGCCCGCAACGAGCGGCTGGTGTGCCATTTCGAGGGCGAGCACGGGCCGTTCGTGGTGGTCATGGTCGGCGCGGTGCTGGTGTCGTCGGTGGCGACCGTGTGGGATGGACTGGTGATCCCGCCGTATGCCTCGGCGATCGGGCGCAAGTCGTTTGCCGGACAGAACATCACGCTGGACCGCTTTGCCGAGATGGCGCGCTTCAACATGGGCTCCACCGTCATCGTGCTGCTGCCGCCGGGTGCGGCAGCACTCGATCCGCTGACACCGCAGCAGGCGGTGAAGGTGGGCGAACGGCTGGGGACGCTGGCGGCCAGCTGATCGTCGCCGCGGCTGGAATGCTGACGCAGCACGTCGATTTGTGACGTTTTAGGCGCAATTGGCGTGCGCCGATGGCTATGCTCGCCCTTCCGGTTCAGCCGAAGGGGAAGCCACATCCATGTTCAGTCCTCTCATCACGCTGCTGCGTGCGCGCCAGCTTGGCCGCCAATGGCATGACATCGAACGCAGCATCCGCGCGCTGTCCCGCCGCCACCGCCAACGCCTGGGTTTGCTGACCCTGCGCGAACTGGGCCAGGCCTCGCGCAGCGAATTCCCGCACCTGCATGGCACCTCGCCCGAGGCACGCTACCTGCCCTGGGGCCAGGGCACGGCCATCGGTTATGAACGGGCGCGCTCGGGCAACCTGGAGGTCGCCTTGCGTGGCATCGCGCTGTGGCTGGCGGTGGCGTACCACGAAACCAAGCACTCGCCGGGCGACCGCCTGCTGCCGCAACATCGCCTGCTGCTGCAGTTGCTGCGCGAGCTGAAGGAAACGCAGGCCGAGGCCGTCAGCGCGGTCGGCCGGCCGCGGGTACGAGCCGCCGCCTGAGCCGCCTGACCGTCAGCGAACAGACGGATCGATGACAACGCCCGCGACGTTTCCGCCTAACGGCAAACCGGCACCTTCAGCACGTCGCCGGCGCGGATACGGTGATGCTGCAACCCGTTGAGTTCGGCCAGCTCGCGCACGCTGGAGCAATGCAGCCGGTGCACGATGCCGATCAGCGTGTCGCCATTGCGCACTTTGTAGTTGCGCGTACGGGTGGCGCGCGGCGGGGCCCGAACCGGTGCCGGCGGTCCCTGCACCACGGGCGCCACGGCCTGATGCAGATCGGCGGCCAGGATCGGCCACGGCCCTTCGACGCAACGCGACGCGTAGGGTTCTTCCAACAGCCTGGGCAGTTGAATCCGCGCGCCGGCGGGCTGCGTGTCCTGCGGTTTCAGCCGCGGATTGAGGTTGCGCAGGGTGCGAAACCAGCCCTCCTCCATGCCGCCGGCCGAACCCAGGCAGACGCTGAGTTCGGCCAGCGATGCGGGACGTTTCAGGGTCACCGCGCCAGCGGCGCCGTCGATTTTCGGGAAGCGCAGGTTGTAGCTGTCCGGATGCAGGAACAGCCACGCCGCCGCCAGCACCGAAGGCACGTATTCGCGGGTTTCCTGCGACAGCTGGTTGTAGATCCTCGGGTCGTAGAAACTGGTATCCGGCATGTCGCCCGCCAGGCGGCGCATGCGGCCCTCGCCACCGTTGTAGGCCGCCAGCACCAGTTCCAGGTTGTTGTTGAAGATCTTCAGCTGCTGGTTGATGTACTCGGCGTTGGCGCGTGCCGACTGTGCCGGGTCGAAACGCAGGTCGAAACCATCCTGCGTGACCAGCCCGAAGCGCAGCCCGGTGGCGTACATGAACTGCAGCGGGCCGGCGGCGCCCGAGCGCGAGATCGCATTGACCTTGCCACCGGATTCCTTGGCCATGATGCCGAACAGCAGCGCCTCGGGCAGGTCGGCCTTCTCGTACGCCGGCCACATCTGGTAGCGCAGGTACTGGTAATTGACGTAGGCGTCGATCAGGTTGGGCCGCCATTGGGTCAGCCACATTTCCAGTGCCGCCTTCACCGCACCGTTCATCGCGATCAGCTCGCTCAGTTTCTGGCCACGCAGCAGCGTCACGCTGCGTTGCGCCTCGGGCAGCCCGGCGACGCCTTCCTGCTCGCCGGGTACGTCGGCCTGCGGCTGGTCGCCGAGCGTCTCGTCGCCGAGAAAGCTGCCGTCCTTCAGACGCAACAGGCGGTCGAACACCGAGAAAAACCGTTGCGGATCGCAACCGGGCGTGCTGCCGCAACGGGCCGCCGATTCCTTCAGCCGATCCAGCGCTGCGGTCAGCGTTTTCTGCGAGGCGGCATCGTCACCTGCGCGCGCCTGCTGCAAAGCGGTTTCATAACCCTTGCTGGCCTGGTCGAGCTGGCTGTAGAGCGCATTCACCGGCGTGGCGGACTTGCTGCCGCCGGTGCTGGAGCAGGCGGCACTCAAACCAAGCATCAGGAGCAACGGGGCGGCACGCAGGGGACGGAACAACGAGTACAGCAAGCTCACAGACTTCATCCGCAAAACGGCCACCATAGCGGCCACGGCGCCGCGACTCAAACCTTGCACCGGTCGCGCCAAGCTCGTGGTTACAATCCGCTGACCACCCACGGACGACATCCATGACCAACATCCTGATCGGCCGCAACGACAGCGCCAGCGTCAGCCTGGACCCGCACTACGGCAACCGCCACGGCATGATCGCGGGCGCCACCGGCACCGGCAAATCGGTCTCGCTGATGGTGCTGGCCGAAGGCTTCTCGCGGCTGGGCGTGCCCTGCTTCCTGGCCGATGCGAAAGGCGACCTGGCCGGCCTGGCGATGGCCGCGGGCGAGCCGGGCGACAAGCTCAAGGCACGGCTGGAAAAGCTCGGCCTCGGCGATTGGAAGGCGCAGGCGAACCCGGTGGTGTTCTGGGACATCTACGGCAAGCTCGGCCACCCGGTGCGCGCCACCGCCAGCGAGATGGGACCGACCCTGCTCGGCCGCGTGCTGGAATTGAACGATACCCAGCAAGGCGTGCTGGAGGTGGTGTTCAAGGCCGCCGACGACCAGGGCTGGCTGCTGCTGGACCTGGCCGACCTGCGCGCGCTGCTCGGCTACGCCGCCGAGAACGCCAAGGCGCTGTCCACCCAGTACGGCCTGATCAGCACGCAGAGCATCGCGGCGATCCAGCGCGCCCTGCTGAAACTGGAAAGCGACGGCGCCGACCAGTTCTTCGGCGAGCCGGCGCTGGAGCTGGCCGACCTCATGCGCCAGGACATGAGCGGCCGCGGCATCATCAACGTTCTGGCCGCCGACCAGCTGATCCTGAAGCCGCGGCTGTACTCCACCTTCCTGCTGTGGCTGCTGTCCGAACTGTTCGAGCAGTTGCCCGAAGTGGGCGACCTCGACCAGCCGAAGATGGTGTTCTTCTTCGACGAGGCGCACCTGCTGTTCGACGATGCCTCGCCCGCACTGCTGCAGCGGGTGGAACAGGTGGTGCGGCTGATCCGCTCCAAGGGCGTGGGCGTGTATTTCTGCTCGCAGAATCCCGACGACGTGCCCGGCGATATCCTGGGCCAGCTCGGCAACCGCATCCAGCACGCCTTGCGCGCCTTCACGCCGCGCGACCAGAAGGCGGTGAAGGCGGCAGCGGAAACCTTCGTGGCCAATCCGAAGCTCGACGTCAGCGAGGCGATCACCAGGCTCGGCGTGGGCGAGGCGCTGGCCTCGACCCTGGCCAGCGGCGGCGTGCCCACGCCGGTGGAACAGGTGCTGGTGACCTCGCCGTGCTGCCGCATCGGCGCGATCACCGACACCGAGCGCGCCACGATCCGCCAGCGCTCGCCGGTCGGCGCGAAATACGACACGGTCGTCAATCGCGAATCGGCCGCCGAGATGCTGGCCAAACGCGCCGGGGACAAGGCCGCCGACGCCAGCAAGGTGGCGGCCGATGCTTCCACCAGGGGCTCGGCAAAAGATGCCGAAGCAAGCGGCTGGAGCGGCGCCATCCATGACGCGCTGTTCGGCACCAGGCGCCGCCAGGGCATGATCGAGACGATGGGCAAGCAGATGGCGCGCACCGCGGGCAGCCAGCTCGGCCGGCAGATCCTGCGCGGCGTGCTGGGCGGCATCTTTGGCGGCAGGCGCTAGGCAGGCCGGCACCATGCCCCGCGTGGACATCGTCGCCGCCGATACGCCGTTCGCGCGGCGCCTGCAGCAGGGCTTCGGCTATCCGCTGCGTGGCTCCGCCCTGGCCACCTGCGCGGTGCTGGCGCTGGTCCATTACGTCGGCTTGCTGCCCGGCTTCACCGGGGCATTGGCCACGGCGCTGGTCTGGGCGGCTACCTGGCGCTATGCCGCCGAGTGCATGCAGCACACCGCCAACGGCTACGCCGATCCGCCGGACGTGGGCAGCGACGGCGACAGCTCCAGCGGCTGGGGCCTCACCGCCGTGCACCTGCTGGTGGTTGCGTTGTGCGTGGTTTCCATCGTGTTCTTCCCGCGCCTGCTGTGGCCGGTGCTTGTCCTGGCGGCGCTGGTGTTGCCGGCGATCGACATGTCGCTGGTGTTCGATGGCAACCTCGCGCTGGCGATCAACCCGCTCAACTGGCTGCGCGTCATTCGCGCCTTCGGCGCCGCCTACCTGATTCCGGTGGCGATCAACCTGCTGCTTGGCGTGCTGATCGTGATTGCCTCGGTCACCACCGCACAGCTGCCGCGGGTGTTCGCGCTGCCGCTGTTCGCGTTTGCCTACACCTATCTGATCGTGCTGGCCTTTCATCTGATGGGCGCCCTGATCCACCAGCGCCACGAGCACTTCGGCATGACGCCCGAAGCACCGGCGTTGGCCAGGGCTTCGGGCCAGGATGCCGATGACGAACTAGTCGAAGCGGCGCGCCGGCAAGCCGCCGCTGACCCGATGGCGGCCCTGCGGCTACTCGCCGGCCGGCTGCGCGAACGCGCGGCGCCACCGGCCGTGCATCAGGCCTACCGCGAGCTGGTGCAGCGGCAGGGATTGCGCGACGACCTGCTGGTGCACGGCCAGATATGGATCGCCGCGCTGATCGCCCAGGACGAATCGCGGCGCGCGCTCGGCGTGCTGCAGGAATGCATCGGCATCGACGCCAGCTTCGTCCCGGACGACCCGCGGACCTGCGGCGGCCTAGCCGATCTTGCTGCGCGCATCGGCATGAGCCGCCTCGCCATCCACCTGGGTCAGGGGTACTTGGCGCATTGGCCGCGCGATCCGCACGCGCCGCACTACGGCCTGCTGGCCGCACGCGCACTGGCCGCCCACGCCGACCAGCATGCCGCCGCCGCGGCCTTGCTCGACCAGCTGGCCGAGGCATGGCCCGAGCATTCCCTGCGCGGCGAGATCGACGCGCAGCGACGACAACTGGTGAGCATCGCATGAGCCGCTGGCGCCCACCCGCACCCGGCTCCACCGCGATCATCACCCGCGAGGGCTTCGAGCGGCTCAAGGCCGAGCTCGACCACCTGTGGCACACGGTGCGACCCGAAGTGGTCAAGGCGCTGGCGGCGGCCGCCGCCGAGGGTGACCGCTCGGAGAATGCCGAGTACACCTACCGCAAGAAACAGCTGGGCGAGATCGATCGCCGCGCACGCTACCTCAGCAAGCGCATTCCGTCGCTGAAGGTGGCCGACCACGCGCCCACCGACACGGGCATGGTGTTTTTCGGCGCGCGCATCGAGATCGAGAACATCGACAACGGCGAGGTGTGCCGCTATCGCATCGTGGGCCCCGACGAGACGGACGCGAAACGCGGCTGGATCAGCATCGATTCGCCGCTGGCCCGCGCCGTGCTGAAAAAACGCATCGACGACGAGTTCGTTGCCGAATTGCCCGGTGGCAAGACATCGTTCGCCGTGTTGTCCGTCGACTACGACTAACGCGCGATCCGCGTAGGGAATTGTGGGAGCGCACCCTGTGCGCGATCGCTTTTCGTCATGTCACGGAAAAGCATTCGCGCACAGGGTGCGCTCCTACAGGACCAGTGACGTCCGTTCGGCGTTGTCGTCGCGCCAGTCCAGGAGCAGTGGACGCCGCTCCTCATCGTCAAGCCTGGCTACGACGCGTCGCCGCCCGAAGCGTCATTTGCCGGGCTTGCGCGCTGCCGCGGGCTTTCTCGGCTTGGGCATCGGCATCAGCGCCGCCGTTTCCAAGATCAGGCGCTGGATCCGTTCGGCATCATCCAGCAACTCGTCGGCAACCAGGTAATCCTTGGCACCCGGATACGGCGGCTTGCGGGGAAGCGTCGGCACGAACGCCTCGCCCGCCGCCGACGGCTTCACGAAAAAGCTGTTGTCGCAGGCAAAACCCACTACCTTTCCGTCCACGTAGAAGGCGTACTCGCCGAACATCCGCTTGCGGCTCAAGCGATCGCCGAGCGCCACCTGCTCCACCACGTAGTCGGCGAAATCCTGGTCGGTAGCCATGTCATCTCCCGCGTGTTGCGCGGCATCGGATCGAGTGTGCGAATGGTCGCGGCGCGTTATCCGCCGTCCAACGATAACCTGCCATAGCCTGCCGGCGACGAAGCTTTCGTCACCGAAGTGAACCCGACGGCTCCCGCTAAGTCCACCATAAGCCTCCATCGCTAGGCTCTGCTCCGGACGTTACCGGGACAGCCGCATGCCGCACGATTACCGCTCCGCCACCGGCAAGGTGCCCGAAGTCACGCCGGGCTTCTGGCTCATCAAGATTGCCGCCACCACGCTGGGCGAGACCGGTGGCGATGCGTTGTCGATGTCGCTGGGCCTGGGCTATCTCGTCAGCACGGCGATTCTCGCGCTGGTGTTTGCGGCGGCGGTCGGCGCGCAGATCGGCGCGCGGCGTTTCCATCCCCTGCTCTACTGGCTCAGCATCGTGGCCACCACCACGGTGGGCACCACGCTGGCCGATCTTGCGGATCGCTCGCTGGGCATCGGCTATGCCGGCGGCAGCGTGTTGTTGCTCGCACTGCTGCTGGCCTCGCTGGTCATCTGGTACCGCACGCTGGGTTCGATCGCGGTGGACAGCGTGGCCAGCCCGCGCGCCGAGGCGTTCTACTGGATCACCATCATGTTCTCGCAGACGCTGGGCACCGCGCTGGGCGACTGGACCGCCGACAGTGCCGGGCTGGGCTACACCGGCGCGATGATGATCTTCGGCGGCCTGCTGCTGGTCGTCGCCGCCGCGTATTTCTGGACCCGCCTGTCGCGCACGGCGCTGTTCTGGCTCGCCTTCGTCCTGACCCGGCCGCTGGGTGCGGTGCTGGGCGATTTCCTGGACAAGCCGATCGGCCACGGCGGGCTGGCGCTCAGCCGCGCAGGCGCTTCGGCGGTGCTGGTGGCCTTGATGCTGGTTCTCATCCGGCTCGTTCCGCAGCGTCCGGCGAGCAAGCTGCATTGAAGATATTTCCCCGCGAGCGTGGCAGGCACCAGGCCGGCGGATACTGCCGCCCGGCGCGGCGTGGCTGGTAACACGGCGTCGTGCGGTGGAACGCCTCGACCTCATTGTCCGGCCGCCAGCCCGGCAGGCCCGACAATGGCAGCGGGCGCAGCTCGATCGGATCGTTCAACCAGCGGCGGCTGGCGATCATCCCGGCGCAGGCGGCGATGAGGTCCGTGTCGGCCTCGACGCGCGACGTATCGAACACCAGCGCCTTGCCCACCAGCAGCTTGTCCGGGCTCAGGGCATGCTCCAGCAAGGCATGCCCGAATACCTTCAGGCGGATCGTGCCATCGCGCCACGCCTGCCGTCGGCGCCAGAACAGGCCGTGCCAATCGTGTGCGTCCCACAGCGCCAGCAGGGACGGATCGCGCAGCCCGACAACCACGCCGCCCTCGTCGAAATGGGTCATGGCGTCTTGCGCGCGCGAGCGCCGCTTGGGACCGATGCGGGCGATCTCGTCCCGCTGGCGCCGGTTGAGCGCCTGCTTCAACGCGGGATGGCGCAACCACACCAGCGCATTGAGCAGGTCGTGCCAATTGTCCTCGCGGGTGGCGATGGCGCCGTGGTCGGCAATGCGTTGCTCGTAGTGCTGGCCGTCGGCCAGCAGTTGCGGCGTCTGCGCCACGAAGTGATGGCGCTGGCCGGGAGCAAGCCGT
Organism: Rhodanobacter caeni; assembly: GCF_039523575.1. Taxonomy (NCBI): domain Bacteria; kingdom Pseudomonadati; phylum Pseudomonadota; class Gammaproteobacteria; order Lysobacterales; family Rhodanobacteraceae; genus Rhodanobacter; species Rhodanobacter caeni. Next base: position 407,406 of record NZ_BAAAFO010000004.1, on the reverse strand, counting down.
CGATTGAGCGCATCGATGGAAGGCCATTCGGCGCCCTCGAGCAGGTCCGCATAGTCGCGCCACCGCGACAGCGGCGGCCGGCCGAATGTTGCCGGGTCCACCGTGCCGCGCCGTGGCGCCACATAGCGCACGCGCCGGCCCTACATCACTTTCAGCGCGGGATACGCCAGCCGCGCGTGCAGGTCGTGCTCGCCGGCATCCTCGATGACGACGTCGACGAACTGCCCCGGTTTCAACCGCTGACCGTCGGCAATCAGCACGGTGCCGTCGATCTCCGGCGCATCAGCGGCGGAACGCGCCACCGCGCCATCGGCATTGGCCTCGTCCACCAGCACCTTCATCGTGCGGCCGATCTTGCGCTGCAGCTTCGCGGCGGAAATTTCCGCCTGCACCGCCATGAACTGTTCCAGCCGGTCTTCCTTCAGTTCCTCGGACACCGGATCGGGCAGTTCGTTGGCCTTGGCGCCATCGACTGGGGAATAGGTGAAGGCGCCCACGCGGTCCAGCTCCGCCTCGCGCAGGAAGTCCAGCAGTTCCTGGAATTCCGCCTCGGTCTCCCCGGGGAAGCCCACGATGAAGGTGCTGCGGATGGTGAGCTCGGGTACCACCTTGCGCCAGTTCTGGATGCGCTCCAGCGTCTTGTCGATGTTGCCCGGGCGCTTCATCAATTTCAGGATGCGCGGGCTGGCGTGCTGGAACGGGATATCCAGGTACGGCAGGATTTTCCCCGCCGCCATCAGCGGCATCAGCTCGTCCACGTGCGGGTACGGGTAGACGTAGTGCAATCGCGTCCACACGCCCAGTTCGGACAGGCCCTCGCACAGCTCGCTCATGCGCGTGCGGTACGCCTTGCCGCGCCACTCGCGTTCGGCGTACTTCACGTCCACGCCGTAGGCGCTGGTGTCCTGCGAGATCACCAGCAACTCCTTGACGCCGCCCCTGACCAGCTTCTCCGCCTCGATCAGCACCTCGTCGACCGGGCGCGAGACCAGGTTGCCGCGCATCGACGGGATGATGCAGAAGCTGCAGCGGTGGTTGCAGCCTTCGGAAATCTTGAGATATGCGTAGTGCTTGGGCGTCAGCTTGACGCCGGTGTCCGGCACGATGTCGAGAAACTTGTTGCGCGCGGGCGGCAGCGCGGCATGCACCGCGTTCATCACGCTGGCGTAGTCCTGCGGGCCGCTCACCGACAGCACCTCCGGGTACGCCTCGCGGATCAGGCTTTCGCGCTTGCCCAGGCAGCCGGTGACGATGACCTTGCCGTTCTCGTTGAGCGCGGTGCCGATGGAATCGAGCGACTCCTGCACCGCCGCGTCGATGAAGCCGCAGGTGTTCACCACCACCGCATCGGCCGCGTTGTAGCTGGGCACGATCTCGTACCCCTCGACCTTCAGCTGGGTCAGGATGCGCTCGGAATCGACCAGCGCCTTGGGGCAGCCAAGGCTGACGAAACCGATCTTGTGGGCGGGCTGGGACATGGGCGGCGGTACCGTGGAACGTGCGGGGTAACAGGCGATTGTACGGGAATGGGGCGTCGGGGTTTCTGCATGTTCCGGGGACGCTGCGCCCTCCCTCGCCATGCCCTGGGCTGGCGGTGCAAGGCGTGGCACGCGCCACGCGGAAGCGTTCTCACGCCCTTCCCACCCCCGGTCCTAGAATTCCCCTTTCAACACAGGAGCCAGCCATGGGCCAGTCGATCAACATCCCCACCTCCGGCACGCAGTGCATCGGCGGTTACCTGGCGCGGCCGCAGGGCGAGCCGAAGGGCGGCATCGTGGTGATCCAGGAGATTTTCGGGGTGACGGCGCACATCCGCGACATGGTCGATCGCTTCGCCGCACACGGCTACGTGGCCATCGCACCGGCGTTCTTCGATCGGCTGGAAACCGGCGTGGAGCTGGCCTACGACCGCGGTGGCTACGCGCGTGGCCGGCAGCTGGTGACCGAGCTGGGGCTGGAGCGTGCGCTGGAAGACGTGGCCAGCGCGGCCGAATCGATCGCCTCGGCGGGCAGGATCGGCACGGTGGGCTATTGCTGGGGCGGCACGGTGGCGCTGCTGTCGGCGCTGCGCCTGGGCCTGCCGTCGGTGAGCTACTACGGCGCGCGCAACTTGCCCTACCTGCACGAAACGCCCAAGGCGCCGGTGATGTTCCACTTCGGCGAGAAGGACCCCAACATTCCGCCCGAGGCGGTGGCCAAGCACCGCGATGCCCTGCCGCAGATGGAAACCTTCACTTACCCCGGTGCCGATCACGCGTTCAACCGCGACGGCAGCGCCAGCTACCACGAAGCCAGTGCGAAGCTGGCGATGCAGCGCACGCTGGATTTCTTCGCCACGCAGCTGGCCGGCGCATGAGCTTCGCCCTCGACCCGCGGCTCGCCGCCGACACCCTCGCCGTCACCACGCTGCCGTTGTGCGAGGTGCGCCTGATGAACGATGCGCGCTACGCCTGGCTGATCCTGGTGCCGCGCCAAGCGGGGCTGGCCGAAGTTTCCGACCTGGCCGACGACGAACGCGCACGGCTGTGGCGCGAGGTGGACCAGGCGGCATTGGCACTGCGTGCGGTGGCCCCGTGCGACAAGCTCAATATCGGCGCGCTGGGCAATGTCGTGCGGCAACTGCACGTGCACGTGCTGGCCCGCCGCGAAGGCGATGCCGCCTGGCCCGGCCCGGTGTGGGGCCACGGCGCGGCGGTGCCCTACCGTCCCGACGAGGCCGCGGCACGCGTGGCGGCGCTGCGCCAGCAGCTGGAGCACGAAAAAGCCCGCGACTGAGCGCGGGCTTTTCGTTGATGCCACGGATGCCTCAGTGGCGGGAAGGATCGGGATCGAAATCCTTGCCGGTCGCGTCCTTGCCGCGCTGCTGCTCGTTCATCTGCACCGGCGCGTGGGTCTCCTGCAACGCGCGCGCCTCGGTATCGATCGGGTTGATCTTCTTCAGCGTGCCATCGTCGTCGAAATACACGGTGAACTTGTAGTCGTCCTGCATCCGCGCCATGTATTGCAGGTGCTGCTTGCGGATCTTGGAGTCCTCGCTGCGCTCCAGCAGCACCGTTTTCGGCAGCTTGCCCTGGTCTTTCAGGTAGGCGAAGTGGCTGCCGGTATCCAGCGCCGAAAGCACCGCGCCATCGACCAGGAACTGGCCGTTCTTGTAGGCCTGGATGGTGACGTCGAACTGCCCGCGCATGGAGTCGGTGCTGACGCCCTCCCTGGTGCCGCCCAGGCTGCAACCGGCCAGCCACACCGCGCCGCCCAGCAGGGCCACCTTTGCGATTCGGGTCAGCAGGGTAGAAAAACGGATCATCGGACTCTCCTGGAAAATCGTCGTTGCGCCAGCGAAGTGTAGCGGCCGCCGGCGGTCCCGCGGGCCATCGGGCGCCACTCGTTCACGTCCGCGGCAGGGTCACGCCGCGCTGGCCCTGGTACTTGCCGCCACGGTCCTTGTAGCTGGTCTCGCACTCCTCGTCCGATTCCAGGAACAGCATCTGCGCCACGCCCTCGTTGGCGTAGATCCTGGCCGGCAGCGGCGTGGTGTTGGAGAATTCCAGCGTCACGTGGCCTTCCCACTCCGGCTCCAGCGGCGTCACGTTGACGATGATGCCGCAGCGCGCGTAGGTGCTCTTGCCCAGGCAGATGGTGAGCACCTTGCGCGGAATGCGGAAGTACTCGACCGTGCGCGCCAGCGCGAACGAGTTCGGCGGGATGATGCACACGTCAGCCTCGACGTCGACGAAGCTCGACGGATCGAACGACTTCGGGTCGACGATGGTGGAGTTGATGTTGGTGAAGATCTTGAACTCGCGCGCGCAGCGCACGTCGTAGCCGTAGCTGGAGGTACCGTAGGAAATCAGCCGCTGCTCGTCGCGAACCTTCACCTGCCCCGGCTCGAACGGCTCGATCATGCCGTGCTGTTCAGCCATGCGGCGGATCCACTTGTCGGATTTGATGCTCACGCTGTCTCCGGGTCGGTCGGGACCGCCCGGTCGAACCGGGCGCAAAGCCGCAAAAATACATGGTTGGCGTGCCGCTGCGCCAGCGCGGCGGCTTGTGGGAGCAACTTCAGTCGCGATGCTTCTGCTTCCTGGGCACCCGTGCGAAAGCGTCGCGGCTGAAGCCGCTCCTACAGTCCAAGGGCGTCCGGTGGAGAGGACGGCGCCAAGCTGGATGCGGCCAACAGGTCCAGCGCAAACCGCAATTGCGCGCAGCGATCCGCGCTGGCCAGCACTTGCGCCGCGGAGCAGCCCGCGCCAGGCAATCCCACCGACACCGGTTGCGGCGTCAACAGTTGCGCCGACATGGTACCTAGGATTTCCACCAGCGCCGCCTGCGCATGATGCGATTCGCGCGCCGAAGTATTGAGCAGCAGCACCGGTTTGCCCGGAAATTCCAGGCTGCCCACCAGCCAGTCCAGCAGGTTCTTGAAGGCACCGGGTACGCCGTGGGCGTACTCGGGGCAGGCGATCAGCAAGGCGTCGGCCGTCCCCACCGCCCGGCGCAGATCGAGTACCGGTAGCGGCAAGGAGTCGCGCTCGTCATCGGGATTGAACAGCGGCAAAGCGCCGAGGCCGTCGTACAACACAAGCTGCAGCGTTGGCGGCGCCAGCTGTTGCGCCGCCTGCAGCGCGGCACGGTTGGACGATAGCCGGCGCAGGCTGCCGCAGAGGCACAGCACTCGCCGTGGCGCCGTCATGCCGCAGGCACGCCCTGCACCACGATCTTGCCCAGCCCCAGCGACTTGTTGCGCGGCTGGCGCGACAACCGGCCGGCGGCGTTGCGCGCGATCTCGCGATAGCGCGCCGCCAAGTCGGATTCCGGCATCGCCACCACCGTGGGGTTGCCGCCGTCGGCCTGCTCGCGGATGCGGATGTCCAGCGGCAACGAGCCGAGATAGGCCGCGCCGTACTGCGTGGCCATGCGCTCGCCGCCGCCTTCGCCGAAGATGTTTTCCTCGTGGCCGCAGTTGGAGCACACGTGGGTGGCCATGTTCTCCACCACGCCCAGCACCGGCACTTCGACCTTCTCGAACATCTTGAGCGCCTTGCGCGCATCCAGCAGGGCGATGTCCTGCGGCGTGGTGACGATCACCGCGCCGGCCACCGGCACCTTCTGCGACAGCGTCAGCTGGATGTCGCCGGTGCCGGGCGGCAGGTCGATGACGAGGTAGTCGAGCTGTTCCCAGCGGGTGTCGGTGATCAGCTGCATCATCGCCTGGGTCACCATCGGGCCGCGCCAGATCATCGGCGTGTCCTCCTCCACCAGGAAGCCGATCGACATCACCGGCATGCCGTGCGCCTGCATCGGGATGATGCTCTTGCCGTCGGGCGAAGCCGGCTTGCCGCGCACGCCCAGCATGGTGGGCTGGCTGGGGCCGTAGATGTCGGCGTCCATCACGCCGACCTTCGCGCCCTCGGCCTGCAGCGCCAGCGCCAGGTTGGCCGACACGGTGGACTTGCCCACGCCGCCCTTGCCCGAGGCCACCACGATGATGTTCTTCACGTTCGGCAGCGGCCCCAGCGTGCCCTGCACCTTGTGCACGTGGATGCGGCTGGTGATCGACACCGCCGCCGCATCGATCGCCGGATCGGCCTCCAGCGCCTGCCGCACGCGCGCGGTCAGGTCATCGATCGCCCCGGCAGCGGGATAACCCAGCTGGATATCCACCGAAACCCGGCGCCCGTCGACGCCCACCGCCCGCACGTTCTCGGCCAGCGGCGCGCCGGTGTGGGGGTCGATCAGGTCGCCGAGAAGTTGGCGCACCAGCGCGTCGGTAGCTTGTGTCATGGGGGCTCGAAGGATGATGGGGACAGCCCATTATGCCAGCGCCTCCGCGCCCGCCCGTTGATGCAGATCACCGGTGCCGCCGCGTTGCGCAATGCAGCTTGACGCCCTTGGGGATCAACGCCAGTCTCGCTTCCATACGCTTTCGTACGGGAGAAAACGCCATGAAACACGCTTTTCGCCTCACCCTCGCGACCGGCCTGCTGCTGGCCGCCGGCAGCGTCTTCGCCGCCAACACCTCGCCCGTGGGCACCTGGAAGACCATCGACGACACCACCCACAAGCCCAAGTCGCTGGTGCAGATCACCGAGAGCGACGGCGAGCTGCAGGCGAAGGTGGTCAAGATCCTGCAATCGGACCAGGGCCCGAATCCGGTTTGCGACAAGTGCAGCGGCGAGCGCAAGAACCAGCCGATCGAAGGCATGACCATCATGTGGGGCGTCAGCAAGGATGGCGACGTGTGGGACGGTGGCAAGATCCTCGATCCGAAGAACGGCAAGACCTACAAGGTGAAACTGACCGTCAGCGACGACGGCCAGAAGCTCGACGTGCACGGCTATATCGGCTTCTCGCTGCTGGGGCGCACCCAGACTTGGGAACGACAGGACTGAAACCTGCCGGCAAAGAGCCCCGGCAGGTCCGGGGCTCTTTTGCGACGCGGCTCAGGCCGCCAGTGGCAGCACACCGCAGCGGCAAAGCTGGGCGCGGAGCATTTCCGCATCCTGGAAGCGCAAGCCGCGCATGCCGGCCTGGAACGCCGCCGCCACATTGCGCGGCGCATCGTCGATGTAGATCGTCTGCCGCGGCACGAGCGAGAAGCGCTCGATCGTGCGCTGGAAGATCACCGGATCGGGTTTGGCCAGCCCTTCCTCGCCCGATACCACGATGCCGTCGAACCAGCGCAGGAAGTCGAAGCGCTGGCGCGCCATCGGAAAGGTTTCCCGCGACCAGTTGGTCAGCGCGTACAGGCGCAGTCCGCGACCGCGCAGTTCGTCCAGCACGGCCACGCTCGGCTCGATCGCCCCGCCCAGCATTTCCGACCAGCGGGTGTGGAACGCGTCGATCAGCTCCGCGTGCTGCGGGTGCTGTGCGCTCAGCGTGGCCACGGCGTCGTACCACGAACGGCCGGCGTCCTGCTGATGGTTCCACAGCGGCGTGCAGATCTCGGCCAGGAAGCGCTCCATCGCCGCCTCGTCGTCGAACAGGCGCCGGTACAGATAGCGCGGGTCCCAGTCGATCAGCACGCCGCCCAGGTCGAACACCACCGTGTCGAAACCGCTTTTTCCATTCATCACCGCACCACCCGCGCCGACATCGAAACCAAGATCAAAAGCCCACCCACCGCCGCCAGCGCGACCGGCAGGCTGCTGGCATGGGCCAGGAAGCCGATCAACGCCGGCCCGCTGAGCAGGCCGGCGTAACCGAGCGTGGTCGCCGTGGCGATGGAAACCGCCGGCGACACGCCGGGCAGGCGTCCGGCCGCGCCAAACATCACCGGCACGATGTTCGCCGCGCCCAGCCCCACCAGCACGAAGCCCAGCATGGCGGCCGCCGCCCACGGCACCGTCGCGGCCAGCAGCAAGCCCGCCGCGGCCGTGGCCGCGCCCACGCGCACGCTGGCCACCGGGCCAAAACGCGCAATCGTGCGGTCGCCGCTCAACCGGCCCACGGCCATCGCCACCGAAAAACCCGCATAGCCCAATCCGGCCGACGCCGCCGACACGCCGCGAAAATCCCGCAGGAACACCGCGCTCCAGTCCAGCATGGCGCCCTCGGCCATGAAGCTGACGAAGCAGACCAGGCCCAGCAAAAGCACCAGGCCGCGCGGCCAGCGGAAGCTTGCGCCATGCCCGCCGGCGGCGTCGATCCGGCCGATCAGATGACGCCATTGCGTGAGGACGACCAGCGCCAACAAGCCGGCGATCACCAGGGCGGCAACCGTCAGCGGCATGCCCAGCGCCAGCAGCGCGCTCATGCCCGCCGCGCCACTCAAGCCGCCCACGCTGAACAAGCCATGGAAGCCCGACATCAACGGCCGCCGCGCACGCCGCTCCACTTCCACCGCGTGCGCATTCATGGCCACGTCCACCGCACCCAGCGCCATGCCGAAATACAGCAGCGCCAGCGCCAGCGACACGATGCCGGGCGCCAGCGCCAGCAGCGGCAACGCCGTGCACAACATCAAGCCGCCGACGCCGATCACCCGCCGGCTGCCGAAGCGGGCAGTGAGCAGACCCACCAGCGGCATCGCCGCCATGGAGCCGCCGCCAAATGCCAGCAGCACCAGGCCCAGCGTGGCGTCATCCAGGCCCAGGCGCGCCTTGGCATACGGCACCATCGGCGCCCAGGCCGCCATGCCGATGCCCGACACCAGAAAGGTGAGCCGCGTGGCGAGGGTCGCTGGAGCAAGGGGTGGCCCGTCGGTGACCATGGGCACCCGTGTCTGCATGGCGAGATTTCCATCAACAGCGAAGCCGCCCAATGTAGACAGCCGCGCATCGACGCGCAATCGGGCACCCGCCATGCAGCGGCTGCGCGCGTTCGGTGCCGCGGAAACGCCATGCCATAATGCGCAGTCATCTCCGGAACCACGCACGCCATGAGCCGCCGCCTCCTCGTCACCAACGCCCTGCCCTACGCCAATGGCCCGCTGCACATGGGCCATCTGCTGGGCTACATCCAGGCCGACATCTGGGTGCGGGCGCAGCGAATGAGTGGCAACGAAGTGGCCTACGTGTGCGCCGACGACGCGCACGGCACGCCGATCATGCTGGCCGCGGAAAAGGCCGGCGTGACGCCGGAGGTTTTCATCGACGGCATCCGCCAGGGCCACGAGGCGGATTTCGCGGCGTTCGGCGTGGCGTTCGACCATTACCACACGACGCATTCGGACGAGAATCGCGAGCTGTCCACGCTGATCTACACGCGCCTGCGCGATGGCGGCAGCATCGCGCGCCGCTCGATCCAGCAATTGTTCGATCCCGAAAAGCAGATGTTTCTGCCCGACCGCTACATCAAGGGCACCTGCCCGAAATGCGGCACGAGCGACCAATACGGCGACAACTGCGAAAACTGCGGCGCCACCTACGCGCCCACCGACCTGATCAACCCCTACTCGGTGATGTCCGGCGCCACGCCCGTGCTGCGCGATTCGGAGCACTACTTCTTCGAGCTGGGCAAGTTCGAGACGCTGCTGCGCGACTGGTTTGCGGGCAAATTCACCGGCGGCAAGCCGGTGGCCAACAGCGGCGTCAGCGCCAAGCTGCGCGAGTGGCTGGACGGAGGGCTGAAGGACTGGGACATCTCGCGCGACGCGCCCTACTTCGGCTTCCCCATCCCCGATGCGCCGGGCAAGTTCTTCTACGTGTGGCTGGATGCGCCGGTGGGTTACCTGGCCAGCTTCAAGGCGCTGTGCGATCGCACCGGCCTTGCGTTCGACGACTTCCTGGCCGCCGACAGCACGGCCGAAATGCACCACTTCATCGGCAAGGACATCATCAATTTCCACGGCCTGTTCTGGCCGGCGATGCTGCACGGCGCCGGCTTCCGCACGCCCACCGCGCTGCACGTCAACGGCTACCTCACCGTCAACGGCGCCAAGATGTCCAAGTCGCGCGGCACCTTCATCCAGGCGCGCACCTATCTCGACGCGGGCCTGCACCCGGAATGCCTGCGCTACTACTTCGCCACCATGCTCAACGACGCGCCGGTCGACGTGGACCTGGACCTGAAGGCGTTCGAGGAGCGGATCAACTCGCACCTGATCGGCAAGTGGGTGAACATCGCCAGCCGCACCGCGGGCTTCACGCAGAAGTTCTTCGACGGCAAGCTGGCCGACCAGTTCGGCGCCGAGGAAGCCGCGCTGTGGCAGGAGCTGCTGTCGCACTACGACGGCATCGATGCGCTGTACGACACCGGCGAGTTCGCCGACGTCACCCGCCGCTTCGTGGCCATCGCGGATCGGGTCAACGGCTACATCGCGGCCAAGGCGCCGTGGGTGATCGCCAAAGACGCCGCGCGACGCGAGGAGCTGCAGCAGGTCTGCACGCTGGCGCTGCACGGCTTCCGCCTGCTTTCCGGCTTGCTGAAACCGATCCTGCCGGCCACGGTTGCGGCGGCGGAAGCCTTCCTGGCCGCGCCGATCGCCGATTTCGACGACGCCCGCCGCACGCTGTTCGGCCACACCGTCAACGCTTTCGAACCGTTGTTGGGCCGACTCGATCCCAAGCTTATCGAGGCGATGGTCGAGGCCTCGAAGGAATCACTCGGAACCACACCTGCCGAAGCGCCCGTTGCCGACAAAAAGAAGAAGCCCATGAACGACAGCCCCAAGCCTGCCGCAAATCCCGAAGCCCAGGATTCCGCCACCATCTCCATCGACGACTTTGCCAAACTCGACCTGCGCATCGGCAAGGTGCGGGCCTGCGAATTCGTGGAAGGCTCCGACAAGCTGCTGCGCTTCGAGCTGGACGCCGGCGAACTGGGCACGCGGCAGATTTTCTCCGGCATCCGCGCCGCCTATGGCGAGCCGGAAAAACTGGTCGGCCGCAACGTGGTGTTCATCGCCAACCTGGCCCCGCGCAAGATGCGCTTCGGCCTGTCCGAGGGCATGATCCTGTCCGCCGGCAACGGCGGCAGCGACCTGTTCCTGCTGGACGCGGACCAGGGCGCCCAGGCCGGCGCCACCGTGCGCTGAATGCCGTCCATGGTGGCGGCGTGACAAGCCCGCCATCGATTGCGGGACAATGGCCGGCGATGAACTGCCGGCCGCCCGTCTTCCCCCTTCCATGAATACGCCCATCGACACCCTGGCCGACCGCATCGACGCCTTGCTGCCGCAGACCCAGTGCGAGCAATGCGGCTACCACGGTTGCCGGCCGTATGCCGAGGCGATCGCCCGCGGCAAGGCGCCGATCAACCGGTGCCCGCCCGGGGGTGCTGCCGGTATCGCGAAGCTGGCGGCGCTGCTGGATCAGCCGCTGCTGTCGCTCGATCCCGATCACGGCATCGAAAAGCCGCGCATGCTGGCACGCATCGTGGAAGCGGACTGCATCGGCTGCACCAAGTGCATCCAGGCCTGCCCGGTTGACGCCATCGTGGGCGCAGCCAAGCTGATGCATACCGTCATTGCCGACGACTGCACCGGTTGCGAACTGTGCGTGGCCGCCTGTCCGGTCGACTGCATCGTGCTGGAGCCGATGCCGCTGGCGCAGGCCGGTGACGTGGCCCATGCCGACGCCGCACGCGCGCATTTCCAGCGGCGTGAAGCACGATTGGCACGCGAACGTGCGCAACGCGAAGCCGAGCTGGCGGCTCGCAAGGTGGCGGTCGAGACCAACCCGGTACTGGCCGCGCTGGCCCGCGCCCGCGCAAAACAGGGGTTATCAGGACCGTGAAGCGCGCCGACGTCAACGAGCTGTTCTCGCGCCTGCGCGAACTCGATCCGCATCCCACCACCGAACTGGCCTACACCACGCCTTTCGAGTTGCTGGTGGCGGTAGTGCTGTCGGCGCAGGCCACCGACGCCGGCGTGAACAAGGCGACGAAGAAACTTTACCCCGTGGCGAATACGCCGCAGGCGATCCTGGACCTGGGCGAGGACGGCCTGAAGCGCTACATCAGCACGATCGGCCTGTACAACGCCAAGGCGAAAAACGTGATCGCGCTGTGCCGCCTGCTGGTAGAGCAGCACCACGGCGAAGTACCTCGCACCCGCGCCGAGCTGGAGGCGCTGCCCGGCGTGGGCCGCAAGACCGCCAACGTGGTTTTGAATACGGCGTTCGGCGAACCCACCATCGCGGTCGATACGCACATCTTTCGCGTCGCCAACCGCACCGGCCTGGCGCCGGGCAAGGACGTGCGCGCGGTCGAGGACAAGCTGGAGAAAGTGGTGCCGGCCGAATTCAAGCGCGACGCCCATCACTGGCTGATCCTGCACGGCCGCTACGTGTGCAAGGCGCGCAGGCCCGATTGCCCGAACTGCGTGATACGCGACCTATGCCGGTACAAGGACAAGACGATCGAGCGCGACTGAGGACGACCACGGCACAGAAAAGCAAACGGCGGGCAAAAGCCCGCCGTTTTCCTTCCCTGGGTCGAACTCCTTTCCGATAACCGTTCCTTGTCAGCCACCACGTCCGGACAGCATGTTGCGCGGGGCGTGTTGCATCAGAATGACAATTCGCCGAAGACGCCGATCTCGTTGGTCTTGACGCTTTGCACGTGCAGCGGCAGCGGCGCGGTGACCGATTTCTCGGCATTTTCGTGCTTCCACACGCCGGCCAGCTTGAAGCCCTTGGTGACCTGGAATTCCACGCCGGCGTTGTAGTAGACGTCCTTCTTGTCGCGGTCCAGGTCCTTGCTTAGTTTCGCGTTGTCGTAGCGCGCGAACAGGTTCACGCCGTCGGCCACCGCCACGCTGGCCCACAGCGAGTAACCATCGGCCTTGTCGGATAGCGGGCTCAGCACGTTGTTCCAGTTCTTCGCGGTGAAGTACTCGGCGCCGACGCGGAACGCATCGCTGGCGTAGGCCACCATCAGGTCGCCACGGCTGGCGGTGTTGGTCGCGTCGATGTTCTCGGTTTCCTGGCCGCGATGGCCGCTGTAGCCGCCGACGGCCACCACCATGTTGTCGAACGGCACGAAGCCCACGCGTGCTTCCACGTCCACACCCTTGCTGCGGCCGGGATTCTTGTAGCCGTTGCCGTTGACCACCGACACCGCGTAGTTGACCGTCTTGCCACCGAGGTCGCCGCCCATGTGCAGGCCCCAATCTGCCGAATTGCCGTATTTCAGGCGATCGGTGAGCGTGTTCTCGACATAGCGGAAACCGTAAAACTTCTCGGCGAACGGAATCCACGGCATGTCGGCCGAACCGATGCGCAGCACGGCCGCATTGCTGAACTTGCCCTGCGCGTAGGCCTTCTTGACGAAGACGCTGGTCTGGCCGTCGCTGCTGGCGTAATTGAAATCGGTGGTCAGGTTGGCCGACCAGATGTCATTGAACTTGTGGTCCACGCCAAGATAGAAGCGCTTCACGTCCAGGCCGAAGCCGGTGGCGTCGGTCTTGCCGGTGTCACTGTTTTTCTGGTCGATGCTGGTGAAGTCGAAGTACATCTTGCCGGACAGGCTGGTGTTGTTGACCGCCTTTTCCAGCGCCGCAAGCTTCTTGTCGCTGGCGGCGCCCAGGTTGGTGGCTTTTTCCACCGCCTGGCCGGTGCTGACGTTGATGTCGGACTGCGCATCGGTGCGCTGTTCCAGCGCATCGACCTTTGCCTGCAACTCGGCCAGTTGCGCCTTGAGCAAGGCCACATCGCCGCCGCTGGTCGCCTGCGGTGCCGCAATGGCGCTGAAACTGGCGAGGCCCAGGCCGGCCGCAATGGCTACCGCGATCAATCTGCAACGCATGGTGTACTCCGTCATGATGGGAAACTGATGCCGGCATCCGCTTGGTGGCGGATGCGCGACAAGCCGCCATGACAGGTTGGCGTGCGTGTTTTACAGCGCGATGCCGTTTTGATGACAGTACGGCGACAGGCGCACGACCGGCTGCCGCAGCCGGCTGATATGCTTCGCCGATGCACAACCCGAACAGCAAAGCACCACGCATGGCCGAGCGGTTCCGCGGCTTCCTGCCCGTGGTGGTGGACGTCGAAACCGGGGGCTTCGACGCACAGCACGACGCCTTGCTGGAGATCGCCGCGATTCCGCTGGCGATGGACAGCGAGGGCTATCTGCGCCCACGCCCGACCGTATCGACGCATGTGGAGCCGTTCCCCGGCGCCAATCTCGACCCGCGTTCACTGGAAATCACCGGCATCGACCCGTACAACCCGCTGCGCGGCGCGTTGAGCGAACGGCTGGCGCTGGACTTCATCTTTCAAGCCGTGCGCGACGCGGTGCGCGGCGCCGAATGCCAGCGGGCGATTCTGGTGGGCCACAACGCCGCGTTCGACCTGGGCTTTCTCAATCAGGCGGTGCGGCGCTGCGGGCACAAGCGCAACCCGTTTCATCCGTTCAGCTGCTTCGACACGGTGAGCCTGGGCGGACTGGCGTACGGACAGACCGTACTGAGCAAGGCGGTGCTGGCGGCCGGTCATCCGTTCGACAGCCGCGAGGCGCATTCGGCCGTCTATGACGCCGAGCGCACGGCCGAGCTGTTCTGCAGCGTGGTCAACCGCTGGCGGCAAATGGAGCTGTTCGAGCAGACGCACAGCGGGCTCGACGTGGCCTGAGATACGGCGGCGCGCCGGCTTGGCGGTTCTCACCCTTTCGTCCGCAGCCGTTCGCGCTGAGCGTAGCCGCATCGCGGCGAAGTCGAAGCTTCCCCGTGCGGCCACCCTTCGACTTCGCCGCGGCGCGGCTACGCTCAGGGTGAACGGCTGGGGGAATGGGACGTTCCGGCTTTGGCTTTCCCCATTCCCCACCGCACTGTCATCCTCCTGCAACATTCGCATCATCCAATGGCAACACGAAAGACCTGAAATGACGCCGTCACTTTCGACGTCCTCCAAGGAGCCTGCCCGTGTTGACCCTTCGCAAAACTTCCACCCGATTCGCCGCCGTGGCAACGCTGACCGTCGCCTCGACGTTCGGCATGGCCGCCCAGGCCACCGACATCACCGGCGCCGGCTCCAGCTTCGTCTACCCGGTGATGTCCAAATGGTCGGCCGCGTACGCGGAGAAGACCGGCAACCGCCTCAACTACCAGTCGGTCGGTTCCGGCGCCGGCATCGCGCAGATCAAGGAAGGCACCATCGATTTCGGTGCGTCCGATGCACCGATGAAGGCGGAAGACCTGAAGAAATTCGGCCTGGGCCAGTTCCCGATCGTGGTCGGCGGCATCGTGCCGGTGGTCAACATCGCCGGTGTGCAGGCAGGCCAGATCAAGCTGGACGGCGCCACGTTGGCTGACATCTTCCTGGGCAAGATCAACAACTGGAACGACCCGAAGATCGCCGCGCTGAATGCCGGCCTGAAGCTGCCTGCCGGCAAGATCACGGTGGTGCACCGCTCGGACGGTTCGGGCACCTCGTTCAACTTCACCAACTTCCTGTCCAAGGTCAGCCCGACCTGGGCCAGCCAGGTGAAGTTCGGCACGGCGGTGGAATGGCCGACCGGCGTGGGCGGCAAGGGCAACGAGGGCGTGTCGCAGTACGTGAAGCAGATCAAGGGTTCGATCGGCTACGTCGAATACGCCTACGCGGTGAAGAACAAGCTCAGCTGGACCGACCTTAAAAACGCCGCCGGCAACGTGGTGTCGCCGGATGCGGAAAGCTTCGCCGCCGCCGCGGCCACGGCCGACTGGGCCTCGGCCCGCGACTTCAACCTGATCATGACCAATGCCCCCGGCGCCAAGGCGTGGCCGATCACCGCCACCACCTGGATGATCATGTACAAGACGCCGAAGAACGCCGGCAACAGCAAGACAGCCTTCGACTTCTTCAAGTACGCGCTGGAGAACGGGCAGAAGGCCGCCAGCGAACTTGATTACGTGCCGCTGCCCGCGGCCCTGGTGAAGCAGATCGAGGCGTACTGGGCGGCCGAGTTCAAGCACTGAGGTTCCCGGCGGCGGGACGCATCGAGGCACGATGCGCCCCGCCAACGGCCATCCTCACGCCGCACCGTTCGCCCTGAGCGTAGCGTGGTGAAACCGGCCTCCCCTCCCCGGCTTCGCTCCCTCTCCGGCTGCGCTCAGGGCGAACGGTGTGGCCTTGCTGCCCAACCACGCATCAACCGGATCCATACATGTCCATCGCGTCATCCACCGACATCCTCGAACAGCGCACCCGCCGCGATGCCCGCCACGAACGGCTGTTCCGCTGGTTGTTGAAGGGCTGCGCGCTGATCGTGCTGGCCGCCTTGCTGGGCGCCGCCGGCGCCACGCTGTGGGGCGGACGCGAGGCGTTCGCCACATTCGGCTGGCACTTCCTGGTCAGCTCGGAATGGGACCCGGGCAACGATGTCTACGGCGCGCTGGTGCCGGTGTACGGCACCCTGGTCACTTCGTTCCTGGCGCTCTTGATCGCCGTACCGATCAGCTTCGGCATCGCGCTCTATCTTTCCGAAGTGGCGCCGGGATGGTTGCGCACGCCGGTGGCGTCGGCAATCGAGCTGCTGGCCGGCATTCCCTCGATCATCTACGGCATGTGGGGGCTTTTCATCTTCGCCCCGTTCTTCGCCGAACACATCAAGCCATGGCTGACCAACAACCTGGGCAACAAGCCCGATGACGGCCAGCTGTCGTGGGTGGCCGAACACGTGCCCTTCGTCGGCAAGCTGTTTGGCAGCGATTATCCCTTCGGCGCCAGCATCCTGGTGGCCGGCATCGTGCTGGCGATCATGATTATTCCGTTCATCTCGTCGGTGATGCGCGAAGTGTTCCAGACCGTGCCCACGCCGCTGAAGGAGTCAGCCTATGCGCTGGGCTCCAGCACCTGGGAAGTGGCCTGGAACATCGTGCTGCCGTACACGCGCTCGGCGGTGATCGGCGGCATCTTCCTGGGCCTGGGCCGCGCGCTGGGCGAGACCATGGCGGTGACCTTCGTGCTGGGCAATGCGATGCGCCTGTCGCCCTCGTTGCTGGACCCGGGCACATCCATCGCCGCGGCCATTGCCAACCAGTTCAGCGAAGCGGTGGGCCTGCAGAAATCGGCGTTGATGGCGCTGGCGTTCCTGCTGTTCGTGGTGACCTTCATCGTGCTGCTGATTGCGCGGCTGATGTTGCGACGGCTGGCCAGCAAGGAGGGTCGCTGATGCATTCGCCTTATTTGCGCCGCCGCATCACCAATGCGCTGGCGATGCTGCTGAGCACACTGGCCACCCTGGTCGGGCTGGCTTTCCTGGCGTGGATCCTGTGGGAGACCCTGCGCCAGGGCATCAGCGCGCTGGACCTGAAACTGTTCACGAAGATCACCGCCTACGGCGAGGACGGCGGCCTGGCCAACGCGATGGTCGGCAGCCTGATCATCAATTTCGTCGGCATCGCCATCGCCACGCCGATCGGCGTGCTGGCCGGCACCTGGCTGGCCGAGTACGCCAACCGCACCAAGCTCGGCGAATCCATCCGCTTCCTCAACGACATCCTGCTGTCGGCGCCATCGATCGTGATGGGCCTGTTCGTCTACACCATCGTGGTGCTGCCGAGCACCGCGCTGACCCACGGCTCGACCACGTTCTCCGGTTTTGCCGGCGGCGTGGCGCTAGCGCTGATCGCCTTGCCGGTGATCGTGCGCACCACCGACGAGATGCTGCGGCTGGTGCCGGCCACGTTGCGCGAGGCCGCGCTGTCATTGGGCGTGCCGCAATGGAAACTGACCGTGCAGGTGCTGATACGCGCCGCGCGTTCGGGCATCGTCACCGGCGTGCTGCTGGCGCTGGCGCGGATCAGCGGCGAAACCGCCCCGCTGTTGTTCACCGCGTTCGGCAACAACTTCATGGCCGTCAACCCGATGGAGAAGATGTCCAGCCTGCCGCAGATCATCTACCAGTACGCCAACGATCCGGGCGAATCCATGCATGCGCTGGCGTGGGCCGGTGCGTTCGTGATCACCATGTTCGTGCTGCTGCTGAGCCTCGCTTCCCGCCTGATCCTTTCCCGCACCAGGGCCTCCCATGACTGATTCGGCCACGACCAAGATCACCGTGCGCGACCTGCACTTTCACTACGGCGATTTCCATGCGCTGAAAGGCATCGACATGGACATCCCCGAGAAGCAGGTCACCGCGATCATCGGGCCGTCCGGCTGCGGCAAATCCACGCTGTTGCGCATCTTCAACCGCATCTACGCGATCTATCCGAAACTGCGCGCGGAAGGCTCGATCGAGCTGGACGGCGAGAACATCCTGGCCCCCGGCTATTCGCTGAACCGGTTGCGCAGCAAGGTGGGCATGGTGTTCCAGAAGCCGGTGCCGTTTCCGATGACGATCTTCGAGAACGTCGCCTACGGCATCCGCCACCACGAGAAGCTGTCGAAGCCGGAGATGGAAGACCGCGTGGAGCAGGCCCTGCGCAGCGCCGCGCTGTGGGACGAGGTGAAGGACAAGCTGAAGCAGAACGCACTCGGCCTTTCCGGCGGCCAGCAGCAACGCCTGTGCATCGCCCGGGCGATCGCCCTGAAGCCCGAGGTGTTGTTGCTGGACGAACCGACCTCGGCGCTCGACCCGATCGCCACTGGCCGCATCGAGCAATTGGTGGAGGAGCTGAAGCGCGAATTCACCATCGTCATCGTCACCCACAACATGCAGCAGGCGGCGCGCTGCTCCGATCTCACCGCGTTCATGTACCTGGGCGAGCTGGTGGAATTCGGGCCGACGGAAAAGATCTTCACCAAGCCGGGCAAGAAGCAGACCGAGGATTACATCACCGGCAGATTCGGCTGATCGAAGCCCCTCTCCCGCTTGCGGGAGAGGGGTTGGGGGAGAGGGCCGGGGCAGCCCTCGGCATACCGCTCCGCCCGCCCCCTCTCCCGCCCTTCGGGCACCCTCTCCCGCAAGCGGGAGAGGGAAAACATGCGAGGTAACCATGAACACCGGCAAAGACCACATCATCAAGAGCTACGACGCGGAGCTGTCGCGCCTCACCGGCGAGATCGTGCGCATGGGCGAGTTGTCGGTGACGCAACTGGAAGCGGCCATCGACGTGCTCGAACGGCGCGACGAGCGCGCGGCACAACACGTGGTGGCCAATGACGAGGCGATCGACCAGCTCGAACAGGCCATCAGCCACGACGTGGTGCGCCTGCTGGCCTTGCGCGCGCCGATGGCCGGCGACCTGCGCAACGTGTTCGCCGCATTGCGCATCGCGTCGGACATCGAGCGCATCGGCGATTACGCGGCCAACGTGGCGAAGCGATCCATACCGTTGTCGATGGCGCCGCCCGTGGCGCCTACCCGCGGCTTGCGCCGCCTGGCCGAGCTGGCGGCCACCGCGGTGCGCGACGTGCTGGCCGCGTACCGCGATGGCAACGTGGAAAGTGCCCATCGCGTATGGAAGAACGACGTGGTGCTGGATGACGCCTACACCAGCTATTTTCGCGAGCTGCTCACGTACATGATGGAGGACCCGCGCAACATCACGCCATGCACGCACCTGCTGTTCATGGCCAAGAACATCGAGCGCATCGGCGACCACGCCACCAACATCGCCGAGAACACCTGGTTCCAGGTGACCGGCGAAACGCTGGACAGCCAACGCAGCAAGCGCGATTTCACCGCCAGCCCGCAGCTGGGCCCGTTGGGGCCGCCGAAAGACAATTAGTCCGCGTGCCCGCCGCGGTAGTTCTTCTCGCCGGCGGTCACGCGCAGGTCCAGCCGGTTTTCCGGCGGCGCCAGCGGACAGGTGGCGAACCCGGTGAAGGCGCAAGGCGGGTTGTAGGCCTTGTTGAAATCCAGCGTGACCTTGCCGTCCTTCGGCGGGTCGATGTACAGGAAGCGCGCCGCGCCGTAGGTCTCCCGGCCGCTGGTGCGGTCGGCAAACACCACGAAATACTGCGCGTCGCCCGGCACCTCGATCACCGGCAGAATCTCGAACGTCTTGCCGTCGCGACTGAAACGCGCGGTACCCGGCACCGGATACTTCTCGGTGGTGCCGATCACGGTGCCCATTTCCAGCGTCTGGCCCGCGCTCGCCGGCACCCAGCTGGCTTCGATGCGCCACGCGGGGTCGATCGGGAAATAATCGATGCCGGCAAAGTCGCGCCGCGTCGCCGCCTCGGTGTCGCGGATGCGCAAGCCCTTGCGGCCCTCGCGATCGATCACCAGGAAGCTGACCGTGCCCAAGCTCACCATCGTCGGCGCGCCCTCGCCCGCGTCATCGACCAGCACGGCCTCGCGCAAGGGCTTGCCATCGATCAACGCTTCGCAGTCGGCCGCCAGCGCCAGATGCACGCTGCCGTCCCCGCGCAGGCTCACCACGCCCAGGTGCGAGGGCATGGCCGCGACCAGGATGTCGTTGTCGGCGGCGCTGCCGATGCGGTTCTCCCCCGGCTTCAGCCACTCCAGCCCGATCAGGCTCAGCCAGCCCGCGGGCGCGGTGAGCCGAGCCACGCGATCGGCGCGCCATTGCTCCACCTCGTGGCGATGATCGATGGGGTCGGCATTCACGGTAACGGCTCCCAGCAGGCTGGCGGCAAAAAAGAGGAAGTGTTTCATCAATGATCCAGATGGTGGTCAGCGCCCGCGCATGAACAAGCGGTCCAGCTCGGCCAGGCTCAATTGGGTCCAGGTGGGACGGCCATGGTTGCACTGGCCGGAACGCTCCGTGGTTTCCATTTCGCGCAACAGCGCATTCATTTCGGGAAGGGTCAGCCGGCGCCCCGCGCGTACCGAACCATGGCAGGCCATGGTCGAGAGCAGTTCGTTCTCCAGCTCCTGCAGCCGCCGCGAGCTCCCGTGCTGGGCCAGCTCCGACAGCACGTCGCGGCTGAGCTGCGCCACGTCGGCGCCTTCCAGCAAGGCGGGGATACGCCGCACCACGACGGTGGACGGGCCGCTGCGCGAAAGCTCCAGCCCCCATTCGGCCAGCGCCTCGGCATGTTCCTCGGCCGCCGCCGCTTCCCTGGCGCTGACGGCGATGGACAGCGGCACCAGCAGCATCTGCGAGCGCAGGTTGCTGCAGGCACGGCCGGATTTCAGTTTTTCGTAGGTGATGCGCTCGTGCGCCGCGTGCATGTCGACCAGCACCAGGCCGTGCGCGTTCTCGGCCAGCACGTAGATGCTTTTCAGCTGGGCGATGGCGAAACCCAGCGGCGGCGTCTCGCTGTCGTCGGCGGCGGGCATCGGCGCGGTCGCAGGCGCGGGGGGATTGTCCCCCAGCAACGCGGCATAACCGGCCAGTGGCGCATCGCGCACGCCCAGGTTCAAGCGGCTCTGGCTGAACTGGCCCGGCCACACCGGTGCACCACCGGTGGGTCGTGCGGCCGCATTGGCGTAGTCGGTTGCCATGGCCGGCTCGGGTTCGGCCGCCGGCAACGTACCCAGCCCCGCGCGGGTCTGCGCCAGCGCCTCGTGCAGGGTGCGAAACAGGAAATCATGCACCAGCCGCTGCTCGCGAAAACGCACCTCATGCTTGGCCGGGTGCACGTTCACGTCCACGCCGGCCGGATCGAGCTCCAGGTACAGCACGAACGCCGCATGCCGGCCGTGGAACAGCACGTCGGCATACGCCTGACGCACCGCGTGCGCCACGATGCGGTCGCGTACCAGCCGCCCGTTGACGTAGAAATATTGCGAATCGGCCTGGGGACGCGATGCCGTGGGCAGGCCGACCCAGCCGGACAGATGCAGCCCCGCCGCGGCATGGTCGATGCGCAGGCTTTGCGCGGGAAACTCCTCGCCCAGCACCTCGGCCACGCGCTGCAACGCGGCGCGCTCGTCGCTGGCGGCTTTCCAGATGCGTACCGGCTTGCCGTTGTGGCTGAGGCGGAATTCCACGCCGTCGCGCGCCAGCGCCAGCGACTTCAGCAGGTCGTCAATGTGGGCAAACTCGGTGCGTTCGGCGCGCAGGAACTTGCGCCGCGCCGGCACGTTGTAGAACAGGTCGCGCACTTCCACGCTGCTGCCCTGCGGATGCTGGGCGGGACGCGCCTCCCGCAGCGCGCCGCCATCGACCTCGATGCGAAACGCCGCGTCCTGGCCTTGCGCCCGCGAGGTCAGCGCAAAGCGCGACACCGACGACACCGACGCCAGCGCCTCGCCGCGGAAGCCCATGCTGGCCACGTGTTCCAGGTCATCGAAACTGCCGATCTTGCTGGTGGCGTGCGATGCCACCGCCAGCGGCAGCTCATCCAGCGGGATGCCGACGCCATCATCGCGCACGCGGATCAGCCGCGCGCCACCGGCCTCGACGTCCACTTCGATGCGGCGCGCGCCGGCATCGAGGCTGTTTTCCACCAGTTCCTTGACCACTGATGAAGGTCGCTCGATGACCTCGCCGGCGGCGATCTGGTTGATGAGGGCGGGGGGCAACAGGCGGATGGATGTCATCGCCCCACTTTAGCAGCGAACGCCGCGCCGTCCGACGGACGTGCCACCGTGAGACTAACCGGCGGGGATCGCCAGCATGGCGCCGGCCTGCACGCTGTCGCCGCTCATCCGGTTCGCGTTCTTGAGCGCGCTCACGCTCACGCCATACTGGCGCGCGATGCTGCCCAGGCTCTCGCCGCGGTTGACCTTGTGCAGGTCGCGCACGCCGGCGTCGGCGCGGGCGGCCGACGGCGTACCCGGCTTGCCGGCCGACGCCAGTTGCACGCCGCTACGCTGCGCGGCCTGCGCCGCGAACCATGTGCCCTGCGGGGGCGAGCTTTCGAAGTAACTTTTCACCCCGCCCATCACGGCCGCCGCCAGCTTTTTCTGGTGCGCCGGATCTCGCAGCTTGCGCTCTTCGGCGGGATTGCTGATGAAGGCCGTCTCGACCAGGATCGAGGGCACGTCGGGCGAACGCAGCACCACGAAATTGGCTTTCTCCACATAGCCGCGATGGGTCGGGCCGAGCTGGGCCAGCGCCTTCAGCACATTGCGGGCCACCACGTCGCTGGCCTGCATCGCCCAGCCCTGCTGCAGGTCGAGCAACACCTTGGCCAGGCCGTCGTCCTTGTCGTCCAGCGTGGTGCCGCCGATCAGGTCGGCGCGGTTCTCGCGATCGGCCAGCCAGCGCGCGGCCTCGCTGGTCTTGCCGCGCGGCGACAGCACCCACACGGACGAGCCCCGGGCGTCGTCCCGGGTGAACGAGTCGGCGTGGATGGAAACGAACAGGTCGGCGTTGTTCTCGCGCGCGATCTTGTAGCGCTGCTTCAGCGGAATGTAGAAATCGCTGTCGCGGGTCAGCACGGCCTTCATGCCGGGCTGGCGGTTGATCATCGCAGCCAGGTCGCGCGCCACCGCCAGGGTGACGTTCTTTTCCTGGGTGCCGCTGGGGCCGTGGGCGCCGGAATCCTTGCCGCCGTGGCCGGCATCGATCGCCACCACCACCGCGCGCTGGCCGTTCAACAGCGCCGCCGCCTGCTGGGTGGAGGCGCGGCTGCTGTGCGCGGGCGCGGCCGATGGCGTGGCCGCCGTGTCGGCCACCCGATCGGCGGCGGCACGGTCGGGGTAAAGGTCGAGCACGAGGCGGTAGTTCTTTCCGCTCTCGGGCTCCAGTACGAAACTCTTCAGGTGGCTGCCCGGATCGACCTTGGCCGTGAGCTGCAGGTTGTTGCCGATGCGGGCGTGGCTCATGCCGCGCAACAGGCCTTGCGCCGCCGGGTCGGAAAAGCTGCGGCTGAAACCGCTGTTGGGCAGGTCGATCAGGACCTCGCCACCATCCTGGCGGATCTTGTAATGCAGCTTGCCGGCCGCGTCGATCACCACGCGGGTGTAGTCCGGCCCGGCCCATACCCGCACACCTTCCAGATTGGCCGCGTGAACGGCGGCCAGCGGCGCCATCGCCGCGGCCGCGGCGACCATCGCGCCACGGCGAAAGATGCTGTTCAGGTAACCGGCCATGCGCCGCATTGAAACGCACGTGCCCGCGGATTGCAAGGGGTTTTCCCTTGAATATCCATAACCTGCGGATGTTTTGTCAGGCAATGTCCAGCTATGGGGCGCAAGTAGCGCATTTCGCAGGTATCGGTTTGTCGCCTTGGCCGCCGACTATTTCGAACGAAAACGCGGGTTTGCGGCATCCATGCGCTCGAGCAAGCGCCGGCCCCGGGCCGTGAACACCTGCGCGGCCGCACGGCGCCCGGCGCCGGCGTAATCCATGTGCAAGGCCAGATCGGCCGCGGGCAACGCACCGGCGCCGCGCTCGGGCCACTCCACCAACACCAGCGCCGCGGGATCGGCCAGCGCATCCAGGCCCAGCCATTCCAGCTCGCCCGGATCGCCGATGCGATAGAGGTCCAGGTGCCAGGCCGGCATGGCCGGCGCCTGGTAACCCTCGATCAGGCTGTAGGTGGGGCTCTTGATCCGCTCGCCCACGCCCAATGCCGTCAGCAGCGCCCGCGCAAGACTGGTCTTGCCGGCGCCCAGCGGGCCGTGCAGATAGACCACCGCACCTTCGTGCATCGCCGCGGCCACACGCGTGCCCAGGGCAATGGTGGCGGCCTCGTCGGGCAGGTCCCAGCTGGCGTCATGTGGCGAATCAGGCATAAAGGAAAGCTCCGTCGGGCAGCGAGTTGCCCAGGGCGCGCAAGGGATCGAGCAGGTCACTGGCCAGCAGGCCACGCTCGCCCTGACGTGCCGCGAGATCACCGGCGCGCGCATGCAGCCCCACCGCCAGGCAGGCCGCGTCCCACGGCTGGCATCCCTGCGCCAGCATGGCGGCGACGACGCCGGTGAGCAGGTCGCCCATGCCACCGGACGCCATCCCGGGGTTGCCCCACGGACAGACGTCCAGACGTCCATCCGGATCGGCGATGAGGCTGCCCGCGCCTTTCAGCACCACGACCGCGCCATGGCGACGGGCAAGCTCGCGCGCGGCGGAAAAGCGGTCGCGCTCGATGTCGTCGACGGCCACGCCGAGCAGCCGTGCCGCCTCGCCGGGGTGCGGCGTCAGCACTGTGGGTGTCGAAAAGACGCGCGGCTCGCGCGCCAGCAAATTCAGGCCATCGGCATCCAGCACGGTCGGCTTGCCGGCGTCCAATGCGGTCAGCCACAACGCGTGTCCCCACGCGGCCTTGCCCAGGCCCGGCCCCAGCGCCAGCACGCTGGCACGTTCCAGCATCGGTTCCAGCGCCTGCGGGCCACCCACGGCGTGCGCCATCAGTTCCGGGCGCGCGGCGTTCAGTGCAGACACGTGTTCGGCGCGGGTCGCGACGCTGACCAGGCCAGCACCTGCGCGCAAGGCGGCCTCGCCGGCCAGCCGTGCGGCACCGGCCATGCCATGGTCGCCACCGATCACCAGCACGTGGCCGTTGTCGCCCTTGTTGGCATGGCGGGCGCGTGGCGGCAGCGTCTCGGCGGCAAGCAGCAGCGCATCGGGTCGAAGCGGCGCATACACGCTTTCCGGCACGCCCAGCGTCGCCAACTCCAATACGCCGACCTGATCGACGGCGCGGCCGGTATGCATCCCGCGCTTGTGCGCGATGAAGGTGACGGTGACGTCGGCGCGGATCACCGCGCCGGGGCAATCGCCGCTGTCGGCCAAGAGGCCCGATGGCAGGTCGAGCGCGAGCACGGGCGTGGCGCTGGCGTTGATCGCGTCGATGAGCGCTGACTCCGCGGCACCCGGCGCTCGGCTGAAACCGATGCCGTACATGGCGTCGACATGCACGTCGACGGCGGGCAACGGCTCCGCGCCAGTCCATCGCCGCACGCTTCCGCCGGCGGCCCGCCACGCGGCACGCGCCTGCGCCGCCTCGCCCCGCGAACTTTCGGTGAGCGCCACCACATCGACCTGCAAGCCGGCCTGGCGCGCCAGCACGCCCAACAGGAAACCGTCGCCGCCGTTGTTGCCGGGGCCGCAATGGATCGCAATCCGCGCCGCCTGCGGCCAGTGCCGGCGCAGGGTATCGAGGGCGGCATGCGCTGCCCGCAACATCAGCTCGTGGTTGCTGACGGCCAGCGCGTCCAGCGCGCCGTGCTCCAGCGCGCGCACCTGGTCGACGGTGTAGAGGGCACGATGCGGCGAGGTAGGCATCGGCAAATTATAAACCTGCGCACGATCTACAATGCCCGGATGTCCGCCGCAGACGTCCCTTCCACCACCGACTTCGTCGCGCTGGCCCGCGACATCAAGCGTTGGGCGCACGAGCTGGGTTTCGCCAACACCGGCATCAGCGGCATCGACCTGGAAGATGACGAGGCGCACCTGCAGCGCTGGCTCGACGCAGGCCATCACGGCGACATGGATTACATGGCCCGTCATGGCAGCAAGCGCACGCGGCCGGCGGAACTGGAGCCAGGCACGCAGCGGGTGATCTCGGTGCGCATGGATTACACCCCGCCGGGCACCGCGAACGCCTGGGACGTGCTGGGTGACGCGCAGGCGGGCTATGTGTCGCGCTACGCGCTTGGCCGCGACTACCACAAGCTGATGCGCAGCCGGCTGCAGAAGCTGGCCGAGCGCATCCAGGGCGTGGTCGGCGACTTCGGCTACCGGGCGTACGTGGACTCCGCGCCGGTGATGGAGAAAGCGCTGGCGCGCAACGCGGGCCTGGGATGGATCGGCAAGCACACGGTGCTGATCAATCGCCGCGCCGGTTCGTATTTCTTCCTGGGCGAGCTGTACACCGACCTGCCGCTGCCGGTCGACCCGCCCGCCAGCGCGCACTGCGGCACCTGCACGCGCTGCATCGACGTCTGCCCCACTCAGGCGATCATCGGGCCTTATCAGCTGGACGCGAAGCGCTGCATTTCCTATCTCACGATCGAGCTCAAGGGCAGCATCCCCGAGGACCTGCGCGCACCGATGGGCAACCGCATCTTCGGCTGCGACGACTGCCAGCTGGTCTGCCCGTGGAACAAGTTCGCGCAGGAAACCAGCGAGCCGGACTTCGCGCCGCGGCACAGCCTGGACGGCGCGAAGCTGGTGGAGCTGTTCGGCTGGACCGAGCAGGAATTCCTCAAGCGCACCGAGGGCATGGCGATCCGCCGCACCGGTTACGAGGGCTGGCTGCGCAATATCGCGGTGGCGCTGGGCAATGCGCCGCGCTCAACCGGGATTGTCGCGGCGCTGCAGGCGCGCGCCGATCATCCGTCACCGATCGTGCGCGAGCATGTGGCCTGGGCGCTGGCGCGGCAGCGCGGCTAGGCCGGCCGGCTCAGGAGATCCCGGCCATCTGCTTGGGGATGGCGCGATTGGTGTGACTGATGCGGTTGTGCGCGCCCACGTAGACCAGGGTGGGCTGGTAGGTTTCCAGCTCCGCCTCGCTCAATTGCACGAACGCGGCGATGATCACCAGATCGCCCGGCTGCGCGCTGCGTGCCGCGCTGCCATTGACCGAGATGATGCCCGACCCCTCTTCCGCGCGCAGCGCATAGGTGACGAAGCGCTGGCCGCTGTTGACGTTCCAGGCGTGGATCTGCTCGTACTCGCGGATGCCCGAGGCATCGAGCAGCACGCCGTCGATCGCGATCGAACCCTCGTAGTGCAACTCCGCGTGGGTCACGGTGGCGCGATGGATCTTGGCCTTGAGCATGTTCAGGTGCATGACGATGATTTCCAGCAGCGAGCTGCGCAAAGCGACATTATACGGCCCGCGCGTCGCTGCGTCGCAACATGACGCCCGGCACGGTAGCCGCGGCGGATGTCAGTCGAGCAGCAGGTTGTCGATCAGTCGCGTGCTACCCAGCCGCGCCGCCACCAGCGCCACCAGCCGCTCGCCGGCCTGGCCGGTGGGCTCGGTCAGCTGGTCGGCGCAGCGGATCACCGCGTAATCCGGCGCGAAACCGGCACGCACCAGCCGCGCGTGCGCGGCCTGCTCCACCGCCTGCCATGCGTGGCCTGCATCCAGCAGCTCGCGCATCTGCAGCAGCGTGGAATGGATATACGGCGCGCGGCTGCGCTCCTCGGGCGACAGGTACTGGTTGCGCGAACTCAGCGCCAGGCCGTCGTCGGCGCGCATGATGGGCGCCGAAACCACTTTGATCGGCAGCGAGAGATCGCGCACCATGCGTTCGATCACCTTCAGCTGCTGGAAATCCTTCTGGCCGAACACGGCCAGATCCGGCTGCACCAGGTTGAACAGCTTGCACACCACCGTGGCCATGCCATCGAAATGGCCAGGCCGATGCGCGCCCTCCAGCATCGTGGTGATCTGCGGCACGCGCAGCAGCACGCTGTTGGCGGGGCCAAACGGATAGAGCGTGGCCACTTCCGGCGCAAACAGCAGGTCGCACCCCTGCTCGCTCAACGCGGCGCTGTCCTGCGCCAGCGTGCGCGGATAGCGCTCGAAATCCTCGTTCGGGCCGAACTGGGTCGGGTTGACGAAGACGCTCGCCACCACCTTGTCGGCGCGGGCGCGCGCCAGCCGGATCAGCGACTGGTGCCCGGCGTGCAGGTTGCCCATGGTGGGCACGAAACCCACGGTCTGGCCCTGCGAACGCCAGCCCCGGATGGTGGCGCGAAGCGCGGCGGCGTCCTGGACGGTTTGCATGGGTCAAATTCCGTCAGTCAGCTGAAGCAGTGCTCGGGACCGGGAAAGGCGCCGCTGCGCACGTCGGCGGTGTAGGCGCCGATGGCCGCGGCGATCGAGCCGTTGCCGGCCAGGAAATCCTTGCTGAATTTCGGCCGCTTGCCCGGCGTGATGCCCAGCATGTCATGGATCACCAGCACCTGCCCGTCGCAATGCGGGCCGGCGCCGATACCGACGACCGGAATCTGCAGCGCGCCGGTCACCCGCTCGCCCAGCGCGGTCGGTACGCCTTCGAGCACCAGCAAGTCGGCGCCGGCGCCCTGCACGGCCAGCGCCTCGGCCACGATGCGGTCGGCGGCGGCCTCGTCGCGCCCCTGCACCCGGAAGCCGCCGAACTTGTGCACCGACTGCGGAGTGAGGCCCAGGTGCGCACAGACGGGAATCGCGCGCACGGCCAGCGCTTCGATGATCGCCAGCACGTGCGGCGCGGCGCCCTCGATCTTCACCATCGCCGCGCCCGCCTCGCCCACCAGCCGCGTGGCCGCCTCCATCGCGTGGGCGATGTCGCGGTCGGCCATGAACGGCAGGTCGGCCACCAGCATCGTGGCGGACAGGCCGCGCGCCACGGCGCTGGTGTGGTAGACCATCTGGTCCAGCGTTACCGGCAAGGTGCTGGCGCGGCCCTGCACCACCATGCCCAGCGAATCGCCTACCAGCGCGACATCGACGCCGGCGTTTTCCAGGTGCCACGCAAAACTCGCGTCGTAGGCGGTAAGCATCACGATGCGCTGGCCAGCCGCCTTCATGGCGTGCAGGCCCGGCACGGTGACCGGCTTGCGCGGCGGGGCTTCGGCATTCTGTACGTACACGGCACTTCCTGCGGCGATCAAACGGCAATTATCCGGCGGATCGCGATCTTGCCTCAAGCCAGCGCTACACAACCGTGAATATCGATCCGCGCCAGCAGCTGCGCCACCGTACCGGCCGGCAATGGCAGCCCCGGCGCCACGTCGGCCAGCGGCAACAGCACGAAGGCGCGCTCGGCGATGCGCGGATGGGGTACGGTCAGCCGCGTGTCGTCGATCTGGACGCCATCCATGTACAGGAGATCCAGGTCCAGCGTGCGCGGCCCGTTGCGCTGGACGCGGACGCGACCGGCCTGTTGTTCGATTGCATGCAAGGCATCGAGCAAGGCATGCGGCGCCAGGCCGGTGTCGATGACCACCACCGCGTTGACGAAATCCGGCTGGTCGAGAACACCCCAAGGTGGCGTGCGATACAGCTTCGAGCGCTGCAGCACATGGCTGTCCGGCAGCGCCTGCAAGGCTTCCATCGCATCGAGCACCTGCTGGCGCGGATCACCCAGGTTGCTGCCCAGGGCAATGAAGGCCCGCGTCACGCCGATCCCGCGTTGCCCGGTTTGCGCCGGCGCCGCCGCGGGCGCGGCGGCTTGCCCGCGGGCGCGGCAGCGGGCGGTTCGCTGGCGGCGCTGCCGCCACCGGCCGGCAGCGCGGCGGCGAGCACGTCGGGCGGCAGCTGCTGCGCGTGCGCCCACCACTGGCCCAGTTGCAGTGTCGCCGGCGACTCGTCGGCGCGCAGCAGCAGGAAATCGAAGGCGGCGCGGAAACGCGGGTGCGCCATCAGGCGGAACACGCGCTTGCGCTGCACTTGCTCGAAGCGCGGTTGCAGCGACCAGATCTCCTCCATCGTGAAGGTGAACCGGCGCGGGATGGCCACCCGCTGGCACTGCTCGCCAACCACCTGCGCCGCCGCGCGTGCCCAGGCATCGGTGCGATCGATACCACGGCCAATCAGCTGGTGCGCCACGTCGCGCACCTCGCCCCACAGCAACACCGCAAACAGGAATGCAGGTGTCACCGACTTGCCCTCGCGCACCCGCGCATCGGTGTTGGCCAGGCCGTGCTCGACCAGCGCACGCAGCGCGGCATCGCCCCGCTTGAGCGCCCGCGCGGTGGCGGGAAACATGAACTTCACCAGGCCGCACTGCTCCAGCATGTGGAAGCTCTTCAGCCCGTTGCCGCTCAGGAACATCTTCAGCGACTCGTCGAACAGGCGCGCCGGCGCGGCGTCGCCCAGCAATGGGCCCAGCGATTCGAACGGCGCCATCGCGGCCGCGTCGATGTGCATCTCCAGCTTGGCCGCCAGTCGGGCCGCGCGCAGCATGCGCACCGGGTCCTCGCGATAACGCGTTTCCGGATCGCCGATCAGGCGCAGCACGCGATCGTGCAGGTCCTGCATGCCGCCCACGTAGTCGCGCACGGAAAAATCGCTGATGTCGTAGTACATCGCGTTGACGCGGAAGTCGCGGCGGATCGCGTCCTCCTCGATCGTGCCCCAGATGTTGTCCCGCACGATGCGGCCGTCGACGATGCTGCGGTCGCCCTCGCAGCCTTCCTCGCCAAGGCCGCGAAAGGTGGCCACCTCGATGATCTCCGGGCCGAACACCACATGCGCCAGGCGGAAACGGCGGCCGATCAGGCGGCAATTGCGAAACAGCCGCTTTACCTCGTCGGGGGTGGCGCTGGTGGCTACGTCGAAGTCCTTAGGCTGCAGCCCCAGCAACAAGTCGCGCACGGCGCCGCCGACCAGGTAGGCGGTGTAGCCGGCCTCGTTCAGGCGGTACAACACGCGCAACGCCGCCTTGCTGATGTTCTTGCGCGAGATGATGTGCTGGTCGCGCGGAATGATCGTCAGCGCGGGCGGAACGTGGGTTCTTTGGTCGAGGTTCAAGCGGTCTGAATCCTTCCAGGTGCGCGGCACCGATGACTATATCAATCACGGCGATCGATGCCGCCGATGCATTGGATGCCTGATCGCCGCGGCAACCAGGCGCTTGCGGCGGCGTGGACGATTGACCGGCGGCAGGGCATTGCCGCCCGAAACAATTTCGCTATACTAGCGCGCCTCGCAAGAGAACGCTCCCTTCGTCTAGTGGTCCAGGACACTGCCCTCTCAAGGCGGGAACACGAGTTCGAACCTCGTAGGGAGCACCAATTTACTTGTGCAATCTTCCGTGATTGCCGTTGTCGGGAAGGATTCCGGCAACCCGGCCAAGCTTGGCGTTGGCCAGACCAGAAGCGGTCATCCATGGCCGCACTCTCCGCAAGAGCGTTCGGTCGCACACGGCTCGACGGTTCGATCGCCGCTCCATTCAAAGCAGACTAGCGTTCATGACTTTCGTCGTCGTCGACAACTGCATCAAGTGCAAGTACACCGACTGCGTTGAAGTTTGCCCGGTCGATGCCTTTCGCGAAGGCCCCAATTTTCTCGCCATCGACCCCGACGACTGCATCGATTGCACGCTGTGCGAGCCCGAGTGCCCCGCCAACGCGATCTATCCCGAGGACGACGTGCCAGCCGGGCAGGAGGCGTTCGTGGCGCTCAACGCGGAGCTGGCCCGCGGCTGGCCGGTGATCACCGAACGGAAGGACGCCCCCGCCGACGCCAGCGAATGGGACGGCAAGCCGGACAAGCTGCCGCTGCTGCAGCGCTGACGCTGACCATGCACCATGAAAAAAGCCGCCCCTGGGCGGCTTTTTTCATGGCGTTTCGCCGGGCTTATCGCACCAGCTCCTTCTTCAGCGCGTCGATGACCTTGCCCACCGCGTTGACGCGGCCCTTGGCGCGGACTTCGCTGCCGTAGGTGCCGCTGTCGCCGACGGTCACCACGACTTGCTGCGCCGCCCCGCCCGACGCGGTGGCATCGTTGCGCTTCTCGCGGTGGAACATGCGGCCGAAGAAACCCCTCTTCTTCCCGGACACGCCGGTAACGGCAACCGTGTAGCTGTGCGCGGCATCGTCTTGGGCGACCACCTGGCCCGCCTTGCCCTCCTGCAGCAACCGGCCGACCTTCTGGTAGACCGAATCGATGGGGCCTTCGGCGATGAAGCCGTCCGAGACCTCGCCGGCGGCCGCGCCGACGGTCGCCCTGGCACCGTTGGCGGTCGGCTGGTTGGCGCCGGGCGGCGGGATGTTCAGCGCCGCGGTGGCCGAGGGCGTATCCAGGCCCGGCGGAATCTCCAGCGGCGATTCCTGCACGGCGGTCTCCCATGCCTTGTGCGAGCGGAACATGCCGCAACCGGCGAGCAGCAAACCGCAGAGGGCAAGCGCGGGCACGGTGACGAGGAGCGAAGTTTTCTTCATGTAGTGGGATTCCGTGGAAGGATCGGGCCGCCGCGACGCCGCAGCGCGTCAGGCAGCAGTGGCCAAGGATGCCAGACTGGACAGTGCTTGGCGCAGTCGGGCACGTTCCGGGCCTTCGTTCAATTCGACAAGCGGCAACCGCGGCAACGCCAAGCCAAGACCCAGTTCCGGCAGCCCCGCCTTGACCGCGATCGGGTTGGGCGCGCAGTTGAGCGCCTTCAGCAACGGCTCCAGGTTTGCCAGGCAACGCGCCGCCGCTTCCCTGTCGCCGCCGACCGCCGTATCGCACAGTTCACGAAACGCCTTGGGCGCCAGGTTGGCCACCACCGAGACGGTGCCGTTCGCCCCGGCAAGCATGGCGTCGGTCGCGGTAGCGTCGTCACCGGACAGGTAGACGAAATTCTCGCCCGCAAGTTCCGCAAGCGCGCGGATGCGTTCGGCATCGCCGCGGGCTTCCTTGATGCCGATGATCGCCGGATGGTCGCGCAGGAGCGCCACGGTCTCGGGCAGCATGTCGCAGGCGGTGCGGATGGAAACGTTGTAGAGCAGCAGCGGCAGGCCGCCGTGGTCGGCAACCTCCAGGAAATGGCGGCGCATGCCTTCCTGGGTCGGACGCACGTAATAAGGCACCACCACCAACGCCGCATCGGCGCCAAGCGCCTGCGCGCGCCGCGTGGCCGCCACCGTCTTGGCCGTGCCCGCTTCGCCGGTGCCGGCGATCACCGGCACCCGGCCGTTCACATGACGAACGGCGAACGCCAGCAGGCGGTCGAATTCCTCGGGCTCCAGCATGTGTGCTTCGCCGGTGGAACCGGCCACCACCACGCCCTGCGTACCGCCCGCCAATTGATAGTCGAGCAAGCGGCCGAACGCCGCCAGATCGACCGCGCCATCGGCGGCAAACGGGGTGACCAACGCACAGATGCTTCCACGAATGTTCAAGACAAGTCCCGCCCGGCAATCAGCCGTGTATGTTACTTGCGGGCTCGCTGGACGGGCAAGTAAGCTCGAACGGAGTCATCCCGCATCATGCGGACTTCCCACGGGCAAATCTCTTGAAATCTTCTTCCGCTTCCCCCGCCCGCGCGGGTGTCGACGAGCAGTTGCTGATCCAGGTACTGACGCCGGCACTGCAGTCGCCGTTGCTGACGTTGGCACGCCGCATTGCCGATGCCGGCTGCAACCTGGCCGAGGCGAGGGTGTCGACGATCGGCACCGAAATCTCGCTGATGCTGCTGGCCACCGGGGCCTGGGACGCGCTGGCCAAGCTGGAATCGGCGTTGACCAAGCTGGCCCGCGACGAGAGCCTGCGGCTGGTGCACTACCGCACCCGGCCGCGTGCGAACAGTTCGCACCTGTTGCCGTATCTGGTCGAAGTGGTGGCGGCCGACCGGCCCGGCATCGTGGCGCGCATCGTGGAATTCTTCAGCCAGCACGGGATCAGCGTGGAGCAGCTCAACTCCACCCGCTACCAGGCCATGCAGACCGGGGCGGAAATGTTCCAGGCCCAGTTCACCATCGGCATTCCGTCGGAAATCCACATCGCAGCGCTGCGCGACGACTTTCTCGAGCTGTGCGATGGGCTGAATCTGGACGCGATCATGGACCCGGTGAAGTTCTGAGGATGGCGCGATCCACCGGCGCTGGCAAGGCCTGTCATCCGCTGCGCCGCAAGCGCTAGTCTTCGCCCATGCGGCCGTCGCCGCGATGGAGCGTCCATGCCCGAAATCGGCAAGAAAACACCACCGCTCACCGGCCCCACCGGCACCGGTGAACCACTGAAACTGGCCGCGCTGAAAGGCCAATGGGTCGTCCTCTACTTCTACCCGAAGGACAGCACCCCCGGTTGCACTACCGAGGCGCAGGATTTCCGCGACCTCCATCCGCAGTTCCGCCAGCGCAATGCGCAAATCGTTGGCGTGTCGCGCGACACCACCGCCTCGCATGCCAGGTTTGCGGAAAAGCAGGCGCTGCCGTTTCCGCTGGTATCCGACCCGGACGAAACCTGGTGCAAGGCATTCGACGTGATCCACGAGAAGGTGCTGTACGGCAAGCGCCACATGGGCGTGGTGCGCAGCACCTTCCTGATCGACCCCGACGGCAGGCTGGCGCGCGAGTGGCGCAAGGTGAAAGTCGCCGGCCACGCGCAGGAAGTGCTCGACGCCATCCCGACCGCGTGAGCGCACACCCCGCCTCGTTGCTTTCCGCGTGGCACGCCACGCGTCTCCGCCCGCGACCGCAGCATCGCGATCCCTCTCCCACCACCCGCGAGGATTCTTCCGCATGACCGGAAGCAAGCGCATCTACGCCCTGGACACCAACGTCCTGCTGCATGACCCGACCTCGCTGTTCCACTTCGAGGAACACGACGTCTTCATCCCGATGACCGTGCTGGAGGAACTGGACGAGAAAAAGAAGGGCGCCTCGGAGGTGTCGCGCAACGGCCGCCAGGTCAGCCGCTTTCTCAACGAGCTGATCGAGCGCGGCAAGCAGCACGACCTGGCCGACGGGCTGGAACTGAGCAACCCCGAAGGAGTCAAGCTCAAGCGCGGATCGGCGGTGGGCCGGCTGTATTTCCAGCAGCGCGTCAGCAACGGCCACGGCAAGGCCGACAACCAGATCCTGGCCGCGGTGATCGAACTGCGCGAGCAGCATCCGGATCGCGCGGTGATCCTGGTCACCAAGGACATCAACCTGCGGATCAAGGCCAGCATCCAGGGCATCACCGCGGAGGATTACGAGAACGATCGCGCACTGGACGATTTCTCGCTGCTCTACACCGGCGTGGAGGCCTTGCCGGAGGATTTCTGGGAGCAGCACCCCGAAGTCGAGTCGTGGACCGAGCGCGGCCGCACCTATTACCGCCTCGACCGCCACGAGAGCGAGGAGTGGTATCCCAACCAATGCCTGTACATGCCCGGCGAAGGCGGCATCGAGCTGCGCGTGATGGAAGTGGGCGAGGACACCGCGACCCTGGTGCTGCTGGACGACCACTCGCATGCCAACCACCACGTCTGGGGCATCGGCGCGCGCAACCGCGAGCAGAACTTCGCGCTCAATGCGCTGATGGACCCGGACATCGACTTCGTCACCCTGCTCGGCAATGCCGGCACCGGCAAGACCCTGCTGGCGCTGGCCGCCGGCCTGGCGCAGGTGATGGACCAGCAGCGCTACCGCGAGATCATCATGACCCGCGCCACGGTGAGCGTGGGCGAGGACATCGGCTTCCTGCCCGGCACCGAGGAGGAAAAGATGACGCCGTGGATGGGCGCGCTCACCGACAACCTCGAAGTGCTGGCCAATCCGGAGGACGGCGGCAGCTGGGGCCGCCAGGCCACCAACGACCTGCTCGCCTCGCGCATCAAGATCCGCTCGCTGAACTTCATGCGCGGGCGCACCTTCCTGTCGCGCTACCTGATCATCGACGAGGCGCAGAACCTCACCCCGAAGCAGATGAAAACCCTGATCACCCGCGCCGGCCCCGGCACCAAGATCGTCTGCCTGGGCAACGTCGAGCAGATCGACACGCCCTACCTCACCGAAACCACCTCCGGCCTCACCTACGCGGTGGACCGCTTCAAGCAATGGGAGCATTCGGCGCATGTCACCTTGCGTCGGGGCGAACGGTCGCGGCTGGCGGATTTTG
This sequence comes from Rhodanobacter caeni, assembly GCF_039523575.1. Taxonomy (NCBI): domain Bacteria; kingdom Pseudomonadati; phylum Pseudomonadota; class Gammaproteobacteria; order Lysobacterales; family Rhodanobacteraceae; genus Rhodanobacter; species Rhodanobacter caeni. The sequence continues at coordinate 371,766 of NZ_BAAAFO010000004.1, read as the reverse complement.
CGGCAGAAACGCTTTAAGGCGAGGAGTGAGTGGGGAGAAGTGAGAAGTGAGTGAAAGCAGAAGCGCCGTGCACTTCGCTTTTACTCAGTTCTCACTCCTCTTCACTCGCTTCCCAGGCGATAGAATGAGCCGGCGCCTCCGCCTGACCCGCCGAACACCGCCATGATCCTCACCCCCCGTCTCATCCTGCTTGCCGTCTTCGTTTTCTTCGTGCTGTGCGTGCTGCTGGTGCACCTGCGCGGGCGCGTGCGGCTGCGTTTCGATCGCCAGCTGGTGGACCACTCGGCGGTGTTCGCGCCGTACAACCTGCTGATGTACGCGTTCTCGGCGGTGCCCGCGAAACCCATCCTGGACCGCCGCGGCTTTCCGGAGCTGGACCTGCTGCAGGCCAACTGGCAAACCATCCGCGACGAGGCGCTGCACCTCACCGATGCCGGCCATATCCGCGGCACCACGGCGAACAATGACGCCAGCTTCAACAGCTTCATCAAGCAAGGCTGGAAGCGCTTCTACCTGAAGTGGTACGGCGAGCCGCTGCCTTCGGCGCAGGCCCTGTGCCCGAAGACGGTGGAACTGCTCAACGCCATCCCCGGCATCAAGGCGGCGATGTTCGCCACGCTGGCCCCCAACAGCAAGCTCAACCCGCATCGCGACCCGTTCGCCGGCTCGCTGCGCTACCACCTGGGCCTGATCACGCCGAACTCGCGCGATTGCCGCATCTTCGTCGATGGTGAAGAACACGCCTGGGGCGACGGCAAGGACGTGGTGTTCGACGAGACCTTCGTGCATTGGGTGGAGAACAAGACCGACCAGACCCGGGTGATCCTGTTCGCCGACGTGGAGCGCCCGCTGCGCACGCGCTGGATGAGCGCGATCAACCACCGCGTGGGCGCGTTCATGGGCAAGATCACGGCCTCGCCCAACAGCGACACCGGCGCCGACAAGACCGGCTTCGTGAACCGCCTCTACGCGCTCAGCCAGCGCAAGGGCGCCACCCACCGCTGGAAGGTCGAGTTCAAGCGCCGGCATCGCAAGCTGTACAAGGCGGGCAAGTACATCGGCATCCTGCTCCTGCTGTGGTTGATCTTCCTGGCGCCCTGGCCCTTGTTCCGGTGAGCGGTCACGTCTGGCGGTAGCGGCGCGTCCTGGCTCGGTCAACTTCCGGAGCGTCCGATGGATCAACAAACGGCCCTGTTCCAGCAACACCGACCCCGCCTGTTCGGCCTGGCCTACCGCATGCTGGGCACGCCAGCCGACGCCGAGGACGTGCTGCACGATGCCTGGTTGCGCTGGCACGCGCAGGACACCTCGGCGCTGGATGATCCGGAGGCCTGGCTGGTCACCGTCACCACGCGCATCGCGCTGGACCGGCTGCGCCGGGCGAAGACCGAACGCGAGCACTACGCCGGGCCGTGGCTGCCCGAGCCGCTGGTGGACGATCCCGCGCCCGCGGCCGCCACTGGCGGCGACACGCCGGAGACGGCGCTGCAGCGCGACCAGACCCTCACGCTCTCCTTCCTCACCCTGCTCGAACGGCTGGGCCCGGACGAGCGCGCCGCCTTCCTGCTCAACGAGGTGTTCGACTACAGCCACGCCGAGGCCGCAGCCATCCTGGGCATCGCCGAGAACGCCTGCCGCCAGCGCGTGCATCGCGCCAGGGCGAGGCTGCGCGAGGATCGCCCGCGCTTCAACGTGGACGCGCGGGCGCAGCAGCGCCTGCTGCAGCGTTTCGTGGCGGCGATGGAGCATCCCACCCTGGATTCGCTGCGTGCGCTGTTTGCCGAGGATGCCGTTCACATCAGCGACGGCGGCGGCGTGGTCACCGCCACCCTGCATGCGTTGCACGGCGCCGACCGACTGGCTCGGCTGTATCTGCAGATCGCCCACAACACCCGCCTGCAGCCCCTGCGCTATACCGCGCTGACGCTGAACGGCGCGCCCGCCCTGCTGGCCTGGTCGGGCGACACCTTGACCACGGTGATCTGGATCGAGGGCGACGGCGAGCACATTCGCGCCATCCACGCTCTGCGCCACCCGGGCAAGCTGGCGCGCCTCGCCGCCACGGTAACGAACCGGGCGGCCGGCGCGTCCTTGCAGTGAATGGCCCGCCGCGGCCATCGCCCTACCGACATCAGGAGTTTTCCATGACCCGCATTTCCATCCAGCGCCACTACGCCGCCATGCAGCCGCTGCTCACGCTAGGCCAGGAGATCCGCGCGCGCGGCCACCTCGACGCCAAGCTGGTCGAACTGGTGCTGATGCGCTGTTCGCAGATCAACGGCTGCGCCTTCTGCCTGGACATGCACAGCAAGGACGCCCGCGCCGCCGGCGAAACCGAGCAACGCCTGTACCTGCTCCCCGCCTGGCGCGAGACCCGGCTGTTCAGCGAGAGCGAGCAGGCCGCACTGGCCTTCGCCGAGGAGCTCACCGAACTGCCCTCGCATGAATCGGTATCCGACGCGCTGTACGCGCAGCTGCGCCAGCACCTCGACGAGGCCGCGGTGATCGACCTGACCCTGCTGGTCGGCCTGATCAACAGCTGGAACCGTCTCAACATCGCCGTGCGCACCGAAGGCGGCCACTACAAGCCCGCCGCGCACTGACGCCGGAAACGACAAGGCCGCGGGCGACACCGCGGCCTTGCGTGTCGCTGGCGCCGACGGTCAGCCCTTGACGCGCTTGACGATCGCGTCGGCAAAACTGTCGGTGCTGCCCTTGCCGCCGATGTCCGGCGTCACGCTGTCGCGGTCGTTGGTCATGGTGTCGCGGATCGCCTGGCGCAGCTTGTCGCCCTTGGCCACCATGTCCAGGTGGTCGAGCATGTCGGCGGCGGCCAGCAGCAGCGCGCACGGGTTGGCGATGCCCTTGCCCGCGATGTCCGGCGCCGAGCCGTGCACGGCCTCGAAGATCGCCGCGTGCTCGCCGATGTTGTCGCCCGGCGCCAGGCCCAGGCCGCCGACCAGGCCGGCGCACAGGTCCGACAGGATGTCGCCGAACAGGTTGGTGGTGACGATCACGTCGAACTGTTCGGGGCGCATCACCAGCTGCATGCAGGTGTTGTCCACGATCATCTCGTTGAACTCGATCTGCGGGTAATCCTTCGCGATCTCGCGCGCCACGTTGAGGAACAGGCCCGAGCTGGTCTTCAGGATGTTCGCCTTGTGCACGGCGGTGACCTTCTTGCGGCCCTTCTTCACCGCCAGCTCGAACGCGTAACGCACGATGCGGCTGCTGCCCTTGCGGGTGTTGCGCGCGACCGACTCGGCGATCTCACCATCTTCCGACAGCGTCTGCCCTTCGGAGCGGTAGGCGCCCTCGGTGTTCTCGCGCACGGTGATGATGTCGATGTTCTCGTAGCGCGATTTCGTGCCGGGGAAGCTCACCGCCGGGCGCACGTTCGCGTACAGGTCGAAGTGGCGGCGCAGGGTCACGTTGACCGAGGTGAAGCCGCCGCCGATCGGCGTGGTCAGCGGGCCTTTCAGCGCCACCTTGTGCTCGGCGATCTTGTCCAGCGTGGCCTTCGGTAGCAGATCGCCGTGCTTGTCCAGCGCGACCATGCCGGCGTCGACGAAGTCGTACTTCAGGCCGCAGTCCAGCGCATCGAGCACGCGCAAGGTGGCGGTCATGATCTCGGGACCGATACCGTCGCCCGGGATCACCGCGATTGTGTTGCTCATGGGGGAAACTCCTTCGAATGGGGATACGCGACATCCGGACCGAACGTCGCGCGAAACCCATCGATTATCGCCGATAGGAGTGGCCGCCACCAGCGCGAAGCAGGCGCAGCGCCTTGAAAATACTCGCACGCAGCGTTGCATGATCCCGCAGGGTCAGGCGTGGTCGGGACAACTCGTGGCGCCGGTGTCGGCGCTGCCCTGCTCCAGCTGGTCGAGCAGGTCGACGGCGCGGCGCAGGTGCGGGATCACGATCGATCCACCCACCACCAGGCCAACGCTGAACACCTCGAAGAACTCATCCCGCTGCACGCCGGCTTCCTTGCACTGGGCCACGTGGTAGCTGATGCAGTCGTCGCAACGCAGCACCAGCGACGCGACCAGGCCCAGCATCTCCTTGGTCTTCACGTCCAGCGCGCCGGGCTTGTAGGTCTGCGTGTCCAGCGCGAAGAAGCGCCGGACCACCTGGTTGTCCTCGGCCAGGATCCGCTCGTTCATGCGCTGGCGGAAGGCGGTGAATTCGGCCAGGCGATCCTCGCTCACGCGGCGTCACCCAGCAGCTGCGCCAGCTTGCCGCTGCGGTCGGCGGCGACCAGGTCATCGAAGCCACCGACGTGCTCGTCGTTGATGAAGATCTGCGGCACGGTACGACGCCCGCCGCTGCGCTGGAGCATCGCATCGCGCTGCGCCGGGTCGGTGTCGACACGCACTTCCTGCCACTCCAGCCCTTTCGACTTGAGCAGGTTCTTGGCTGCGACACAGTAAGGGCAGACGGCGGTGGAATAGATCTCGATCTTCGGCATGGCGGCGCTCCGGGGGACGGTCAGAATGGTTCAGCCCACACATGCGTCCGCGCGAAAGCCAAATCAAGCATGTATCGGCCGGCCCCGGTGACGCGAACCGCGCCCGCGGCGCGCGGTCTGAATGATATTGTCGCCTCCTGATGACCATGCCAGCCCGCCACCGCACTCCACGTCTCCTGTCCGCCCTGATCCGCGCCTTGCTGTGCGGCACGGCCTGCCTTGCGCCGATCGCGATGGCGCAGGACAACGTTCGCCTGCCGGACCTGGGCAGTTCGGCGAATGCGCTGATCTCGAAGCAGGAAGCCCAGGCCTATGGCGCCTCCATGCTGCGCCAGATGCGTGCGCTGGACATGGTGGTCGACGATCCGCTGGTGGACGATTACATCAACGACCTGGGCTTCCGGCTGGTGGCCGCCTGCGCCAAGCCGGACGAGCATTTCTCGTTCTTCGTGGTCAAGGACCCGGAGATCAACGCCTTTGCGGCGCCGGGGGGCTACGTGGCGGTGAACGCCGGCCTGGTGGCGATCACCCGCAGCGAGAGCGAACTGGCCGGCGTGATCGCGCACGAGATCGGCCACATCACGCAGAACCACCTGCAGCGCGCGTTCGAGGCCTCCCGCAAGGACGCTCCCCTGATGGCGCTGGTGCTGCTGGGCGCGCTGGCCGCCGGCGCCGCCAACAACACCGGCGACGCGCCGATGGCGGTGCTGGCCGGCGGCCAGGGGCTGATCGCGCAACGGTCGATCAATTTCACCCGCAAGGACGAGATCGAGGCCGATCGCACCGGCATCCAGACCCTCGCCAACGCGGGCTTCGATCCGCGCGGCATGGCCGGTTTCTTCTCGCACATGCAGGACGTGCTCAGCGCCAACGCGGGCGGCATCGGCAATACGCCGAGCATGCTGCAGGATCACCCGGTGACCTCCGATCGCATCAGCGACGCGAAATCGCGCGCTGGCGGCCTGATCGCCGCGCAGAAGCTGCGTCCGAGCGGCAGCACCCTGGTCAAGAGTCATTGGGAAGCCACCACGGCGCCGATTCCGTTCGTGCGCGACGTCACCACCTTGTTCGACCCGTCGGCGCAGGAGCGCGGCCAGACCTATGCGCTGATGCGCGAGCGCCTGCGCGTGCTGACCGGCGACGCTTCCAAGGAAGCGCTGCAGTACCGCGCCAGTTTCGACAGGCCCGGCTTCGACACGCTCGCGACGCGCTATGGCTACGCCCTGGCGCTCACGCGCAGTGGCGATGGCACCCAGGCCATCGCGCAGTTGCAGCCGCTGATCGCAAAACAGCCGGACAACCTCATCCTGCAGCTGGCCATGGCGGAGGCGCACTTCCAGGCCGGCCAGCGCGCCGCCGCGCTGGCGCTCTACGAAAAACTCAACCTGCGCTCGCCCCGCAATCGCGCGGTGGCGCTGGCCTACGCCCAGGCTCTCACCACCGGCGGCTCGCCGGCCCAGGCGGCCACGGCCGCGGAACTGCTGCGTCCGCTGCTGAGCAACGCGGTGGAGCCCCAGCTCTACACTGCCTATGCCCGCGCCAGCGAGAAGGCCGGCGATACCGAGCGCGCGGGCGAGGCGTTCGCCGACGCCAGCTACTACTCGGGGCGCCCCTTCGACGCGATGGAACAACTCAAGCGCCTGCTCAAGCGCGACGACCTGGACTACTACGCCCGCGTCCGCATCCAGGCCCGCATCGCCGAACTCACGCCGCTGGTGCTGGAATTGCACAAGCGCAAGATCCAGACGGCGGACCGGCCGGAAGGCGACCGGTAGGGCAAAGCGGGGAGTCCTCGAGCGAGCCGACACACGCGGAAGGCCGAAGGCACCGTAATCCCCTCTCCCCTGCGGGGAGAGGGTTGGGAGAGGGGGACACGCCGCGGGGAGGCCACAACGATGCTGTACACGATGCCGAAAAGCTGCATTACCGATCTTCCCCGCAAGCACCGGCCCCCTCTCCCCAACCCTCTCCCCGCAGGGGAGAGGGGATTACGGTGCTTTTCGGCGCTACGGTGCAGCGATTACAGCCGACCGCAATGTTTCCCCGCGTTCTGTCATCCCCACGTAACATTCATCCCCTGAAATATCCCCGTCACAAGCCACCGGCCGAACCGTGCACAAACGCATACTCATCGTCGAAGATGAAGCATCCATTCGCGACATGGTGGCCTTCGCCCTGCGCAAGGCCGGAATGGAAGCGGCCCTGGCCGGCGATGCGCGCGAGGCGCAGCTGGCGATCGCCGAACGGGTGCCCGACCTGATCCTGCTGGACTGGATGCTGCCGGGCACCAGCGGGCTGGAACTGGCGCGGCGCTGGCGCAGGGAAGAGCTGAGCCGCGAGATACCGATCATCATGCTCACCGCGCGCGGCGAGGAGCTGGATCGCGTCAACGGTCTCGAGGCCGGCGTGGACGACTATGTGGTCAAGCCGTTTTCCACCCGCGAACTGATCGCCCGCATCAAGGCGGTCCTGCGCCGCAGCCAGGGCGACGACGGCGACGGCATGCTCGAGGGCGGCGGGCTGCGCATCGACGGCCCCGCGCACCGCGTGTTTGCCGGCGACGATCCGGTGCCGATCGGGCCCACCGAATACCGCCTGCTGCATTTCTTCATGACCCACGCCGAGCGCGTCTACTCGCGCGCGCAGTTGCTGGATCACGTGTGGGGCGGCAGCGTCTACGTGGAGGAGCGCACGGTCGACGTGCACATCCGCCGCCTGCGCAAGACGCTGGAGCCGTGGAAGCTGGACGACCTGGTGCAGACGGTGCGCGGCAGCGGCTACCGTTTCTCCACCCGCGCCTGACGACGGCGTCCGCACCACCGGAATGAAGCGCGCGATGTTTTCCACGAAACCTTCCTGGCAGCTACGCGCCCTGCTCCTTGCCGGCCTGGGCGCGGGCGCGCTGGGCGGCTGGCTGGCGGGGCGCGTGGCAGCCGGAATCGCCCTGGCCGCGATCGTCGAGATCGCCGCGTTGCTGGTCCACATCCACCGATCGGCACGCCAGCCGATCGGCGTCGAGGCTTTCGCGGCACGCAAGTCGCGACGACTGGCCGCCCATCTGCGCGACTTGCGTGCCACCGCGCGCCAGTGGCCCGACGCGGTGGTGATACTGGATCACGACCAGCGCATACGCTGGTTCAACCGCGCCGCCGAAACGCTGCTGGGCCTGCATCGACCGGCCGACCGCGGGGCGCGCTGGCCCGAGCGCATGGCCGGCACCGAACTGGCCGCATGCCTGGAGCCGGGCGCCGCCGAACGGCTGCACGAGATCGCCGCTCCCGGACACGCGGACAGCCTGCTCAGCATCGACCTGCTGCCGTTCGGCGAGCGCCAGCAGCTGTTGCTGGCGCGCGACGTCAGCCACATCAACCGGCTCGAACAGATCCGCCGCGATTTCGTGGCCAACGTATCGCACGAACTGCGCACGCCGCTGACGGTGATCCACGGCTATCTCGAATTGCTCGATCCCGACGACGTGCCCGAACTGGCCCCGGTACTGGCCGAGATGCGCGCGCAATCGCGGCGCATGGGCCAGATCGTGGAAGACCTGCTCACCCTGTCGCGGCTGGAAACCCAGCAGGACGTCACCGACGAGCGCGTGCCGATGGCCGCCCTGCTGGCCATCGTGCACAAGGAAGCGCTGGCGCTGAGCCAGGGGCGCCACCGGATCACGCTGGAGTCCACCGCGGCGCTGGACCTGCTCGGTTCGCCGCGCGATTTGCACAGCGCGCTGTCCAACCTGGTCAGCAACGCGGTGCGGTACACCCCGGCCGGCGGCAGCATCACGATCCGCTGGCAGCGCACGCCCGAGGGCGCGGCCTATTCGGTCAGTGACACCGGCTTCGGCATTTCCGCCACGCACCTGGCACGCCTCACCGAGCGGTTCTACCGCGTGTCCTCGAGCCGCTCGCGCGAAACCGGCGGCACCGGCCTGGGCCTGTCCATCGTCAAGCATGTGCTGAACCTGCATCAGGCGCGATTGCAGATCGACAGCGCGCCGGGCGCGGGCTCCACTTTTTCCTGCCATTTCGGCCACGCCCGCCTGCTGCCGCCCGAGCCGGCCTGATGCGCGGCGATCCGCCGCCGCGAAAGCCGCTGCAGGCGCAAGCGGGTGGCCTGGATGTGCCGCGCCGGCACATGGGCCAGAATGCACGCATGCGCGATCAAACTTCCCCTGTTGCCGCCGACGTGGAACTGTCCGCTCCCGAGCTGTTTTTCAGCCGCGAGCTGGCCGCGCTGGAATTCAACTTCCGGGTGCTGGCGATGGCGCGGGACGCCACCGTGCCGCTGCTGGAGCGCCTGCGCTACCTCAGCATCGTGGCCAGCAACCTGGACGAATTCTTCGAGGTGCGCGTGGCGATGCTCAAGCATCACCACGCCTATGGCTCGGCCGCGCCGGGGCCCGATGGCCTGCTGTCGGGCGAACTGCTGTCGCGCATCCGCAGCCGGGTGCTGGACCTGGTGGCGCTGCAATACGCCACCTGGCAGGAGCAGCTCAGCCCGCAACTCGATGCGGCGCGCATCCACATCCTCACCCGCCAGCAATGGGAGCCGCGCCAGCGCCGCTGGCTGCAGGGCTATTTCGAGCACGAGGTGCTGCCGGTGCTGTCGCCGCTGGGGCTGGACCCGTCGCATCCGTTCCCGCGCATCCTCAACAAGACGCTGAACATCGCGGTGGTGCTGAAGGGCCGCGACGCGTTCGGCCACGAGGGCCACATGGCGCTGGTGCGGGCGCCGCGCTCGCTGCCGCGGATCATCCGCCTGCCCGATGAAGTCTGCGGCGAGGGCGACAATTTCGTGTTTCTGGCCGAATTGCTGCAGGCCTTCGTCGACCTCATGTTTCCCGGTTTCAAGGTGGTCGGCTCGTACCAGTTCCGCGTCACCCGCAACAGCGAGCTGATGGTGGAGGAGGCGGAGATCGAGAACCTGGCGCTGGCGTTGAGCGAGGAGCTGCTCGGCCGCGGCTATGCGCGGCCGGTGCGACTGGAGGTCGCCGACGATTGTCCGAAGTCGATCACCGCCATGCTCACCCGCAACTTCCAGCTGGAGGAAGCGGACGTCTACCGTTGCGACGGCCCGGTCAACATCATCCGCGCGGGCATGATCTACGAGTGGGTCGACCGGCCCGAACTGAAGTTTCCGCATTTCGTCTCGCAACTCCCGCCCGCACTGGAAGCAAGCCACAACAAGTTCGAGCTGATCGCGCAGCACGACGTGCTGCTGCACCACCCGTACCAGAGCTTCGGTGCGGTGGTGGACCTGCTGCGCCAGGCCTCGGTCGACCCGCAGGTGCTGGCGATCAAGCAGACCTTGTACCGCGCCGGCGAGGACACGCCGCTGGTGGATCTGCTGGTGGAGGCGGCACGCCACGGCAAGGACGTGACCGTGGTGATCGAACTGCGCGCGCGTTTCGACGAGGCGGCCAACATCCACCTGGCCACGCGGCTGCAGGAAGCCGGCGTGCAGGTGGTCTACGGCGTGGTGGGCTACAAGACGCACGCCAAGATGCTGCTGATCGTGCGCCGCGAGGGCGACGTGCTGCGCCGCTACGCGCACCTGTCCACCGGCAACTACCACCAGGGCAACAGCCGCGTATACACCGACATCGGCCTGATGACCGCCAACCCGGAAATCGGCGAGGACTTGCACAAGGTGTTCCAGCAGCTGTCCGGCCTGGGTCCGGTGATCGAGCTGAAACGGCTGTTGCATTCGCCGTTCACGCTGTACCCCGGCGTGGTGGCGAAGATCGCGCGCGAAACCGAACACGCCCGCGCCGGCCGCCCCGCCCGCATCGTGGCCAAGCTCAACGCGCTGAACGACGCGCGGGTGATCGCGGCGCTGTACCGCGCCTCGCAGGCCGGCGTGGAGATCGACCTGATCGTGCGCGGCGCCTGCACCTTGCGGCCGGGGCTGCCCGGCATTTCCGAACGCATCCGGGTGCGCTCGATCGTGGGCCGCTTCCTGGAGCACAGCCGCGTGTACTGGTTCGCCAATGACGGCGATCCCGAGCTGTACTGCGCCAGCGCCGACTGGATGGAGCGCAACCTGATGCGCCGCATCGAGATCGCCTTCCCCATCCTCGATCCGGACCTGGCCGCCCGCGTGTTCGAGGAGACGCTGGCCAACGGCCTGGCCGACAACACCCAGGCCTGGCTGCTGCAGAGCGACGGCCACTACGTGCGCGCCGAGCCGGGCGACGATCCACCCTACAGTGCCCAGCGCGCCCTGCTGCAGCGGTTCTGCGCATGAAGGGTCATTGCTGCACCGCGCCATCGGCATGCGAGAATGCGCCCCCGGCAACCCACGGAGTACGCGCTTGAGCCCGGCGGAACAAAGCCCCATTCGCGACGGCGAGCTGATCGCCTCGGTGGACATGGGTTCCAACAGTTTCCACATGGTGGTGGCCCGGGTCGAACACGGCGAGCCGCGCGTGATCGACCGCCTGCGCGATACCGTGCGCATGGCCGCCGGCCTGCGCGCGGACGGCTCGCTCGATGCCGCCCACCGCACCCGCGCGCTGGCCTGCCTGGCCCGTTTCGGCCAGCGCATCGCCGGGCTGCCCGCACTGCGGGTGCGCGCAGTGGCCACCAACACCGTGCGCCGGCTGGCGTCGCCGCAGGTTTTCCTGACCGCGGCCGAGGCGGCGCTGGGGCACCCGATCGAGATCGTCTCCGGCCGCGAGGAGGGCCGGCTGATCTTCCTCGGCGCCGCGCACGACCTGCCCGCCTCGCGCGAACCGCGGCTGGTGATCGACGTGGGCGGCGGCAGCACCGAGTTCATCATCGGCCGCGGCCTGGCGCCGTTGCACACCGAGAGCGTGCAGGCCGGCTGCATCGCCTCCACCCTGCGCTTCTTTCCCGGCGGCAAGCTCACCCGCAAGCGCTGGCAGCGCGCCACCAGCGACATCGGCGTGCTGCTGCAGCAGTTTGCCGAGGACTTCCGCGAATCGGGCTGGCGCGATGCCTTTGGTTCGTCGGGTACCGCCAAGTCGATCGGCGCGGTGGTGCAGGCGATGAAGTTCTCCGACGACGGCATCACGCCTGCGGCGCTGGACTCGCTGCGCGAGGTGCTGCTCGAACAGGGCAGCATCAGCGCGATCAAGCTGCCCGGGCTGGTCGAGGAACGTGTGCCGGTGATCGCCGGCGGCCTGGTGGTGTTCGAGGCCGCGTTCGCCGCGCTGGGCATCGAGCGCCTGCAGGTCTGCGAAAGCTCAATGCGCGAGGGCGTGCTGTGGGACCTGCTGGGCCGCGCCGGCGGCGACGATCCGCGCACCGCCAGCATCGACGCCCTGGCCGCCCGCTACGGCGTCGACCGCGCCCAATCGCGGCGCGTGGAGGCGACCGCACTCAACCTGTTCGACCAGGCGGCCAAACCCTGGAAGCTCGCCGCCGACGCGCGCGAGTGGTTGTCCTGGGCGGCGCGCGTGCACGAGATCGGCCTGGCCATCGCACACAGCCAGCACCATCACCACGGCGCCTACATCCTGCGTCACGCCGACCTGGCCGGTTTCTCGCGGCAGGAGCAGCAACTGCTGGCCGCGGTGGTCGAACTGCATCGGCGCAAGCCGGACAAGGCGGTGATTTCCGCGCTGCCGCAGCGCTATCGCCAGCTGGCGCGCCATATCACCGCGCTGCTGCGACTGGCCGTGCTGTTCCGCCGCGCCCGCCGCGCCGAGTCGCTGCCGCCGATGCGCCTGAACGCCACTCGCCAGCGCCTGCGGCTGGCCCTTCCCGTCGACTGGCTCGAACAGCACCCGCTGAGCGAGGCCGACCTGCAGCACGAGCAGGCGCCGATGGCGGAACTGGGCCTCACGCTGGAAATCACCCGCCGCTGACCGGCTTTGCTCCTCTCCTGCACACGCCCATGCTCCCTCCCCTGCTTGCAGGGGAGGGCTGGGGAGGGGTGCGCTGTTGATCTTCCCCGCCAGCCCATGCAACTCCCTCCCAGCCTCCCCCTGCACGCAGGGGGAGGAGTACATCTCCCTCCGCTGCCCGCAGGGGAGGGCTGGGGGAGGGGTGCGCTTTTGATCTTGCCGCCAGCCCATGCAACCCCCTCCCAGCCTCCCCCTGCGCGCAGGGGGAGGAGTACATCTCCCTCCCCTGCTCGCAGGGGAGGGCTGGGGAGGGGTGCGCTTTTGATCTTCCCCGCCCACTGAGGCACCCTCCTTCTTTCTTCGCGCATGTCCGCGCCCGCCCCGCCGCGTATCATGGCCGGCACTCCTCGACATCCTGATGCCCATGCTCAAGACCCTGCTCGCCGCCCTGCTTCTGATCCTGCCGCTGTCGTCGCAGGCCCAACAAGCCAAGCCCGCGCCGGCCGGGGAAACGGCCGAAACCGCCGCGCCGCCGCAGGTGCTGCTGCAGACCTCCCAGGGCGACATCACGCTGGAGCTGTACCCGGACAAGGCGCCGAAAAGCGTGGCCAATTTCCTGCAGTACGTGCGCGACGGCTTCTACAACGGCACTCTGCTGCACCGGGCCATTCCCGGCTATCTGGTGCAGGGCGGCCTGTACACCCGCGACCTGCAGCCCAAGCGCACGCGCCCGGCGGTGGCCAGCGAGGCGGACAACGGCCTGTCCAACCTGCGTGGCACGGTGGCGGTGGCGCGCGGCGCCGATCCCAACTCCGGCACCGCCCAGTTCTTCTTCAACCTGGTCGACAACCGCCGCCTGGATTTCGTGGGCAGCCAGAGCGGCCTGACCTGGGGTTACGCGGTGTTCGGCAAGGTCGTCAAGGGCATGGACGTGGTCGACAAGATCGCCGCGCTGCCCACCCGCGCGCTGGGACCGTTCGCGGGCGACGTGCCCAATCCGCTGGTGGTGATCGAAGAGGCCCATGTGATCGGCGAGGAGTCGCCCGCGTCGGCCAGCACGGCCGCGCCGGCCAAGGCGGCACCCGCCAAACCATCCACGGCCGGGGAAAAGAAAGCCGCCAAACGCGCCAGGGGCTGATCGGCAATGACCACCCTGTTCATCGCCGACCTGCACCTGGACCCGTCGCGCCCGCACATCACCGAACTGTTCGAGCGCTACCTGGCCAGCGACGAGGTACGCCAGGCCGACGCGCTGTACATCCTGGGCGACCTGGTGGAAGCCTGGATCGGCGACGATGACGATGCCGAGCTTCCCGCTCGCATCGCCCGCGCCATCCGCGGCGTGCGCGACGCGGGCGTGCCGGTGTACTTCATGGTCGGCAATCGCGATTTCCTGCTGGGCCAGGATTTCGCCCGCCGCGCCGGCTTCGACCTGCTGGACGACGGCACCGTGCACACCGTGCACGGCCAGCCCACCTTGCTGATGCACGGCGACGTGCTGTGCACCGACGACGTGGCCTACCAGGCGGTGCGCAAGCAGGTGCGCACGCCGCAATGGCAGGCGCAGATCCTGTCGATGCCGCTGGACGCGCGCCGCGCGTTCGCCGCCAAGGCACGCGAGGACAGCCGTGCCCACACTGGCAGCACCATGGAAACGATCATGGACGTGAACGCCGACGCGGTCGCCGAGGCCATGCGCAAGGCCGGCGTGACGCGGCTGATCCACGGCCACACCCATCGCCCCGCCGTGCACCGGTTCGCGCTGGATGGCCGCGCCGCCGAGCGCATCGTGCTGGGCGACTGGTACGAGCACGGCTCGGTACTGAAGGTCGACGCAAGCGGCGCCACGCTGCACGGCCTGAGCGCCGAGTGAACCACCCGCGGCAGCGCGTTTGCGCCAGCTGGCCGCGAGCCGAATGGCATCACCTTGCGCATACGCGCCGATGACCAGCATCGGGTTTCCATCGAAACCCGGAGTATCAGCCCATGCCCATGGTTCGCTTTCGCCTGACCGGCGGCCGTGCCGACGCCGACGCCATGATCGCCACCCTGCACGGCATCAACGATATCGAACACGTCGAGGAGATCGACGACATGATGAGCGGCATGCGTGACGACTCCAGCTCCAGCGACTCGATCAGCGACAGCGAGGCGCAGCTATATCGCATCGAGGTCGACGCACCCGACGACGAGCTTGCCGATACCGTGCGCGTCAGCGCCGAGGCACTCGCCCGCGAGCGCGATGTGGGCATCGAGTTCACCGACGAGTTCTGAGTGTGCAACGCACGACGCGCCATGGCCGCTTTCAGGAAACCGGATGAGCCGCCTGGCACAGCGCCACCACCATCTGCCGCAACCAGCCATGCGCCGGGTCGGCATCCATCCGCGGATGCCACAACGCCGAGATGTTTATGTCCGGCGTCCGTACCGGGAGTTCGAAGCTCCTGAGCCCGGCCGCCATCGCGGGGCTGTCGGCAAGGCCACGACCGAGACAGAAGCTCGGTACCAGCGCGACCAGATCGGACTGGCGTGCCAGACGCATCGCGTCGGCGTGTGCCGGCACCACGACGGAAATCGTGCGGCGCAGTCCCAGCGCCTGGAGTGCCTCATCCACCGGTCCGGTGACCTGCGCTTTCCGCGACACGACAACGTGCCGGGAGGCCGCGTATCGCCTGGCGGTCACGCCCCGTCCGGCCAGCAGGGGATGCCCGGTGCGGGCGACGCCGACGAAATGGTCGCGAAACAGGAGCCGGGTGCGCATCTCCGGTGCGGCCGACTCGATCACACCGATTTCCAGGTCGATCAAGCCTTCGCGCAAGGGAGCGGGATCCTTGTTCGGCTTCAGTGCAAAACGAAGCCGCACGCGCGGGGCTGCCTCGGCAATGGCAGCGCACAAGGGCACCGAAAAGAACCGGATGAAATCCTCGTTGGCGCGGAGGGTGAACGTGCGTTCCAGCACGGCAAGGTCCAGCGGATCGGTGCGCGGCCGCAGGGTTGCCTGCACCTCACGCGTCAACGCATGGACGCGATCGCGCAGTGACATCGCGTGCGGCGTCGGAACCAGCCCGCGCCCGGCGCGCACCAGCAGCGGGTCGCCGGTGACCGCGCGCAGACGCGCGAGCGTGCGGCTCATCGCCGACGTGCTGAGCCCAAGACGGCGCGCCGCCGTGGTGACGCTGCCCTCGTCAAGCAGCACGTCGAGCGCGAGCAGAAGATTCAAATCCACGTTTTCCATGCGGCGAGCTTAGAACAATCAGTCCCCATTGCAGGCGTTTCACGCAAGCATGGTTTGCTTTTGATGCGTCTGGCGCCGGCTCGTCTCAGCTGCCACGATCAGCGCCGCCGATAGTGAGCGGAGAGAACCATGACAGTGAAATCGACCAGCGGCGCCATCCTCATCATCGGCGCGTCGCGCGGGCTGGGCCACGCGATGGCCGCGGAGTTCCTGAAAAGAGGCTGGCAGGTGGTCGGCACCGTGCGAGGGGAAAGCCGCACGCTGCTGCACGACCTGGCGGATCAACACCCGGGCCGGGTCGAGATCGCGTGTCTCGACATCACCGTGCCGGACCAGATCTCGGCACTGCATGACCGCTTCGCCGGGCGCCGCTTCGACATCCTGTTCGTGAACGCCGGCACCGCGAACAAGCATCCGGACGCCACGATCGCCGACGTCTCGACGCAGGAGTTCGCCCAGGTGATGGTCACCAATGCGCTCGGCCCGATGCGTGTCATCGAGGCGCTGCAGGATCGGGTGGCGGCTACGGGTTTGATCGGTGTGATGTCGTCCGGCCAGGGCAGCGTCGGCAACAACGAGAAAGGCGGCCACGAAATCTACCGCGCCAGCAAAGCCGCACTGAACCAGTGCATGCGCAGCTACGCCGCCCGTCACGCTGGCGAACCGCGTGCGCTGCTGTTGATGGCGCCGGGCTGGATCCGCACCGACCTTGGCGGACCGGATGCACGGTTCAGCATGGAGGAAACCGTTCCGGACATCGTGAGCGTCGTCATCGCGAAACAAGGCAAACCCGGCCTGGATTACCTGGATCGCTTTGGCGAGGCGGTGGCCTGGTGATCGCGTAAGGAAGTTGATCGATGCTCCACCGCTGAAACGCCCCCATCCGCCCTGTCGGGCACCTACCCCCGCAAGCGGGGGAAGGAAAACTGGGTGTTTCGAGGAGTCTGATGGCTTCCTTCCCCCGTGCAACGGGGGAAGGTGCCCGACAGGGCGGATGGGGGGACGCTCTTCCCCAACTACCCCGAGCAAACATCCCCAGGCAACGCCGGGGGATGTCACTTCGCCGCTTAGAACGTGAGACGCAGCGTCGCCGCGTAGCGACGGTCGTTCACGTACCAGGAGGTGACCCGGCTGCCGGCACCGTTCTGGCCCATGATCGTGCGCTGTTCGGCATTGTTGATGTTGTTCATCTCCAGGCCGAGCTGCACGTGGTCGGTGAACTTGTAGAAGATCGAGCCGTCGAGCTGGCCGAAGTCGTCGCTGTACACCGGCAGCTTCCAGTTGATGCCGCCGTCGCCTCCGTTGTAGCCGTTGGGGCCAACCGACAGCAGATACTTGCTGCGCCAGTTGTAGGCCAGGCGGATCTGCCACGGCCCCTTCTCGTAGAACGCGGCCACGTTGAAGGAATTCTTCGACAGGCCATCGGCCGGAAGCGTGCCGAAGGTGCTGCCGTCGGTATCGCGCGGCACGGTGTCCGAGCTGTTGGGCACCTTGGTGGTGCTGTCGATGTAGGTGTAGTTCGCCGACATGCCGAAGCCCTTGAACGCATCGGGCAGGAAGTCGAAGAACTGGTTCCAGCCCAGTTCCACACCCTGGATCTTGGCCTTGCCGACGTTGACCGGGCGGGTGATCAGGTAGTCGTAGCTGTTGCCGTCGGCGCCGGGGAAGGCCACGTCGCGGGCTTCGCGGCGGAAATAATCCCTGACGTCCTTGTAGAAGAAGTTGGCCCACGCCATGCCGCCGTGATCCGGGTCGAAGTACCACTCCAGCGAGAGGTCGTACTGGTTGGCCCGCATCGGCTTCAGGTACGGGTTGTCGTACGAGCTGCCGGACAGGTCGAGCTGCGACACCGGCAGGCTGCTGCCGTCCGTCGGCGCGGTGACGCCCTGCTTGGTGCCGGCGGTGAGCATCTGGTACGCCTGCATGTCACCGAAATCGGGACGGGCGATGGCCTTGGAAGCGGCCGCGCGCAGCAGCAGGTTGTCGGCCACTTCCCAGCTCAGGTTCAAGCTGGGCAGCACATCGGTGTAGGCATTCTTGGCGTTGACCGGCTCGGACTGCCCGCTGCCGAGATACGGCGCATAGGCCACGTTCGGATAGATCAGGAAGCCCTTGGCCTCGTTCTGCGTACGCACCACGCGCACGCCCACGTTGCCGTCCATGCGCCACTCGTCCACGCCGAAATTGAGCATCGCGTAGGCGGTGCGGGTGTTCTCGTGCTGGTCGTTGGTGTACTCGCCGCCCGGCTGGCGCTCGGCGAAGCCGTTCTCATAGCCGCTGCCGGGCACATAGTACGGGCTGGCCGCATCATGGATGTCGTGATAGCTGGCCGGATAACCCAGAGCCGTGGCCAGGATCGGGGCGTAGAACGCGCCGGGCACGCCCGCGTTGCCGCGGTAGAAATTGGGGAATTTGTCCAGGTGCACCAGGCTGGAATTGATCTTGTCGTTGAGGTCGAGCGACGGCATCTGGTCGCTGGGCAATGCCCACCAGGCCATCCAGGTCTGGAACACCGGCTGCCAGTTGTAGCCGGTGTCGATGTTGGTCGCCTTGCGGGTGGTGGTGCGTACGCCGAACTTGACCGAGCGGAAGAACGTACTGTCGAAGCTCTGCTTGATGTCGGCACGCCAGGCCAGCTCGTCGGCCCGGTTCTTCACCACGTCTTCCATGGTGAAGCCCCAGTAGTAGTTGGCGGGGTTGGTGGTGAAGTTCTGGTCCACGCCGATGGACGGCACGCCGCCCAGCGTCACGTCGATGTAGGGCACGTTGACGCCCAGCGCGATGGTGGAGTCCAGCGCCCGCGTATCGGCCTTGATGTACTGCAGGTCGGTGGAGAACTCGGTGTTGTCCGCGATCCGCCATTTCAGGCTGAGCGAATAATCCGTGGTCTTGGATTTGCGGTGCGAGGCGCGGATATCCGTACCCATGGGCACGCCGCCCGGCTGCGTGAGGTAGCCGGACTGGAACACGTTGCCGTCCAGGTTGTACGGGTGGCTGGTGTCCAGCGCTACCTGGGTGGGATCGTTGGAGACGAAGATCGCATCCTCGTTCCACAGCTCGTCGTAGCGGCTCTGGAACACGGTGGCGGCGATGTCCATGTCGTCGTTGGGCCTCCACTGGAAGGCCACGTAGGCGCCGTCGCGCTTGCGCTCGTATTGCAGCGAGCGCCAGTCGGCGCCGCGCGGCAGCCACAGTTCGTCGCCGGCGCCATTGCCGTCCACGTCGGTGTTGGAGTTCTTGAAGAACGGCCGCACGAACAGGCCGTCGGTGCGCGTGGCCAGCTCGGAATGCGCCACGTCGATCAGCACGCCGAACTCGCCGGCATCGGTCTTCCAGCGGTTGCTGTACAGCGCCGATCCGGAAGGCTTGTACTTCTTGACGAAGTCGCCGTAGTTCTCGCTGAGCGACACGCCGATCTTCTGCCCCTCGAAATCGAACGGCATGCGCGTGCGCAGGTTCACCGTGCCGCCCAGCCCGCCTTCGATCATCTCCGCGGTCTGGTTCTTGTAGACGTCCACGCCGCCCATCAGTTCGGACGGCACGTCCTGGAAACTGAGGTTGCGGCCGCCGGAGGCCGAGAAACTGTCGCGACCATTGAGCTCCGAGCGCACCTGGGTCAGGCCGCGCACCTGCACGCCGTTGCCTTCGGCCGAGAAATGCTCCGGGTCACCGACGGAAAGGAAATGGTCGATGGTGACACCGGGGATGCGCGACAGCGTCTCGGTCACGCTGCGGTCGGGCAAGGCGCCGATGTCCAGCGCGGTGACCGAGTCGACGAAGGTATCCGCATAGCGCTTGATGTCCTGCGCCCTCTCCACCGAAGCACGGATGCCCGTCACCGTGACCGCGCCCAGATCGGTCGCCTGCTTTTTCTGCTGCGTGGATCGCAGCGACGTGTCCTGCGCGGTGTCCTGCGCCGTGTCCTGCGCGTGGACGGTACCGCTGAGCACCATGGCGATGCCCAGGGCCAGGACAGCGGGTTGCAAGCCGAGCCTGGCGGCACGGCTTGCGCGATAGCTGGCCGCACGGCGGCCAAGACGCGTTGACATGAATATTCCTCCCCGGAAATTTCTGATTTGATCGGTGCACGAGCACCTTTGCGCCGGTGAAGTCGACGACGGCGCAGCCCCCCCGCCACGCTCGTCGCCGCTTTCCTTCAGACAGTCTCCGCTCGGCGCTCACCCCCTGCGGGATGCAGCCGCGCAATCAACCGGCGGTGGTATCGCTACCATTGGATGGCAGCTGGCCTCAGGGTAGACGCGGGCCGCCATGCCAGACCAATGAAATATTGGCCATTAATCATATTAAAAGGGAATACGTGCCCGGCGCGGGTCAGGCGGTAGCCCAGCCGGCATCGTTCCTGTCCTGGTAGAGCTTGCAGGACGCCGCCCGCAGTGCCTCCAGAACCCGCTCGGCGCCTGGCGACAGCTGGTGGTTGCGGCGGCGCACGATGCCGTAATACTCCATGCGCACGCCGAGGTTGATGGGCAGCACGCGCATCTGGCCCATCTGCAGGTAGAACTGCACCGATTCCGGCGGCAAGGCCGCCAGCAGGTCGCTGTTGCGCAGCAGGTGGACGATGATCGGCAGCGAGCCGGTTTCCACGATGTTCTGGGGTGGTGGTTGTCCATGTTCCAGAAACACCATGTCCAGCCGCGAGCGCAGCACGCTGCCCGGGGGCGGCATGATCCAGCCGAAGGTGGCCAGATCGGCATGGGTGACCTGCGGCTGTTGCGCCAGCGGATGCCCGGCGCGCGCCAGCACCACGTGCGGCTCATCGGCCAGCGACTCGAAATCCAGCTCGCCCGCTCCCTCCGGCCCCATGATGCGGCCCACCACGATGTCCAGTTGCCCGTCCAGCAGCTTGGCCACCAGCGGCCGGCTGTAGTCCATCTCGACCTTGATCAGGATGTCGGGAAATTCGCGCTTGACCGCCGCAATCGCCTGCGGGACCAGGTTGGTGCCCGGGTTCACCACGGTGCCAATGGAGGCCTGCCCCATGCGGCCACTGCTCAGCGCCGCGATCTCGTCCTGAGCGCGGCCGATCTCCGACAGCGCGGAACGGGCGCGCCGCACCAGCACCTGGCCATAGCGCGTCGGCTCAACGCCCCGCGCGTGGCGATCGAACAGGGGTACGCCCAGCAGGCTTTCCATTTCCGCCAGCATTTTCGACGCCGCCGGCTGGGTCATGTTGGCCGCCTCGGCGGCGCGCAGCACCGACCGGTACTCATGCAGATACAGCAGCAACGACAGCTGGCGGGTTTTCAACCGCGTGATGCCGAGCCGGCGGGCGTCGGGATGAACCATGGGTTTCTCCAACCAGGCAACCTATTCCCGCAAAGAATAGTTGATATGCAAAACCCCGTGGCCGTATATAGGTCATCCCTGCGGCACGGGAACGCGATGCCGGGTTGGGCTGGCGTCGTTCGACGAGCACTTGGCCTTCACGGGCACTCCTTCAGCGCTTGTCCCCAACTGCGCGATCACCTGGCGCAGTCGACCGCGCCGGGTTTGGCCGCGGCTTTTCGTCAGGTCGCGCTGGCCTGGGCCCCGATGTCCAGCGCGCCGCCCATGGATGCCTCCGCCGCCGTCTTCGCATAGCGTGCGGGCGACATGCCCACGTGGCGCCCGAAGGCAACACTGAAAGTGCTGGCGGAGCCGTAGCCGACGCGTTCGGCCACTTCCGCGACGGCCAATTGCCGCCTCCGCAGCAACTGCCTGGCCAGCGCCATGCGCCACGCGAGCAGATAAGCCATCGGGGCGACGCCAACGGTGCGATTGAAGCGTTCGAAGAAGGTTGAACGCGACATGGCCGCCGCTTTCGCCAGCTGGCTCACCGTCCACGGCCGCGCCGGATGATCGTGGATGTGACGTATCGCCTCGGCCAGGCGCGCGTCGGCAAGGCCGCGCAGCAGGCCGGGCGATGCCGTCGTCTCGGCGCCCGCTCGAAGCGCTTCGATGAACAGCACTTCCAGCAGGCGGGCGAGAACGACATCGCGCGCGGGCCGCTGCGCGCGGGATTCGTCGGCCACAAGCTGCACCACCGTGGCCAACCTGTTGTCATCGCGCACATGTATCAACCGCGGCAGCAGCGACACCAGCAATGCCGCATCGGGCGAGCCGAAACTGCAGTGACCCACCAGCAACCGGACGTCAGGCGGGCCGGCCGGGACGCCCAGCCGGAATTCGCCAGCGGACAATGGTGTGGGCGGCGTGTCGATCTCGCCCGAAGCCAGCGGTTCCCGGCTGCTCATGGTGAAATGCTGCGCCGCGGGGATCAGCACAAAGTCGCCTGCATGAAGTGCGAATGCAGCGTCGCCGTCGACCGCCAGGCGGCAGGATCCTTCGATGACCACGCAATAGAACGGTCGCCCGATTTCCTCGCGTTGGACACGCCAGCGACCGGCGCCCAGCACCATCTTGGAGTAACGGGCAGCCGGCTGCAGCAGCGTGACAATCTCCGCAAACGGGTCGATCACGCCGGACTCCTGCGAAAGAAAAATGGACTGACTATCGTAGCAAGTCCTGACGCAGCCACCTATCGTTTCGACTCCGCCCACCACGATGGAGTCCCATGAAAAACGTCCTGATCACCGGCTGTTCCTCCGGCTTCGGCCTCGACACCGCTCGCCATTTTCTCGAACGCGGCTGGAACGTCATCGCCACCATGCGCACGCCGCGCCAGGACGCGCTGCCACGCTCCACGCGCCTGCGCGTGCTCCCGCTCGACGTCACCGATCCGCAAAGCATTGCCGACGCCGTGGAGGCGGCCGGGCCAATCGACGTACTGGTGAACAACGCCGGCATCGGCGTGCTGAATGCACTGGAAGGCACCTCGATGGATATCGCGCGCGCCGTCTTCGAAACGAACACCCTGGGCACGATCGCGATGACCAGGGCCGTACTTCCCCAGTTCCGCGAGCGGCAGGCCGGGCGCATCGTGAATGTCACTTCCAGCGTGACCCTGAAGCCGCTGCCCCTGCTTTCCGTCTACACCGCCAGCAAGGCGGCCATCAACGCGTTTACCGAATCGCTGGCGCTGGAGCTGCAGCCGTTCAACGTGCAGGTGAACCTGGTGCTGCCGGGGCGGGCTCCGGGCACGGCTTTTGGCGACAACGCACGGTCACGGATGCAGAACGGTGTCCCCGAGGCCTACGCCAGCTTCGCCCAGTCCATCCTTGCGCAGGCGCAGCAGTCGTCCGAGATCACACTCTCGCAGGACGTGGCCGACGCGGTGTGGCGCGCGGTCAACGATCCCTCTTGCCCGCTTCGCATCCCGGCGGGCGCGGACGCGGTGGCGGTGGCCGAGGCGCTCTGAAACCTGCTGCCGCCTTCGCCCGGGGGATGCGCGCCGACAGAAACCGGGCCTAGGATACGAAGGCTGCGCCAGGGTGAAAACGCACCGCCGGCGAGCAACATCCCCGGCCACCCTCCATTCCTCGGAACATGCATGATCAACCATCTCACGATCGCGCTGGCGCTGGTCGCCGCCCTGCCGGCTTTCGCCGCCGAGAAAGCCACCCCGACCGCCAGCGAATTGCTGGCCCGCTCGCGGCCCGCCGAATGGCGCACGCCCGATCCGCAGAACCTGCTGTACATGCAGTTGCCGCAGGGACGCGTGGTGATCGAGCTGGCACCGGATTTCACGCCGCTGCACGCGGCGAACATCCGCACCCTGGTGCGCGAGCATTATTTCGACGGCCTGGCCATCGTGCGGGTGCAGGACAACTTCGTCACGCAGTGGGGCGACCCCAACGATGACGATGCCGGCGACAAGAGTAAGCTGCGCCCGCTGGGCGAGGCCAAGGCCACGCTGCCACCGGAATTCAGCCGTCAGATCGACCCCGCCTTGCCGTGGACACCGCTGCCCGACGGCGACGTGTACGCGCCGCAAGTCGGTTTCTCCGAGGGCTTTCCGGTGGCACGCGATCCACCCAGCGGGCGCGAATGGTTGATCCATTGCTACGGCATGGTGGGCGTGGCGCGCGACGTGGCACCGGAAACCGGCAGCGGCAGCTCGCTTTACGCGGTGATCGGCCAGGCGCCGCGGCGGCTGGATCACAACCTGGCCATCGCCGGACGCGTGCTGCAGGGCATGCCGCTGCTGTCGGCTCTGCCGCGCGGCGCCGAACCGATGGGCTTCTATACCGAACCGGCGCAACGCGTGGCGATCACGTCCGTGCGACTGGCCGCCGATGTGCCCGCCAGCGAGCGCGTGCCAATCGAAGTGCTACGCACCGACAGCGCCACCTTCGCCGCACTGATCGATGCGAAGCGCCACGGCCACAACGCGTTCTATCCCACCCCCGTGGGCAAGCTCGACGTGTGCGGCATCGAGGCGCCGGTGCGCGAGGCCAATCACGCAGCCAAACCCTGACTTGGGAATCGCTCGGAGTTTGTAAATATTCGACGGGAAAGCACCGAGCCAGCTTTTTTCCCTTCCCCTGCGAAGCGGGGGAAGGTGCCGAAGGCGGATGGGGGGCTCTTGATCTTGCTTTTGCGCGTCGACAAAAAGCGCCCCCTTCAGCCCTTCGGGCAGCTTCCCCCGCTTTCGGGGGAAGCAAAAGCAATTCACAGCCTCAGCGATAACCCGCCGCCTGCAACTCGAACAGCTCCGCGTAATGGCCGTTCGCGGCCAGCAGGTCGTCGTGGCTGCCGATCTCCTCGATGCGCCCGCCATCGAGCACGATGATGCGGTCGGCCATGCGCACGGTGGAGAAGCGGTGCGAGATGATCACCGCGGTCTTGCCCTGCGACAGCTCCTTGAAGCGCTGGAACACCTCGAACTCCGAGCGCGCGTCCAGCGCCGCGGTCGGTTCATCCAGGATCAGCAGCGGCGCATCGCGCATGTAGGCGCGGGCAATGGCGATCTTCTGCCACTCGCCGCCGGACAGGTCCACGCCGCTCTTGAACAGCTTGCCCAGCATCTGCTCGTAGCCGCGCGGCAATTTGCCGATCACCTCGTCGGCCATGCTGCGATGGGCGGCCTCGACGACACGCGCGCGATCCTCGCGGGCATCGATGCGACCTACTGCCACGTTGTCGGCGGCACTGAGGTAGTAGCGCACGAAATCCTGGAAGATCACGCCGATGTTGAGCCGCAGTTCCTCCAGGTCGTACTGCGCCAGCGGATGGCCGTCCAGAAGAATCCGGCCTTCGTCAGGGTCGTACAGGCGTGAGAGCAGCTTCACCAGGGTGGTCTTGCCGGCGCCGTTTTCGCCCACCAGCGCCAGCACCTCGCCGGCGCGCAAGGTGAAGCTGAGATGGCGCACCGCCCAGCGCTCCGCTTCCGGGTAACGGAAGCCCACGTCCTCGAACACGAACCCTTCGCGGATCGGTTGCGGGAACGGCCGCGGGTTGGGCGGCGACAAGATCTCGGGTTCGATGCGGAAAAACGAGAACAGGTCATCCAGGTACAGGGCCTGCCCCGCCACCTGCGAAAAACCGACCAGCAGGCTCTCCAGCAGGTTGCGCAAACGGCGGAACGAGGCGGACAGGAAGGTGAGATCGCCCACGCTGAAATCGCCGCTGACCGTGCGGTAGGCAATGATCACGTAGGCCGCGTAGTAGCCGATCGTCCCGATGGTGGTGAACAACCCGCCCCAGCCCGCACGCCGCAGCGCGACGCGTCGGTTGGCGGCATAGATCGACTGCGACAGCACGCGGTAGCGCTCGATCAGGAACGCATTGAGGCCGAAGCTCTTCACCTCTTTCGCGTTCTGGGCGCTGGCACCCACCTGCCGCAGGTAATCCAGCTCGCGCCGCTCCGGCGTCCACTGGTAGTTCACCGCGTAGCTCTGCGCGTTGAAGTGGAACTCGCCCATGAACGCGGGCACCAGCGCAACCAGCAGCAGCGCGATCAGCCACGGCGCGTAGACCAGCAACCCCACCGCGAAGCTGGCGATGGTGACCATGTCCTGCGCCTGGCCCAGCAATTGCGACAACAACGAACTTCGCCCGGACACCTGGCGGCGGGCGCGGTCGAGCTTGTCCTGCAGGTCGGCGTCCTCGAAATCCTCCAGATCCAGCGAGGCGGCGTGTTCCATCAGCTTGATGCTGGTGCTGTTGGCGTACAGCTCGGACAGCAGCGAGTCGATCATCGACACGATGCGGCCAAGGATGTCCGCGCCCACCGCCAGCGCAAACTCCAGCGCAAGAAGCAGCCACAGGTGATCGAGCACGCCGCTGGCCAGCCAGCTGCCCACGTCGGCATGGGCGTTGCCGGCCGCGAGCAGCCGCACCACCTCGTCGATGATCAGCTTGCCCACGTACAGCGTGGCCACCGGCAGCAGCGCGCGCATCAGCCGCAGCGCAATGCTGGACACGCTGAGCAGGCGGCTGGTCTGCCAGATGCTTTTCAGGAACGGCGGCAGGTTGCGCAAGGCGGCAAACCGCTCGCGCAGGCTCTGCGCCGGCGGCGGTTCACCATGCCTGCCGACAGGCGCCGCGCCACGGCCAACCCGCCCTCCCATGCTGTACTCACCTGGCATTCGACATCCTTGATGTGGCAACCGGACGAGCATGCCATTTCATGGGCAAGGGCGTGGTCTCGGCGAGAAGGCGGTCCGAAAAAATCGATCGCCAGGGTATTGCTCAAGACATTCTTGCGATATATCGTAGAACACACTTGAGACGAAGGAAACCCACCATGGGACTGCACCACTTTTTTCGCGCCATGCATCATCGCCACCATCCCGACTGGTGCGGCCACGCCGGCCAGGACCCCCACGAGCGCCATGCCAGCCCCGGTTTCGGCGGGCACCGCGGTGGCGGCTTCTTCGGCGGCTGGGACGAGATGCGCGGCGGCGGGCGCCGGGGCGGCGGCCGGATGTTTGGCCATGGCGACCTCAAGCTGTTGCTGCTGGCGCTGATCGAACAGCAGCCCCGGCATGGCTATGAACTGATCCGCATCATCGAGGAGATGTTCCACGGCCATTACTCGCCCAGCCCCGGCGCGATCTACCCCACCCTCACGATGCTCGAGGAACTGGGCTACGCACGCGTCGAGGACACCACCGGCAACCGCAAGCTCTACGCCATCACCGACGAGGGCCGCGCCTTTCTCGACGAGAACCGTGACGAAGTGGAAGCGGTGACCGCGCGCACCGAGCAGAGCGCGCGCATGGCCGCAAAGATGTCCGCGCCGATGGCGGTGCGCAAGGCAATGCACTCCCTCAAGTACGCTCTGCTGATGCGCGGCACAAACTGGGACAAGGCCGAGGCCCAGCGCGTGGCGGCCATCCTGGAAAACGCTGCCAGGGACATCGCAAGTGGTGGCCCGCGCGATTGATGGCGGTTGCCCCCTGTGGCTGTTCCATCGGCCTGCAGGAGCGGCTTCAGCCGCGATGCTCTTTGGTCGAGCTTCCGAAGAGCATCGCGACTGAAGTCGCTCCTGCAGGCCGATCCCCTCCCCTAAAGGCTCACCCCATGCCGACCCATGAACACCAGACACTCCGCCATCCCGTCGTGTTGCGCACACTGGATGTGTTGCGCGTGGAACGCCTCACCCCGCACATGCAGCGCGTGACGTTCGGCGGCGACGAACTGCGCGGTTTCCTCAGCGCCGCACCGGACAATCATGTGAAGCTGTTTTTCCCCAACGCCGCCGGCGAACTGGTGACGCCCACGCTGGGCCCGAACGGCCCCGAATACCAGCCCGGCCTCGAACCGTCGCCGATGCGCGACTACACCCCGCGCCACCACGATGCCGCGCGCAACGAGTTGACCATCGACTTCGTGCTGCACGGCGACGGCCCGGCGTCCAACTGGGCGGCCCAGGCCGCACGCGGCCAGCGCATCGGCGCGGGTGGGCCGCGCGGCTCTTTCGTCGTCGCCGGCGATTTCGACCGCTACGTCCTGGTGGGCGACGAAGCCGCCCTGCCCGCCGTCAGCCGCTGGCTGGAAGAAATGCCCGCCGGTGTGCATGCCGACGTGCTGATGGAAATTCCCGGCGCAAGCGACCGCCAGCCCCTGGCCTCCGCAGCCTCCTTCACCGTGCGCTGGCTGCATCGCGACGGCGTAGCCGCTGGGCACAGCGTATTGCTGGAGCAGGCGCTGCGCGAATTGCCCGCCACGCCGGGCGACACCTTCTACTGGATCGCCGCCGAATCGCGTCGTGCGCGCGCCATGCGCCTGTTCCTGGACAGGGAGCGCGGCGTTCCCAGGGAGTGGATCCGCGCCACCGGCTACTGGAAGTCGGAAGAGGATGGCGACGCGCAGGCCCCGCGATGAATCCCCCCTGAGTCCGACGGCTCCTTCACCACGCAATTTTTTCACGGCCCACGCTATTCGTTGACCTGGGCAGGCCGTGGCACACCGTCAGCGGCCGGCAAACGGAGAGGGCGATGACGCGCAGCCGGAAAATCGTGGCCTGGATCGTGGGCGTGCTGCTGGCGCTGGTTGTGGTGCTGGTCGTCGTGATCGCGCTGTTCGACTGGAACCGGCTGAAGCCCTTCATCAACGACAAGGTGAGCCAGGCGATCGGGCGGCCGTTTGCCATCAATGGCGATCTCACCGTGGACTGGAAGCGCCAGCGCGATGGTGGCGGGATCGCCGCGTGGGTGCCGTGGCCGGAGTTCACCGCGCGCGACATCACCATCGCCAACCCGGGCTGGGCGAAGCAGCCGCAATTTGCCAGCTTGCAGGCCTTGCGCTTCCGCCTGTCGCCGCTGCCGCTGCTGGCCCATCGCATCGATGTGCCCTGGCTGCAACTCGTGCAACCGACCGTGGACCTGCAGCGCGACAAGCAAGGACGTGCCACTTGGGATTTCACCCGGCCCAGGAGCAGCACGCCATCGGCGTGGCGGTTGAACCTGGGCACGATCGGCTTCGACCGCGGCAACGCGACGCTGGACGATGCGCCCAGCGCGATCACGCTGAAAGTGACGGTCGAACCCCTGCGGGGCCCGATCCCGTACGACCAGATCGTGGCCCAGCAATCCACCGCGGCACGCGACCAGGCCGGCAAGACCGTCGGGGCCGCGGCGAAGAAAACACTGGCCACCGCGGGCGACAAGGATGCGGACAAGACGATCGGCCAGCCGCGCGCCTCCACTGCTTACCTGTTCGACTGGACAGCCTCGGGCACCTACCAGGGCAATCCGGTCAAGGGCCACGGCAAGACCGGCGGCGTGCTGGCGTTGCAGGACGCGGATGAGCCGTTCCCGCTGCAGGCCGACGCCCACATAGGCGACAGCCATATCGCGCTGGTGGGCACGCTGACCGACCCGATCCACCTGGGCGCGCTCGACGTGCGGTTGTGGTTCTCCGGCACCAGCATGGCCAAGCTCTATCCGCTCACCGGCATCACCCTGCCCGACACACCGCCCTACGCCACCGAGGGCCACCTGAAGGCCACATTGAAGAAGGGCGACAGCCGCTACCGCTACGAGGATTTCCGCGGCCGCGTGGGCGGCAGCGACCTGGCCGGCAACCTGCTTTTCGTCACCGGCGGCGAGCGGCCCAAGCTCAGCGGCGCTCTTCATTCCAGACTGCTGCAGTTCGCCGACCTGGCGCCGCTGGTCGGTGCCGATTCGAGCGCATCCAAACAGCGCCGCGGCGAGGCCACCGCGCAACCGGCGGACAAGCTGCTGCCGGTGGAACCGTTCCGCACCGATCGCTGGCGCGCGATGGACGCCGACGTGAAGTTCAGCGCCGATCGCATCGTGCACGGCGAGAGCCTGCCGATCGATACGCTGAGCACGCACCTGCGGTTGAACGATGGCCTGCTGCGGCTCGACCCGCTGCGCTTCAGCCTGGCCGGCGGCAGCGTGGGCAGCACGCTGATGCTCGATGGCAGCCGATCGCCGATGCAGGGCGCGATCGATCTCAATGCGCGCCACCTGAAGCTGAAACAGCTGTTTCCCACCTTCGAGCCGATGCGTACCAGCTTCGGCGAGATCAATGGCGACGCCGCACTGAAAGCGCACGGCAATTCGGTGGCCGCCTTGCTGGGCAGCGCCGATGGCGAGCTGAAGCTGCTGATGAACGATGGCGCGATCAGCAAGAACCTGCTGGAAACCGCTGGCCTCAACGTGGGCAACATCATCATCGGCAAGCTGTTTGGCGACAAGACGGTGCAGATCAACTGCGCCGCCACCGACATGGCGGCAAAGGACGGCGTGTTCGACATGCGGCTGTTCGTGTTCGATACCAGCGATGCGGTGATCACGGTGGACGGCACGGTGAACTTCGCCACCGAGCAACTGGACCTGGACGTGAAACCGCAAACCAAGGGCTTCCGCATCCTGTCGCTGCGCTCGCCGCTGTACGTCAGGGGCACGCTGAAAAACCCGAACGTGGGCGTGCAGGCGGGGCCATTGCTGGCGCGCGGTGCCGGCGCGGTGGCGCTGGGCGTGGTGGCGGCACCGGCCGCCGCCCTGCTCGCGCTGATTGCACCCAGCCACGACGAGGAAGGCGAGAACACCTGTCGCGCGGTGCTCGGCCAGCTTCGCCAGTCCGGCGAGATGATGCCCTCGAAAAAGAAGGCCGCCAAACCGCATTGACCTGTAGGAGCGACTTCAGTCGCGATGCTCTCGCTATGGGGCCACAAAGCAGAAGCATCGCGACTGAAGTCGCTCCTACAAAGGCCGCCAACCCGACGGATCAGGCGCTAGAATGCCGCCACCTCTTTGGGCGATATCCTCATGCAAGCCGTCAGCCGCGCGCAGTTGCAGATCCATTTCTGCGTGGTTTTGTGGGGTTTCACCGCCATCCTGGGCAAGCTGATCACGCTGGGTGCGCTGTCGCTGGTGTGGTGGCGGATGCTGCTGGTTTCGGCCGCGTTGCTGGCGATGCCGCGGGTATGGCGCGGCTTGCGCGCGATGCCGGCGCGATTGCGCTGGGCGTACGCCGGCATCGGCGTGCTTGTGTCGCTGCACTGGCTCACGTTCTACGCCGCGATCAAGCTGTCCAACGCCTCGGTGGGCGCCACCTGCATTGCGCTGGGGCCGGTGTTTCTGGCGTTCCTCGAACCGTGGCTCGCGCGGCGGAAGTTCGACCCGCGCGAGCTGCTGATCGGCGTGGCGGTGGTGCCGGGCGTGGCGCTGG
Source organism: Rhodanobacter caeni (assembly GCF_039523575.1). Classification (NCBI taxonomy): domain Bacteria; kingdom Pseudomonadati; phylum Pseudomonadota; class Gammaproteobacteria; order Lysobacterales; family Rhodanobacteraceae; genus Rhodanobacter; species Rhodanobacter caeni. Next base: position 341,193 of record NZ_BAAAFO010000004.1, on the reverse strand, counting down.
TGGTGGGCGGCGTGCCGCACGAGATGCGGCTCGGGCTGGTGGTGGGCGTGCTGTCGGCGCTGTTCGTGGCCTTGTTCGGCTCGTTCAACAAGCGGCTGGTGGACCATGGCGATCCGCTCACGGTGACCTTCATCGAACTGGGTACCGGCGCCGCGTTTCTCACCGTGCTGGCGCCGCTGCTGCCGCATGCCGGGCCGGCGTTCGTGCTGCCCGGCCTGCAAGACGCGCTGTTGCTACTGGCGCTGGCGTTCGGCTGCACCTTGCTGCCGTTCGCGCTGGCGCTGGTGGCGCTGCGGCACATGAGCGCGTTCGGCACGCAGATGGTGACCAACCTGGAGCCAGTCTACGCGATCGTGCTGGCGATCGTGCTGCTGGGCGAGCAGCGCGAGCTGGACACCGGGTTCTATGCGGGCGTGGTGGTGATTCTCGCGGCCGTGTTCGTGCACCCGCTGCTGCACCGGCGCCAGCGCGCCACCCGACAGCCGGAGTTGCTGGCCACCACCGAGCATCACGGCATGGTGGATTGACCGTACGGCCGTACCAGCGCATCAGCCGGCAGTGAACTCCGCCACGCGATCGCGGCCACGATGCTTGGCCTGGTACAGCGCGGTGTCGGCGCGGCGGATCACATCCTCGACGGACGCCGGCTCGTCGCCGATCCAGACCATGCCGATGCTCAAGGTCACCGTGAAGTGCTGCGTACCCCAACGATGCGGCTTGGCACTCACCACCGACTGGATGGTGGCCATGCGCTCGATCGCCGCCTGGCGGCTGATGTTGGGCAGCACCACCAGCAACTCCTCGCCGCCGTAGCGGCCCACCTGGTCGCCGTCACGCAATTGCGATTGGAGGCGCTGGGCGATCGTCAGCAAGGCGGCGTCGCCAGCCTGGTGGCCGAAGGTGTCGTTGACGCGCTTGAAGTGATCGGCGTCGACAAGCCCCACCGCCAGCCCGGCGCGCCGTGCCGGCGATTCCAGCCGGGCGGCGAGCTGTTCGAGGATGGCCCGGCGATTGTGCAGCCCGGTCAGGCTGTCGTGGGTGGCCTGCTGGTAGAGCTCGGCGCGCGTTCGCTCGAGCTCGCGCTTCTCTTCGGTGAGCTCGGCCGTACGCCCGCTCACCAACGCTTCGAGCTGCCGGTTCTGGCGCAGCAACCGGCGCGAATACCAGCGCCAGATGGCCGCCAGCAGCAGCGCCAGCAGCAGCGCTTCCAACACGTACGCCCATCCCGTTTGCCACCACGGCCGCGGTATCCGGAAGTCGAGATAGGTGGGCGGCGAAACCGTCCGCTGGTCGTCGTCGAGCGCCTGGATTTCCAGCCGGTAATCGCCCGAGGGCAGGCCGGTGAAGTTGATGACGTGCGACCGCGTGTCGACCCAGTCCGACCCGTTCAACCGGTAGCGGAAACGCGGGTTGCTGCCGGCGGGCCCGCCCAGCACGGCGTAGCGCACGGTGAGCGGGGCGGCGTTGCCGTTTGCGTCCACCTCGCCGCCCGCCGGCACCGGTTCGGCGCCGCGCATCACCGAGGTCACCACGACGGTGTGCTGGTAGCGCGCCACCATCTCCTGCGGATGCAGGATGTGGCTCACGCCGATGGGCGAACCGATCCATACCGATCCGTCGGTGTCCTCGAAGAACGCGTTCTGGTTGGTCTCGTCCCACAGCAGGCCGTCGTCGCGCGAAAGGTGGGTCCAGCGCCGGCCGTCGAAAATGTCCACGCCGCCGCCACCGCCCACCCAGATCCAGCCGCGGCGATCGCGCCGGACGAAATACGCCAGCGTGTTGTCCAGCCACGCGTCCACCACCGGGGCAAGCTGCAGTTGCGCGCCATGCAGCGACGCATACCAGACGCCCGGCTCGTTGGCGCCCAGCCACAGGCCGCCATCGGCATCCACCGCCACCGCGCTGAAGCCGGACACCGGGGCCTTGCCGCCGGTTTGCATGCGGGTCCACTGCCCCTCGGCATGACGCAGCACGCCGTCGTTGCAGGCAAACCACAACGTGCCGTCGTCGCCCTCGGCGATGTCCGAGCACTGGCGATCGGTAGTCTGTGCCGCTGCCACCCGCTGCACGGTCGCGTCGCCGTCATCGAGGCGGTAGATGCCGTTGACGGTGGCGATCCACAGACGCTGCTGACGGTCGAAATGCAGCACCTTGATGAAGGCGGGCAGCCGCGCCATGAGCCGGGTGCGACCGCTGGCCGGGTCGAAACGCAGCAGCCGACGGTCGTACAGGCCGATCCAGATGGCGCCGTCGGCGGCCTTGGCCAGCGTGCCGGCCTGTCGTGGCAGGGGATCGGCACGCACCGGCCAGGGCTCCAGCCGGGTGCGCCCGTCCTGCAGCACGCTGCCGCCCAGTTCGTTGCCGAACCACATGCCGGTGGCGTCGATGCGCAGGATCGACCAGTTCGGCAGGCCGGCCATGCCCTGGGCCGCCGCCCAGCCCTCGACCATGCCGTAGCCGGCCCAGCGCGCGATACCGCGCCCGTAAGTGCCCAGCCAGAGGCTTCCCTGGGCGTCGAACATCATGGCGTTGATGTTGATGTCGGGAAGCCCGTTGCGGCTGTCGATCAGCGTCCAGCCCGCGCCGCTCCAGCGGGCGAGCCCCTGGTTGATGGTGGTGAGTACGCGGCCCTGGCGATCCTCGACGAAACGGCCGTCATCCTTGACCACGCCGGTAGCCTCCTCGGGCAGGTCGCGCGCGGTGAAACGCGTCGCCCCGCCCAGCCGCACGCTGACGTGCCGCGTGCCGCGCAGCCACAGGTTGCCGGCCCGGTCCAGCAGCACGCCCAGCCATTCGTCGGCGGGCACGCCCTGCGCCGGCCCATGCAGCAGGACGCGGCCGCGGCCGGAGGCATCGAGGCTGCACATCGCCGTGCCGCAGCCCAGCCACAGCCGGTCCCGCGCCAGGTAGACCGTGGTGATGCGCCGCAAGGCCGGCAGTGCCGCCAGCTGCGCCTCGTCGAACATCGGTCGCAACTGCCAGGGCTGCCCCTGGCCGTCCTTCCCTTGGCCACCGCCCGAAAGCACCATCAGCGCGTCGTTGCGCACCAGCAGCAGGCGGCCGTCATCCAGCATGACCAACGGGCGTCCAACATCGACCACCAGCGGCCGGCCGTGCAGCTCGACCCTGGCGAAATGCCGGCCGTCGCCGCGTCGCAAGCCCGACTGGGTCGCCACCCACAGCAGATCGTGGCGGGTGTCCTGCGCCAGGGTGGTGACGTATTCGCCCTTGTCGAAGCCCTGCGCGACCCCCATCCGTTCGAAACTGTTGCCGTCGAACCGGTACAGGCCCATTTCGGTACCGGCCCACACGAAGCCACGCCGATCCTGCAGCAGCGCCGTGATGCTCAGGCTTTCCAGCCCGGCCTTGCGGTCGTAGGTCTGCAACGAATACTGCTGCGCGCGCAGCGGCAGGCCCGCCGACAACAGCAGCAGCAGCAGCACGACCATCGCCAGCCATGGACAGCGCCAGGACAACCTCATCAGGGACCTCTTTCGTTCCGGCCGGGAGACCGCGGACACATGGAACAAGCACGTAACATGCCATGCGGCGGCCGTGGCCCGCCGAAGGCGTCGAGGCGCTGCCCGGCGACATCCGGGCGAGGTTCAGAACCAGAACCGCACACCGGCCACGAGCTGGCGATCCGCGGCCGGCTCGTCGTCCCGCCGCGCGTAGTCGGCGCTGGCGCCGTAGCGATGCGTCCACACCACACCGACATACGGCGCGAACTCCCGCCGGATCTCGTAGCGCAGGCGCAAGCCCAGCCGGGTGTCGGAGAGGCCGCGCCCGGTGCGCGCCGCCACGTCGTTGCGACCATGCAGGCTCACTTCGAACACCGGCTGCAGGACTAGCCGCTGGGTGAACAGCAGCTCGTACTCGACGTGCAGGCGTGCGGCGGTACGGCCCGACGGCCCCGCATAGGCGGTGGCCTCCAGCTCGAACCCGTACAGCGCCAACCCCTGGATGCCGAACGCGGCCCATTGCCGCGGCGGGCCTTCGCCAAGATCCTGGCGCAGACCAAGCTGGATGTCCCAGAACGGGGCGACGGCGTGGTTCCACAGCAGCTCGACCCGGGCGTGCTCGGTCCGGCCACGCTGACGCTCGCCCTCGCTGCGCAGCCACAGCTTGTCGTCGTCATTGCCGTACCAGCCCTGCACGGCCCAGGCCTGGCCATTGACATGGCGGCCGTGCGTTGCTTCCAGCTGATCGACGCGCAGCATCGCCAGCGGCGGGTTGTCGAGCATGTGCATGCCCGGCATGTCGCTGTGACCGATGCCATCGGAATAGTCCGGGCTGCGCGTTCCGGCGCGTGCGTCCGTGCCATGCGCATGCGACATGGGCTTGGCCGCGTGATCCATCGCACCGTGATCCATGGCGTGCGTCATCGCCGGCGCCGCATCCTCCGGCATGCCGTGCATGGCACGGTGATCCACGGTGTTCGCCGGTGACGCCGCCGGTGCATCGGTGCTTTGCGCCGTCGCCGTCGCCGGCAGCGGCAACGCCAGCAGCAGGCTGACCGCCAGCAGGCGACGCGAAAGGGATTCGATTGAACGATCGATGGACGGGGTCATGACACCACCACCTCGCGCATCATGCCCGCCTCCATGTGGTAGAGCATGTGGCAGTGGTAGGCCCAGCGGCCCGGCGCATCGGCGGTGACCGCGTAGCTGATGCGCTGCGCCGGCTGCACGTTGACGGTGTGCTTGCGCACCTGGAACTGGCCGTCGGGCGTTTCCAGGTCGCTCCACATGCCGTGCAGGTGGACCGGGTGATTCATCATGGTGTCGTTGACCAGCACGATACGCAGCCGCTCGCCGGTGTTGAAGTGGATGGGCTTGGCATCGGAAAACTTCACCCCGTCGAACGACCACATGTAGCGCTCCATGCTGCCGGTGAGGTGCAGCTCGACCTCGCGGCCGGGTTCGCGCGCGTCGACGGGGCCGCCGACGGTACGCAGGTCGGCATAGGTCAGCACGCGGCGGCCGTTGCCGCGCAGGCCCACGCCGGGGTCGTCGAGATTGGTGCGCGGGGTATCCACGCGCATGTCCACGCCGTGGCCGTACTCGGTGCGCGCGTGATGCACGGCGGGTGCCGCGCCCATCGCCATGCCGGCCATGGCGCCGTGATCCATGCCGTGGCCGTGGCCTGACGCGTGCGCGTCGCCCATCATGTCCTGCATGTCCAGCCACGCGCGCGCATCCGGCGCCGGCACCTCGGCCTGCATGCCCGCGCGCGGCGCCAGCGTGCCGCGCGCGTAGCCGCCGCGGTCGATCGACTGCGCGAATACGGTGTAGGCGCGTTCCTCCTCGGGCTGGACGATCACGTCGTAGGTCTCGGCCACCGCGATGCGGAATTCGTCCACCGATACCGGCTCCACCTCCTGCCCATCGGCGGCGACCACGGTCATCTTCAGGCCCGGGATGCGCACGTCGAAGATGGTCATGGCCGAGCCGTTGATGAAGCGCAGGCGGACCTTCTCGCCGGGGCGGAACAGCCCGGTCCAATTGCCGGCCGGCGGGGTGCCGTTCATCAGGTAGGTATAGGTGGATCCGGTGACGTCGCCCAGATCGGTGGGACTCATCCGCATCCGGTTCCACATGCGCCGCCGCGCCAGCGCCTGGTCCATGCCCTCGCGGCGCGCATCGCGCAGGAAATCGGCGACGGTGGGCCGGGCGGTGTTGTAGTAGTCGCCCTGTTTCTTCAGCGTGGCGTAGATGTGTCCGGGATCTTCGTCGGTCCAGTCGTTGAGCATCACCACGTAGTCGCGTTCGGTCGGGTGGCGCGGCGGCCCTTCGGGTTCGATCACCATGGCGCCGTAAAGCCCCACCTGTTCCTGGAAGCCCGAGTGCGAGTGATACCAGTACGTACCCGACTGCCGCAGGGTGAAGCGGTACACGAACGTCTCGCCCGGCGCGATGCCGGGAAAGCTGATGCCGGGCACGCCATCCATCCCGAATGGCAGCACGATGCCGTGCCAGTGGATCGAGGTGGGCACGCGCAAGCGGTTGGTGACGCGCAGGGTAACGGTGGAACCCTGCTTCATGCGCAGCACCGGCCCGGGCACGCTGCCGTTGACGGTGATGGCGGTACGCACCGCGCCGGTGTAGTTCACCGGCGCCTCCATGATGTCGAGCGCGAAATCGGTGCCGTGGGGCACGTTGGGTTGGCCCGCGCCGGTCAGCCCCCACACCGGCGACGCACGCAACAACTCCACGCCGGCAAGCGCACCGCCCAGGGCGAGGCCCTGCACGAAGCGGCGGCGCGACAGGTTCGACGGCAACGCCGCCGAAAGATCGACAGGTTTCATGATGCAACTCCAGACAACAGACTCCGGCGTGGCCGGAACCGTCATGGCCGCCGTCACACGACGCTGCCGGCAAGGCGCCGGGGCGTGCGACGGATCAGGTCAGTCGGGGTGTCTGCAGCAAGGGAGGTCGCAGCGGTGGCGAACGGACGACGTCGGGCGCCATCGCGCCATGTCGCGGAACCGTCATGGCATGCATGGATGGCACGGCGGGCACAGCCAGCGCCAGTATCGGCAGCACGCTGGCGCAGGTCACGGCGCAAGGACAATCGCCACCCATGTCGTGGCCGTGCGGGGCCTGCCCGGTACAGCAGCCGGCCGTCATCGCCGACATGTCATGCGCAGCGTGATCGGCCATCGGCATCACCGATGATGTCCGGCCCATGTTCCGGGCATCGCCCGTCACCCCGCCCGCCGCACCATGAACCGGCGCCAGCACCACCATCAGCCACGCCAGCAACGCCAGCACCCGGAGGTGCGGCAAACGAGCAAACTGGCGTGACGTGCGATGCATTCGCGCAGGCTAGGTGCTTTGCCGGCCGACCTCAACTGTGGAGCCGCCTCCAGCATTTCCCGCCAAGGGGCATCGCCCATCCCCTCTATACTGGATCTCCCCCGCCCGCCGTGCGCCCCCATGAACTACCGCCACGCCTATCACGCCGGCAACTTCGCCGATGTCCTGAAGCACACCGTGCTGCAGGCGCTGATCGAGTCGCTGCAGGCCAAGCCCGCCCCGTTCTGCTACATCGATACCCACGCCGGCAGCGGCAATTACCCGCTGGAGGGCGTCGAGGCGCGCAAGACCGGTGAGCACAAGGACGGCATCGCGCGGCTGCACCCGGCGGAAAAGGTACCCGCGCTGCTGCAGCGCTGGCGCGCCGGCATCCTGTCGGGCGAAGGCAACGAGGGCGGGCTGAAGTTCTACCCCGGCTCGCCATTGCAGGTCGCCCGCCTGCTGCGCCCGAACGACAGCGCCCAACTGTGCGAACTGCATGCCGAGGAAGCGGCCCGGCTGCGCCAGCTGCTGCATCGCGACCCGCGCATGCACGTGCATCAGCGCGATGGCTACGAGGCGTTGAAGGCCCTGCTGCCGCCGAAGGAAAAGCGCGGCCTGGTGCTGATCGATCCGCCGTACGAGGCGCAGGAGGCCGAGTACAAGACGATCGAGCAGGCGCTGAAGACCGCGCTGCAGCGCTGGCCCACCGGCATCTATGCGGTGTGGTACCCGATCAAGCTGCGCAGCCAGGTGCAGCCGTTCCTGCGCGGCCTGCAGCGCATCGGCGCGCGCCGCGTGCTGCGGGTGGAATTGCTGGTGCACCCGGACGACTCCCCGCTGCGCCTCAACGGCTCGGGCATGGCCATCCTCAACGCGCCCTGGAACCTGGACGACGTGCTGCGCGAACCGCTGCGTGCGTTGGGCGAGCTGCTGACCCAGGACAAGCCGGCGCAGACGCGGCTGGACTGGATCCTGCAGGAAGGCGCCGAACCGCCCGCGCCCAGCCCGCTGCCTGCCTCGCGCCTGTCCGTCCGCGAGCGCCCGCCACGCCCGCGCTGAGCGCCGTGCCACACATTTCCGCCACACCTTGCACCGTAACGTTGTTCGCGAAGCCCACGCCGTATCGCCACAGGAGTTCGACCATGCGTATCGCTGCCCGCTCCTTGCTGTTTTCCGCCCCGCTGCTGACGCTGGTGCTCGCTGCCTGCGCACCCGCGCCGATCTACAAGACCACCACCAACGCCGTCGCCGCCACGCCCGCGCAGGTAGCGCAGTCGCCCGAGCGCTACAACGGCAACGCGGTGATCTGGGGCGGCCGCGTGGTCAACGTGAACAACTTCGCCGACCACAGCGAGATCGAGGTGCTGGCCTATCCGCTGGATTCATCGCAGCGGCCCAAGGCCAATGACACCGGCAGCGGCCGCTTCATCGCCGTCACGCCCGGCTATGCCGAACCGCTGAACTACCCCTCGGGCGCGTTGATGACCGTCAGCGGCACGCTCAACGGCACCCGCAGCGGCAAGGTGGGCGAGGCGCCGTATGTCTTTCCGCTGGTCAGCACCACGCAGTCGCACGTCTGGACCGCCGAGGAAATGCGCAAGGGCCACAACAACGTGCATTTCGGCGTGGGGTTGGGCGTGGGGATACGTTGAAAACCGGGATCGGGAATCCGGGATTCGCCTGAGCGGAAGCCGCACGCTGCGGCACGCTTGCGAGCCGCCACTTCCTGCTCACGCATCCCGGCCTTCAAACGCCGCGAAGGTGACGAAATGTCCGCCCGGTTCGCGGTAGGCGATCTCGGTGGCGCCATAGAACGTGTCGTGCCGTGGCGCCACCACCTCGCAACCGTCCAATGCGGCAGCCAGCGCGTCGATGTCGTCCACCTCGATGAACAGGCTGCTGCGATCGCCGCGCCAGTCCATCGCCGCCGCGTGCGGGTCGGCGGCCAGCGAGGCGGTGGTCTGCAGCATCAGCTCGATGCCGTTGCCGGCGAGGATCGCGAACGCCGGCCCGTCCTCACCCGGCACCTCGGTGGTTATCGCGAAGCCCAGCCGGTCGCGCCAGAAGGCGAGGCTGGGCGCGAGGGTTTCGACGAAAAGAACGGGCGTGGCCTTGCGGCAAACCGGTAGTGCCATGGTGCCTGTCTCCTGGAGTGTGGGGGCGCCAGCATGCCCTACACCGGCACCGCGCGATTGAACGATTGCGTCAGCGGTAGCGCCCGGGGGTGACGCCGGCAAAACGGCGGAACTCGCGCACGAAATGCGCCTGGTCGCTGTAGCCCGCAGCCAGCGCCACCTCCACCGCGCGTCCGCCGCCATTCACCAGCAACTGCCGCGCCCGCTCGAAGCGCAACCAGCGCAGGTGTTGGCGCGGGCTGACGCCCAAGTGATCCATGAAACGCCGCTGCAACGTCCGCATGCCCAGTCCCAGCTCGTCGGCCAGCGCCGAGGCGGACGGCGGCACGGCCGGCGCGCCCTGCAGCCAGCGCAGCAGGGGTGTTGTCGCCGTGCCCGCCAGCTGCGGCAGGATCGCCAGCAGGCTGGCGTCGGCACGATGGCAGCGTGCGGCGAAACCATCGTCATCGCACCAGGCCTGCAACGGCGGGCGCCATACCCGAGCGGGCAGTTCATCGATGCCGGCGCTGCCATCGGTGAACAGCGACAACGGCGCGCCCAACAGCGGATACAACCCACCGGGCGCAAAGCGGATGCCGAACAAGCGTTGCCGTGCGCCGCCGGCCACCTCGATCGCATGCGTCATCGTGCCCACCCAGCGCATGCGCGGCGCGACGCCGGAGAAATCGCAGATCAGGTCGGCGCAGCCATCGGGCAGGATGCGCCGCAGCGCGGGCGCGGCGGCATCGTCGTCGATGCCCCAGTAGGCGGCGACCAGGCCACGCAGCGGCGGCGATGGCAGGCATTCCCGATACGTCATCACCGCATCTTGCCACGCCCGCCGCCGATGCCGTTTACACTTTCGCCTTTCTCCAGGGATGTCCCCATGTCCGGCCACGCCAATTCGCGCAAGGCGATCTTTCTCGCGCTGGGTGCCAACTTCGCCATCTTCGTGGCCAAGCTGGTCGCCGCCTTCGTCACCGGCTCCGGCGCGATGATGGCCGAAGCCGTGCACTCGCTCGCCGATTGCGGCAACCAGGGCCTGTTGCTGCTGGGCATGCGCCAGGCCAGGCGGCCCGCGACCGACGAGTTTCCGCTGGGCTGGGGGCGCGCGCTGTACTTCTGGTCGTTCCTGGTGGCGATCCTGCTTTTCAGCGTGGGCGGCATGTTCTCGATCTACGAGGGCGCGCACAAGCTCACCCATCCCGAGCCGCTGAAATGGCCGTGGCTTGCCCTGGGCGTGCTGGGTTTCGGCATCGTCGCCGAGGGCCTCTCGATGCGCGGCTGCCTGCAGGAGGTGAACAAGGCCCGCGGCGACCAGCACCTGTGGACCTGGTTCCGCCAGACCCGCTCCAGCGAACTGCTGGTGATCTTCGGCGAAGACCTGGCCGCCCTGGTCGGCCTGTGCCTGGCCGCGCTCGCCGTGGGCGCCACCATGCTCACCGGCAACCTGATGTTCGACGCGGCCGGCACCATCGCCATCGGCGTGCTGCTGATCGTGGTGGCGGTGCTGGTGGCTATCGAGGTCAAGGCGCTGCTGATCGGCCAGGGCATGGAGCCGCGTCGCCGCGAGGAGTTGCTGGGCTTCCTGCGCCAGCGCCCGGAGGTGGCCGAGGTGCTGAACCTGATCACCCTGCAGATGGGCCCGGACGTGATGGTGGCGGTGAAGGCGCGGATGCACCCCACCGCCGGCAGCCAGCAAATGATCGCGGCGATCAACACCGTCGAGGCGGCGATGAAAGCGGAGTTCGGCGATGTGCGGTGGAGCTTTTTCGAGCCGGACAGCGCCGATTGATCGGTAACGGCTGAGCGGCCCCAATGCCGTTGTCGCCTCACCCACTGCCCAACGGCAAATACAAGGTCAACGCCGTTTCCGTCGTGGGCTGGAAACCGTAGGTCTTGTAAAACATGGCGGCATGTTCGTCTTTGGCGTCCACCACCAGCACACGTACGCCAAGTCGCTCGCGGAGGCTGAGAGCACTGTTTACCGCGTGGCCCAGCAGCAGCCTCCCGTAGCCCTCACCCTGGTGCTGGGCGGAAACAGCCAACCGTCCAACGCGAGCGGCGGGTATCGGGTAAGCAGGCAGCCGCTTGCGATCGGCCGGCTGCAAATCGTGCGGGTGGAGTTGAGCGGCAGCGAGACTCAGGTAACCGAGGATGCGGGCTGACGTGGTGTCGTCGATCAGAACGTGCGTGGTGGCGATGCCTTGACGCTGGTGCTGACCGGCCTGTTGCTGCAGATAGATGTCGAGCGCCTCGACGCCGCAGCAAAAACCGCCGCGATCGTGTTGCCGCGGAGCCAGCCGCATGAAACGCAGTGCCACGTCAGCGAATCAGCCTGGCGGCGTCGGCCATCGCTTTCTTGAGCTTTGCGTTCGGCTTGAACGGCTTGTCCAGCGCAGCGAGAAAACGGCGCGACTCGGCCGGAGACAGTGTGACGGCAAACTCCGCCGCCATCACGTTTTCAGCCTCGCGCAGTACGGCATCGCGCACGAAAGCAGACAGCGGTACGCCACGCAGATCGGCAGCACGGGCAATGCGATCCTTGTCAGTCGGATTCAGGCGCAGATCGAGTCGGGCGGCGGCAGTCATGGCGTTTCTCCTCGTGTACGGAATTGTACCGTACAGGAATCGGTCCCGCCATCCAGAGCGCGGAAACGTTGCCACTGCCAGGCGGCTGCCATAGCCGAAAGCTGCGCCAACGCTGACATGTCGAGCATCCTGGATCGGCACCATCACACGCTACAATCTCACCCTGAGACTTCTGATTGACCCTTCTGCTTCCCATGCGCAATCCCCTGCAAGATCAACTTCTCAAGGCCGGGCTGGTGAAAAAGAACCAGGTCGCCCAGGCGGTGCGCGAGCAGGCGAAGAAGCACAAGGGCAAGCAGCCGGCGGCTCCGAGTGCCGAGCAGCTGGAAGCGCAGCGCGCGCAGGCGGAGAAGGCCGCGCGTGACCGTGCCATTGCCGCCGAGCGCAACGCACAGCTGCGCGCCGCCGAGGCGCGGGCCCAGATCCAGCAGATCGTCGAGGCGCACAAGGTGAAGCGCGAGGGCGCGATCGCCTACCGCTTTGCCGACGGCGACCGCATCAAGGATGTGCTGGTGAACGAGGCGCTGCGCGCGCAGCTGGCCGCCGGCGCGCTGGTGATCGTGCGCCACGGCCAGGGTTACGAACTGCTGCCGCGCGTGGCGGCCGACAAGGTGTACGAGCGCGATGCGGCCATGGTCGTGCTGGACCACGGCCGGCCGGCACCTGCCGGGACGCAGGACACCCCCGACGCGGACGACGCGTTCTACAGCCGGTTCGTCGTACCCGACGATCTGGTCTGGTAGCCGCGCGGGGCGCCCTGCGCTCGTTCCGTATTGCAGCAAAACAGGCACCCCCCCCTGGCGTGAAGCAATGTCGCAGTGGCTGCTTACAGCAACGCGCCTCATTGAAATTTCATGCTGCAACGCACACAATACGCGAAAGTACGGACGTTGCCATGAGTGTTGCCTTCACGTATCCCGCGCCTATCCGTTTCGCCCCGCTCCCACCACGCAGCAGCGAACGCTTTGCCCGCCGCCATGACAGCGGCGAACCGCATGGTGAGCGGGTTTCCACCCGCGACGGGCGCGAGCTGCTGCTGCGGGCGATCGAACCGGGTGACGTGGCGGCCCTGCAACGCTGTTTTTCGCGGCTGTCGCCGGAGGACATCCGCCGCCGTTTCCTGCACGCCATGTCGGAGCTTCCCGCGCCGATGGCGCAGCGCCTGTGCCAGGTCGACCCGGCGCTGGAAACGGCCTTCGTCCTGATGGACGAATCGGTCACGCCGGCGGAAATGCGCGGCGTCGGCCGCATCTATGTCGACCCGTCGGCCGACAACGCGGAATTCTCGGTACTGGTGGAGCGCGACTGGAGCCGCCTGGGCCTGGGCGCGCTGCTGATGCAGCGGCTGGTGGACGACTGCCGCCGCCGCAACCTGTGCGAGATCTGGGGCTACGTGCTGCTGGAGAACCGCCCCATGCTGGAACTGTGCAGGGAGCTCGGCTTCGTGCGTCGCCTGCTGCCCAGCGAACCGGGCACCGCGCAGATTTCCCTGGCCCTGGGCAAATCCGACAAGCCGCGCTGACCCGCAGGCAAACGCTTCTACAAATCCCGAATCCCGCTCCTACGGCATCGCCCCGCGACTCATCGGCGTCGGCGGCGTGGCCACGTCCACCAGCGGCGCCAGTCGTATCAGCCGCAGCGCAATCAGCAGCCCGGCCAGCACCAGCGCGCCCACGAACAGCGCCACACCGTTCCACCCGTGCGAGGCGTAGAACAACCCGCCGCTGGCGCCGGCCACGCTCGATCCCGTGTAGTAGCAGAACAGGTAGACGGACGACGCCTGCGCCTTGGCCGCGCCGGCACGCCGCCCCACCCAACTGCTGACGATGGAATGCCCACCGAAGAAGCCGAACGTCACCGCCACGATGCCCAGCATGATCAGCGGCAACGGCCGCGTCATCGTCAACGCCACGCCGGCCAGCATCAGCGCGAACGCCGTCCACAACACCTTGCGCCGCCCCAGCTTGCCGGCCAGGTGGCCCATCCACGCCGAGCTGAACGTACCCATCAGATAGATGCCGAAGATCAGCCCCACCACCGCCTGGCTGAGGTTGTACGGCGCCGCCAGCAGGCGATAGCCCAAGTAGTTGTAGACGGTGACGAAGGCGCCCAACAGCAGGAAGCCTTCGACGAACAGCCACGGCAGGCCGCGGTCATGGAACATGCCGGCGAAGCGGCCAGCCAGCCGCCGCCAGTGCAGCGGCTGCGCCACGAAATGCCGCGAGGGTGGCAGCGCGCGCCAGAAGATCGTGCCCGCCAGCACGCCGATGACACCCACCACCACGACCCCGGCGCGCCACCCGAAAAAATCCGCCAGCACGCCGGTGATCAGCCGCCCGCCCATGCCGCCGACCGCGCTGCCGCTGATGTACAGCCCCATGCCCAGGCCGATCGATTCGACGTGCATCTCCTCGCCCAGGTACGTCATCGCCACCGCCGGCAAGCCGCTCAGGGTCAGGCCGAGCAAGGTGCGCACCGCCAGCAAGGCGGTCCAGTTCGGCATCACCGCCGTCACCAGCACCAGCAAGGCCGAGGACAACAGCGACGCCACCATCACCGGCTTGCGCCCCCACGCGTCCGACAGCGCCCCGGCAAACAACATCGCCACCGCCAGCACGCCGGTGGTCAGCGACAGCGACAACGCACTGCCCGCCGCGCTCACGCCGTAGTCGCGGCTGAACTCCGGCATCAGCGGCTGCACGCAGTAGAGCAGGCCGAACGTGGCGAAACCCGCGGCGAACAAGGCCAGGTTGGTCCGGCGAAACGCGGGCGTACCGTGATGGATGAAGGGCGCGTATGCCGCGTCAGGCACGGATGGCGGAGCGGCGGAAACAGGCGTCGAGGGGTAGTCCATCCGACGCATGATACGACCGCCCGAATGGTCACGACCTAACCGCATACCCCTGTGGGAGCGGCTTCAGCCGCGATGCTCTTGTCAGATACCCAAGAGCATCGCGACTGAAGTCGCTCCCACAATACGCTACGGGAGGCGTGCCACGGTACGGCGGTAGCGCCCGGCGATGCGCTCCTCGTCGCGATGGTGAAAATCGCGCACCTGCCAGCGGCCGCCCACCATCACGTCGCGCACCAGCGGCGCGTTGCCGGCAAAGATGAAACTGTCGAGCAGCGCACGCGCGTCGCGGCCGGCCAACAAGGGCGAGTTTTCATCCAGCACGATCAGGTCCGCCCGCGCGCCGTCACGCAGTTCGCCGATCGGCAAGCCCGACGCCTGCGCGCCGCCGCGCAACGCCGCGCGCCACAGGGTCTCGCCCACGCTGTCGCCTTCATGCCGGGCCGCGACATTGCGGTGACGCGTGGCCAGGCGCTGGCCGTATTCCAGCCAGCGCAGTTCCTCCACCGGCGATATCGAAATGTGCGAATCCGAGCCGATGCCCAGCGTGCCGCCGGCGTCCTGATACGCGGCCAACGGAAACAGGCCGTCGCCCAGGTTGGCCTCGGTGGTGGGGCACAAGCCGGCCACCGCGCCGCTGCGGGCAAGCCGGATGGTCTCCGCGTCGGTGAGGTGGGTGGCATGCACCAGGCACCAGCGCGCGTCGACGTCGGCGTGGTCGAACAGCCATTCCACCGGCCGCGCGCCGCGCATGGCCAGGCAATCCTGCACCTCCCCGATCTGTTCGGCGATATGGATGTGGATCGGCCCGCTGTTTGCTGCTTCGTTGGCCAACACCTCGTGCATGGCCCGCTCCTGCACCGCGCGCAGGGAATGCAGGGCGATGCCCACGCGCAGGTCGTCGCTCTCGTGCCGGCGCAACGTCTCCAGCAGCCGCAGATAGCCGTCCACGGTGTGGCCGAAGCGGCGCTGGCGCGCGGCCAGCGCGCGGCCATCGAAGCCGCCACTGATGTAGAGCACCGGCAGCAGGGTCAGCGCGATGCCCGCTTCGCGGGCGGCTTCGACCAGCGCCAGGGACATCGCCTCGGGCGCCGCGTAGGGCGTGCCGTCGATCTGGTGGTGCAGGTAGTGAAATTCGCAGACCTGGGTGTAGCCGGCCTTGAGCATCTCCACGTAGAGCTGGGCAGCGATGGCCTGCAATGCCTCCGGGCCGATCGTGGCGGCGAAGGCGTACATGGTTTCGCGCCAGCTCCAGAAGCTGTCCTCGGCATGGCCGCGCCGCTCGGCCAGCCCCGCCATGGCGCGCTGGAAGGCGTGCGAATGCAGGTTGGGCATGCCCGGCAGCACCCACTGGCCCAGCGACTCGCCGGGCGCGCCCGCCGCGGACACCACGTGCCCGTCGTGGATCGCGAACGCCTCCGCCTCGTGCCAGCCGCTGCTGTGCCACACGTGGCCGGCCCGGTAGGTGCTGGGGTGATCAGGCATGGTCAACCTCCGCTGGGATCGTCGGCAGTGTAACGGGGGTCGAGCTGTCTTCACCCGCGCTTGGAATCGGCGTGTGCATAATCGCGCCATGCCCAAGAAGACCGCTGAAAACACACCGAAACTCGCGTTGCGGCAGGCCGTGCTGGCCGACGTGCCGCAACTGGCCGACCTCACCGCCCGCGTCTATTCCGAGGAGTGGGGCCACTCGCGCGAGATGCTGCGCTCCCAGCAGACACACTTCCCGGAAGGCCAGTTCGTGGTCGAGTACGAGGGCAAGGTGGTGGGCTATTGCGCCACCTTCCGCATCGACGAGGCCACCGCGCTGGCGCCGCATACGTGGATGCAGATCACCGGCGGCGGCATGGCCTCGCGGCACAAGCCCGACGGCGACTGGCTGTACGGCATGGAGGTGGTGGTGCACCCGGACTACCGCGGCATGCGCATCGGCCAGCGGCTGTACCACGCGCGCAAGCGCCTGTGCACCGACCTGAAGCTGCGCGGCATCGTGTTCGGCGGACGCATCCCGGGGCTGGCGAAAAACATCGCCCGCTACGGCAGCGCTGAAGCGTATGTGCAGGCGGTGCTGGATGGCCAGCGGCGCGACCCCACGCTGAGCTTCCAGTTGTCCAACGGTTTCGAGATGATCGGGTTGCTGCGCGCCTACGTGCCGTCCGACCATGAGTCGCTGGGCTTTGCCGTGCATCTGGTGTGGCGCAATCCGCGCCTGATGAACCAGCCGGACGTGCCGTCGATCCCCTCCACCCAGCGCCTGCCCGATTCGGTGCGGGTGGCGTCGGTGCAATACCTGCAGCGGCGCATCAGCTCGTTCGAGGAATTCGCCACCCAGGTGGAATATTTCACCGACATCGCCGCCGACTACAACGCCGATTTCGTCACCTTTCCCGAGCTGATCACGCTGCAGTTGCTGTCGATCGAGAACACCGAGCTGTCGCCGGTGGCATCGATTCGCAAGCTGAGCCAGTACACGCCGCAGGTGAAGGACCTGTTCAGCCGTCTGGCCGTCCATTACAACATCAACATCGTTGCCGGCACGCATCCCACCGAGCAGGCCAACGGCGACATCCACAACGTCTGCTACATCTGCCTGCGCGATGGCTCCATCCACGAGCGCGAGAAGCTGCACCCTACCCCCAGCGAACGCAACGTGTGGAACATCAGCGGCGGCGAAAGCGCCGCCACCGTGTTGACCGACTGCGGGCCGATCGGGGTGATGATCTGCTACGACAGCGAGTTTCCCGAGGTGGCGCGGCACCTGGTGGACCAGGGCGCGCTGATCCTGTTCGTGCCGTTCTGCACTGACGTGCGCGAGGGTTACCTGCGCGTGCGTTACTGCTCGCAGGCGCGCGCGATCGAAAACCAGTGCTACGTGGTGATGTCCGGCAACGTGGGCAACCTGCCCGGGGTGAACAATTTCGACATCCAGTATGGCCAGAGCTGCATCCTCACGCCCAGTGATTTCGGCTTTGCCCGCGATGGCGTGGCCGCCGACTCCACCCCCAACATCGAAACCGTGCTGTTCGCCGACCTGCGCCTGGAAGGCCTGGCCCGGGCACGCAATGCCGGCGCGGTGACCAATTTGAAGGATCGCCGCTTCGACCTGTACGAGACGCGATGGCGGACCTTGCCGGGGGCGACGTGACCGGCCGGGCGGCTGCCCGCCCAGCCTGCGCGACGGCGGACAAGGCCAGCCTGCGATAATCACCCGATGCACGAACCCACCGAACCTGTCGCCAGCTCGTCGAATCCACGCCTGCAGGCGCTGCTTGGCCACGAGTTCTTCGCGCCGCATCAATGGAAGCGGCGGCTGGTACTTTGGGTGGGCGCGGTGCTGGTGGCGCTGGCGGCGATCCTGTTCGCCAAGGCCAGCGTGTGGTCGTATCACCTGTTCCTGCGCATCCTGGCGTTCGGCGCGTGGATTCCGCTGATCCTCACTCCGGTGGTGTTCGGGCTGCTGGCGTGGGTGACCGAAGGGCGGCTGCGCGCGACCCGCGGCAGCGGCATTCCGCAAGTCATCGGCACGCTGCACATCGAGGACGAAGGTTTTCGCGCGCGCATGCTGTCGCTGCCGATCGCGGTGGGCAAGATGGTGCTCACCCTGGTCTCGCTGGCGGTCGGCGCCTCGATCGGCCGCGAGGGGCCGACCGTGCACGTGGGTGCCGCGCTGTTCCATTCGATCGGCCGCCGCTTCGGCTTCACCGACCCCAGGGCGGCGTCGCGTTTCATCCTGGCCGGCGGCGCGGCGGGCATCGCGGCCGCGTTCAACACGCCGCTGGCCGGCGTGGTGTTCGCGATCGAGGAACTGGCCGGCACGTTCGAGCATCGCTTCAGCGGTTTGCTGCTGACCGCCGTGATCATCGGCGGCGTGGTGTCGCTGGGCATCATGGGCAACTACGCCTATTTCGGTGAAGTCGAGGCCAGCCTGCCCTTAGGGCGCGCCTGGCTCGCCGTGCTGCTCACCGGCATTCTCTGCGGTCTGCTCGGCGGTTTGTTCGCTCGCTTGATTCTGCTCAGCCGGCGCGGCCCGCTGGCCCGTATCGGACGCCTCCGCGCCCGCTGGCCGGTACTGTTTGCGGTGGGCTGCGGGCTGGCGCTGGCGCTGCTGGGGCTGTGTTCGCACAACGCGATCTACGGCACCGGCTACGACCAGGCGCGCGCCATCGTGCAGGACACGGTCAACACGCCCGGGCAGGCATTCGGCATCGCCAAGCTGCTGGCCAACGTGGTGTCGTACTGGGCCGGCATCCCGGGCGGCATCTTCTCGCCGGCGCTGGCGGTCGGCGCCGGCCTGGGCCAGAACGTCGCCCAGTTTCTTCCGGACGTGCCCGCGGCCGCGGTGGTGTTGCTGGGCATGAGCGCGTACCTGGCCGGCGTCACCGGCTCGCCGTTGACCTCGGCGGTAATCGCGATGGAGCTTAGCGACAACCAGGACATGGTGATCCCGATCATGGCCGCGTGCCTGCTCGCCCGCGCAGCGGCGTCGCTGTTCTGCCCCACGCCGGTCTATCGCGATTTCGCCGAGCGCATGGTGCAGGATTACGAACGCCGTCACGCAACGCGCCACCCTGCCGGCGAGAGCGACGACGATGCCGATGACCACTCACCGCCACCGGTCGGGCGCACCAGCGCGTTCGGGGAGCCGGCCGCACCCGGCGAAAACGCGGCTCGCCGCCAACCTTGAGAGAGTCCGCGCCGCCATGAGCGAATCACGTTGGGATCGGCTGCTGTTGAACGCCACGCTGGCCACGTTTGCCGGCGACGCGCCGTATGGATTGATCGAGCACGGCGCCATCGCGATGCACCATGGGCGCATTGCGTGGCTGGGCCACATGGACGACCTGCCCGATGCGCCCGCCGCGCTGGCGGTGAGCGTGGCATCGGTGGACGGCGCCCTGGTCACGCCGGGCCTGGTCGACTGCCATACGCACCTGGTGTTTGGCGGCGACCGCGCCCATGAATTCGAGCTGCGCCTCAACGGCGCCAGCTATGAGGAGATCGCCCTCGGTGGCGGCGGTATCGTATCCAGCGTCAATGCCACCCGCGCCGCCAGCGAAGAAGAATTACTCGACCAGTCGCTGCCGCGGGCGCGGGCCTTGCGCGCCGACGGCGTGACCACGCTGGAGATCAAGTCCGGCTACGGGCTGGAGCTGGACAGCGAGCGCCGCATGCTGCGCGTGGCCCGTCGCCTCGGCCGCGAGCTGGGCATCGGCGTACGCACCAGTTTCCTGGGCCTGCATGCGCTGCCGCCGGACTACCGCGACCGGCGCGAGGCCTACGTCGGCCTGGTCTGCGACACGATGCTGCCCGCGCTGGCCGCCGAAGGCCTGGTCGATGCGGTCGATGCGTTCTGCGAGGGCATCGGCTTCAGCCGCGAGGAAACCCGCCGCGTGTTCGAGCGCGCCACGCAGCTGGGCCTGCCGGTAAAACTCCATGCCGAACAGTTGTCCGACCTGGGCGGCGCGGCCCTGGTGGCCGAGTACGGCGGGCTTTCCGCCGATCATCTGGAACATCTCGGCGAGGCCGGCATCCGCGCGATGGCCGCGGCCGGTACGGTTGCCGTGCTTTTGCCCGGCGCGTTCTACGCGCTGCGCGAAACCAGGCTGCCGCCGATCGACCTGCTGCGCCAGCACGGCGTGCCGATGGCGATCGCCACCGACTGCAACCCCGGCACCTCGCCGCTGCTGTCGCTGCGGCTGGCCGCGGGCATGGCCTGCACGCTGTTCCGGCTGACGCCGGAGGAAGCGCTGCGCGGCATCACCGTCAACGCGGCGCGTGCGCTGGGCCTCCACGACCGCGGCACGCTGGCGCAAGGCCAGCGCGCCGACCTGGTGATATGGAACGTGCGCGAGCCGGCCGCGCTTTGCTACTGGATCGGCGGCGCACTGGTGCGTGCCGTCCTCGTCGGCGGTGAATCAGTGGCGTGACAGGCGGCTCATGCGCGCGGCCAGCGCCTTGTAGAAAGCCGCCGGCAATTCCGCGCGCACCGGCACCCGCCACCAGTGCGGCTGCGCAAAAGCCCGGCATTTGACCGCATCCTTGTCGGTCATCAACACCGGCAGGCCATCGGCGAAATCGAGATCCGCGGCGGTAAACGCGTGGTGGTCGGCGAACGCGTGCGCGATCACCTCGATGCCCGCCGCCCGCAGGCTGTCGAAGAAACGTTCCGGGTTGCCGATGGCCGCCACCGCATGCACCCGCTGGCCGCCGAAGTCGCGCAGCGGCTGCTTGCGAGCATCGACCAGCGACATCGCCACCTGGCCGCGCAACCGCATCGGATATTCGCCCGCCGCCGGCGTGCCGCCATTGCACACGCGAAAGTCCAGTCGCTCCCAACGCTGCATCGGTTCGCGCAGCGGGCCGGCCGGCAGCAGGCGCTCGTTGCCGAAGCGGCGCGTGCCGTCCACCACGCCGATTTCCACGTCGCGCGCCAGGGCGTAGTGCTGCAGGCCATCGTCCGCGACCACCAGATTGCAACCGGTATCCAGCAGCAATTGCGCCGCCGCCGGACGATCGCGCCCCACCGCCACCGGCACGCCGCTGGCGTGGATCAGGCAGGGCTCGTCGCCCACCTGCGCCGGATCGGGCGCATCGCCCAGCAGCACCGGTTCGCGCTGGCGGCCGCCGTAGCCGCGGCTCACCACGCCGGGCCGATAACCCCGCGTGCGCAACGCCTCGACCACGGCGATCGTCAGCGGCGTCTTGCCGGTGCCGCCCACGCTGATGTTGCCGATCACGATGACGGGCGCGTCCAGCTGCACGCGGCGCAGCCAGCCCAGGTGGTAGAACGCGCGGCGCAGGTGGATCGCGGCGCTGTACACCGCGGCCAGCGGCCGCGTCCACCAGGGCGCGCGACCATCGCCGTACCAGGCCGCTTCGAGCGTGTCGACCAGCGCCATGGCGAACCCTCAATCGCTGCCGTGGGCAGCGGCCTGCTCGCTGAACTGCATCCGATGCAGCGCCGCGTAGTGGCCGCCCAGCGCCATCAATGCGGAATGCGTGCCGCGCTCCACGATGCGGCCCTGGTCCATCACCGCGATCTGATCGGCATCCTCGATGGTGGACAGGCGATGGGCGATCACCAGCGTGGTGCGGTCGCGCATCAGCCGTTGCAGCGCCTGCTGGATCAGCCGCTCCGATTCGGTATCCAGCGCGCTGGTGGCTTCGTCCAGCACCAGGATCGGCGCGTTCTTGAGGATCGCCCGCGCAATCGCGATGCGCTGGCGCTGGCCGCCGGAGAGCATGTTGCCGCTTTGGCCGATGCGTGTATGGATGCCCTCGGGCATGCGCGCGATGAACTCCATCGCATTGGCCGCCTCGGCCGCCGCGATGATCTGCGCCTCGCTGGCCCCGGCCAGCTCGCCGTAGGCGATGTTGTTGGCCACGGTGTCGTCGAACAGCACCACCGCCTGGCCGACCCAGGCGATCTGCCGGCGCAGCGAGGCCAGCGTGTAGTCGCGATAATCCTCGCCGTCGAGCACGATGCGCCCGGCGCTGGGTTCGTGGAAGCGCGGCAGCATGCCTACCAGGCTGCTCTTGCCGCTGCCCGAGCGGCCCACCAGCGCCGTCACGCTGCCGGGCGGGCAATGCAGATCCACGCCGCGCAGCGCCTCGAAACCGTTGCGCGGATAGACCAGCCGCACCGCATCGAAACGCAGGTCGCCTTGCGTGCGGGTCAGCTCGCGCGTGCCCTGGTCCACCTCGGGTGGCAGGTCGATCACCCGGAAAATATCCTCGGCCGCCGACAAGCCCCGCTGGATGTTGGCCTGCACGTTGGTAAGGCGTTTCAACGAGGGCAGCATCGTACCCATCGCGGTGAGCACGGCGAAGAACACGCCTGGCGACATGACATTGAGCACCTGCGGCCGCGTGCCCAGGTAGACCAGCGCCGCCAGCGCCATCGCGGCGATCAGTTGCACGGTCGAACTGGATGCCGCATTGGTGGCGGCGATCTTCAGGTTGAGCCGGCGGGTGTGGCGGGTGATCTCGCCGAAGCGCTGCGATTCGTGCTGCTGGCCGCCGTAGATCCGCACCTCGCGGTGCGCGCCCACCGACTCCTCCACCGTGCCCGTGACCGAGCCCATGGTGCCCTGGATGCGCCGGCTGATCTGCCGGTAGCGGCGGCTCACCACGGTGGCCACCAGCGCGATCGCCGGCACCATCACCAGCAGCGACAGCGTGAGATAGGGGCTGTAGTAGAGCATTACGCCCAACATGGCGATCACCGTGAAACCGTCGGTGATGGCGATCTTGGCGGCGCTGCTCGACGCGGCGGCCACCTGTTCGCTGGTGTAGGTGACGCGCGACACCTGCTGCCCCGACGGCTCGTTGCCGAAATACGGTGCCGGCAAGCGGAGATAGGCCTCGAAGACATCGTGCTGCATCGCCTGCACCACGTGGCGGCCGATGTAGGACACGCCGTAGTCGCTGACGAAGGTGCCCAGCGAGCGCACCAGGAAGATCGCGATGATCCAGATCGGCATCCAGAAGATCAGGTACGGGTCCTTGCGCGTGAACAAGGTATCGATCATCGGCTGCAACAGGCCGGTGAACAGCGCCAGCCCGCCGCCATCGACCAGCATGCCGACCACCGCCACCAGCGCCACCGGCCAGTATCGCCGCGTGTAACCGAGCAGGCGGTGATAGACGCCCCAGCCGTCGACCACCGGTGCCATGGCCGGGCGATGCTTCACTCGTTCGCGCCCGCGGCCGTGGGCGTGGTGGCGATCGACAATCGGGTGAAACCCAGCTGGCCCAGCGCATCCATCGCCGTCACCACATCCTGGTGCGGCGTGTTGGCGTCGGCGCGGATCGTCACCGGGCGCTCGCGGTCCGTGCCCGCATGGCTGGCGAGGGCCTGCTTGAGCGGCTCGATGCCCTCGCCCATGACCTCGTCGCTGCCCACGTAGAAGCGGCCTTCGCGATCGATCATCACGGTCAGCGCCGGCGCGTTCATGTCGCGATCGGACGTACTGGCGTTGGGCAGGGTCACCTGCAGGCGCGAGTGCTGGATGAAGGTGCTGGTGAGCACGAAAAACATCAGCAGGGTGAGCAGCACGTCGATCAGCGGGATCACGTTGATCTCGAAATCGTCCTGGCGGCGGTCGTTGCCGATACGCATCGTGGTGCTCAGCCTGCGTCCGTGGACGAGGGCGCCGGCGCGCGCCGGGTTCGCGGCGCCGCGGCGGGTGTCGTCAGGGTCAGGTCGTCCAGCAGCGCGGTGGCCTGCTTTTCCATCGCCACGCAATAACTGGCCACGCGCGAGCGGAAATAGCGATGCAGCACGTACGCGGGGATCGCCACGGTAAGCCCGGACGCGGTGCAGATCAGCGCCTCGCCGATGCCGCCGGCCATGCGCGCCGGATCGCCGATGCCGCCGGCCATCACCTGCATGAACATGCGGATCAGGCCGATCACGGTACCGAACAGGCCCAGCAGCGGGCCGATCAGCGCGATCGTGCCCAGCGTGTTGAGGTAGCGCTCCATGCGGTGCACCACGTGGCGACCGGTGTCCTCGATGCGCTCCTTGATCAGCTCGCGCGGGCGGTTGCGCACGGCCAGCGCCGCGGCCAGCAGTTCGCCCAGCGGGGAACCATTTGCCAGCGTCTGCAGATGGCTGGGATCCAGTTGCCCCGAACGCGCCCATTGGCGCACTTCCTCGCCCAGCCCGGGCGGCAGCACGGCCTTGCGCCGCAGCGTGAGGCAACGCTCCAGCACGATCGCCAGCGCCACGGCGGAACAGATCAGGATGGGCACCATCGCCCAACCGCCAGCCATCAGGATTTCCAGCACGTTTGCGCCCCCGTCGGACGACATCCAGAGAGCGCGCATGATAGCAGTCCCGTCCCGTTCGACTGCGGCACAGGTGGCAGTCCGCGGTTCACTCGCGCCAGTAGCGGCGTTGGCGCAGACGCCAGCCCGAGTGGCGCCGCGCGGGCGCATCCGCCGGAAACTCGAGCGGGATGGCGCCCTGGATCGCGGTGTTGAACAGCGGCACGCGGGCCGCCGCATAGCGCGCCACCACCTCGGGTTTGGGATGTCCGAAGCGGTTGCGCCAACCGGCCGAGACGATCGCCAGGGGCGGCTTGATCGCGGCGATGAACGCGGCACTGGACGAGGTCTTGCTGCCGTGATGCGGCACCACCAGCCACGGCGCCGGCCCGGGCCCGACCGCCGCGGCCACCTGCGGCTCCACCCGCGAGCTGATGTCGCCGGCCAGCAGCAGACGGTCGCGCGGGCCTTCCACCAGCAGCACGCAGGAACTGTCGTTGTCGCGATCGCCCTGGCCCGGCGCCGGATTCAGCACGCGAAAGTCCACGCCATCCCAGCGCCAGGTCTGGCCGCTGATGCATTGCCGCATGGGGATGCGCATTCGCGACGGTTCGCCGGCGTAGCGCGTCGCCTGCGGGAACGCCGCGGCGACCGCCTCGGCGCCGCCGGCGTGATCATTGTCGCCGTGGCTGATCATCAGCATG
This sequence comes from Rhodanobacter caeni, assembly GCF_039523575.1. Classification (NCBI taxonomy): domain Bacteria; kingdom Pseudomonadati; phylum Pseudomonadota; class Gammaproteobacteria; order Lysobacterales; family Rhodanobacteraceae; genus Rhodanobacter; species Rhodanobacter caeni. The sequence continues at coordinate 316,361 of NZ_BAAAFO010000004.1, read as the reverse complement.
TCCAGATGGCCGATGCCCAGCGCATGCATCGCCGGCAACACCACCGCCTCGCCCAGATCGAAACCCGAGGGATAACGCGCCCCCGTGTCGTACACCAGCACATGGTGTTGCGTGTACAGCAACACCGACAAGCCCTGCCCCACGTCCAGCACCCAGGCCCGGAACGCACCGGACGGCGGCGCCGTCAGCGTGGGATACAACAGCGGCAGGAACAAAAGCGCGCCCAGCCAGCGCAGCGGCACGCCACGCGGCATGAACAGCCACAGCGCCCCGATCAACGCCAGCAGCAGCGCCAGCGGCTGCACCGAAGGCAGATACCACTGCGCGCCGGGCCAGGCCGCCGTCTGTTCCAGCAGCCACCACTGCGCATGGGCCAGCCTCGCGGCCAGCCACAACACCGGCGTCGCCGCGGGTGGACACAGCCCCAGCAACAGGCTGCCGGCCAGCGCACACGGCACGATCGCAAAGCTGACCAGCGGCACCGCGATCAGGTTGGACAACGCCCCCACCAGCGACGCCTGCCCGAAGAACCACAGGCTCAGCGGCAGCAGGCCCACCGTCATCACCATCTGCCCGGCCGACAATTCGTGGACAAACGCACGCAGGCCACGACCGCGCGCCTGCAGGCACAGCATGAGAAAGGCCACGCCCACGAACGACAGCCAGAACCCCGCGGCCAGCACGGCCAGCGGATCGACCAGCAACATGGCCAGCATGGCCAGGCCCAACGATTGCACGCCGGTACTGCCGCGCCGCCCGCAGCGCGCCAGCGTCACCACCGCGATCATCAGCAAGGTGCGTACCGTGGGCAGGCCGAAACCCGCCAGCGCGCTGTAGATCGTGGCTGTCAGCAAGGCAGCAGCCGCCTGCGCCTGCGATCGCGGCAGGCGGTGGCCGAGCCGGGGAAACAGGCCATACAGCAGCACCGCCAGGCCCAGCCCGAACACCGCCGCCACACCCACGTGAAAGCCGGAGATCGCGATCAGGTGCGAAACGCCATTGGCACGCGCCACCGCCCAGTCATGCTGCTGCAAGCCGCGCGTGTCGCCCACCGCGAACGCCTGCAGCAGCGCCGCATCGTGCGGGTCGCGCACCCGCGCCGCGATGCCGCGGGCGATCGCATCGCGGATGCCGTCGACGCACCAGGAGGGCTTGTCCAGCGGCGCGTTGTCGACATCGTCGCGCACATAGCCATGCGCCACGATGCCCCGTTGCAGCGCGGAGCGCTCGCTGTCCGCGCTGCCCGGATCAAGCAGGCCGCGCGGGCGTTTCAGGCGCAATTGCAGACGCCAGCGACTGCAGGGACGCAGCGCTGGTGCATCGTTGTACCAGCTCACGGTGACGCGACCGCGCCATGGAATGAGCCGGCCATCCAGCAGGGCGCGATCGACCCGCAAGTCGAAACTGCTGGCGTAGCCGCGCTTCAAGGGCAGATCCACGATCGCGCCGGTCACCACCAGATCGCGACCTTCCAGCGACCGTGGCAAGCGCGCATCCATCGCCACGCCGCCCCGATACATTGCCCACGCCACGCCAACCAGGACGCCGCCGACCCAGCGCCCGCGCGGCCATCGCCACGCCAGCACGAAAGCGGGGATCAACAGCAGCAGGGCGCACCAGCGCGGCGGCAACGACGGCAACCACTGCACCGCCAATACCCCCGCCAGCAAGGCGAGGCCCACGCTTGCCGCAGGCATTGCCGCCATTCGTGCCACGCTGCGCTCCATGCATTCGGACCGTCGAGCGTAACGCGACGCCGACCGCACGGCGGACGAAAGACATGTAGGCCTTCGCCCTGGCATGGGCCGTCAATTGCAGGCGCGACTTCAGTCCCGACCGGACTGCACGCTTCGGAACGGGTCGCGACTGAAGTCGCTCCTGCAGGTTTTCGTTATTGCGCAGGCCCCGATGCGCGTTGGGCCTGGTCCGCTCAGGCGGCGGTTTTTTCCTGCAGCACGCCATTGTGCAACACCAGCGTGCGGTCCATCCGCGCGGCCAGGCGTGGATCGTGCGTCACCAGCACGAAGCTGGTGCCGATCTCCCGGTTGAGCTCCAGCATCAGGCCGTAGACCTGCGCCGCGTTGTCCTCGTCGAGGTTGCCGGTGGGCTCGTCGCCCAGCACGCAGGCCGGGCGCGTCACCAGCGCGCGCGCCACCGCGCAGCGCTGGCGCTCGCCGCCGGAAAGCTCCGAAGGCTTGTGCTGCAGCCGCTTGCCCAGCCCCACGCGTTCCAGCAACGCGGCCGACTGGCGCTGCGCCTCGGCGATCGCGGTGCCGCGGATCAGCAGCGGCATGCACACGTTTTCCAGCGCGGTGAACTCGGGCAGCAGATGATGGAACTGGTAGATGAAACCCAGCGAGCGGTTGCGCACGCGGCCGCGCTCGGCGTCGGAGAGCGAGGACAGCACGCGCCCATCGACCTCCACCTCGCCCGCGCTCAAGGTATCGAGCCCGCCGATGATGTGCAGCAGCGTGCTCTTGCCCGAACCAGACGCGCCCACGATCGCCATCGTCTGGCCGCGCTTGAGTTCGAAGCTGACGTCGCTCAGCACGTCGGTGCGCAATCCGCCGTCCTGGTAGGTCTTGGCGACGTGGCTGGCGCGCAGCACGTTTTCGGTGGTGGGATGCATGACGGCCTTATTCATAGCGCAGCGCCTGCGCCGGCTGCGTGCGCGAGGCGCGCCACGCGGGATACAAGGTGGCCAGCAGCGAGAAGGTGAACGTGAGCAGGGCCACCGAACCCACGTCGTGCCAGTCCAGCCGGCTGGGTACTTCACTGATGTAATAGACGTCGGGCGACAGGAAGGTGACGTGGAAGGTGTGCTCGATCCACTTGATGATGCCGGGCAACTTCCACGACAGCAGCGAGCCCAGGCCCACGCCGAAACCGATCCCCACGAAACCCACCAGCACGCCCTGCACCATGAACATGCCCATGATGCTGCGCGGCGTGGCACCCAGCGTGCGCAGGATCGCGATGTCGGCCTGCTTGTCGGTCACCAGCATCATCAGCATCGAGATCAGGTTGATCACCGCCACCAGGATGATCAGCGAGAGGATGACGAACATCACCATCTTCTCCATCGACAGCGCGGCGAACAGGTTGGCGTTGGTGTCCATCCAGGTCTGCACGCGATACACCTGCCCGAGCTCATCGGCCAGCTCGCGCGCCACCGGACGGGCGTTGAAGAGATTGTCCAGCCGCAGCCGAATGCCGGTGGGGCCGCTGAGGCTGTTGAGCTTTTCCGCGTCGCTCATGTTGACCAGCGCCAGGCCGGAATCGAACTGCTCCATGCCCAGCTCGAACACGCCCGCCACATGGAAGCCGCGCATGCGCGGCACGCCGCCCATCGGCGTGGCGCGCAACTCGGGAACGGCCATGGTCACGCGATCGCCCACGCTGACGCCCAGCGTCATCGCCAGCTCCTTGCCCAGCACGATGTTCCAGCTGCCCGGCTTCAGCGCGTCGAGCGAGCCCTCCACCATGTGCTTGTCGATGTCGACCACCTTGGGCTCCAGCGCGGGCTCGATGCCACGCACCAGGGCGCCGCTGGAACGCCGCGCCAGCAGCATCGCCTCGCTTTCGACATACGGCGCAGCGCCCAGCACATGCGGATTGGCGGTGGCCACCTTCAACGTGCGCGGCCAGTCTTCCAGGCTCTGGCCCACGCCGGACACGGTGGCGTGGGAAATCGCGCCCAGGATGCGCGCGCGCATCTGGTAGTCGAAGCCGTTCATCACCGACATCACCGTGATCAGGGCGATCACGCTGATCGCGATGCACACGATCGAGACGGTGGAGATGAAGGAGATGAACTGGTTGCGTCGCTTGGCGCGCGTGTAGCGCAGGCCGATGAAGAGTTCGAGCGGTCGGAACATGGCAACCTGATTCGTGGGAGCGGCGTGGAAAGCCGATACGGACGGCCGCCGGGAACGGTATACGTTAGCGCATGGCGTGCAGCGGCGGCAGGGTGCCCGAAGCGGAGGGGGCGCGGCAAGTTGCGCGGCAGTCAGATTCGCGGCAGCGCCGCGCCGGGTTGCACCGTCGCGAGGCGCATGCGCAGGCGGCGGCGAATGTCCGCGTCGCTGTTGTCCGGCGCCAGCAGCAACACCTGGACGCCGCGATCCACCGTGCGCAGGCGCAACAGGATGAAGCCACCGAGCACGCGGAACGACGCCAGCGTGGCGGCGATGTCTTCGTGATCGACGGTGCGCAAGGTCCAGCCGCCCTCGGCGGCCCAGCCCGCGGCGGCCAGCGGCGACCTCGCCGCACGCCGCAGGTTCTGCCAGGTCATCAGCGCCACCGCCACGATCAATATCAGCTCCAGGCCGATGGACAAACCCGAGAGGGACACGGCCAGCGCGGCGAGTGCGGCAACCGCCAGCAGGCAGCGTCGCAGCAGCCGCGACGGCGCGTATTCAAAGCCGATGGCGGGCGCGGATGTCATCGATGATCGCCTGCCAGTCGGGTCGCCCGGGCCGGGCATGGCCCATTACCCAGTCCCACAGGTCAGGGTCCTGCACGTCGAGCAGTTCGTCGAAGGCCTGCTGCTGCGTCGCGTCGGCGCGGTCGAAGCGATCTTCCAGCCAACCGCCGAGCAAGGCGTCGAGTTCGCGGGTGCCGCGGCGGACGCGCCATTGGAGTCGAGCTTTATTCATAGGATCGCGCGAAGCGCCTCGTTCGCCTCCTCTCCCCATCGGGCGACCTTTAGGAAATCCCCTTGTGGGAGAGAGGATTGAGCAGAGGGGGACAATCCTGCGAGATAACTTCATCGAAAGAAGCTTTGATCGACTTCCCCGCGAGCACCCGCCCCTCATCCGCCCTTCGGGCACCTTCTCCCCAAAGGGGAGAAGGGACTAAATGGCGATCACGCGCTGCGCCGCTCCACCATCAGCTTCTTGATCTCCGCAATCGCCTTGGCCGGGTTCAAACCCTTGGGGCAGGTACGCGTGCAATTCATGATGGTGTGGCAGCGATAGAGCTTGAACGGATCTTCCAGATCATCCAGGCGCGCACCGGTGTCCTCGTCGCGCGAGTCGACGATCCAGCGGTAGGCCTGCAGCAGGATCGCCGGCCCCAGGTACTTGTCGCCGTTCCACCAATAGCTCGGGCAACTGGTCGAACAGCAGGCGCACAGGATGCATTCGTACAGGCCATCGAGCTTCTTGCGTTCTTCGGGCGACTGCAGCCGCTCCTTGTCCGGTGCCGGGCTCTGCGTGCGGATCCACGGCTTGATCGAGGCGAACTGCGCGTAGAAATGGGTGAGGTCGGGCACCAGGTCCTTCACCACCGGCATGTGCGGCAGCGGGTAGATCTTCACGTCACCGCTGCCCTTGCCGGCATCGGCGATCGCGCAGGTGCATGCCAGCGTATTGGTGCCGTCGATGTTCATCGCGCAGCTGCCACAGATGCCTTCGCGGCATGATCGGCGCAGGGTCAGCGTGGGGTCGATCTCGTTCTTGATCTTGAGCAGGGCGTCCAGAACCATCGGGCCGCAGGCGGCCAGATCGACCTCGTAGGTGTCGATGCGCGGGTTCTGGCCGTCGTCCGGCGACCAGCGATAGATGCGGAAGGTGCGCGGCTTTTTCGCGTCCTTCGCCGGGTAGTGTTTGCCCGGCTGAATCTTGGAATTCTTCGGTAGCGCGAATTCACCCATGTCCTCGACCCTTCGGTTCGGCGGCCGGAACCACGATCCGGCCGCGCAACGTGTGATGTGATGCCACCTGCTGGCGCAGGATCAGTAAACGCGTTTCGCCGGCGGCACGGCCTTGACCTCGTCGGTCATCGGCTGCATGTGCACCGGGCGGTAGTCGAAGCGCGACTTGCCCGCCTCGTCGACCCACACCAGGGTGTGCTTCATCCAGTTGGCGTCGTCGCGCTCGGGGAAATCCTCGCGCGCGTGGGCGCCACGGCTTTCCGGGCGCTGCTCGGCCGAATGCATGGTGGCCACCGCCTGTGCCAGCAGGTTGGAGAGCTCCAGCGTCTCGACCAGGTCGGAGTTCCACACCAGCGAACGGTCGCTGACCTTCACGTCCTGGAACATGTCGAACACTTCGGAGATCTTCTGCTTGCCCTCGGCCAGCGTCTCGCCGGTGCGGAACACCGCCGCATCCTTTTGCATCGTGCGCTGCATGGCCAGGCGGATCTGCGCCGTGGGCGTGCCGCCATTGGCGTTGCGCAACGCGTCGAAGCGCGCCAGCGACTTGTCCAGCACGTTGGCGGGCAGATCCTTGTGCGGCGCACCGGGTTCGATCAGTTCGGCGCAGCGATGCGCCACCGCGCGGCCGAACACCACCAGGTCCAGCAGCGAGTTGGAGCCGAGCCGGTTGCCGCCATGCACCGACACGCAGGCCGCCTCGCCGATGGCGAACAGGCCAGGCACGACCGCGTCCACGTCGTCGCCGCGCTTCTGCACCACTTCGCCGTGATAGTTGGTGGGGATGCCGCCCATGTTGTAGTGCACGGTGGGCAGCACCGGGATCGGCTCCCTGGTGACGTCCACGCCGGCGAAGATGCGCGCCGACTCGGCGATGCCCGGCAGCCGCTCGTGGATCACTTCCGGACCCAGATGCATCAGGTTGAGGAAGATGTGGTCCTTGTGCTCGCCCACGCCGCGGCCTTCGCGGATCTCGATGGTCATGGCGCGGCTGACCACGTCGCGCGAGGCCAGGTCCTTCGCGTTCGGCGCGTAGCGCTCCATGAAGCGCTCGCCCTCGGAGTTGGTGAGGAAGCCGCCTTCGCCGCGCACGCCCTCGGTGATCAGGCAGCCGGCGCCATAGATGCCGGTGGGATGGAACTGCACGAACTCCATGTCCTGCAACGCCAGCCCCGCGCGCAGCACCATGCCGCCACCGTCGCCGGTGCAGGTATGCGCCGAGGTGGCGCTGAAGTAGGCGCGACCGTAGCCGCCGGTGGCCAGCACCACGGCCTGGCCGCGGAAGAAGTGCAGCGTGCCCTCGTTCATGTCCAGCGCCAGCACGCCGCGGCAAACGCCCTCTTCGTCGAAGATCAGGTCGATCGCGAAATACTCGACAAAGAACGTGGCGTCATGCGCCAGCGCCTGCTGGTACAGCGTGTGCAGGATGGCGTGGCCGGTGCGGTCGGCCGCGGCGCAGGTGCGCTGCGCAGTGCCCTTGCCGTAGTGGGTGGTCATGCCGCCGAACGGGCGCTGGTAGATCTTGCCTTCCTCGGTGCGCGAGAACGGCACGCCGTAGTGCTCCAGCTCGATCACCGCTTCGGGTGCGTGCTTGCACATGTATTCGATCGCGTCCTGGTCGCCCAGCCAGTCGCCGCCCTTGACGGTGTCGTAGAAATGGAAACGCCAGTCGTCCTCGCCCATGTTGCCCAGCGCGGCGGAAATGCCGCCCTGCGCGGCCACCGTGTGCGAGCGGGTGGGAAAGACCTTGGTGATGCAGGCGGCCTTGAGGCCCTTCTCGGCCAGGCCAAAGGTGGCACGCAGGCCAGCACCGCCGGCGCCGACCACGATCACGTCATAAAGGTGTTGCTGGATCTTGTAGCTTTCCATGGAGTTGCGGCCTCGCGTATTCGTCTTAAGGAGTCAGCGCAATGCGCAGTACGGCCAGCACGCCAGCGAGCGCGCCGAGCACGGCGAGGAACTTGATCGCCACCTGCAACACCACTTCCTTCCAGCGGGTGTGCACGTAATCTTCCACCACTACCTGCAGGCCCAGCACGGCATGCCAGAACACGGCGAGCACGAACGCGATCAGCAGCAGCGCATTCCACGGCTTCGCCACCGCGGCGCGCGCGCTGGCGTAGTCGGCATGCAGCAGGCCGAGCACCAGGATGACGAACCAGATGCCCAGGCCCACCAGCGCCGCGGCGGTGACGCGCTGGGTCCACCAGTGGCTCACGCCGTACTTGGCCGAGCCCAAGCCGCGAGCAGCCTTCAGCGGATGGCGGCGATCCTTCACGACATCACTCTTCGCGTTCATGCCGCACCTCCGGCCATCAGCACATAGGCCCAGACCAGCACGGTCAACACGATGCTGCCGGCCACCGACAACCAGCTCGAACGCACGAACTGCACGATCTCGTAACCGGCGCCAGCGTCCTGCAGCAGATGACGGATGCCGTTGCACAGGTGATAGAACAGCGACCAGCTCCAGCCGAGCAGCAACACCAGGCCCAGCGGGCTGCCGGCGCATGCCTTGAAGCTGTCGAACTGCTGCCCGCCGGCGGCCAGCGCCAGCAAGCCCCACACCACCACCAGGCTGCCAACGGACAGCGCGATGCCGGTGGCGCGGTGCAGGATGGAACTGACCATCTGCACCTGCCATCGATAGACCTGGATATGAGGAGAGAGCGGTCGTTGCATATCTGCCATGGCGGCTATCCTGTGTGGAATCGCTGATGTCCGTGCCGCCCCGCCGCCGTGAGCGGCAAGGGCGCCACAGCGGGATTCAGAAGTCGATGCAGCGTCCGTTCTTTTCCCAGTCGCCGTAGCGGGTGGGATCCGGCGCCGGCCGTTCGGGCGGGACCTTGTCCGCACCCCGCGCCGCCGGCACGGCATCCTCCGCCGGAGCGGATGCAGGTGAGGACGGTGCTGGGGAATGGGATTCGGACATGGTCGTCTTGTTAGCCAGCGAAGGTTAATACTTGCGCAAAACCAGCACAACCTGGCCCCTGCTCTGCGCACGGAAAGCACGCTTGAGTCGCGCGACCCGCGCCCACACATCGACCGTCTATGTCCATTACACGCGATGCCGAAATCCTGTTGATCGAGGGGCCTGATGCCGTGGCGTTCGCGCACGCGCAATTCAGCAGCAAGGTGACCGGACTGGCGGTGGGCCGCTGGGCATTCGGTGCATGGCTCGATCCGCAGGGACGTGTGCGTGCGCTGTTTCACCTTGCCCGCATCGCCGAGGAGAAACTGCTGCTGCTGTTGCGCGGCGGTACGGCCGCGGACATGGCCGATGGCCTGCGGCGCTTTGTCTTTCGTTCGCGCGTGACGCTGCATGCGGCATCACCCGCGGCGCTGGCTACCGGCGAAGCGCAAGCGCTGCACGATGTGCGGATCGAGGGCGAAACGATTTCGCTGGGCTGCGGCGAGCATGCCCTGCGCATCGTGCCATCGACGCAGAGCGGCGACGCCGCGTGGCGCAAGATGCAGCTGAAGCTCGGCTGGCCCTGGTTGCCCGAGGAAGCGCTGGACAAGTGGGTCGCGCCGATGCTGTCGCTGCAGCGGTTGCAGGCCGTTGCCGTCGACAAGGGTTGCTATCCCGGCCAGGAAATCGTGGCGCGCCTTCATTTCCGCGGTGGCTGCAAACGCCACTTGTGCCATCTCACGTTGTCGCGCGCCATTGCGCCGGGCCTGGCTCTGCGCGTCGCCGGCCAGGACGCCGGCATGGTGCTGGACGTCGTCGATGGAGACACCGTCGAGGCGCTGGCCGTGTTGAACGATGACATCACCAGCGGCGCGAGCGACGGCAGCCTTTCACTGGATCACGACGAGGGCCCATTGTCGGCGGTTGTCGACGAACGCTGGCCCGCCTGAGGCATCGGCCATTTAGACGTCCATTTGCCTTTTTCATCGGCGTCAACGGAATGTGAGGATGCGCTGAACGAAACACCAAGGCACTTGCCTTTGGCGAAATCCGCCACTAGGCTCCGCCGATCGAATATCGCGGCATCCGGAAAACGGGGTGCCGATGTACGCGACGAACCGGAAGAATCCGGATCGGCGCGACCCGGCAAAAAGCCGGATGGAGTTACCCAGCTGACGCCACAGCTGGCAGTTGCAGGCAACACGGCCCTAAGGCACGCGCAGCGCCATTGCAGCCATCACCGATCGGCACGAACCCGCCGCTCGACCCGCCACACGTCCGTGGCAACACGTTCAACCGCATACCCCGGTTGGCGATCAATCCAGGTGGAACGGCCTGCCAGCCCGTCCACCGCAACGGCGCGTCAGGCCTGCAAGGCTGCGCGTACAGCACGTTGGAGGCAGATATGAAACTTTCCATGCTGTTGTGGCTCACCAGCCTGCTGCCGCAACCCGTTGCGGACCAGGCTTGCCTGGCGACCACGGTCTATCTGGAAGCACGCAGCGAACCCACGCTTGGCCAGCTCGCGGTCGCCGAAGTCGCCATGCGCCGGCGCGAACGCGGACGCTGGGGCGACACCGTATGCAAGGTCGTCACGGCACCCCACCAGTTCGCCACCACCACCACCCCGGGCTCGTTCGACATCACCAACCTGGAGGCCTTCCACAAGGCATGGCGGATTGCCGGTCGTTCGATCCGGAACTGGCAGCTGCCGATCGCCGAACGCAAGATGCTGGTGCCACGCGCCGACCACTTCGCCACCGTGGCGATCACGCCGACGTGGTCGGTCAACCGTGCCGGGACGACCATCGGCGAACATCGTTTCTACGCCGTCAACTGACGCCCGACACCACGCCATAAAACAAAAGGCCCTCATACGAGGGCCTTTTGTTGTTTGGACGTCCAAACGTCTGGACGTCCATACGATCGGAGAATCAGAGCCTGTAGACGTGGTCGCCGCGCACCTGCACGTAGTCACCGTTGCGCACGTCCGGATTCTCCCGCTGAGTGACCGTCGCGTACTGGCCGTTGTCCAGCCGCACCACGATGCGATAGGCCACGTCGCCGCTTCCGCTGCGCTTGCCAACCTGGTTGCCGACGACGCCGCCGGCCACTGCACCGGCCACCGTGGCGGCCTTGCGGCCGTCACCCTTGCCTACCTGGTTGCCCAGCACGCCACCGGCGACCGCACCGATCACGGCACCGAGCGTGCCACCGCTGCTGTTGCCCTCGGTGTAGACCTGTTGCACTTCCTGCACCACGCCGCAGGTATTGCAGCGCGCGCTTCGGGCTGGCTGTCCCTGATAGCCGTAGTTGCCACCGTTGCTGTAGGGGGTGGCGCAACCGGCCAGTGCGAGGCCTCCAGCCATGGCCACGGCCAGCGCGAGTTTGCTCGATAGTGCATTCATGTCGATCACTCCTTCGGGAAAAAGCCCTCCGATCGATGACTCCGATCGACTCAACGGGCGTCGGAAACCGCCGTCACACCTTCCTCCACCTTCACGCGATCGCCCGGATCGTGATCCATGCGGACAGTGCGGGTGACGCCTTTGTATTCGTAGCGCACGTCATAGCCCACCAGCTTGGTGCTGGTGTCATTGACGGTGTCGCAGTGCCGCTCCACGGTGGACGTGGTGTTGGCATGCTGGCGGCTGGCCTGGATGCGGTTGCCGGCGTACCCACCGCCGATCGCACCAGCCACCGTTGCCAGCGTCTTGCCCTTGCCGCCACCGATCTGGTTGCCGAGCAGGCCGCCAGCCACGGCGCCGATCGCGGTACCGGCGATGCGATGTTCGTCCTTGGGCGGCGTGGTGTGGGTAACGACTTCGTCCTTGCACACCTGGCGCGGGTTGTTCACCGTCTTGCGTACGGGATCGACGCTCACCACCTTTGCGTACTTGGGCGCATCCGCCTGGGTCGAATCGGCGGCCGTACCGCCATCGGCGGACGGGCCGGCATCGGCGTTGCGGTTGCAGCCGGACACGCCCAGCGACAACGCCGCGACCATGGCGACAGTCAATGCATTGATCGTCAAAGCTTTCATCAGACCCTCTCCTCTGTTTGTTTAACGGCGGCTCGCGAACGGTGGGCGGGAGGCAACCAAAGGCGACGCCCCACGCCGCGCCGTAACCGTGTTTCCATTGAACCGTGAATCAACTGAATCGGGCCTAGCTCAAACCCTTACCGCATTTTCACATTGAATTCGCAGCCGGGCCTTTCTGGACAAAAACCATGCACGAAATTGTGGACAGCCACGCACATCTGGATGACGGCCGATTCGAACCGGATCTCGCCGCGGTGATGCAGCGCGCCAGCGACGTCGGCGTCGCCGCCACCGTGGTGCCTGCCACCGACAGGGCCAGTTGGCCGCGCATCCGCGAGCTTTGCCGCCGCCATCCGCAAGCCCATCCCGCCTACGGCCTTCATCCCATGTTCCTGAACGAGAATGCCTGCCCGGATGTGGACGCATTGTCTTCGTGGCTGGATGCGCACCACGCCGTGGCCGTCGGCGAAATCGGCCTCGATTTCCACGTCGAGGGGATCGAGCGCGAGCTGCAGCGCGAGATCTTCGCGCGCCAACTGGAGGTCGCGCGCGCGCACAAACTGCCGGTCATCGTGCACGCGCGCGGCGCGCTGGAGGAGGTGATCCACACCCTGCGCCGCGCCGACGGCGTGTACGGCGTGGTGCACAGCTTCTCGGGCAGCGAACAGCAGGCGCAACAGCTCTGGGACATCGGGTTTTGCCTCGGCATCGGCGGCCCGGTGACCTACGAGCGCGCGCGGCGGTTGCGTCGCATCGTGGCGAGCATGCCATTGCATCACCTGCTGCTGGAAAGCGACGCCCCGGACCAACCCGATGCCAACCATCGCGGCCAGCGCAACGAACCGGCACGGGTTGCGGGAATCCTGCGCTGCATTGCCGAACTGCGCGGCGCGCCGGAAGCGGAAATTGCCGCGGCCACCACCGCCAATGCACGGCGCCTGTTCGGCCTTGAGCGCCCGCCACGCTGATCCCCGGCTTGCACGCGCCCGTCACGCCTTGCTATGTTTTAATTCATTGATGAACTATCCGCTGGTGAAATGGCAAAGCTGACGACATGCATCGATCTGATGGACGAGGGCATCAGCCGCGTCAGCCAGATCATCCCCGCCATGCCGGCTACCGAGGCTCGGCTGTGTCGATTGCTGCTGATGGTGGGCGAAGGCATGAGCGAGGAGCTCGCGTTCAAGCTCAAGCCGCACAAGCTCAATCACAGCGAATTCCTGACCTTGATGATCCTGTACAGCCGCCCCGATGGCAGTTCCACCCCGGGCGAGCTGTGCGAGTTCGCCACCCAGGGCGCCACCAACATGACGCGCATCGCCAATGCATTGGCCAGGCGCGGCCTGATCACCCGCGGCGCCAGCGAGTCGGATCGCCGACGCGTGGTGATCCGCATCACCGCCGCCGGCCGGCGGTTCGTGATGAAGATGCTGCCGCCGATGTTTCCCCGCATCGACACGATGTTCGACGGCTTCAGCGCCACCGATAAACGCCATCTCGACCGCCTGTTGCGCAAACTGGCCGGCAACCTCGACCGGTTGAGCGACGACCCCCATCCATGAAGGACATCCGATGAAGCATGCCCTGCTCCGCGGGCGGCCGCTGCTGACCGCGACGATCGTGCTGGCGCTGGCCGCGTGTGCGCGGGCACCGGCAAAACTGGATCATCCCGTCTTGCGCAACGACGTGCCGCTGGCCGGCCTGGACGCTCCGGCCCGCACCGGCTGGCCTGCCGCGCAGTGGTGGCGAAAGTACGACGATCCGCAGCTGGACAAGCTGATCGCGCGGGCGCTGCGGCAATCGCCGGACATCGCGCTGGCGCAGACGCGCGTGCAGAGTGCGCAGCAGTCGGTGCGGCTGGCCGCCGCGCAGATGGGCTTGTCGATCAATGGCAACGCGCAGGTATCGCGCCAGCGGATGAGCGAGCACGGCCTGATTCCCAGCGAGTTCCTGGGCTTCACCTGGTACAACCAGGCCGACATCGGGCTACAGCTGCAGTACGACTTCGACTGGTGGGGCAAGAAGCGCGCCACCGTCGAGGCAGCGCTGGACCAGGCCCACGCCGCCCAGGCGCAGCGCAGCGCTGCCGCGCTGGCGATCCAGTACGCCGTGGCGGACACCTATTTCGGCTGGCAGGCGGACCAGGCGCGACTGCAACTGGTGAAACAGATGTTGTCCATGCAGCACCAGCTGGCGCAGATCGCGGCGCTGCGCGTGAAACAGGGCGTGGACCTGCCCGACGAAACGCAGAAGGCGAACGCACGTGTGGCCAGCCTCGAGGGCATGCGCGCGGCGATCGAGGGCTCGGCGCAGATGCGCAAGGTGGCGCTGGCCGCGCTGCTGGGCATCGCCCCGGCGGAGCTGCCCGAACTGCATGCGCGGCCACTGCCGCCGGTCGAGCGCGGCATCCCCGCCAACGCCAGCATCGACCTGATCGCCCGCCGGCCCGACATCGTGGCCAGTCGCTGGCAGGTGGAGTCGATGCTGAAAAAAACCGACGCGGCGCGGGCGGCGTTCTTTCCCGACATCGGCATTTCCGCGATGGCGGGCTTGTCCAGCATCGACATGGACAAGCTGTTCACCCTGGGCAGCCGCACCTTCGCGCTGACGCCCGCGATTCATCTGCCGATCTTCAATGGCGGCGCACTGGAGGCCAACTACGGCCTGAGCAAGGCCCAGCTCGACAGCGCGGTGGCGCAATACAACAGCGCCGTCCTGGGCGCCGCGCGCGAGGTCGCCACGCAGGCGCTCAACGCCGAGCAACTGGCTGCGCGACGCCACGCACGACAGGCCGAACTGGACGCCGATCGCCAGTTGCTGGCCAGCGCGCAGGCACGCCTTCGCCAGGGCGTGCGCGACGTTCGCGAAAGCCTCGCCGCCAAGGCGCAGTTGCTGCAACAGCAGGACGCTGCGTTGCAGCTGCAATCGCAGGCATTGAGCGCCGACCTTGCGCTGATCAAGGCGCTGGGCGGCGGCTACCGGGGTGCCGATGAAGCCTCCGCAAAGTCGCAGCCCGCCCCCTCTTCCTCTTCCACCGGAGCCGCCGATCATGAGCGCCACTGAGACCGACAAGTCACCCCAGGCCGATGACAGCGGCATGGCGGCTACCGACCCGCGCAAACGCCGGCGCGTGCTGCTGATCGTCGGCGCGCTGTTCGTGCTGGCGGCGGTGGCGTGGTTCCTGCTGTGGCTGCTGGTGTTCTCCAGGCGGGTGAAAACCGACAACGCCTACGTCGGCGGCAACCAGGTGGCGATATCGGCGCAGGTGCCCGGCACGGTGGTGGCGATCCTAGCCGACGATACCCAGCGGGTGGAAGCCGGCCAGGTATTGGTGAAACTGGACAGCACCGATGCGGAAGTCCGCCTGCAACAGGCGCGCAGCGCCCTGGCGCAGGCGGTACGCGGCGTGCGCCAGCAGACCAGTTCGGCCAGCGGTGCCGACGCGCAGCTGGCGGCCAGCCGCATCAGCCTGAAGAAAGCCGAGGCGGACTTGCAGCGCCATCTGCCGCTGCTGGCGGCACGCGCCGAATCGCCCGAGGTGGTGCAGCACCTGCGCGACGGCGTGGAGCAGGCCCGCGCCGCCGTCGCCACGGCCGAGGCCCAGGCCCGGGCCGCACATGCGGCGATCGAAGGCACCGACGTGGCGAAGAACCCCGCCGTGATGCAGGCGCGCGCCAACTTCCGCGCCGCTTGGGTGGCGGCGCAACGCAATGCCATCTATGCGCCGGTGTCCGGCTACGTGGCCCAGCGCAGCGTGCAATTGGGCAATAGCGTGCAACCCGGGCAGCAATTGATGACGGTGGTGCCGCTGCACGACCTGTGGGTCGAGGCCAACTTCAAGGAAAGCCAGCTGCGCCATCTGCGCATCGGCCAGAGCGCCACGATCGAGTCCGACGTCTACGGCGGCGACGCCGAATTCCACGGCAAGGTGGTTGGCCTGGGTGCCGGTACCGGCAGCGTGTTCTCGCTGTTGCCGGCGCAGAACGCCACCGGCAACTGGATCAAGGTGGTGCAGCGTGTGCCGGTGCGCATCTCGCTGGACAACGCCGAGCTGGACAAGCATCCGTTGCGCATCGGCCTTTCCACCACGGTCACGGTGGACATCACGAATGACGAGGGCCGCGTGCTGGCCGCCGCGCCGGCGAACCGGCCGGTGGCGCAGACCACCGTCTATGACCGGATGGCGAGCAAGGCCGACGCGGAGGCCGAACAGGTCATTCGCGCCAACCTCCCCGACGACACGCACTGAACCGGGTCGACCGCATGGCCGCCACGCCCCACGACGCCCCACCACCGCTGAAGCCGCTGCAGGGCGGCGCACTGGTGCTGCTGACCATTGCCGTCGCCTTCAGCACCTTCATGGAGGTGCTGGACATGACGATCGTCAACGTGTCCGTGCCGCACATCGCCGGCAGCCTGGGCGTGAGCCCCAGCGAAGGTACCTGGACGATCAGCTCGTACGCGCTGGCCAGCGCGATCATGCAGCCGCTCACCGGCTGGCTGGCACGCCGCTTCGGCGAGGTGAAGACCTTCGTCGGATCGGTACTGCTGTTCGTGGTGTTCTCGATGCTGTGCGGCCTGGCCACCAGCATGCCGATGCTGGTGATCTGCCGCCTGATGCAGGGCGCCGGTTCCGGCCCGATGGTGGCGTTGTCGCTGTCGCTGCTCCTGGCCAGCTACCCCAAGGCGAAACAGGGCATTGCGCTGGCCCTGTGGGCAATGACGGTGGTGGTGGCGCCGATCTTCGGACCGATCCTGGGCGGCTGGCTGACCGACAATTTCTCCTGGCCGTGGATCTTCTACATCAACGTGCCGGTGGGCGCGCTGGCGGCCATCGTCACCTGGGTACTGCTGCGCAAGCGCGAGACCACGACCTTCAAGATGCCGATCGATGTTGTCGGCCTGGTGCTGCTGGTGGTGGGCGTGGGCGCGCTGCAGTTCATGCTGGACAACGGCAACGACAACGACTGGTTCGCCTCGCCGATGATCCTGACGCTGGGCATCACCGCGCTGGTGTGCCTTACCTTCCTGATCGTGTGGGAGCTGTACGCCAAGCACCCGGTGATCGAATTGTCGCTGTTCAAGGGGCGCAACTTCACCGTGGCGGTGGTGGCCTTGTCGCTGGGCATGATGGCGTTCTTCGGCATCAACGTGGTGTTTCCGCTGTGGCTGCAGATCACCCTGGGCTACACCGCCACGTGGGCCGGCCTGGCCAGCGCGCCGGTGGGCGTGCTGGCGTTCCTGATGGCGCCGGTGATCGGTGCCAACATCCAGCGGCTGGAGCTGCGCGCGGTGGTGACGTTCGCCTTCATCGTGTTTGCGGGAACCTCGTTCTGGTTCGCCAGCTTCGACAGTTCGGCCTCGTTCTCCACGCTGGTGTTGCCGCGCTTCGTGATGGGCGTGGGCATCGCCTGCTTCTTCATCCCGCTCAACCAGATGTACCTGTCGGGGCTGGGGGCGGACCAGGTCGCCAGCGCCTCGGGGCTGGCCAACTTCTGCCGCACGCTCGGCTCCAGCGTTTCCACCGCTGCCACGGTGACGCTGTGGCAGCACCGTGGCGACTACCACCACGCGGTGCTGACCGAGCACATCACGCCCGCGGTGCCGGCGGCCAACGGCTTCCTGCAGCAATTGCAGCACGGGGGCTTCTCCGTGCAGCAAAGCCTGGGCGTGGTCGAGCAGCTGATCAGCCGCGAAGCGCTGACCCTGGCGGTCAACGACGTGTACCTGGCGTGCGCGGTGATGTTCGTGGCCCTGATCCCGCTGCTGTGGCTCGCCAGGCCGCCTTTCGGCAACGCCAGCGGTGCCGCAGGTCATTGACCAACCACCAATTGCTGCGCTCGGCAAGTGCAACATGGACCAGCCGTTCGCGACTGGTGCAATGCAATACCTTCTGCTAGCTTGTTCTGCATGGCACAAAACAAACGCATCATCAAGAAGTATCCGAATCGTCGCTTGTACGACACGGAAATTTCCAGCTACATCACGCTGGAAGAGATCCGCCAGTTGGTGCTCGACAATGAGGATTTCGAAGTCAGGGACGCCAAGAGCGGCGAAGACCTGACCCGTTCGGTCCTGCTGCAGATCATCTCCGAGCACGAGGACAAGGGCCAGCCGATGCTGTCGCCCGAGCTGCTCAGCCAGATCATCCGGTTCTACGGCAACTCGCTGCAAGGCTTCATGGGGCCTTATCTGGAGCGCAGCCTGCAGGTTTTCCTCGACCAGCAGTCGCAGTTCCGCAGCCAGTTGAACAGCCTGATGGGGCAAACGCCCTGGAACACCCTGAACGACCTCACCGAGCGCAACATGGCCGCGTGGAAGGCGATGCAGGAAGGCCTGATGAACACCGCCGCGCAGGTCGTCCAGCCCACGCCCGGCAGCGGCCGCGGCAGCAAGAAGGCCGGCTGATCCGCCCCTCCGTCGTGCAGCGCCATGGCGCGCCGCACACCCGATTCCCCCTATCGCAACTGCAGCATGATTCGTGCTGCCCTGCGGCATGATCACGCGTGGAAACTGTCCCATGAACGAAGCGAGCCCCCCGAAACGCGTCGCGCTGGTCACCGGCGGCATCGGTGGCCTGGGCAGTGAAATCTGCCGTCAGCTGGCGCAGGCGGGCCGACAGGTGATCGCCGTCGACCTGGCCACGCGCGAGGAGCGCATCGCCAGCTTCCGCCGGGACATGGCGGACGTCGCCGACGCGGTCAGCTTCGAACCGGGAGACATCAGCGACTTCGACAGCTGTGGGCAGCTGATCGCCCGCATCGAGCAACAGCACGGCGGCGTGGACATCCTGGTCAACGCCGCCGGCATCACCCGCGATGCCAGCCTGCGCAAGATGACGCCGCAGCAATGGCACGAGTTGATCCAGGTGAACCTCGACGGCGTGTTCAACATGTGCCGCCACACGATCGAGGGCATGACCGCGCGCGGCTTCGGCCGCATCGTCAACATCAGCTCGGTCAACGGCCAGACCGGCCAGTTCGGCCAGACCAATTACTCGGCCGCGAAAGCCGGCGTGCACGGCTTCAGCATGGCGCTGGCGCGCGAGACGGCACGCAAGGGCGTCACCGTCAACACGGTATCGCCCGGCTATTGCGACACGCCGATGGTGGCAGCAGTTGCAGAAGAAGTACGGGCGCAGATCATCGCCGGCATTCCGGTGGGCCGGCTCGGCTCGCCCGCCGACATCGCCCGCGCCGTGTGCTTCCTGGCCGCCGATGATGCCGGCTACATCACCGGCGCCAACCTGCCGGTGAACGGCGGCTATTTCATGAGCTTCTGAGCGCGTCACACCGCGCGCCATTGCAGTCCGGGCGCGCTTGCGGAACAGTGGGGGGATTCCCTCCACGGATCGCAGCATGGCGCAGCACCCCATCACCCTCATCGGCGGCGGCCTGGTCGGCGCGCTGCTGGCGCAGCAACTGGCGCAGCGCGGGTTTGCGGTCGATGTGTTCGAGAAGCGGCCCGATCCGCGCCACGCCGGATTCCTCGGCCGCTCCAGCGCATCCTGCGCCCCCGGCACTCGTCCATCCATGGACAGCGGTAGTCGCTCGATCAACTTGGCGCTGGCCGAACGCGGCCTGCACGCCCTGCGCAGCACGGGACTGGCCGACGCGGTGCTGCAACGCGCGGTGATGATGCGCGGACGCATGGTGCACGACCGCGATGGCCAGCATGGCCTGCAACCCTACGGCATCGACGACAGCGAGGTGATCTGGTCGGTGTCGCGCGGTGCACTGAACATGCTGCTGCTGGATGCGGCGGAGGCGGCGGGCGCCCGCTTCCACTTCGGCCAGGCGCTGACCACGGTGGATTTCGACCGGCAACGCCTTCGGCTGGCGGATGCCGATGGCGTCGAACGCGACCTGCCCGCCGGCCTGCTGATTGGCGCCGACGGTGCCGGTTCGGCCCTGCGCGCCGCCATGAACGCCCACACGCCGTTGGGCGAGCGGGTCGAGCCGCTGGGTCACGGTTACAAGGAACTGGAGATTCCTCCCGCGAGCGAGCTGCCTGCTGCCGTGCTGCAAGCCAACGACGGCCGCGACGGCTTCGCGCTGGAACCGAACGCGCTGCACATCTGGCCGCGCGGCAGCTACATGTGCATCGCGCTGCCCAACACCGAACGCAGTTTCACCGTCACCCTGTTCCTGCCGGGCAAGGGACGCGCACCAAGCTTCGCCACCTTGCCCGATGCCGCGGCGGCCGCCACGTTCTTCACGGAACAATTCCCCGGCCTGCTGCCGCTGATGCCGCGTTTCGCCGAGGACTTCGAACACAACCCGGTCGGCACGCTGTCCACGCTGTACCTGCAGCGCTGGCATCTGGACGGCCGCGCCCTGCTGATCGGCGACGCGGCGCACGCGATCGTGCCATTCCACGGCCAGGGCATGAACTGCGGCTTCGAGGACACCGTGGTGCTGGCCAACCTGCTCGCCGCATCGCCCGACGACCACGCCGGGGTATTCGCCGAGTTCCAGCGCCAACGCCAGCCCAACGCCGATGCCATTGCCCACATGGCCTTGGAAAACTACATCGAGATGCGCGACTCGGTGGCCGATCCGCACTATCTTGCCAAGCGCGAGCTCGGCGCCCTGCTTGCCGCACGCATTCCCACCCATTACATGGCACGTTATCGCATGGTGACTTTTACCCATCTTCCCTACCGTTACGCACTCGAACGCGGTCGCGCGCAGGACGAGCTGCTGGAGCAGTTGTTGCACGAGAACGCCAGCGTGGCGGCGATCGACCTCGATGCCGCCGCGCAACGCTTCCGTTCCAGCCTGGCCCCGCTGCCGGAGCTGCGCCATGGATGAGGCCCTGCTCGAAGCATTCCGCTCCACCGCCTACAACGTCTGCATCGACACGGTGAGCTGGGCCACGATACGCGTCGACCTGCCCTTGCCCAGCGCCCTGGTCGACGTGGTGAACGGGCGTCCGTGGGCCTTCATCACCGCTTGGAACCCGCAGGCGCGCCGCCGCCCGCCCGCCGAGAACCTGGCCGCCCAGCGTGAGTTGCTGGGCGAACTGCAGGCGCTGCCCGACTGCATCGTGTTGCCGGCGATCGGCGTGGGCAACAGCGGGTGGAGCGAACCGAGCCTGTTTGCGATCGGCCCCGACGTGGCGACGCTGGACCATCTGGCCCGCACGCACGGCCAACTCGCCTACGTGCACGGCGAGGCCGAAGGCGCGGCCACGCTGCGCGCGCTGGACTGACTCAGAAGCTTGTGAAGAAAACCACCTCCTGTGGTTTTCTTCTATCGCGGGTCCGGTACATGCCCGGACCCGCTCACGCGGATCAGTCATTTGCGTGACCGATCCGCGTCCGGCCATTCCATGACCGGGCTGAGAGGTTGAGAACCACAACCTTCTCAGCGGCACTGCGCCGCATGGACAAGCGGCCACGCCATTGCGGACAATCACGGGGATGACTGCCGCCCGTACCGCTGCGCCCCTGCTCGAAGCGCGGGCCGTGAGTTTCCATCGCCAGGACGAACCGGTGTTCGCCCCGCTGGATTTCCAGCTGCACACGGGTGAACTGGCCCTGGTGGAAGGCGACAACGGCAGCGGCAAGACCACCTTGCTGCGCATGCTCGCCGGCCTGCTTCACCTCAGCACCGGCGAGCTGGTATGGCGCGGCGAGCCGCTGCAGCGCGACCTCTGCGCCGGCGACATCCTGTTCCTGGGCCACCAGCTCGGCCTCAAGGCCGACCTCAGCCCGCGCGAGAACCTGCGCGTCGCCACCGGCCTGCACGGCTCGCGTGAGGGCATGGACAGCGCCTCCCTGCTGGCCGACATCGGCCTGCGCGGCTATGAGGACGAGCCCGTGCGTCGCCTCTCGGCCGGGCAGAAGAAGCGCGCGGCGCTGGCCCGGCTGGCGATGCTGCCGGCCACCTTGTGGCTGCTGGACGAACCGTACGCCAACCTCGACCGCGCCGGCATCGCGCTGGTGAACGCCATGCTGGAGAGGCATACCAAAGCCGGCGGCGCCGCCATGGTCACCAGCCACGGCACGGTGAGCTTCCATGGTGGCGAACCGCGACGGATCCGCATGCATGGCTAATGCACGGCACATCAGGCACAGGCTCCTCCCCCTGCTCGCAGGGGACAAATCGGCAGGACTGCCGATTTGCACGGCGTCAGCCGCCCGAAGGGCGAGGGTCATGGATGGCCTGAGTGCAGGTTGGGAGGGGGTTCGCTCTTGCGGAAAAGCTTTACCCCTCCCCAACCCTCCCCTGCACGCAGGGGAGGGAGCAGAAGCATGAGCGCCGCAAGCCTCACCACCGCCTGCGCCGCGATGCTGCGCCGCGACCTCACGCTAGCCTGGCGCCGTCGCGGCGATATCGCGATGCCGGTGCTCTACGCGCTGATCGTCACCACGCTGTTCCCGTTTGCGCTGGGGCCGGAGGACACCTTGCTGCAGCGGATCGCCGGCGGTGTGGTGCTGGTCACCGTGCTGCTGGCGATGCTGCTGGCGCTGGATGCGATGTTCGCCAGCGACATCGAGGATGGCTCGCTGGAGCAACTGGTGCTGGCGCCGCAGCCGCTGGCACTGATGCTGGGCATGAAGATCCTGGCGCACTGGCTCACCATCGCCCTGCCGCTGATCGTGATTTCGCCGCTGATGGCGGCACTGCTGCACCTGCCGGCACCGGTCATTCCGGTATTGCTGCTGGCCTTGTTGCTGGCCACGCCACTGCTCAGCCTGCTGGGCGCGGTGCTGGTTGCGCTGACGGTCGGCACCCGGCGCTCTGGTATGCTGCTCGCCTTGATGCTGCTGCCCTTGTGCGTGCCGGCCGTGATCTTCGCCGCGGGCGCGGTAGCTGCCGCCCAGCAGGGTCTTCCCTGGCTGGCACCGATCAGCTGGCTTGCCGCCGCACTGGTACTGGCCGTGGTACTGGCGCCGCTGGCCTGCGCCGCCGCACTTCGCATTGCCCTGGATTCGTGATCCCTATGGCTAACTGGATCCCCCTCTGGTTGCACCGGCTCAGCTCGCCGCCAACCTTCTACCGTTTCGCCGGCACGCTGCAGCCGTGGGCGATGAGCCTGGCGCTGCTGCTGGGCGCGATCGCGCTCTACGGCGGCCTGGTGCTGGCGCCGGCCGATTACCAGCAGGGCGACGCCTACCGCATCATCTTCATCCACGTGCCCAGCGCGTGGATGAGCATGTTCATCTACGCGGTGATGGGCGTGGCGTCGTTCATCGCGCTGGTGTGGCGGATCAAGCTGGCCGAGGTGGTGGCGATGGAGTCGGCGCCGATCGGCGCGGCATTCACCTTCATCACCCTGGTCACCGGCTCGCTGTGGGGCAAGCCGATGTGGGGCACCTGGTGGACCTGGGATGCGCGGCTCACCTCCGAACTGGTGCTGCTGTTCCTGTTCCTAGGCGTGATCGGCCTCTACCGCGCCTTCGAGGATCGCCGCCAGGGCGCGCGCGCCGCGGCCTTCCTGGCCATCATCGGCATCATCAACGTGCCGATCGTGCATTTCTCGGTGAACTGGTGGAACACCTTGCACCAGGGCAGCACGGTCAACGTGTTCGGCCAGTCCAAGATGTCGGGCGACATGCTGTGGCCGCTGCTGACGATGACCCTGGCCACCAAGTTCTACTACGTCGCCAGCCTGTTCCGCCGCGCGCGCACCGACCTGCTGGCACTGGAAGGCGGTAAGGACTGGGTGCGGCAAATTGCCCAGGACGGGGACGCACGATGAACGACGTGCAAAGCTTCCTGGCGATGGGTGGTTATGCGGCCTACGTGTGGCCTGCCTACGCGGTGTTCTTCATCGTGCTGATCGCCGACACGATCGCGCCGCGCCTGCGCCGACAGCGCCTGCTGCGTGAACTTCGCGCCCGGCTCGCCCGTCAAAGCGCCCGCCAGCCGCGCATCGGCAGCGGTTCCACCACCCCTCCACCACCCGCCGCCATCGACGGTCAGTGAGCCTCATGAATCCCACCCGCAAGCGCCGACTCACCATCGTTGTACTGGTTGCCGTGGCCGCCGCCGTGGCCGCCGGCCTGGGCGTCTACGCGCTGCAGAACAACATGAACTACCTGCTCACGCCCAGCCAGGTGCAGTCGGGCCAGGCGGCGGGCTACACCACGTTCCGCCTGGGCGGCATGGTCAAGGCTGGCTCGATCCAGCGCAGCAGCGATTCGCTGAAGGTGACGTTCACCGTGGTCGATGCCGGCGGCGCCATGCCGGTCGAGTACACCGGCATCCTGCCCGACCTGTTCCGCGACAACCAATCTGTGATCGCCACCGGCCACATGGACGGCGCCCGCTTCGTCGCCACCGAGGTGCTGGCCAAGCACGACGAGACCTATATGCCCAAGGAGCTGAAGGACGCCATGGCGAAAGCGCATGAGGGCAAGCAGGTTGAGGAAAGTAGGGAACGGGGAACGGGGAACGGTGGCTAGTTCAAACGTCGCCGCCTGTCCCATATCCCTCCGGAGCAAGATCATGTCAATTGCGTCGCAGCACCGCCTTCCCCGTTCCCCGTTCCCCGTTCCCGGCCTCCAGCCATGACCCCCGAACTCGGCCAACTCGCGCTCATCCTCGCCTTGCTGCTGGCGCTGGCGCAGGGCGTGCTGCCGTTGATCGGCGCATGGCGCGGCAATCGCGCGCTGATGGCGGTGGCGCGGCCGGCGGCGGCGGGACAGGCGGTGTTCGTGGCGATCGCGTTCGGCATCCTGGTGTGGGCGTTCCTGCGCTTCGACTTCTCGGTGCAGTACGTTGCCGACAACTCCAACCTGGAGCTGCCGTGGTACTACCGCATTGCCGCGGTGTGGGGCGCGCACGAGGGCTCGCTGCTGCTGTGGATCATGATTCTCAACGTGTGGACGGTGGCGCTGGCCGCCTTCAGCCAGAAATTGCCCGAGATTTTCGCCTCGCGCGTGCTGGCGGTGATGGGCCTGGTCGCGGTGGGTTTCCTCGCCTTCATCATCTTCACCTCCAATCCGTTTGGACGGCTGTTGCCGATGCCCGGCGACGGCGCGGATCTGAACCCGGTGCTGCAGGACCCGGGCATGACCGTGCACCCGCCGGTGCTGTACATGGGCTATGTGGGCTTCTCGGTGGCGTTCGCATTCTCCATCGCGGCCTTGCTGGGCGGTGAGCTGGAGCAGGCCTGGGTGCGCTGGGCGCGGCCGTGGACCAATGTGGCGTGGGCGTTTCTCACCTGCGGCATCGTCGCCGGCAGCTGGTGGGCATATGCGGAACTGGGCTGGGGCGGCTGGTGGTTCTGGGACCCGGTGGAAAATGCCAGCTTCATGCCCTGGCTGGTCGGGCTGGGCCTGATCCACGCGCAGGCGATCACCGAGAAGCGCGGCAGCCTGCGGGCGTGGACCATCCTGCTGTCGATCTTCGCGTTCTCGCTGAGCCTGCTGGGCACCTTCCTGGTGCGCTCGGGTGTGCTGACCTCGGTGCACGCGTTCGCCTCCGATCCGCGCCGCGGCGTGTTCATCCTGGCCTTCCTCACCATCATCGTCGGCGGTTCGCTGCTGCTCTATGCGCTGCGCGCGCCCAAGGTCGCCGCGGGCAAGCCGTTCAACGTGCTGTCACGCGAAACGGCCATGCTGATCGGCAACCTGATGTTTGCGGTGGCTGCCGCGATGGTGCTGCTGGGCACGCTGTTCCCGCTGATCGGCGACGCGCTGAACTTGGGCCGCATCTCGGTGGGCCCGCCCTACTTCGGTTTCCTGTTCCCGCTGTTGATGCTGCCCGTGGTGCTGTTGTTGCCGTTCGGCCCGTTCCTGCGCTGGGGCAAGAGCGATGCCGGCATGCTGAAAAGCATGCTGCTGCGCGTGACCATCGCCGCGCTGGCCTGCGCCATCGTGGCGGCGTTCTTCGTGGACGGCCACCTGAAGGCGATCATGGGCGTGGCCGCGGCGGTGTGGATCGGCGTGGGCGTGCTGCTGTACGCGTACAAGCGCTGGCGCGAGGTGCCCAGCGGCCGCCGCTATCCGGCCGAGATGGCCGGCATGCTGCTGGCGCATTTCGGCGTGGCGGTGTTCGTGGTCGGCGTGCTGCTGTCCGAATCGCTCAGCGTCACCAGCGACGTGCGCATGGCACCCGGCCAGACGCAGCACATCGGCGGCTACGATTTCCGTTTCGACGGCGCGCACCGCACCACCGGGCCAAACTGGCGCGCCGACCAGGGCGTGGTCACGGTCACCCGCGACGGCAAGAACATCGCCGTGATGCATCCGCAGAAGCGCACCTACCCGCGCGGCCAGGTGCAGACCGAATCGGCGGTGGATGCCGGCATCACCCGCGACCTGTACGTGGCGCTGGGTGAGCCCATGGACGCGGGCAATATCGAAGGTGCGTGGTCGCTGCGGCTGTACTACAAGCCCTTCGTGCGCTGGATCTGGGCCGGCGGCTTGCTGATGATGCTGGGCGGCTTTGTCTGCGCCGCGGACAAGCGCTTCCGCCTCAAGCGCACCGTCACCCGTGCCGAGCCAGTCGTCGAACCGCGCCTGCAGGAAACCCGCGCATGAGCCGGCTACTGCCCTTCATCGGCTTCATGCTGCTGGCCGCGCTGTTCGGCTTCGGCATCTGGTGGAATACCCAGCACGACCCGAACGCCATCCCCACGCCGCTGCTGAACAAGCCCGCCCCCGCGTTCAACCTGCCCAAGCTGTACGAGCCGACGCAGACGGTGAGCAAGGCGGACCTGCTGGGCAAGCCCTACCTGCTCAACGTTTTCGCCAGCTGGTGCATCGAATGCGGCGTGGAGCACCCGGTGCTCGAGGCCGAGGGCCCGACCCTGGGCGTGCAACTGGTGGGCTACAACTACAAGGACGCGCCGGCCGATGCCAAGCGCTGGCTGGCGGAGCACGGCAGCCCGTACGCCGTGGTGATCGCGGACGAGCCCGGCCACACCGCGATCGATTTCGGCGTCTACGGCGCGCCGGAAAGTTTCCTGATCGATGCGCACGGCGTCATCCGCTACAAGCACATCGGGCCGCTCACGCCGGACGTGGTGGCGAAGGAACTGAAACCGGCCATCGCGGCGCTGCGCAAGGAGGCGCCGTGATGCGGTTGTTCCGTAGGAGCGCACCCTGTGCGCGAAAAGCCTTGCGATATGGCGGCGTGTTTCGCGCACACGGTGCGCTCCTACAGGCGTTGCTGGTGGCCTTCCTGCTAGTCGCCGGCCAGGTGCACGCGCAGGCGATCGAGCCGATGCCGTTTGCCAACCATGCGCAGGAGTTGCGCTTCCAGCACCTCACCCATCAGCTGCGTTGCCCGATGTGCCAGAACGAGACGCTGGCCGATTCCAACGCGCCGATCGCGCGTGACCTGCGCAACCAGATTTTCCAGATGATGCAGCAGGGCAGGAGCGACGACGAGATCAAGCAGTACCTGGTGGCGCGCTATTCCGACTTCGTGCTGTACGACCCGCCGCTGACGCGCGGCACCTGGTTGCTGTGGTTCGGTCCGCTGCTGATCCTGCTTGGCGGCGCCGGCGTGGTGCTGGTGGCCATACGCAAACGCGTCCGCATGCCGGCCAACGGATCGTCGGGGCCGCGCCGCTCGATCGACAACGGGGATGATTGGTGAAAATCGCTTTCTACATCGCCGCCGCGGCGATGATTGCCGTGGCGCTGGCGGTACTGCTGGCGCCATTGATGCGACACGGTCGCACGTCGGCCCGGCCGCGCAAGGTTTTCGCACTGGCCTTGGCCATCGCGCTGGTGCTGCCACTGGGCGCCGCCAGCCTGTACCTGATGGTGGGAACACCGGTGGCGCTCAACGCCACCCAGGCTCCGGCGCCGATCAGCATGGAGCAGGCGCTGGCGCAACTGCGCACGCACCTGGCCGAACAGCCCGATGACGTGCGCGGCTGGATGGTGCTGGCACAGACCAGCAGCATGCTGCACGAGCCTGCCGATGCGCGCGACGCCTACGATCACGTGCTCAAGCTCGCCCCCAACCATGCCGAAGCCATGGTCGGCTGGGCCGAGGCCGATTCGATGGCGCGCAGCGATCACCAGATCACCGGCCGCGCGCTGGAACTGCTGAAACACGCCGTATCACTGCAGCCCGACAGCCAGCGCGGCTTGTGGCTGCTCGGTATCGGCCAGTTCCAGCAGGGCGACTACGCCAACGCCGCCGCCACCTGGCGCATCCTGCAGCCGCAACTGGAACCGGGCTCCAAGGTGGCCGAAGCAGTGGCCATGCAGATCGCGGTGGCGCAGTCCCGCGCCGCGAAATCACCGGCGGGCGCGTCATCCGTCGGCGCCGCCACAACAGCCCAAGAACCCGCGTTGCGCGTGCAGGTGTCGCTGGCTCCCGCGCTGAAGAAGAAGCTGAAGCCCGGCGACGTGCTGTTCGTCTACGCCCGCGCCGCGGGCGGTCCACCGATGCCGCTGGCGGCGGTGAAACGTGACGCCGGCACGTTGCCGCTCGAGGTCACCCTGACCGACGCCATGGCGATGACACCGACCGCGCGGCTGTCGTCGGCGGCCAAGGTGGAAGTGGGCGCGCGCATCAGCCACGATGGCCAGCCCATCGCCCGCGCAGGCGACCTGGAAGGCAGCGCCGGCACGGTCGACGTGAGCCGCCACGCGCCGGTTACCGTCATCATCGACAAGGTGCATCCATGAACGGCCCCGCCACCGCGCACGACGCGCGCCGCTATTTCGCCCTGCCCTCGCCGTTCCGGATGAAGCGTGGCGGCGAACTGCACGGCGCCAGCGTGGCCTACGAGACCTGGGGCGAGCTGAATGCAGCGCGCGACAACGGGCTGCTGATCCTCACCGGCCTGTCGCCCAGCGCCCATGCGGCCTCGTCGGTCGATGACCCTTCGCCCGGCTGGTGGGAAGGCATGATCGGGCCGGGCAAGGCGATCGACACCAAGCGCTGGTTCGTGATCTGCGTGAACTCGCTGGGCAGCGACAAGGGCTCGACCGGCCCGGCCTCGATCGACCCGGCCAGTGGCGAACCGTACCGGCTGAATTTCCCCGACCTGGCGCTGGAAGACGTGGCCGAAGCCGCGTACGCCACCGTCGCCAGCCTGGGCATCGAGCAACTTGCCTGCCTGATCGGCTGCTCGATGGGCGGCATGAGCGCGCTGGCCTACATGGTGCAGCACCCTGGCAGCGTGCGCGCGCACATCAGCGTGGACACGGCGCCGCAGGCCCAGCCGTTCGCCATCGCCATCCGCTCGTTGCAGCGCGAGGCGATCCGGCTGGACCCGCGCTGGAACGACGGTCGCTACGACATCCACGCCGGCGACGGCGACCGCTACCCCGACATCGGCATGAGCATCGCCCGCAAGCTGGGCGTGATCACCTACCGCTCGGCGATGGAATGGAACGGCCGCTTCGCCCGCATCCGGCTCGACCCGGAGCAACGCGACGACGACCCGTTCGGCCGCGAATTCCAGGTGGAGTCCTATCTCGAGGGCCACGCGCGGCGCTTCGTGCGCCACTTCGATCCCAATTGCTACCTCTACCTGTCGCGCGCCAGCGACTGGTTCGACATCGCCGAATACGGCAATGGCAGCGTGCACGAGGGGCTGCAGCGCATCCGCATCGAGCGCGCGATGGTGATCGGCGTCAGCACCGACATCCTGTTTCCATTGGAGCAGCAGGAGCAGATCGCCAAGGGCCTGGAAGCGGCCGGCGCCCAGGTGGATTTCGTGGCGCTGGATTCGCCGCAGGGGCACGACGCGTTCCTGGTCGACATCGAGAACTACAGCCGCGCCATCGGCGGCTTTCTGGCCCGATTGCAGGCCGATTGACCGCGCGCGGGGCTCGACCGCACCCATCGAACCCGGCATAATGCGTCGCTCACCTGCCGGTGTGGCGGAATGGTAGACGCGGCGGACTCAAAATCCGCTGGCAGCGATGTCGTGTAGGTTCGAGTCCTATCACCGGTACCAATGACTTAGGCCCCTTCCGGGGCCTTTGTTTTGGTCCGCAATTATCGAAATGGTCCGCAATATTGCCCCAGCCATCGGCCCGCGCCTGATCGCTGGTCGGCCGCTTCCTGCTGGCCTGACTCTCGCCGGATGAGGCCTGACGGCTGGGGCATTCGCAAGTTATCGCGGCTGATTCGCTAGTTATGTCGGCGGATGCCTATTGTTTGGGTGCGGCTTTCGCTTTCTTAGGCGCCGGCCAACAACCCAGCTTAACCCCCGTTTCGTCGTGGTCGCGGATTGCCTTGGCAGTCGGATCGGTCAACACATCCGCGCGGCTGACGAAAATTGGCTTCCACGGAGCGCAGTAATCAGTCGCGCGTCCACCCGTCGTCGCGCAGCCGGCCAGCAGCAGTAGCGGGGTCAGCAGTAGCCACCGACTGCGGCGGAGCATCCGGTAGCTTCGCGGTTTCGTTCTCGACTTCATTGCGCACCTCGTGAGCATGAACTGATGCCTGCGCCGTCGCTGCGGCATCCTGCGCGGCTCGCGTCTTGCCCTGCTCCGCTGCCTTGCCCTTGCTGCGGCCGTACAGCACAGCGGCGCCCAACGCGGCCAGGAGCGCGCCGATGGCGGCCAGCCAGCGGGTGAGCCAGCTCACAACAGGCTCCATGCGACGGCGGCCGCGATGTACACGCCGAGGACGGCAAGGCAGGCCCATACGATGCCACGCGCCATGTCCAGATCATCGTCTTTCATGCGGCCACCCCTAGCGCGTTCTTCGCCTTTTCCCATCGGGCCAAACGATCAGCCAGACCGTTGGTGCCACCGTTGATAACCCGCGTGATGCGATGGAAATCGCCGGCATCGGCTAGCTCGTTCAGGCCGTGCGACTTCCACCACCACGCGGCAGAGACGGCGACCATTTCCGGGTCTTCCAGAATTTCCGGGTGGTCGATCAGGTCGAGATGCAGGGCTTTGCCAGCAGCGGCGTAGTTGGCCCGTCCGGTGATCTGGATGAAACCGCGCCCGCGATACTTCGAGCCGTCACCGGGATGTGTGTTGCCAAGATCGGCGCGGCCTTCATAACGCACCTGCGCTGGCGTCGGCCCCCATAGCTCACGCGTGTACATCAGCCCGCCGCTCTCGTGCCCAATCTGCGCCAGAAAGGCGGCCTGACGTGCTGGCGTGTTGATCGCAAACTCGGTCATGGCGTCGGTGATGGGCTTGAGCCAGAACCGCGCACGAGCCACCGTGGAGCCCGTAGAAGCGGCGAGCTGTTCGGCATCCACTACGCGCCCGCCTTGTCGGTATCGTCAGACGCCAGCTTTGGCTGGGCCACGACACGCGCAACGCCCGGCGCTGCCGCCAACATCACGCCCACGCCAGCCAGCAGCAGCTTTCCCCACTCCGGCAGGTCTGGCCGCATACCTTCCGGCATCGCCAAGTAGACGCCGCCCACGCTTGCGTACACCACGCCAATGATGGACATGCGAACCGTCCAGAGCCGGTGCCAGAGCTTCCCCGCATCATCGATCAGTTTCATCGCGTCCACCCCTTCGCTTTCGTGCTGCCGCCGTCCTCAAGCCGCCCCACGCGGCGGATAAGTTCGGCCTGATTGGTTTCGAGCTTCGTGATGCGCATGGACAGGCCCGGCACATCCGCGAGCTGCGTGTTCATTACCGCGAGCTGTGAATTCATCACCGCCAGCTGCGTCACGGTGTCTTGTTGCGCTTTGCTCTGCGCATCCATGCGATCAGAGAACGTCGCGTAAATCCGGTAACCGCCAGCTACCAGTGCAGCAGCGCCCAAACCAACCACCCAGCGCTCGACAGGGCCAAGCCGGAAGGTCACATGCCCATCGCTGGCGCGTTCGGTTTCCACGGTCATGCACAAATCCAGATGGTGATTGCCAGCGCGACCACAGCCGGCAGCGTCAGCACTTCGGCAACGCGGTTGATGTCATCGTGGCGGCGGTGTGGATTCATGCGTTCGCCCCTGGTTGATGCACAACCCAGCCGAAGGCTTCCGGCTGCGGCAGTTGTGCGATGACCTCCTGCGAGGTCGGGAAGGTGGCGGGCGAGAACTCGCGTCTCATGGCAACGCCGCGATGTAGTTGAGAACAACAGCGGGATCTATCTGCGCCACGGTTGCTTCGGCATGACCGCCGCTTAGCTGGTGGAGCTCCACCGCGCTTGCTCGCGTAGCCATGTCCTGCGTGTACTGCGGCAGGCACGTCGTGTCGCTGTCTCCGTACCAAAGCTGCATGGGGATGCCGTTCAATCCGCCGTTGCCAGCAATCACATAGGGGCTGTGCGCAGCGCCATAGGTGGCATCCGAATAGCCGCCTGAATAGGCCGCGTCAACAGACGTCTGATACACCCGATTCCGAACGTCCTGGATGTTGACCACCGGAATAGCGGCGATGATGCAATCCACCAGCGTGGGGTTAGCCGCCGCCCACACCATCGCGTTTTGACCGCCCATCGACTGGCCTACCAGGACGATTTTCCCAGCAGCCACATCCTGCAGCGTGAGTAGGTAGTTCTTCGCCGCCGTGATCCGACTTATCGCTGTGTCGTTTCCCCAGGTGGCGACGCCGCCAAGGTCGCACGAGAGCATGGTGTAACCGGCGTCGGCAATCGCATTGATCAGCCGTGCGCGCGAGGCAATGCGCATCCATGTCAGGGCGCCCCCCGCATCGGCCTCCGCGCCGTGCACGTAAAGTACGCCAGGAAGTGGACTGACGGGGCGAATCCTTGGGCGCATGATGACGTCGTTTTCCGAAGCCACGGCGCGGCCCATTCCAGCGCTCGTCCACACGGCTAGTTCCCTACCCTTATGAACGCGCGATCGTTGGCATCGGAATAGATCTGCGTCGTGCCAGACGATATGGCCAGCGCTTGAAGCTTGAACGTGTAGCTTGCTCCGGGGGTGAGGCCGGAAATGCGTGTCTCGCGCTCAAGGAAAATGTACCCAACGGAACCCTGCGCCGTGAGGTTCGATTGGTTGGAGCCATTTGCAATCAACAGGACGCGCGCCGATTGCCCGGTCGTGGTGTTCCGCATGTTTCCGCCGTAGGTCACAATTACGGGTCGCTCTCCCACCACACACGTCACGGTCAGCCCGGTGACATCGACAGCCGTTGTCGAAGTCGTGTTGAACTGCGAGGTGATTTCCGCATAGCCAAGTTCAATGCCGCCAATTGGCAAGATGGACCACGTCGAGCCGTCGGACCGGTATGCCTCTTGCACGTCCGTGGCGTAGTAGACAACCCCTTGTGCTGACCCAGCCGACGGACGGCTGGCATACGTCCCGATCTGCGTGTTTGGCGCTTTCCCGTTGATCTGCGCCTGAAGCTTGCCCAGCGCGCCAAGCACGGTATCAGTGGCTGTGATGACCGCACTGGTGGCGGTGGACAGGCCCGTCAGCACCGCACCGCGCACATCCGTGGCAAAGTCGCGCCACGTCTTGTCGCCGCGCCGGTACTGGGCCGTGGTGCCGGCGGCGATGGCGGGCTCAGCACCCACCTGCGCCGGCGTGTAGTCGCCACTCGCAGGCGTCACGCTGCCCGTGCGGCCGTTGAAGCTGGTCACGCCAGCAGTCGGAACCAGCAGCTCCTGCCAGTTCGCCAGCGTGGACGCCGGCGCCGCGGTCAGGATGAAGGACTTGCTCAGGTCGGTACGGACCGCAACGTCGCCCTCCTGCGCGGACAGCGCCAGCATCGCGGCCTGCGTGTTGACGACGAACGTCTCGGTGATTGCCAACGCCGGCAGCTGGCCCGCGTCGAGCTTGCCGCCAGCATCGAGCGTGGCGAGGCCCAGCGGCTGCGCCTTCTGCAGCGTGATCCGCGCATCGGCACGCGTATCGGTGAAGTAGAGGTTCGATCCTTCCGTGAGGTCGGTTGTGGTCGCGGCGCTCGTGCCGCTAACACGCCCCTTGGCGTCTCGGGTGATCTTGACCAGGGCGTCGCCGGTGCCGGAGTCGGCGATGTCGGCAAGGTCCAGCGTTACATTGTCGTCCGCGTCCATCGATGGGGCGAAGTTGCCGGAGAATGCCGCCCAGCCTTTCGTGCTTCCATCAGGCGACCCGTAGAAGCTCACGCCGGGCACGGTGTCCACATCGCCATCGAGCGATATAAACCGGTCTTGCGAAAGGTCGCCACCGCCTTGAATGGACCCCAGCCCCGTGATGGTGATGGACTTGTCAGCCTTGGCGTCGATCTGCCCGGCAATGTCGGGGATACCTTCGCCTGAATCTGGATCGCCACCCAGCGCGGCAATCACCAGCGCGAGGTTTTTCACCAGCTTGCTGATCGCGTTGATCTGCCCTTGCAGGCTCGAAACCAACGCGTTGAAGAAGGTATAGAACGCACGCGTCGGCCTGCCAGTCTGGTCAACCAGTGGCGCGCTGGCCTTGGGAAGAATGCTGTTGTCGGCCATGGCTACGCTTTGGTGCCGACCGCCAGCCAGCCGAACGTGAAACTGCTGGTGATGTTGCTGCGGCTGTAGTTGTCCGCACTGGTGCCGCCTGTGGCCGTACTGAATCCGGCAGTGAAGTTGCCGGCATTGATCGTCAGCGCACTAGCCCGAACGTAGATGCCGCTAGGCGTGGGGCCTGACCCGTTCGGCTGGATGAATACGCGCGGCGCGCTCGCGTAGGCAGTCGGAAAGGTGACGCTCTTGGACGTGGTTTTGCCACCCGATGATGGGGCGGTATCGATGCCGAATTGCACCAGTTGGTTGCCGACTGTGATGCTGCCGCTCGTGGACGATGCGCCAGCAATCGCGGCCCACGACGCATCGGTGCCGTCAGTCGTGAGGAACTGCCCGGCGTGCCCCGTCTGCGCCGGTAGTTGCGATGACGGATCAGCCCAATACGGCGTGGCTCCGTCATTCGTGAGTATCTTGTCTGCCTGCCCGCTGACGTCGGGAACCTGCAGAACCGGCTTCCAGATCAGCGTTTCGCCGTCCGTGCTGAGGAAGTAGCCCTCCTGCCCCGCCAGCCCCGGCAAGTCCGCCGGCCCCTGCACGTCGTCCCGCGTCCACATCGTTGCCCCGCTGGAATCCTTCAGCACGACGCGATACACGCCATCCATCCAGATATCGGCATTCGCCCGGCCACTGGCGTCCAGAATCACCGGGTTGGTATTCTCGGCAGACAGGCCCGGATCGGCGTATGTTGGGCGCGGGTTCGACGTGCCGGTGTCGGTGAAATACAGGTTCCCGCCAGCCAGGACTTTGCCGTCCACGGTGAAGAATTGCGGCGCGGGGTTGATCAGTCGGAAAGCCATGCGGCCATGCTGTGAGCCGCACCGGGTTATGTCATCACATGGGGGTTTTTATGCGACGGATCGTTCTGGTGTTGGCGGTACTGGCTCTGGCGGCATGCGCATCGAATCCCGGCGTAATCAAGACCGGACCGAATAGCTACATGGTTTCTCGGCAGGGCAAAACCGGTCTTACCGGTATCGCTGGGCTCAGGGCAAAGGCGATGGGCGACGCGAATACGTATTGTGCGAAAGAAGGCAAGCAGGCTCAAATGACTGACACATCCCAATCAAGCGGCGTGCCGATTTTTGGCAACTTCCCTCGCGCTGATATTTCGTTCAAGTGCGTTACCGAATGAAGATCGCACTACCAACTAAAGACGAGCTTGGCCGTTGGATGACCGGAGGCGCCGTTATTGGGGCCGCCAATCTTATGAAGTTCCGCCATGACCCGGATTTCTGGTGGCTGTGCTCAGTAGCCTTTGGCTCCATCATTGCGATCGTTTTCTTGTATCTGACCGCTCGCGCCAACATTTACGCTCTGATTCGACGTCGCCAAGGCCGCAAGATATCCCGCCAGTGACGCCGCCTGCCGGCTCTGTGGTGGTAGCCGGCTAAGCTCAACAATCGCGCGGCGACCATCTGCGTTCAGCATGACATTCGCCATCTTGCGCAGCCCGATCACCTGCGATCCGACGCTGGCTGCCGTCTTGACACCGAACCCTCGCAACAGATTCAACATTTCGGATGCCGGTGCGGTTCCGCTGTAGTTGGCGCCGAACTTGTCCCCAAGCCTGCGCATCGCATTGAATGCGTCGTCTATCTGCGCGTACTCCTTCGGCGTGAACAGTGCGCGCAATTGCGCCACCTTCGCTGGCTTTCCGCCGCCCATCGCTGAAACGAACTTGGCAGCGTTCAATGGCAAGGTGTTGGCGCCCATGCTCGCCGGTGCGGATTGCGCCTCGTCCAGCGCGTTCTGCACAAGCAAGCGCTTGTAGTCCTGCCATACGTTAGGCGCTTGGCGCTGCATGACGTTGCCGACCATCTTCAGCTCGCTAGGAGCCATCCCGCCAAGCGTGGAAATCACCTTTTCAGGCGGCAGCTTGTTGACGGTCATGAAGTCGCCCACATCTACCTTGTCGCCCACCAGTCGGCGCAACGGTGAGGCTTCGGTGGCATCCAGGAGCTGCGAGTAGTTGCGATAGTTCTCATTGGCCTTGCGCCACATGTCGGCAATGCCGCCGCGCTCGATCATGGATCCGTCAGCTTGCGTCATGAGGCCGGGACCAAAGCGCACGCCGCCATCCAGGGCTGCCGCGCCGCTTTCGATGTCGTCCGTCATGGCGCCATACAGCCGTTTGGCAATGCGCGCCTGCTCGCTGGTTTTCACGTCCTTGAAGATGTCCGCGCTGCCCGATGCGGCACGTCCATAGGCGGATCGCGCTTTCTGCGCGGAGCTGATCGAATAGGCCGGCTTCTTGGCGATATCGTCCAGCATGCTCTGCAACTGCGCCCGAATACCAGCCGCCGCCTGTCCGGGCACGTCCGCGTATTCGCCCAGAATACTGTTGATGGTGTTGGCGGTGTTGGTGTAGCGCACCACCGGCGTTCCACCTAGCGCCTTGTCGATAGCGCCGTACTGCCTTGCAGCGGTCGCCGCTCGGTTGTCGGAGATGGACTTGACCACATTGCGCACCGTGTCTTGCACGCGCTGACCAACGCCTTCGGAGGAAACCTCGTTGGGCGATAGTTTGTCCATCGTGCGGCGGATGTAGTCGGCGGCAGCCTCCGCCGTCCGCTTGTCCGCTTCGAATGCTTTGTCGGCAGAGAAGAACGACTGCCGGGAAAGGTTTTCCAGCCCCGTCTGCATCTTCGCACCTGACACCTGCCCCGGCGTGAAGGGTATCCCTGTGCGCTGTGCGAGCTGTTCGCTTTCCTGTGCGAAAGGCTGCGCGTTCGCCTTATTGGTGAATGCGTTGGAAATTCGCTGCACGATGTTGGCCGGGACAAGGTTTTCAGCGGCGCGCATGACCCCTCGGCCAACCACAGGAATAGCCCCACCAGCCGCTGCGCCCAGTCCAAATTGCAGCGCCTTCTGTCCCGCAAAGTCATCGCCACCTTGCGTCGGGTCGCTGGTGGCTGCGGTAGCGCCGCCCGCCAAAGCACCACGAATCGCAGCGACACCAAGCGTGGCGCCTCGTGCCGGCACCGCCATGGCGCCGAGTGGTGCGGTAGCCGCAAGGTTGCCCATAAAACTACCCCACTTCGCCGCACCGGTCTTGCCCACGCCGCCCTGGTACAAGCCTTCCTCGTCCGCTATCCGCGACTCAAATGCCGGAGTGCTTTCGTTGCCCGTGAATGCGTCCAGTTGTGGGCTTGTCGGCACAATGTGGCGGCTCAGCTGCTCCGCCGCCTGCCCTACGCGCGTCATGCCGTGACCCACGCCGATCATGAAGCGGTCGAAGGCTGATCCGCCGTCCGGCTGAGCTGGCGCGGCCTGCTGCCCCTGAACCTGTGAGAGTTTCAGCGTCTGCGGCTGAGCGGCCACTTCAGAGAGTTTCGGCATTACAGCGGCTCCACGTCGGGATCGTTCGGATCACCGCCGGTCACGCGGTACTGCTTGCCGTTGACCTCAATGGTCTGACCCACGCGGTAGCCTCCGCCATTGTTGGGCGTAGACCCTGCTGGTACGTCACCTTGCGCTGCCTTTTCGCGCTGCAACGCATTGAGGATCAACTGCGCGTTCACGTCGTCCGGTTTGTCCGGACCCCATACGGATTTCGCGGCAATCTCGAAGTCAGAATTCGAAACTGGCCCTGTCGGGTTATTCATGCGCGCCATCTTTCCGGATGCTGAATTGGCGTAGGCCGCAAGGTCGGCATTGGCAATGGGGTTGATGCCGGGAATCCGCCCCATCACGGGGCCGCTACTCCAACGCGAGCCCTGCGCCACCAGCGCCGCCACCTGCTGCGGGGTCATCGATCGCAATTCTTCCTGCGTCTTGCCCGTAGCTGCGGCGGCATAAGCGTAAGCATCATCAGCCAGCCCCTTGGTGTACAGGCTCATTTTGATCTGTTCGTCGCTTTTCTTTGCCGCTGAGCCTTTCGGAATGGGTGCCGCACCCTCCACCACGCGCCGCTCCCCGGTGTTGCTGTACTGCACACGAATCGGCTTGCCATCGGGGCCAGCTTCATCGACGGGCTGGCTCCACGTCTCGCTCTGCGGCTTCGGGCCTGCGGGCGTACCCACCCCGAACTGCGCCGGCACAACGGCCTGCGTGGTCTGCAGCTGGTTGCCACCCTGCCCCGGTGCTTGCGGCTGCGCGCCGATCTGCTGGGCCTGCCGCTGCAACCACGCTTCCACCTGATCCTGCGGCGCACCCATCTGGATGGCGGCGTTCGCTTGGTCGATGAATGGCTGCATGGGGTCGATTTGCGGGCCACCCTGCGGCACGCCACCCACGGCCGGGCGAACGGTGCCTGTAGACGGATCGAACGCGCCAGCGGCCTTGCCTTCGCCCATGGGCACGTCGTGATATTGCAGGGATGCCGGATTCGCCAGCATACGCTCACCGGTGGACGGGTTCGCCAGCACACTGCCGGGCGCCACCACCACGCCTTTCACATCAGGCATGCCCCCCGTGGCCGCAATCGCCTGATACAGCGCCGGCTCCATGGCCGGGTCCCAATTCTGCGGCGGCTCCTTGCCCGATAGTTGCGCGATGTACGGACGCACAGCCTGCCATGCCCCCTCAATCTGAGCCGGATTCTTCGACTGCAGGGCCTGCGCCATGTAGCGCGCTGCGCCACCTAGGCGCTTGGCGTGATCGACCTCCTGCGCCTGAGCACGTCCCGCCAGTGCGCTGCCCATTTCCATGCCTGATTGCGGATCGATGCCGATCATCTGCGACACCAGCGCATTCTGCTGTTCGGCTGGCGCGCTGTATGCCTGCCCGGCCAGCTGGGCCAGCGCGTTTTGCTTGCGCATGGCCTGATCCTGCAAGCCAGCGGCACGGCCAGCCTGCCCGGCCGCCAACGCGTTGCCGATGATGTTCGGATTCTGAAGGGCTCCGGCAATGTCGTAAGGCATCAGACGCCACCCCACTGGTTGTTCTTGTTGTACTGCGCGTAATAGTTCGCCGCCTGTCCGATCCCGTTGGCTAGCGTAGATGCGGCGTTGGCGTTGGCGGCGTAGCCCGATGCGCGGGCGGCGGCGGCGTTGTTCAGGTTGTTGCCATACTGGCTGGCGTAGTTCGCGCCCAACCTGTTCAAATCGCCGCCTGCCGTCTGGCCAACGTTCGCAAGATTTGCCAAACGGTTCGTGTAGGTATTCAACTGCTGCGACGCCAAGCCCTGGCCGTATGACACGAGGTCTTGCCCGTATCCACCGGAGTACAGACGGCCGCGCGATGCCGCGCTGCGGTCAAGGTTCTGCGTGCCCTGCTGCAACGCGAACTGATAATCCGGCGAGTTGTAGAAGTCGGCATAGTTGGGCGAGTTGGCGGCAGCCGGGGCGGCTGGTTGAACTGCCCCCAGCGCCAGCGCATTGCCTACGGTCCGGCCGGGGAGCGGTCCCGTATACGGACGCGCCGTCTCATAACCGACAGGGCCGACGTCGTTGGATGGTGTTGCAGTCTGCCCGGCTGGCGATGCTCCGGCAGACGTTGGCGCGGCCACGCTAGGCGCCACGTTGAGCCCGTAGAGCGATGCCAGTTTGTTCAGCGCGGCCTCGCCCGTATTCAGCCAGGGCAGCGAATCCTCGCGGCTCTGGTTGTACATCTGCAGCTGCGTGTCGTTGGCTTGCTCGGATGCACGCTTCTGCGCGTTGGCGGCGCCTTTCGCGGCTTTGCTCTGCTGATTCGACGAATACGCCGCGCCTGCTGCGGCGACCGCTGCGGCTGCTACTCCCCATGGCATATCAGCTCTCCTTCCGATGCAAGACGTTGCGCCGAATCTCAACCATCTGCAGTGCCATGTCGCGACACTCCTCCATGGTCAACCTGCGGTGTTCTTTTGTGCCCGCGCCGGGATGCACTTGCATCGACATGAGCGACGCAAAATACATGTCGAAGGAAATGTGTTCGTCATCGCGCAGCATTAGCCTGAACCCCGGATACAGATGATCAGCGTGATGCGCTCATCGTGACTTTCGTTGACCACCCAATGGCGTTGGGAGTTGTCGAAGGTGTAGACGTCGCCGGGCATCGGCCGAAGCTCGGCATCGTCGAAACAAAACGCCTGCTCCGCGTTCCCGCGAAGCTGCACGGCAATCTTGTGGTAGTAGCTGGCATGCCATCCGTCATCGATATGCGGCTCAACGCGGCCACCGGGCGGAACGCGGGTAATCAGCACGCCGCCAAGCTGCTCACCTTCCACCAGCCGCATCACATCGAACACCAGCGGCTTCACGGCCGGGATGTCATTCACCACCGGGTACCACGTCGAAGCGTGCGGGCCATTGAAGGCCGCAATGTCACCGGTGAAGTTCTCCCAGGCGTTGTAGCGAACCCAAATGTCATCAATCTTGGCGTGCGGCGTGCCGTAGGCTTCCGTCCGCATCGTGTGGCGATTCCACACGTCGGGATGCGCGTCGATCTGTGCCAGCAGCGGCGCGACGTCGAAACCGTGGGCAATCTGGAAGATGGGCGGCAATGCCGGTTTCAGCATGGCGTTCACGCCGCCCCCTCCATCTCCACCGAACAGGCGATCAGGTCACGCTTGACTGGCGAAGAAACCATGATTTCGAAGACCCGATTGCGGAAGGTGCCAAGACGCAAGAAGCGGATGCGCTTGCCATACTGGTGCACGTCACCAAGCATCCTCTTGCGGTAGTTGGTGTATGTCTTGCCACCGTCATCGGAATAGCGCAGCCACACCGATTCATCGCCGTTGAGCGTTTCGAAGCCGGTGTCCATCAACAGTTCTAGGGCCGCCATGAAGATCCGGTTCTGCGAGTCGTGCGCGTAGGGCGTTCGACGCATCGACACCAGCGGCTGGCCGTTCTCGGTGTAGTTGGCCCAGTCCAGCGTGTAGAGGTTGCCGTTGAAGGCATCTCCGCCGATCCACTTGCCGTTCCAGAACACGAGGTGGTTCACGCGCCAGATGTCCAGTTCGTAGCTTGCGCGGCGGTGCCACAAACGCGTGGCTACGTCATAGCCCCACGTCTTGCCGCTCGGCAGCGTGAGGTAATAGACCTTGTGCCCACGGTCAGACCACACCATGGCGTAGGCTTCGGCCCAATCCGTGCCGGCGATGTCCTGCTCTACGGCATAGGTCGAGACGCGCACGGGCGTGTAGCCGTCGGCGCGGTACACGATGCCGTCATTGCCCAGCCACATGATCGAATTGTCGATCGCCTGTGGGCTGAAGCGCGCGGCACATCCTTGTTCAATCACGGTGCCGGACTGGCGCTCGAAGGTGATCAGTACGCCCTGCGCGTCGGTCTGCGCGGTGTTGACGAATATCTCAATCGTGCGTTCGCCGAACATCCATACTTCGGAATGGTTGACCACCTGCGATACCAGCCGATCCGGCGCGGATTCCGCTTCATACTCGTCCGTCGAGAGGTAGGACAGCGCGTTGCCAAGGTCGGAGTGAAACCAGAACCGGCGCAGCGGCTCGATGTGCGTGATGTAGCTGTTGATGAAGTCGGTGATGATCGACCCCTTGAAATCAGGGTCGGTGATCTGCGTCAGCGTGTGGCTGGCGGTGTTGTAGACGAAGCCCTCCGGCCCGTTGACGATCACCAGCTGATAGCCCGTGGCCTGCTGGTTGTGCGTCATCGACACGCGGCCCGTGCCGGTGATTGTGCCGCGACTCGTCTTGCTTCCGTCGCTGGCAATCTCGTACAGCGTGGCTCCTGCCACGACGAACAGCGTTCCTTCCACGTTGCGCATGCCGCGAATCGGATCAGTGCCAGTCGTGCCCAGCAACGTCAGCCCCGGCACGCCGCGCAGAATGCCCGGTGAGCGCGACTGCTGGTTCTCGGCGAACTCCGGCAGGTAGTTCAGGCATTCCTGCTGATCATAGGGCCGCGTTTCGTCGGTGTAGGCGCCGCCAACGATGGGGACGGAGCGAAGCTTGCCCATCAGTACGGCAGCCAGGAATCGGTACGGATGTCGTAACGCCCACGGCCAAAGCCCACCGGGGCATCGGTGGTCTGCGTCAACGGCATCTCCACCAAACGATCGCGCATCAGCTCGCGCAGCCCTTCGGCGGCAAAGGCCACCACGGCGCCGTTCGGCTGCTGCTGGTATTCGGGCGCGAGCCGCAGCGCGAGGTTGTACGCAATGGCGTCGTCAGCCTCAGGCGGGCTCGGCATCGTGTCGGAGGGGTTGGATACATCGCTCCACCCCATCGCCATGCCATTGGCTTCCCAGCGCCGGCACATGCCGTTCAAGGCCATGATGGCCGTATCGCTGTCCTCGGCTTCCGGCGACTCGTTCGGGTCCAGAACGTTGATCAGGCGCAGCGCGCGGCGGGTGATGTCGGAAACCGTACTCACTGCTCGCCCTTGGGCGGACGGCCGCGACGCTTCGGTGCGTCCTTCTCGT
Source organism: Rhodanobacter caeni (assembly GCF_039523575.1). NCBI lineage: Bacteria > Pseudomonadati > Pseudomonadota > Gammaproteobacteria > Lysobacterales > Rhodanobacteraceae > Rhodanobacter > Rhodanobacter caeni. The sequence continues at coordinate 274,070 of NZ_BAAAFO010000004.1, read as the reverse complement.
CGTCATCGTCCCTGGCATCCGGCGAATCGCGCCAACCCTTGGGCAGATCGTCGGAATCGAAAATGGCCGATTCAAGACCGGCCTCGGTATTGCGGTACATCCAGGTGGGTACGCCCATGACGCCCTCCAGAAAAGGGGCGGGGAGGCCACTGCCAGCACTCCCCGCCGCGAAGATCACGCGTCGGAATCGACGACCAGGCCGAGAGCGGCAAGCGCCTGCACGACTTGGGCCACGGTCGAGCCGCCAGACGACGCGGAACTCAACGTCTGCACCGCAATGGGCTCCGTTCCGTAGAAGCCGATCTTGCTGTCAGCGTTGATGCCCAATACCGCACCCTCGTCGGTGCCAGGGGCGGCGCCCCACTTGCTCGGGGTGCTATCCACTGCGAGATTGCTCATGTCGTCTCTCCTCAGAGGCCGGTGACGGTGGCGGGGACGCGCACGGCCAGTTCCGGGCGAAGCACGCCCGCGCCGTACACGATGTCGAAGCGGCTGATGAACATGTCGTTCACCATGTCGTAGCCGTTCTGGAACCGCAGCGTGATGCCCTTGTACGTGCGGCTCGCGCTGTCCACGCCGTAGCCCTTGGGCGGGTTCGGCAGGTCAGCCGTCACGAAGTAGAAGGCGTCCTTCACGAACGCCACGTTCTGCGCGTAGTTCGTGCCGCTGGTGCCCTTGACGGTGATGGCCGCATTGTCAGCCGGGGCGGCCGAAACGTTCTGCTCGGTGCCACTGGCGATGATCGCCGGGGTGATCTGCAACGTGGTCGTGGTGGCCGCCACGGCAGCGGTCACGGTGAACTGCTTCAGCCCAGCCAACACCTGCTTGGTCTGCGGGTGCACGTCGTAGACGCCGGCAATGGTGAAGGTGTCGCCGATGTTCAGCGAGCCCGTGCCAGTATCGACCGTCAGCGTGCTGCCGGTCTGGTTGGCGCCGTTGACCAAGTAGCCAGCCGCCGTGCCGCGCGTCACATAGCTGGTCAGGTTGGACGAGAACCAGTCGAAACCCAGCGTATCGGTATACATCGCGCCCTTGCGGTACTGCCGATCGACCTTGCTCTGGGAATTGAAGTAGCCCGACAGCGCATTCACCATGTCCACCTGCGAGTAGGTGTTCACCATGAAGTTGCGGTCGCGCTTGGTCGCCAACTGGCTGTCCAGATACGCCCCGGCCTGCAGGATGGTCTTGGGGTCGTCCAGCGCGCCGTAATCGCCCACGGTTGCCGGCACCAGTGGCACCACCCGGTTGATCACGTCCGCTTCCACGGCGGTGATCAGGTCGGGAATCTTGGTGTCGATGAACTGTTCCTGATAGTCATCGATCTGCATCGCCATTTCGGCGGACGTGGCGCCGGTATCCACGCCCTTGTAGGCGTCGATATCCACCTTGATCACCTTGTCAACCTGCGGCTGGATGTCCATGATCCGGCCGTCGCGAATCTTCGCGCGCTGCGGGACACGTACCGAGACGGTATCGCCCACCTTGGCGCCGCCGCGATAGCCGAACTGGTTGTCATACTGGGTGTTGATGAGGGACAGGAACGACGGGGTTTCCGTCAGCACTGCCAGCGCACGATCCACGATCTTCTGCGTGGTGAGAAGCTGATTGCCAGCCATTGGATGAGTCTCCGCAAGGGTTGCCCGCTCAGCGGCGGGCCTTTTCCCTCACGGCGGCAATGTGGTCTGCCATGTCTTCCATCGTTTTCACGCCGGGAGCCGCAGCGGACACACGATTCGCCACCGGGGGGGCGCGTGTGATCTGTGCGGGTTGACTCGGGGTCTTCGGAGCGATCAGGCGATCTTCCAGGCGCGCCAGTGCGGCACCGGCCGCGTAAGGTGGCATCTGGGCGATCGTCGCCGCCTCGTCAGGGTGTTGCCCCAGGTGATACGCCAGTGCAGGACCGTTTTCGGAAGCCTTGATGACCTCGGCCATCGTCTCGGAAATGGGTAGTGCCTGATTGCCGAACACCACTTCGTAGAAATCGTCGTGATCGTTGGCAAAGGCATCGGCCCGCTTCTTGAACTCGGCCTCGGTTTCCTGCTGCTTGCGTTGCGCGTCGGCTTTCGTGCGCTCTTCTTCGGTCTTGCGGAAGATTTCCTGCGCCTTGCGCTCGGCAAGTGCGGCTAGGAACTTTTCCTGATCGAAGTCGAACGCTTCGAGCGTCAGCGGAGAATCGGCACCTTGGGTCGGTTGATGCGTCGCGTTCTGCTGGCCAGTGAGCGCGAGGAGTTGGGCTTTCAGGGCCTCTTTCTCGCGCCGTTCCTGTTCAGCTTCCCGCTTCGCCTCGTATTTTTCCCGTGTCAACTCGCCGATGCGGATGTGTACGCCGGGCTTCTTCTTCGGCTTGTCGCCCGATTCCGGCTGTTCGCCTTCCTCGTGTTCGTCGCCTTCGACCTGCTCGGTTTCCTGTTCCGCATCGCTTACAGAGGCTGCCGATTCCTCTTGCTCGGCCGGCTGATCCGGCACGGTTTCGGCCACACGCGCATCACCTGATGCGAAATTCTTTTCGATTGCTTCGATTGCTTCAGCGCCCATGGGCGTGGGTTCCACTTGCCCGGATACCGTCCGGTTCGTGGAACCCACGCTAGGTTTGTAGCGAAGTTATGTCCTCACACGCCGAATGCTTGCGGTGTCGGCCGCTGCTGGAACATGGATTGGCCCGGCTGCGTCGGGATGCCGGCGAGTGCCGCTTGCGCGATGGCTTGCCGCACGCCGGCCGCCTCCTGCATGTGCTGGTTTTCCAGCTCGGTCTGCTGCGTCTCGGCCTGCGCGCGTTGCGCGTCGGCCATGTATTTCGTGGCCTGCGCTTCGGACTTCTTCGCGTCAGCGATGTCCTTCGGATTGGGCTGCTGCTGTTGCGGCGGCTCGTCGTTCTCGCCCGGTTCAAGCAGGCCGGTCTGGATTGCCAGCTTGCGCGCACCTTCCAACACATCGTCGGCGCCAGCGATGTCCATGTTCTTCACCGCGAGGTAGAACGCCAGCGGCTGCAGCGGCCCACCGGTCTGCACAAGTTGCATCATCGCGTCCAGCGTTTCCATGCGCTGCGTGGCGTAGCTCGGCCCGGTGGTCACGGTCACGTCATAGCGGCCCTGTCCCAGATCGTTTTCCTTAACCCATTGGCCTGTGGCCTGATCGAAAACAGGCTTGTTGACCGCAAGGAATTTCTCGGCGCCATCCTCGCCAAGAATGCGCAACTGACGCTGCGTGTCATAGATGTGCGGAATCAGGTCGTTGATGATTTCGCCGGTGTAGCGGATCGCGCGGCTGGCGTTGTCGGTGTAATCGAATGTCGTGGTGTCGCCCTGCTGCCGGCGCGCTTGGATCGCCCTGCCGCTGGTTTCGTTGCTTGCCTCGCCAAGCGATGCCTGGAAGATGCCAGACGTGCCCTTGATGTCGGCATCGTCGATCTGCGCGGCCTGGAACATACCCACGGGGAATGTGGGAGGCGGATCGCGCAGCGGCTTGCCGCCCGGAACGTCGGGGTCTGGGTTGTATGGCATGCCGGCCGGATTCGCCACGGCCATCTGGCGCCATTGCGCCTCGAAGCCTGCGGCCTGCTTCGGCGTGTACCAGTACGGCACGCGCGGTTGAGCCGCCAGCACTTCGACGCCGTTGGATCGGTTGAAGTTGTACAGGGTCTGGCTGTCGCGGCTCATGCGCGTCATGCCATACCACTCATCCTTGCCGTCGATGTTGATCAGGTCGCCCCATACCGGCACGATCGGGATGAACTTGCCCGCCCATTCGGTCGGGCCTTCCAGAATCTCCTTGCCGGAGACGATCTCCATCATCACCTTGTCAACCGTGACTTCACGGCTCTGCACGATGGTGATGGGCGGCCCGGACGGCTGGCCGGTCTGCGGATCGATGGGCGGATTCGCTGCGTCGTCCGCTACCGGGTCCCATTCCTCGGCATCGACCACGCGGCCGTCGGAAAGCTGGTGGATGGTCTTTTTCGTGGTCTGCTTGTACCAGTACTCCGCAATGCGCACGTCATCATTGCCCCACCACTCGGCCATATGCGCGCCGTTGAAGCCTGGTCCGTCGAAGTTGCAGATTTCCGCCTTCGGATATTTGGCCTGGAACTGCGCACGCGTGAGTCGCGTTTCCACAAACGCATAGCGCGCGTCACGGCGGTCAAGCTCGCGCGCCGATGGATCGAAGTGGACGGAGAATGGATTCGGAATGCGCTTGATCACAATGTCCTGATCAAACGATCCCTCGTCCGCGTATTCCGTCGCCACTGTCCAGCAGCCGAAACCGCCCGTGATGGCGTACATCACGCCCCAGTCGTAGGCGTCATCGGCACGGGAGCGGGCCTCGATGTTGCGCACCAGTCCTTCGCGGATATCGGCTAAATCCTTGTCACCTTCCTCAGTCGCGCGAATCTTGATGGCCGGCGTCTGCTGGCGGAACTGGTTGATGACCTGCTTGATCGCCGGGCGCAGCTTGTTGAACTCGTATTTCGGCCGGCTGCCTCGGTACTGGCCTAGGTGGCCGTCCCACTGGTGGCCCGCCACGAACGCGAACTTGATGTCGTCCTGCGCGGCCTTGCGCAGTGCGGAGTCGGCTTCTTCCGCTGCCGCAAAGCGTTTGCGAATGCCAGCCATCCGGGTTTCGGTGGTGACTTTCTCGTCATCGTCGGGCTTGTCGTATTCGGCCATGCTGCGGACTTTTGCAGCGCGTACACGCTATGTCCTCCCATGGGTTACGCGAACTCGGAAGCGAACGAAATCGCGCCGCGTGAGGTGGCGTCGGGCCATTTCAGCGCAATGTCAGGCTCAGCGATGCGAGCCAGTCCGTCCAGCATGTCATCGTGCAGCGATACCGGGAACGGCTTGTATTCCTGCTGGATGAAGGTATTCACCAGATCCTCCACCGTGCCTTCGTAGTTCGTTCGATGGAGCGTTTCGGGCAGGTAGAACTTACCCTGCTCGAATATCGGAATCAGGCGCTTGATGCGATCGGGCTTTGACGTTTGACCGCCCACCTCATCGATCGTGAAGCGGTAGTTTTCCGCTTCCTGAAGCGTCTTGATGTACTCGATGTCAGCCATCATGCCGTAGCGCTCATAGCGCACCTGCAGCGGCTTCCACTTGCGGTGCAGCTGCATCAACAGCTTGCCGCGCTGGGTGAGGTTAAGACGGTCGCGCACCATGTCCAGCGCGTAGTAGTTGCCATCGGATGCCAACCCAATCACCCACATGGACGTGTAATCGTTCGTCTTCCGCTTGCCGCTGGCTGGGTCCACAAGGATGTAGCGATTCGTCCCGCTACTCGCATCGCTCTTGTAATAGCGCAGCCATTCCTCGCGGAAGCCCTGTGTTTCGTCGGCTTTCGGGTCCTGGAGCATCTGGCATCCGAATGTGTAGGGGCCCATGTCGCGGCGCTTCTCGGCCAGGGCGTCGCGACTCATCAGTACGGGCTCGCCTTCCACCGTGCCATCTTCGGTCGCCGGGTAAAGGCGTGCTTTGGCCGTGCCGCGGTCGATCACCGTCTTGTACGTGTCGTTGTAGTGGTAGCGCGTGCCGATGAAGCGCTTGACGCCGCCATCCGTGCCAAGGTTGTAGGACAGCTCAAGCGCCGCAGTGGTCTTGGCGATCATTTCAGGCGTGGTGACTGACTCGCGGGTCACGATGTCGTCGTAGACCATCACGAAGAAGTGTTTCGACGTGGGCTGCCCGTCTACCAAGCCCCAGGCCTCTACCGTGGCTTCCTTCGGGTTGCTCTTGCGCTTGACGACGATGCCGTCATCTTCACTCCACTTCGGAGCCTTGCGCGTGTCCGCCCAGAAGATGTCCGGGAATAGCTCATGCAAACGCTGGTTGCGCTCGAACTCGGTCTTGATCTGGCGTAGAAATCCCTTCGCGATCGGTCGCGTGTGCGAAAAGATGCCGATGGTGGCTTCACGTCCACCCCATTCAGGCAGCGGGTTGTCGCCATGGCTGGCGAGAATGTCCTGAATCGTCTTGCCGAACGTGATGATCGTGGACTTGTAGTGTTCGCGCGCCCACAAGTCGAGCATGCCGTCCGGCCCGGCCTGCACCTCTTCGCAGCGCGCCTTGAGCCACGGCCTGTCGATGTCCTTGCGACCCAGCACTTCGGTCAAGAGGTAGAAAAGATCCTCCCGCGCCCGCTTGCGCGCGTCGCGTCGATCACGCTTTTCCAACAGCGCCACAAGCTCGCGCTTTTCGTCAGGGGTCATGGCGCCGTAATGGACGTCGGCCCGGCAGCCACGGCAGGCTCGCCATCGAACCATGTCGCGTCCTGCACCTGCACGCGGAATAGCTGCGTGTACACCTCGCCGTTGTCCAGCGTGACGAGACACTTGATCAAGCTGACGCCGGGAAGTTGGGCGAGGATGTCCACCGCGACCTCGCGGGCAAACACGCGTGCGTTGCTCATTGCAGCGGCGTAGGGCTGTTCGCAGCGCCACGTGACCGATGCGATGGAGCGTCCAGCATCGATCGCGCCGTTGAAGTTGGCGACAAGGCAACGCTTCTCTCCACGGATCAGCCGCGATTCGTGCACACGGGCGCGCTGGTAGCCCGACACATAGGCGCGGGTGACGCGGCCCAGCTCGGTGCAGGTTTCGACGGTTGGCGTAAGCGTCACGTCCAGCGCGTAGACCTTGCCCAAGCCGGGCGTCTCGAAAGCGATCACCACGACGTCGCCAGCGGCAAGCGCGTTCGACGCGAAATTGGCATCACCCACGGTTTGCAGGTCGTTGGTGTAGACGGCCGTGCCGTTGACCGTTACGGTCATGGTCGTTTCGTGATCGCTTGGCGCGTTCGTCGTCGTCGTTACCGATACCGTGTCGCCGGCCGCCGCCGTAGCAGTGATGGATTCCGTGTTCCCGTAGGCGTTCAGGAACTCATAGGCCGCGCCATTCCAGTAGCTCGGCGGGTTGCCGCCGGACTCGTCGGTCCACTTGCTCGGATCGCTCAGCAAATTACCCATGGGCTCGCTCCAACTCGGCGGGGTTGTCGCGGCGCAGCGCACGGGCCTTGCTCGTGCCGTACAGACGGTGCACGTACTGCGGGCTGGGCAGGTCGATCACGTCAGCGGGCGCGATAGCCGCCAGTTGTGCCACGTCGCCACAGCACGACCACTGCGCGTGATCGATCAGCACATCACGGCGGTAGGCAATCAGGTGGTGGCGCGTGTGACCGGGGCGGAGTTGCCCGTTTTGCAGTGTCAGCTCAGGCGTGCAAATCGCGGCGGCTCCGGTGCGCAATGCATCGGCCATCTGCGCGAAGGCCTCCGGCAGCACGTAATCGTCGTCATCCACAAACGTCACGTACGGATGCAAGCCCAGCGAGTAGCCGACGGCGCGGGCTTTGCCGATGTGCCCCGGCACGCCTGGCACCATGCATATGCTCACCGGGTAACCAGCGCGGTCAGCAGCCTCGTGCACGCTATCCAGACACTGCGCCACCCATTCGCGCCGCGTGTCGTGACTGACGAGGATATGCACGTCAAGCATCGGGCTTGTCTGCCAGCAGCTTGGCCTGCAGCACAGCCAGACGCGCATCCACTTGCGCCTCAGTCATGCCCATGACGGGATTGTCAGCGTCGCCGGCCAGGGTCATGCGGTCGCCGTAGCGCTTCGGGTCCCACTTCGCCAGCAGCTTCAGGCGGGTTTCAATGCGGAGCTTGGAGCGCTGGATGTGTTCGCCGTTGAGCTTGAAGGCAATGCCGCCCTCGTCATCCGACTGTTCCATATAGTCGTTTCGACCGTCGTCGGCAATTTCCAGCGTGCCAGCGGCGATGGCGTCGAAACCTTCTTCGCGCGCGCGCGCGATCAATGCGGAAACGTCCGGGCTCGTGTCCATCCAATCCTTGACGGTTCGATAAGCCGGCATTCCCTCATCCCGGCAAATGGCCGCCATCGGCTCGCCCTTGCTCAGGCGTTCGGCGATAGCTTCGATCAGTTCGGGGGTGTAAAGGCTTGGTCGTCCCATGCCGAGACGTTGCCGCGAGCGTTGGGTTATGTCCTCACACAGACTCAGCATCATCCAGTACCCGCTCAAGCTTCCGCACGATCTGGTGCGGTCGCTCCATGCGCGTAAAGCTCCCTGCGAAGCTCTCCGGGTACATCACGTCCCATGCTTGCGTGATCTTGTAGACCTGCGACAAGACGTAGACCTCGCCCATGCGGACGTACACGTTTGCTGGCGCGTGGGGAAGCTGGCGGATTTTCAAAAACACCGCGTCGGCTATCTTTTCCGGCTCATCGCCCACTGTGCAGACGGGGCTAGGATTGCGTGGCTTGCCGCTCATGTCATCACCCCTTGTCGTTTCCGTTGTCGTGCTTCAGTTGTCGCCGCAGTTCCGCCGCTTTGCCCTGCATTGCCGCAATGAGCTTGTCTGCCGTCGCAAGCTCCAAAAACTTGTAGTCCGCGCCCATGAACACGGCGACGCGGGTGCCGATGATGCAGACCTCGGGCTTGACAGGGAGCGTCATGCCGGTTGCCCCAGCAGCATCGAGATCGTCTGCATCGCCCGCCCGCTCTTGATCATCGCCGGGTCGCATCGGTAGACCGTCCATCCCAACCGCTGGGCAGCTTCGTACTTGAGCAAGTCGGCGTGAAATCCCGTGCCCGTCGTGTGTCTGCCCCCAGTCCACGCGCCGCCCTCAACTTCGACGGCGAATTTGCGGCTAGGCACGGCAAAGTCAAAGCGCCAGTCCTTGAGCCCGGCGGCGACCAGGCGCTGGCGACAGCCTGTGCCCGTCCCGCCCGTGGCATGGGCAGCGAAGCGGTGCTCACGCTCGAAAACATGGCCCGTGGCCTTGAGGTGCAGGGCTAGCATGTCTTCGGCGGCGCTCATCGCCTCACCTCCTGAGACGGCAGGTAGTACAGCCAGACCGTGGACTTGCCCGGCTTCTGCATTTCCTCCGGCACGTGGAAAAGACGGCGCCGTAGCTTCCCGGTGCGGACGAGATAATTCACGCTGCCGCTGACTTGGCGCGGTTCCATGCCCGTTTCCAGCACGATGTCAGCGATCATGCCGGGGCCTTCGCGGAACACGCTAAGGATTCGCTCGGGGATGCTCATTCCTCACGCTCCACGAGGTAAGGCCCCAACGCGGCCGTGGCGGCGCTCGCAGCGGTAGGCTGGTGGGGTAGCGCCCAAGGTTGCGCGCGCGCGAAGATGGCGGAATTCGTGGTCATGCTTTGCGCTCCCCAATGGCCTGCCGTAGCCGCTCCCGCACCTTCGCCAGCAGCTCCGCTTCGGTCCCGAACTGCGCGATAAACGCCAGCCGGTCCAGATGGATGCTCGGCACCTTCGGATGCATAGTTCCGATTAGGTACTCGTGGCTCATACCAGCCTCAGTTTCCCGGCCTCGATCAGCCGGTCATGGGTGACGTTGATCGCTTTGCGCATCAGTGAGCGCCGGGCCTCTTGCGATAGGTCGCGGCCGTTGTCGATGCTCGTATGGCACTCAGGGCACAGCGCGGCGGTCTGGTGCGCCTTGGATTTCTGGCCCATGCCTCGGCCTTCATTGCGGTGCGCTACCTGTACGCCCCACTTGCCGCACAGACTGCACGTCTCCAGGCTGGCGACGGCGGCGAACCAACGTTTATCGGCGGCGGTGGTCATGCCGCCTTCCTCTGCTCATGCCAAACCACGCCATGCTGCGAGCCGAACGCATAGGCCAGTTCGATCAGCTCCGACATGTCGCCGATGGTCATGCGTGAGGTACGCTGGCCCAGCATCACGAAACCACCCTCGATGCCTTGGGCTACCCGCTGCGTCTTGCGCAGGCCGGCGGAAAGGATGTCTTTCCAGTCATCCGGCTCCAGTAGCTGAAGCTTGCCGTCTACCGGCCACTCGACTTGCCGCGCGATGTCGGTCAGTACGGCCCACATCAGCGCGTTCTGGTCGAGCGTGCGCGTCGGCTTCTTTTCGTCGATACGCACCCGCACCGGCTTGCCGAACTGCAGCAGGTCGCAGGCAAGCTTCCACGCATGCGCCATGCGTTCGCGCGCGTTGCCTGGTTCAAGAAAGACGGTTCGGGAAGTCATACCGGCCACCCAATCGCACGGGCCAGCGTCTTGTATGCCGGCATCGCCTCGGCCAGCGCCAGCATTTTCGACGCCTTGGCTCGCCAGTGATTGCGATGCGTGCCGGCCTTGTCGTAATGGCCTGCTCCGTTGCGCGAGTCGCATATTTCGCGGGCCAGGCGCTCCAGCTTGTCATGGTCTATCGTGATGGATTGGGTTGGAGTCATGCGACCTCCGCGAACAACTCAGATTGACGGCCTTCACGATCAAGCCATTCATGGGCCGACCGGTAGAAGTCCTTTTTGATTTCGAACCCATACCCGGAACGCTGACTCCTGCGGGCAGCAATGATGGTCGAACCGCTACCGCAGCACGGGTCAATGACTACTTCGCCCGGATCGGTGAATAGCGCGATCAATTGCTGAAGCAGCGCGACCGGCTTTTGTGTCGGATGAATCTTGCTGCCCGACTCGCGCGGCCACGGCATGGCGTTGAACACCATCTTCCCGTGATTGTTGAACTTCGGGAGTTTGTCGCGGTAGAACAGCACGGCATACTCGCAATTGCCGACAACCCGCATGTTTGCCTTCAGCACTTGCGGCGAAAAGTTCTTGTAGAACACCAGCGGGATATGCCTTTTGAATCCGTGTTCCTGGGCAAGCTGGATCAGCCCGAATTGCTGCTGGTGGGCACAGAACACGATCATGCATGGAGCCATCCCGGTTTCCTTCGGCTCCTTGACTAATAGCGTGGAACAGAAGTGCATGAACTCGCTGATATTGAAATTGGCGTCTGTGTCGAAAAACTGCGCGCCGGCCAGTTTGCTTTGGCCGTTCTTGATTTCGCCGCCCACGTACCAGTTCGGATTCGAGCCATAGGCATTGCTCCCAACGTTGTACGGAATATCCGCGATGACCAATTGCGCCTTCGGGATGCCATACCGCCGATAGTTCTGGAAATGGTCGTTGAAGATTTCATGCTTGCAGCGGCGGGATGGACGGACGGCCTCGACCAGCTCGCCAGCGACGGAAGTTTTCAGAACCGCACTCATGCGAACATCCTCTGTTGCCCAGCATCTGCACGGATGCAATGCGGCGAAAACCACACGGTTTCGTCTTTGCTGTTTTGCACCGCTTCGGCGCTGGCCGCATAGCCCTTGCGCGCCGTCCAGGTGCCGGTGAACCAATCAGCATCAAGCAGCGCGTCATGCTCGCCAGCGTGTCCGCAAAGGGCGATACGCAGCAGCGGGTTGTCGCCGTTATCGCGGCACCACGCTTGTACATGCAGCGGCAGTTCCGTCCCGACCCCGCCCGCCGCATAATTCATTGCGCCCTTCGTGTATGGCGGATCAAGGAACAAGCCTGTCAGGCCGTGCCGCGTGGTCACGGAATCCTTCACCACGCGCTTCCAGTCGCCGCACGTCACGCGCACATCGCGCAGGCGCTCGGCCAGTTTCATCATCCACTCACGGATGTACGCGGATCGCGGGTGCTCGCCCTGCCCGGCATTCCCAAGATGCGGGAGCTGGCGATTGATACCCTGCCCGGCATCGCCTAGGTGCGGGAGTTTGCGGTTGATGCCCCGCCCGGCGTTGCCGAGATGCGGGAGTTTGCGGCTATCGAATATCCGCGTGCCGTTCGTGTGATGCGGTCCCGTGCCTTCGCACCATCCCGATCCAATCCAGTTGCACGCACCCCAGCACCACCAGCCGGCTATCTTCGCGTCGAAGAAATCAGGGTCTTCCAGCTGCCAACGCAGGCGCTCGGCGCGGTTCACCAGCCACGCATGGCGCGCCTCCAGGTCAACCTCGCTGCACGGCCAGTCGGCATGGTGCGCGACAGAATCAGGGTCTTGCGCGACCGCCCGCCAGAAGTTGGCAATGAAGCCGTCTGCATCGTTGATCGTCTCGATCCGTTTTCCTTCCGGCGCGGCCAGCAACATCGCGGCCGATCCGGCGAACGGCTCGACGTAATTGGCGACATCACCGAACGCTTCCCACACAAGGCTGGCTGCGCGCGACTTGCCGCCGAAGTACGGGAACGGCGCGACCAAGTTCATCGCCCCCCCCGCTTTGCGTCCATGTCATCAAGGCGGATCAGTTGGTCCACGTCCGTCCCGTCGAACGATTGCTGCTTGCCGATTTCCTTGCCGTTCTCCCGGACCCATAGCGGTTTGACTTGATCGGCTCCGAACTCCGCGCGCAGTCGGTCCAGGCCATCGGTAAAATCGGGGAAGTCGGCCCTGTTCTTTTCTCGCTGGCTCATGCGACAGCCCTCGCCGGTATTTCGAGCAGCGGGCGCGGCGTGTAATTCGGGGCACTCAGGAATTGCGTGGTCGCGCGGTCGAACCACAGGGCCACGGTCGGCTCAAGGCCGGTGGCGCGTTGCTTGCGGACAAACAGCAGCGTGTCGCCCTGGTCTCGGTACTTTTCGGCTACCGGCTCGTTATCGCGCTCTGCGATAGCTACGGCCCGTTCGCGGGGCTTGTTGCGCCACACTTCAATGACGGTATCCACCATGTCGGTGATGCCGCCCGATCCCTTGACGCCCATCTTTCCGCCCGGCGAATCCTCGTTCTCGCTTTTGCGCATGTGCGCAGCGATGGCGATGTGCGTTTCCTCGATACGGGCGAAGTCGGTCACTTCCTCAATGAACTGCTTCTGGCCCGAATAGTCGTCATCGGCAAACCCGCACTTCGTCAGGTTGTCGATCACGAACAGCTCAATGTCGTAGCGGCGGCGGGCATAGCGGAACACTTCAAGGATGCGCTGGCCCTTGGCTGCGCCGGACACGTCGAAGGCCCAAAGCCAGTTTTTCAGCTCGCGGATAATCTGGCGGATGTACTGCTCGGACGGATTGCCGTTGCCGGCGATCTGACGGGCCATCTTCATCAGCCATACCGGCGTGCGGTACTCCATAGACGCCACGCAACAGCGGACGCCATGGGTAGCCATGTCGGCAACAACGTGGGAGATAACAGCGCTCTTGCCGTGGCCGTTCACGCCGGCCCAAATGGACGTTTCGCCCGGGCGCAACTTCAGTGTGTCGTGGGTTTTCTTCCACGGCAGCAGCAGCCCTTCATCCTTGCGGGTGAACTCCTGCCACACCGCTTCCTCAAACTCCGCAGCGCCGCGAAGCTCTGACGGATCAAGCGTTCTGGCATCGCGCAAGGCTCCAGCCATCTCGCCAAGGTCCACACCAGCCATCAGGCACTCGTTGGCGTCCTTGTGCGGCAGGCGGACGATGCGGCACCGCTCGCGGCCTAGGCGGTCGGCAATCTCGCGCTCGGCTTGCTGGCCGGGGCCGTCACTGTCCAGGCTCAGGTAAATCGTGTCGTACAGGCCCAGCCGGTCGTACTCGCTGGCGATCCACCCCTGCTTCGCACCGCCACCGCCGCCCATCGGCACGGACAGCGCCGGGAAGCCGTAGGTATGCCACGCCATCGCGTCCAGCTCGCCCTCGCAGATGATGACGCTGCGGGCGTCCTCGGCCATCGCCTGCCAACCGAACAGGCACGGCTCGCAATCGGCGTCCTGGCGGAAGGTCTTGGGAAGCTTGCGGTACTTGGCCGCGATCAGCTCACCGTCGCGCAGGTACGGGAACATGATCGCCCCGTCGCGCGAGGCCACCCGGTATGCCTTCACCGTCGCCTCTGCGATCTTTCGAGTGTCGGTGAACCATGCCAGATGCTCCGGGGATACCCGATGCACGCCTTCCTTCGTCGGGCGGCTGTAGCGCTTGGCGGGCGGGTCCATCCGCTCCTCGCGGATGCCCAAGTAGTCCATCGCTTCCTTGCAGGCGTCACGGAGTGTCAGATTGCGGCAGGCCATCCACAGGCCGATCAGGTCGCCGGACTCGCCCGTGCTGAAGTCGCTCCACACGCCGGCCTTATCGCCGGTCAGGTGGACACCAAGGGACTGGCCCGACTCGCCATTGGACGATCCAGCCCGCCATTCCTGCCCTACTCGCTTCCCGTTCGGTAGCAGCAGCCGCACCACGCCGTCCACCTGCGCCGACAAACGCTGGGCAATCTCGGTTGCGCGCATCAGATCGCCCTCGCCATCAATTCGTCCAAGGTCTCGCCGTCGACGCGCTTTTGGGTCGGGGCGCGCAGGATGCCAAGCACGAACGCCTTCGGGTCCGCGCGGCTTTCGTCTAGGGTCCGCTCCACCGCTTCGATCACGGCAAGCTCGGGCTTGTGGTCGCGGAAGAGCTTGTTCAGGAACGCACCACCACCACCATCCGGGAGTGCCTTCCACCGTGCGAACAGGTCAGCCTTGAAATCAATGGGCGATGGAATCGCCGCTTTTGCTTTTTTCTCTTCTCTTCTCTTCTCTTCTCTGGTCCGCTTTTTGTCCGCTTCCGATGCGGACGTTTTGCGGACAGCTTTTTTACGATCAGCGTCCTGTGCGCGACGCTTCGCGGACTGTCCGTTATGCGTGTCAAACTCAGGCAGGGCAAGGCTTTCGCCGTCATCCACCAGCCACCCAACAGAAATCATGGCGGCAGAAAATCCAGGCCATCGCAGGTGATCGTCCAGAGTTTGGGACGTGTAGCCCTCAAGTTTTCCGTCAATAGAGTGCGCGTCAAACAGACACCAAACGGACATAAGTCCGCCGACCGTCCGCAACGTGTCCGCTTTCAATGCGGACGAAATGCGGACGACTTTCGGATGCGTAAAAAGGTCAGACCTCATCTTGATCCAGTCGCCTGCCATTACAGACTCCGGAGTCGCAGCAGCTTGAACACCGCCGTGACGAAAGTGGAAGGGATTCGCCCGCGCAGGAAGGCATCCATCACGCGGCGCTTGATTGACCGGCGCGCAGCCAGACCCATTCGCTGCTCCATGCGCGCAACCTGAGCCGGCGACCGCGCATTGATTGCGCTCACCATCGCCTGCCAGTAGAGGTGAGCCATGATGCGGTCAGGTTTACGTAAGGCAGCCTGCACACTGCACTTCAAGCGGCGGATGTATCGTTCATGCCGCCAATCGCGGAGACGCATGGCGGCCTTGCGGAACAGATCGCTCACGGCTTCGCCTCCCGCTGCGCATCCTCGTCATTCCGCGCCTGCCGATTCGCCTCGATAGCCTCGCGGCCGAAACGGGCGACGGCTTGCCAGCCTTCGGGCAGGGTGAAGTCCAGCGGGTCGTTTTCGCCGTGGTCGGTGATGTTCATGCGGCTTTCCTCAACATGTCCGCCAACCGCTCAACCTCACGTCGCGCCGTGACCTCTTCCATCGCGCACTGAAGGTCGCGGAACTGCTGCAACAGCAACGTCCCGGTGATATGGCAGAACGGTTTGATGAACCAATTCGGCACGGGGCGTTTCCCGCTGCGAATCAGGCTGATATAGCTCTCAGACTTGCCAAGGGCGGCGGCGATATAGGCCAGCTTTGCGCCGCATGCCTGCATCGCAACGGCGATGGCTTGCGCTTCACTTTCGATCTGACGTAGGACGCGCGGATCAGCCGGTACGGGACCCTTGCACAGCGGCAGGACAAGCGCCGCCGTGTTTCGCTTTGCGGAGCTTTTCGGGGCTTGACAAGACTTGACAGCCTCGCCCGGACAAAACTTTTCGCCATGAACATCACGAAAGGAATCGGCGCTCATGGCTCAGCCCGCCTCGCGCAGGGTGGCGGGTGGCTCGCTGAAAAGGTCTGGGCGCAACGCAATGGCTTGCCATTGGCGGCCTTCGGGAATGGGTTCGTCTTCGCCCCACGCGCCCACCGCCTGCTTGGACGTGCCGAAGAAAGCGGCAACCTCCACGTCAGTTTTGAGGTCGAGGGAGTCTTTGATCTTCCGCTTCGTGATGTTCATGGCGCGAGTAAATCATTTTTTACTTGCGCGCGTCAACAACATTTGACCCCAGGCGGTCAATCATGCTTTACATGATCGGCGACCGAATCAAAGAACTCCGTAAGGACGCGAAGCTATCCATGGATGCGTTCGGCGCCATCGTGGGCACGTCAAAGCAGTACGTGAACGGCCTGGAGAAGGGAGCGAATCAGCGCCCCAATGGTGTCTTCCTTGAGGGCTGGGCTCGACACTGCGGAGTTAACATCCGCTGGCTGGTATCGGGCACGGGGCCGAAATATGCGCCCGCTCCATCCGTCGAACCGTCGGAATGGGCCGACATTCTCGGCGTCAGACAGGCGGCGGCCTTGGGCGATGGCGCCGAACCGGACGAATACGCCGAGACCCATAAGCTCAAGTTCCGCGCTGACAGCCTCAAGCGAAAGCATCTGCGGGCCGACAAGCTGGCCGTCATCTATGGCAAGGGCGATTCGATGTGGCCGACGATCAAGAACGGCGATGCGATTCTGGTGGACCTGTCGGATAAGGAGCCAAAGGATGAAAAGCTCTTCGTCATCACGTACGAGCGCGACCTTTTCGCCAAGCGGCTGGTGAAGCTGGGTGGCCAGTGGTTCATCGACAGCGACAATAAGAGCGACCCAAAGTGGAAGCGCCCGGTGCCGGTGGACGGCGCGAAGGGTTTCGAAATTCATGGTCGCGTGCGCTGGATAGGCAGCTGGGAAGACTGATGTTCAACCGCTTCGGCCACCGCGTCGTGCGCTGGGTGCTGGTGATCGTGATGGCGTGGGCGGTTGTGGGGATGTTGCTGAACTGGTAGAAAGTGCAAACAGGGGCGGGAGAATGATGCCAAGAAGGCTATTTCACGGGGATGCGCCGCGTTCTTTTTGGGCGTCAGTGCTTAAGCTGATCGGCCACTTGATCGCAGCAGCATTGATTTTCATTGTTTTTTTCGCCATCGCCTGGATCGTATCCTGGCTCCTCTACCGCCTGAACGAGATACACGCCTTTCCGGCGCCTATCTTCCAAGCGCTGTCCGGCATAGAGGTTTGGTTAACCTATGCCGACTGGGGCGTGTGTATCATCGTGCTCGTAATGGGCACGTGGCGTTTCGTCAACGAAATCGTGCGAGGCAACCTATGAACGTGTACGCAGCAATCCGCGAGGGCTTCCTTGACGGCATGCGCTTGGCGCGTGCGATCGTTTCAATTCCCGTGGCAATGGTTTTGCTCTGCGGGATCTTGCTCTCGTCATACGTGCATCATCGGCCGTTTCGCGTGCTCGACGCCGTGAGCGCGGCGAAACGCGGAACGCTCGGCCACTAGCCAATCAGTCAAGGAACGCACCAAGCCCGCTCCGGCGGGCTTTTTTGTGCCTGCGGCCCGGGGATTGCTGCGGTGCGGGATCGAAAGTTGGAAGACCAGAGTAAAATCTTGTTGACTCGGTAGGTAAACGGTGTTTTACTTTCTCCCAAGCCACAACGGCCAGGGAGAACGACATGCAGACCTACGTCATCGAGTACTTGACCACCAACCGCTACGGCGGCCTGGTCGACAAAGTCGCCTTCGTCCGCACTGCCAGCGCCGACAGTGCGCGCGCCAAGTTCAGCGCCAAGCATCCGCACGTTGCCATCGGCTATGTCGGCGCGGAGGTCTGAGCCATGCCGCAGATCATCTACGACGCCAACGTGTCGGTCGCATCCAGCTACAAAAACGGCATGCCCGGCAACTTGCGGGTCGTGCAGTTCGACCACGGCTCGGCAATCCTTGAAATCTCCAGCCCGGGCACGGTTGCGCTCACCCACACCCGTGCCAGTGAGCTGCGCGAATTCGCCGCAAAGCTGATCGAGGCAGCCGACGCGTTCGATGCATGGGTTCCGGTGGAGGTGGCGGCATGAGCGCGCGCACCGTCACTACGCAAGCCGAGCTCGACAAGGCCATAGCTGACAAGATTGATTGGATCGACATTCGCTCGCCGCAAGGCGTGTGGATTAAGGTCACGGCCTGCGGCTCGTCCACGGTCAGGGCCTGCGGCTCGTCCACGGTCATGGCCTGCGACTCGTCCACGGTCACGGCCTGCGACTCGTCCACGGTCAGGGCCTACGACTCGTCCACGGTCATGGCCTACGATTCGTCCACGGTCACGGCCTACGACTCGTCCACGGTCAGGGCCTGCGACTCGTCCACGGTCAGGGCCTGCGACTCGTCCACGGTCATGGCCTACGATTCGTCCACGGTCACGGCCTACGACTCGTCCACGGTCAGGGCCTGCGACTCGTCCACGGTCATGGCCTGCGACTCGTCCACGGTCACGGCCTACGGCTCGTCCACGGTCAGGGCCTGCGACTCGTCCACGGTCATGGCCTACGATTCGTCCACGGTCACGGCCTACGACTCGTCCACGGTCAGGGCCTGCGACTCGTCCACGGTCATGGCCTGCGACTCGTCCACGGTCATGGCCTGCGACTCGTCCACGGTCAGGGCCTGCGACTCGTCCACGGTCACGGCCTGCGACTCGTCCACGGTCAGGGCCTACGGCTCGTCCACGGTCACGGCCTACGGCTCGTCCACGGTCACGGCCTACGCTGGCGTCGCCGTCCATCTACATAGCGCAGCCGTAAGCCTCAAGGGCGGCGTTGTCCTGGATCACACGAAAGATGACGACATGACCGCCGCTGAGTGGTGCGCGTATCACGGTGTCAAGGTGTCACGCGGCATCGCAACTGTATTCAAAGCGGTTGACGATAGGTGGACGACATCGCGCGGGTTCGATTACTCACCCGGAAGTAAGCCCGTATCGCCCGATTGGTCAGACACGAACGACTGCGGCGGCGGGCTGCACTTCGGGCCAACACCAGTGCACGCAATGGCCTATTTCCGCGAGGCGACCAAGTTTGTTGCGGTCGGCGTGAAGCTGTCCGAACTGCGCCCGATCACTGGTGATGCCGCCAAATGCAAGGCTCCGCGCGTTGTCCGCGCATGCGTCGAGGTAAATCTGGATGGCGAGGTGATCGCATGAGCGCCCAACCCGTCCCCACGATCGAACAGCGCCGCGCCCTCGCTGCGTATCTGGAGGCCCGGCGCGAGGCTATCCACGCGGCGGAGCGTTGCGCACCGACGCACCACGCCGAGACCCCTGAAACGCTTTCCTCGTGGGGCATGGTTAAGGACATGGCCCGCACCGCGTGGCTGCAGGTCCGGGACGAGTTCTGCGAAGCGTGGCGCGAGGAACAGCCAGCGTTCCTGGCTGCCGCCCTGATCTGGTCGATGGTGCTGGGCATCGGTCTGGTGATGCTGGCCGTGCGGCAAGGGTGGGTGTCATGAGCGGGCCGGTGGAGGTGCTGGCGGTATTGACGCATCACGCCAACGGTCTGCGCCTTGGGCCGAAGCTGACGCGCGCGCAGTTCGAGCGCGTGGCCGACGATCTGGAAAGGGTCCACGCCGCCGTGGCCGAGCTGATCAAGGACCACAAAGCGCTCTATAAGCACTACGTCAGCACGCTGGAATCGGCCCGCGACAAGATCATCGATCTGGGCGGTGATTGCGATCCGGTAGACAGGATGGAGCAAAGCGATCCTGTGCTAGCTCAATCGCGCGCCATCCTCGCCCGCGTAGGCGGTGCGTCATGACCGCCCGCACCTTCCGCTGCCGCATCGCCCGGCTTCAAGGCGGTTTCGCTCAATACGTCACGTACATCGGCCCGGTGGATCGCATCCCGGCTGGATGGTCGATTGTTATGCGTCGGGTTGTGGGGAGGGTTGCCGCATGAACGGGCATACGCCGGGCGATTGGATTGCGAGACCGGACCCGCATGGATCGCCGACCGACTTTTGCATTGGCCTTGATGACGACTGTTCGCCCGTGGATTACGTCGCTGTCTGCCGTGCGCGTGACGCCCACCTGATCGCCGCCGCCCCTGATCACGCCATGATCGCCAGTTCCCTGTGTTCCGGCGCCGCCCGGTGGGAACCGTTCGCGTCTGGTTCCGGCGGCGAGTTCTGCATCAACGGGTTTCGCCACGCGACGAACCTGGACCAGTTCGGCGTGCCCGTGATGACGGATGGCATGCGCGCCGCTATCGCCGCAGCCACCAGAGAGCAGCCATGAGCGCCCTTCCCTGCATCAACTCCATGCACGCCGATAGCCACGCGCACCGCTTGGGCGTCGAGGCAGAAATAGAGGCCGAAATCGAGCGCCGCACTGCCGAGAAAAAGGCCGCGTATCGCCTTGACGTCGAAATCCTGTCCGATGCATTCGGCGACGTAGCCGCGACGTTGGGCGAGTACGACAAGCGCTACAGCCGCACGCAAAACCCCGTGGCCGCGTCGTTCCTGACGGCCGTTTTCAACGCAACGGATGACCTGGAATGCATGCGCCTGATTCGTGATGGCATGGCGCGCTATATCGACGATATGGCGGCTGATGAAGCGAGCGACGAGGTGCATTCGTGATGTGCACCCTCGTTCTCGATGACGATTACATCGCCGAGCTGATGGCTATCGCCGATCAGCGGGCCCCCCTTTCACCGGCCCCGGCAGGCACGTCGCGAGACGCCCCTGACGCGCCTACCCCTGGTCGATCCGGGGCTGGTGACTCTCTTTCGGAGCAAGCCGCATGAACACCCAACCCGAACCCATCCCCTTCCGCCGCTGGGCTCCGCTATCCGCCCCAGTCGATCCCGCCGAGACGCTGCTGTGCATGCGTGCGCAGTCCGCACTTTCCGGGCCGGAGCTAGGCCAGTGCCCGCCGCTGACGGTTGAGCAGGCGCGCGACGTCATGGCGTGGTATCGGCCGAAGCACTGATTACTTTCAATTGAGCCGGGAAGCCGGCGGGAGATTCAAATGAACAATGAAACCACCATCATCGAAATCAACGGCGTAAAGATGGAAGTGGACCTGCGCCACGCCACCATCGTCCACGAGAACATTCAGGTTGGCAGCAGGGTCAAGCTGCTTGCTAAGGGTGGCTACAACGGCCCCGAAGTCTACCCCGGTGTGGTCGTGGGGTTCGAGAACTTCGCGACGTTGCCGACCATCATCGTGGCCTACGTCAAAACCGGCTACGGCCAGGAATCGCCGATCCAACTCGCTCACGTCAACGCCAGCAAGGCGTCCATCGAAAAGTGGGAGATGGTGCCGGCGCACGACGATGACGTGCCGGTGCGCAAGCAGGACGTGCTGGATCAGTTCGACCGCGACCTCAACAAGGCTCGCGCGCAGATCGAGGACATCGAGCAACGCCGCGCCTACTTCCTGCGCCACTTCGGCGTGTATTTCGGCGAAACCGCTACTGCGTAACACCCGCGAACTGCGCGCACCTCCTGGGGAGTTCCGGCCCCTAACGCAGTACCGGAACCGCCGCACTCTCGGTGGCATGGATGCCAAGAGTGCACACCCGAATTGGAGTAGCCGATGACGCTGAACTATTTCGCTTGGTTTCAACGCATCGTAGAAAGTTTGTGTAGTGACTGCATCCGGCATGAGGCGCCAACCACGCATTGCGGAGCGGTGCAGTACGAAGAGCCGCCGGGCGAGAGGCCTGGACAAACGGACTACGGTTAACGATGCGCGGCACGGTCTGGTTGGGGATCGGGTCGCGCTAAACAAAACGGCACGCCGCTTGGCCTGAACAGGCGGCACACCAAAGCAGCTAGTCGGTGGGCAGGCCGATCCGGAGAGACGAAAAGCTGGCTGCTTTTGTGTTCGTGGGAATGCGCAGTGGTGATGCGCCTCTGCTTATCAGTTAGTTGGCCGACCTGTAGCCGGTACAAGGCGATGACGAGTAGCGAAAACCAAGTAGCAAGCCGGAAATTCACCCCCGGCCCCACGGGCAACTATCAATTGGAGGGTGTGATGACAGAGTTCTACATCGAAACGAATAGCTTCGCGGCGCCGTTTTTCAGCGACAAAGGTTGCGTGTACGTCACTGCAAATAGCGTTGCAGCCGCTCTGGAAATGGCGGCTGATATGTACTCGCACCCGGCAGGGCTCTATTCCGCAGTTGCGTACACGTCAGCGGATGCAAAGAACAAGGGCGAGAAGCCGCTTGCGCGGTGGCTGTGCAACCACGAGGCGGAAAAGCAACGACTAACCGCCGACAAGGGTAGCTTCAGCTATCTCGGGCATGGCGTCGGCGATTTCGAGATTGATGGCGTTCGCCACAAAGTGGATCGGCCGAGAGAAGGCAGCGTTGTAGCGACACCCTAACCTTACTTCCACGCGCGCCGGTCGCTAACCGGCAAGGAATTGAGATGACCAACGTTGCACGAGTTGAGCAGCACCAGGAGCTGGCCGCACCAGCGGATGTGTCGCCCATGTTCGCGATGATCGAGCGCGCGGCGCGTGATCCATCCGTGGATATCGACAAGCTGGAACGGTTGATGCAGATGAAAAAGGACGCGGATGCGCTGGCCGCTCGCGCCGCGTTCGATGCGTCGATGGCTGACCTTCAGCCCGAGTTGCCGACGATCGGTGAGCGCGGGAATGCAGCTGGACGCTACACCTACGCGCTGTGGGAGGACATCAACGCGGCGATCAAGCCGGTGCTGATGCGCCACGGTTTCGCGCTCACGTTCCGCACCGACTTCACAGGCGGAATCAGCATCACGGGCGTGCTCTCGCACCGCGCCGGGCATCGCGAAGAGACGACGATCACGCTTCCCGCTGATCCGTCAGGCAACAAGAATGCGGTGCAGGCTGTCGCATCGAGCGTCAGCTACGGCAAGCGCTACACCGCTGGCGCACTGCTCAACCTGACCAGTCACGGCGAGGATGACGACGCCTACCGCGCCGCCGTCGAGACCATCACCGAGGAACAGGAAATCCAGATCAACGACATGCTGGAAGCCACCGGAAGCGACAAGGCCAAGTTCTTGAAGTGGCTGAAAGTCGATTCAGTCAGCGCAATTCCGGCGAAGTCGTTCGATAGCGTGATGGCGACGCTGCGAGCCAAGGAGTCGAAGAAGTGAGCGACGAGCTGGAAATCTTCGACTGCGAACAAAATTCGCCGGAGTGGTTCGCGGCCCGTCTCGGCATCCCCACGGCCTCCAACTTTTCGGCGGTGCTGGCGAAGGGCGAAGGCAAGACGCGGCGCGCCTACCTGCTGAAGCTGGCCGGCGAGGCGATCACGGGAGAGTGCGCGGAAGGCTTCGGCAACGCGCATACCGAGCGCGGACACGCGATGGAGCCGGACGCACGCAACCTGTACGCCTTCGCTCATGACGTGGAGCCGCAGCTTGTCGGCTTCATGCGTCGCGGACGTGCCGGGGCAAGCCCTGACAGCCTGATCGGCGACAGAGGGCTGCTGGAAATCAAGACGAAGCTTCCGCACTTGCAGCTTGACGTGCTGGACAAGGGTAAGTTGCCAAGCGAGCACGTTGCCCAGGTGCAGGGCCAGCTCTGGATCAGCGGCCGCGACTGGCTGGATTTTGTTTCCTACTGGCCACGTCTGCCTCTGTTCTGTATTCGTGTCGAACGTGACGAAAAGTACATCGAAACCCTCTCCCAAGCCGTCGCTGATTTTGTCGGCGAGCTTGATACCTACATCGAACGATTCGGAGTGAAAGCAGCATGAGCATCATCATTTCAGGCGTAGGCCGAGTCGGCAAAGACGCCGTGGTTCGCAATACTGGCAATGGAGATGCCGTTACCGGCTTCTTGCTGGCGATGGACAACGGTTGGGGCAACAACAAGACCACGTTGTGGTTTGACGCGTCGGGCTGGGGCAAGCGGTACGAAGGGGCATCCCCGCACCTTCTCAAGGGCACGCAAGTATTCGTATCCGGCGAGCTGGGCGAGCGCGAACACGACGGCAAGACGTACAAGACGATCCGTCTGAACGATCTGCAACTGGTCGGCGCGAAGTCCGGCCAGTCCGACCGTCCGCAGCGCCAGGAATCGAAGCGCGAGGCGAGCTTTGGCGACGCGGCAACGGGCGGGTTTGAGGATGACGCCATACCTTTCGCGCCCATCCCGCGCCGGCAGTTGTGGTAACGGCGAACCCCTGAATTATGCCGCGCCGCGAAGCGGCGTCGGCTTGAATGAATTGTTGGGCCGCTGGCCTACGGAGAACGAACAATGGCAGCACCTAGCATTGAAGCGGCACACGACATGGGCGCAAAGGGCGCACCGCCGAATGATGGCGAGCGCCTTGCATTTGAGGCGTGGATGCGCGGCCATTGCTGGCCGCTGTGCGCGACATGGGACGGGGCCGCCTACCGGAGCGACGCAGAGCAGGGCGGGCGTTACTGCCCCGATGCGGCGCGCACCCGGATGCTATGGGCTGCGTGGCGTGACCGCGCTGCGCTGGCTGCGGCCTAACCCTTGAATTGAGTTGCGGCGCGGCCAGGAGTTAAGCCGACGCGGAACGCGTTCGGCTTGGACGACGAGTTAGGGCACAGACCCAAACGGAGACAGTGGAATGATCGAATTGAAGTGGGTGCGACCCGCCGGCACATCGACCCTGCAGGCACGGCTGGTCTATCGCGTGATGCAGCCCTGCACCGACGCATCGGGCGCGCTGTGCCCAGGAGAATGGGGTGAGTGGGAGCCAGTGCCGACGGAGATTGCGACCGACATCGACTACATGGCTGCCGCATCGCCCCGCTATGCGCCCTAACCCTTGAGGTAACGCGCCGCACGACGCGGCTTGATTTTGGCGGCATAGGTCGGCGGTCGCGTTGACCGCAGTGTTAGACCGACTACGAGGAACCGCGATGGACAACAGAAGCAGACTCAATGATCCCGCACTGACAACGCTGCTATTTGCAGTGTTGGTTAAGCGCCTGGGCGGCAACGCGGAAATACGGCAGGAAGATATTGATGCCGTGGCCTACAACCGCCTTTATGAAGATGTGGAAACAGACGGCTCGATCAGGTTTCGGCTGGTAGAGCGGCAACGAACATCTTGAGGTCTAACCCTTGAATTGAGCGGCGCGCGGCTTTTCGCGCGTCCGACTCGAATGACGTGTTAGGCGGCTATGCGAGGAGTTGTAATGAACATTATTTGTAAAATTGTCGGCCATAAGCCGCCTGTCTATTCGAGTCCGGGGTGGTACTCACCCGGAGAACAATATGGCCTGGTGATTTTGGGCAAGACTGATGGCATTGGACGGACGCACGCGGCAGTGAAATGCGAATGCGCTCGGTGCGGGGACGAATTTATAGCGGTGAGGATTCACCTGCCGCCTAACCCCTGAATTGAGCTGCCGGCTTTAGCCGGTCAGCTCGGATGACGTGTTAGGCGGCATCTACCCGGAGAGACGGAATGAATCTGAAATGGTTCCACGACACCGACGAAAACGGCCGCGAAGTAGTGGCCGCAAGTAGCGTTTGCCATGACGACGGCAGCCACTTTGGATACTGCTTTGTTGAGGTGGATGGGGAGTGGCGAAATGACACAGATCAAGAGCTGTTCGTAGGCCCGGAACCAAAGACGTTTCCAGCGCTCGATTCCGCAAAAGCGTGGGCGTCAGAAATGGAAAAAGGCTGGATAGCGACTGCCGCCTAACGCCTGAATTAAGCCGCGCCGCGAAGCGGCGTCGGCTTGAATGAACTGTTAGCCCCCACAGCGAGAGGGGCGCCAAAAAGAGAGATATGACCATGAAAGAGTTGCAGCCGCACCAACAGCGAGTTGTTGACGAAAAGCAAGAGCTGGATGCGAAGCGCGAAAAACTCGGCGCGTTCAAAAACACCGATTTGTTCGCGGGGTTGCCGTGGCAGGAGCAGGAGCGCCTGAATACGCAAGCCCACATCATGACGATGTACAGCGCCGTGCTGGGCGAGCGCATCGCCGCGTTCTGAACTGATGCCCCACGCCGCATATCACTGCGGCGTGGGGGCTAACACACGATAGACCCCAAAAAGCGCGATATGCACCTTCAAGCATCGCGGCAATTAATCGCCGCAAGCGCATGTCCGCAAAGGCGATATGCGGGGATTATCTGCAATAAACGAGACGGGAAAGACGACAAAGGGAAATCATGAAAACCGCTGATATGCTCCCAAAACTCGAAGCGTGGCGCGATGCCATCGTCGAGATGGACAAGCAGTACGACGCGCTTAACGCGCTGCTCGGCCTATCGCCGGATTCGCCCTTCCCGCGTGCGATTCAAGATCTGCAGGCGGTCGCCACCGAAGCCACGGCCGAAACCGTGGGCGACGCCGGCGGCTGGCTGTCCTACTACTGGCTGGAGTGCAACATGGGCGCGGGCATGCTCAGCGGCCGGCACGGCAGCGCCACCATCGGTGGCAAGGAATACCAGCTCCGCACGCTCAAGCAGCTGGCGCGGGTGATTGTGGCGGACAACATGCGGGAGTCGGTGGAATCGTGAGCCTTTGCCTCACCCGCGCGGAGCTGGCCGAACTGACCCGCACGAAGCTCAAGGCGGGCCAGGCCGCGTTCCTGCGCTCGAATGGCATCCGGCACTATGTGGACGCCCACGGCTGGCCGGTGGTGACCCGGGCGGCAGTTGAAGGCAAACAGGACACGGAGCAAGCTTCCACCTCCTGGAAGCCGAACAAGGCCGCTTGACGATGGGACGTCGCCCCGCTCGACCTGATGCCGTGCCGCGCCTGCGCGTGCGCAAGAAGCCATCCGGCACGATCTGCTACTACTACGACCACGGCGGCAAGCCACGGCGCGAGGAGCCGCTGGGGAGCGACTACGGGCTGGCCATCAAACGCTGGGCGGAGATCGAGCGCGCCGGAGCGGAGAAGGCGGCGGCCGTCATCACGTTCCGCTACGTGGCCGATCGCTACCGCGCCATCGTCATCCCGACGAAAGCTCCCCGCACGCAGCTCGACAACGCGAAGGAGTTGAAGCAGCTTATCGCGTTCTTCGATGATCCACCCTGCCCGCTGGAGGCCATCGAGCCTCAGCATGTGCGGCAATACCTCGCGTGGCGCAGCCCGAAGGCGAAAATCCGCGCGAACCGGGAAAAAGCGCTCCTATCGCACATATGGAACTGGGCGCGAGGCGAAGGCTACACCGCGCTGGCCAACCCCTGCGCCGGCATCAAGGGCAACAAGGAAACCGGACGGGACGTGTACATCGAGGATGACGTGTTCGCGGCCGTCTGGCGGCTCGCCGGTGGTCCGTTGCGCGACGCGATGGACCTGGCCTACCTGACCGGCCAACGGGTGGCCGATACACTCCGAATGGATCAGCGCGACATGCGCGACGGGTTCCTGCACGTCAAGCAGGGCAAGACGGGCACAAGACGGCGCATCGAGGTCACGGGCGATCTGGCCGCATTGATCGATCGGATCGCCGCGAGGAAAGCCAGCTACGTCGTGCATGCCACGCGCCTGATCGTGGGCGACGACGGCCAACCGATACCCTATGACCGCCTGCGCCGCTCCTTCCGCGACACATGCACGCTCGCCGGCATCGACGCCGATGCGTTCCAGTTCCGCGACCTGCGCGCCAAGGCTGGCACCGACAAAGCCGACAGTGCCGGCGACATCCGCGAAGCGCAGCAGCAGCTGGGCCATTCGTCAGTGACGATGACGGAGCACTACGTCAGGAATCGACGTGGCGCGAAGGTCACGCCGACCCGCTGATTTCGGTCCGCAATCGGCACAGCCTCTAGGCAGCGCAAGGGCTGCGAGGCATCGAATCCGTCACGTTTGCGGACCGGCGTCTGACCTAATGGCCTGATCTGTATGGAAGATCAGCCCGGACTCAAAATCCGCTGGCAGCGATGTCGTGTAGGTTCGAGTCCTATCACCGGTACCATCATGGCGTTCAGCGCTCGACGCTGGAGGCCGGCGAAACGAAAAAGCCCGCGTTCGACGCGGGCTTTTTCGTGTCCGGTGTCGGGCGCTTCAGCGGCCGGAGCTGGGTGATGCGGAGTCGTTCAGCGCGCCGGCCAGCGTCAGTTCGTCGACCATGCGGTACAGCTCGTCGCGGTGATAGGGCTTCTGCAGCGTGGGGTGCTTCTGCCAGCGCTCCGCCAGGCCCTGCGCGCCGAAGCCGGTGGAAAACGCGAACGGGATGCCGCGCTCCAGGAGCACGTCCGCCACGGGGTAGATCTCCTGGCCGTTGAGGTTGACGTCCAGGATGGCCAGGTCGAGCGCTTCATGCCGCGCCGCGTGCAAGGCCTGGTCCAGGTGCGCCAGCGGACCGATCAGCGCATGCCCCTGATCGATGAGAATGTCCTCCAGCAGCATCGCCACCAGCATCTCGTCTTCGGCCAGCAGGATGCGCCGCGGCGTGACGGCCGGCGATGGCGTGGTTCGCGAGGGCGCCGTCATGCGCGCCAACCGATGGCAACGGGCGAGCCACCCAGGGGGAGTACGGCGTCGAAACGTCCGCACGGGACACGGCACGATCGCAACACGCTGATCGCCTCGGAAGTCATGGCGTCTCCGTGAGAAAAGCGGCTAACGGCGGATGCGGGGCCAGTCGAACCCGCCATGCGCCAGGAACTCCCATTTTTGCAGATGTGGCAGGCGATGGATAGCTACAGCTCGCGGACCACCCGGAAGCCCACCCTACCGCTGCGCACGGTGGCGTCCACGCCCTGCCGATACGCCGAGCGCTCCTGGTCCGGCGAGCTACCCCACGACCCGCCGCGCACCACGCGCGCCGTGCAGCCGGGATTGATCCAGGCGCTGCCGTCCGCCGGCGCACGGTTGTAGTTGTCGTGCCAGCAGTCGGCGACCCATTCGGAGACGTTGCCGTTGATGTCGTACAGCCCGAACGGGTTGGGCAGGAACGACATCACCGGCGCCGGCCCCCAGTGACCGTCGCGATAGCCGCGAAACGCGTGGCTCCAGCGCCGTCCGCTGGACGAACGGTCGCCCGAGCCGGTGAGGTTCTCCACGGTTTTCTGCGGCGTGCCGTCGCCCCACCAGTAGCGCGTGGTGGTGCCGCCGCGCAGGGCGTACTCGAACTCGGCCTCGCTTGGCAGGCGGTAGACCTTGCCGGTGCGCTGGCTCAGCCACTTCGCGTAGGCGCTGGCGTCGTTCCAGGAAATGTTGACCACTGGCAAGTCGTCCGCTGCCCGGCGACCGGCGTAATCGTCCTCCCAGCCCGCGTCGGCATCGTCGCGCATGGTGCCGCTGCGCTCGTCGTAGACGCTGGCGCCGCCCAGTTTCGCCGAGTCGGGGCGATAGCCGCTCGCGCGCACGAACTCGCGGAACTGCGCCACCGTGATCGCGCTGCGCGCCATCGCGAAACCGGTGGCGATGGTGACCGCATGCTGCGGCGTTTCGGCGTCGCTGCGACCCGATTCGCTGGCCGGCGAACCCATCTGGAAGGTGCCGGTGGGGATCACCACCATCGCCGGTGTCTTGCCCGGCAGGTCGACATAGTGGTCGGTGAACACCTGGCCGGGGCGGTAGCTGGCGTAGAGGCGGGCATTGACCAGCTGCTCGTCGAATTCATCCAGCGTCGGCAGGCGCGCGTCGATATCGCGCGCCTGGCGCGCCAGCTTTTCGGCCAGCGCGAGATTGCCGCCATCCAGCGCCGAGCGCGCCTGCGCCAGTATTCCGTTGGCGCGCTGGCCGCGGATGTCGTCGACGCGCTTGCGCACATCCTGCCATTGTTGCGAACCGGGATGGATCTGGGCCGCGCGCGCCAGCTCCCGGTCGGCTTCGTCGAACTTGTTCTGCGCCACCGCCGCCAGCGCGCGATCCAGCACCACGCGCTGCACCTGGAAAATGCCCTGCTCCGCCACCGCGTTCTGCGGATCGAGCTTCTGCACTTCGCGATAGGTATCCAGCGCGCTGTCGCCCGCCGGCTGGTCGGCCTTGCCCTGCTGCAACTGGTTCGCCGCCTTGGCGAGCATCGGGCGCATGGTGATCAGGGTTTTCAGCTGCGTTTCCAGCTGCGCCACGTCCTCGCCCGCATGCGGCAGCGTGCGCAGCGCGTCGAGCAGTTCCACCGCGCCCTCGGCGTCGCCCACCGCAATGTCCTGCCCGATCTGCGCCACCAGCCGCGCGCGCACGTCGAACAGGCCTTGCGCGGCGCGGCGGCTGTCCGGCTTTTCCTTCAGCGCCTGGGCAAACAGCGCGGCGGCGCTTTCCTTGTCGCCCACCAGTTCGCCGGCCCGCAAGGCCCTGGTGGCGCGCGACAACAGCGCACGCACCGCCGGCGGATCCTCGCTCAGCTGTTCGGGAAGATGGGCGTTGCCATGTTTCATGCGCGCGGCAATGACACTGGCCGGCGCCAGCGTCATCGGCGGACCGGCATTGACCTCGGCGATCGCCGGCACCTGCTCGCTTTGATGCTGCGCCGAACCGGTACCTCCCAACGACATGCCGCGCGGGGCCGTCTGTTGGGGCGTGACGTGAAACAGCTGAGGAAAAAAGTGGTAAGTCAGCGCGAATGCCAGCACCAGCACGCCCAGCGCTCCACCCATGGCGCGCTGGCGGCGCAAGACGGTATTGCTTGGCATGGATTGGGCGTCCTCGGGGCGGCCTGTTATCGTGCGCTGCTCACCTTAGGCACAAACGGCTGGCAGGGCAATCTGCCTGTCGCCCATCAAGGATCTTGCATGCTCTTGCCCGCCACGGCTGACGCCGAATGGATCGATCACCGCGACACGCTGCTGGCCTGGCTGGATGCGCTGCCCGCCGACGCGGCGGTCGGCGTCGATACCGAGTTCATGCGGCGCAATACGTTCTACCCGCAGCTGGCGCTGCTGCAGCTGGGATGGAACGGCCGCCATGCACTGGTGGATCCGCTGGCATTCGACATCGGCACTGCGCTGCAGCCGCGGCTGGGCGACGGCGCCGTCGTCACCGTGATGCACAGCGCCAGCGAGGATCTGGAAACCCTGGCGCCGCTGCTGCCGGATGGCCCGCGGCAATTGTTCGATACACAGATCGCCGCCGCCTTCGTCGGCATGGGCCTGGGCATCAGCTACCGCGCGCTGGTCGCCGAACTGGCGGGCGTGGAACTGGACAAGGGCGAAACCCGCTCGGACTGGCTGCAACGTCCGCTTACCGATTCGCAACGCGCTTACGCCACGCTCGACGTGGTGTACCTGAAGACCATCCACGAGCAGCTCGGTGAACGCCTGCACCAGCGTGACCGCAGCGCATGGCACGCCGAGGACTGCGATCGCCTGAAGCGCCGCGCCAGCCATCGCGACGGCGACCCGCAACCCCAGCGCGCCCTGCGCGCCGCCGCCGAATGGCCGGTGGCGAAACAGGCGCTGCTGCGCCGGCTGCTGCTGTGGCGCGACCGCAGCGCACGCAGCCTCGATCGCCCTCGCCCCTGGCTGATGGACGACACGCTGGCCTTGAGCCTGGCGCAGCAACCGGCCACCACGCTGTCCGAGCTTGAACAGCGCAGCCGCGGCCAACGCGCCCTGCGCTCGGCCCAGCGCAGCGAATTGCTCGAACTGCTGGGCCGGCCGGTCGACGCCGACGAGATCGCCGCCACCGCCAGCATCCCCGCGCACCCCCAGGGCGAGGCGAAAAAGGCACTGGCGGCGATGAAGCAGGCCGTGGACGAACAGGCCACCGCGCTCGACCTGCCATCGGGCCTGCTGTGCCCGCGCAAGGTGCTGGAGGAGTACGTGGTCAGCGCCGAATGGCCCGAGTTCCTGGAAGGCTGGCGGCGCGAGGTGCTGCACGATCGCCTGCCGGCCTTGCTGCCCGCATGATCGTGGCGCTTGGCGAATGCGAAACGCGCTGCTAATATTTGCCGCTTACGTGGGGCGGTAGCTCAGCTGGGAGAGCGTCGCGTTCGCAATGCGAAGGTCGTGGGTTCGATCCCCATCCGCTCCACCACTCATGTCGACAAACAACGCTTCATGCCTCGCGGCGTGGAGCGTTTTTGTTTTGGGTGCCAGACGGCCTCGGCCCCGCCTGCCACCCACATCGCTCACGTGACCCGGGAGGGTTCGTCCACTTCTCTCTCTGCCAGATACGCAAAACGCCGCTCCGGTGCGCTGCACTGTTGCGTGACGTCCACGGGGATTGTTGGGCCCATCCATGGGCCCAACCCCTTCGCGCTGCGCGCTGCGGGGCCAGCCTTCGGCTGTCCTTGTCGCTCCTGGCGAATTTGTCGGTCGCGGAGGCAGGATGCCGGAGCGAACAGCGGCGCAGCCGCTGGCCCGAAGGGCGAGGCGCAGGATGCGCCGAGTCACCCGAGAGGGTTCGTCCACACTTCTCTCTCCGCCAGATACGCAGCGCATCGGCTTCGATGTGTTGTGCCGTTGCGTGACGTTCGCCGGGGATTGTTGGGCCCATCCATGGGCCCAACCCTTCCGCGCTGCGCGCTCCAGGGCCAGCCTTCGGCTGTCCAAATTCGCTCCCGGCGAATTTGTCGAACCCGAGAAGGTTCGTCCACACCTCTCTCTCCGCCAGATACGCAAAACGCCCCGAAAGGGGCGTTTTGCGTATCTGGCGGAGAGAGAGACCGCCTGCAAAGTACGCAACAAGGATCAAGGGATACCAACAGAATACAAGATAAATGGCCAAGTAAAGCCATTATTGTCGAGTCATAGCCCAACAAGCCACAACCAAACTCAGCCACAACCAATTCAGGATGGCATACTGCTTGGCATACCAGCTACCAACCCGGAACCTCCGTCTATGACACTCCTTACGGACACCAAGGCTCGCAACGTCAAAGCTGGAAGCACGCCCCTCGCCCATGGCGGAGTCACTGGTCTGGCACTTCACCCTTCCCCCAGCCACAAGGGGCAAGGCAAGTGGGTTCTCCGCTACGTCAGTCCCGTCACCGGTAAGCGCCGCAACGCAGGACTGGGCAGTTACCCAGACATCGGCATTGCCGAAGCCGCCAAGCAGGGGCGCTTCATGCGTGAAAAGCTTGCCAACGGACAAGACCCACTGGAGGCCAAAGCCAACGAGGCAGTCAAGCCACACATGCCCATTTTGCGCGAGGCGGCGAAAATCCTTCACAAAGAGCTGACACCGGGTTGGAAGAACGCCAAGCACGCTCAGCAATGGATCAACACCCTTACCGAGTACGCCTTTCCGTTGATCGGGGCTATGCCGCTTGATCAAATCCAGCCGCGTCACATCGCGGATGTGCTGCGGCCCATCTGGCTGGAAAAAGCCGAGACGGCTGGGAGGGTCAAGCAACGGCTACACGCGGTCATGGCATGGGGGTGGGCACACGGCTTCTGTCAGTCCAACCCGGTCGACGTAGTGAATCACCTCTTGCCACTCCAACCGGGCAAGACGGTTCGCACACAGCACCAGCCTGCGATGCCCTGGGCGTTGATGCCCGCGTTCGTGACCGACCACCTGCCGCCAAGCGTTGAAGTCACGCGCCAGCTCTTAGGGTTTGTGATCCTGACGGCAGCCCGTTCGGGCGAGGTACGCTACATGACGTGGGATGAGGTGGATTTGAAGAACAAGCTCTGGACGGTGCCTGCGGAGCGAATGAAGGCCAAGCTAAGCCACCGCGTGCCGCTTTCTCAGCAAGCCATAGCGCTCCTCAAGCACCAACAGGGGCTGCACCACACGTTTGTGTTCCCGTCCGTACGCAAAGGCGTCCCGTTGTCGGACATGGTTCTGACAGCCTTTCTGCGACGCATGAAGGCCGTTAGCGACGTACCGGGACGTGTGGCTACCGCCCACGGCTTCCGATCCAGCTTTCGCGACTGGTGCAGCGAGAAGGGGTATGCGCGCGATTTGGCTGAACGGGCACTGGCCCACACCGTGCAGAACAAAGTGGAGGCAGCCTACCACCGGACGGATCTGCTGGAGCAACGCCGACCACTCATGCAAGCATGGGCCGATTTCGTAATGCCTAACGGGAAGCCAGAGGCGCATGACTGAGATCGATGCGAGGCGGCTGTCGAAGCTGGTGCCGCTGTTAGACGAAGTATCTCCTGCCGAGATGCGCGGCACCTTGCCTGCGTTAGTGCACGATGGCGAGGTTGTACTCTACGTCCGTGTACCCGCGGGCAAGGTGGTGTACATGGATGGCATCCGGCTGCTGCCGGCAACGTTTAGTGATGCCGCTAATTCCTGGAGCCGATCCCTGTCGCCCTACGACCTTAGCCAGGTGCGGAAGGCTAGGAAGTCCGGTATCCCAGCCATCCAGAATCCGATGATAGTGCCAGATGCGATCTATCTAGCAATGGCGCCGAAGGACGCCCGCTTGCTGCTAGAGATGGAGCGGAGGGAAGTCTGCTGGTTTCCTTTCGCCGTCCAGTTTTCGCCGGACTCAGGGACGGGTTCGAAACATCTCACACGACTGATTCCATGGCAGTCTCTATGTTGCCTTCGGCCCAATGACGGGCAGCCAAAGCGGGGGCCATGGATAGGTCATGACCCAGGGCATGCGCTAGCCATCGAGCTGCGTGATGTTTTCGTTGAACAGAATGCCTTGGACACCGTATTGCGGGCGAAGGAAGACCCAATGGGGCTAAGGGGGACCTCGCCTGGGGTGTACGTCTTGTGCCGCGCAGCTGCGCGTTTCAACGATCCGGAAAAAGGCGTACAGGAGCAGCAGCCTGCTGTCCAAGAATGGGTGCGGAACGAAGCTAGGGCCTGCGGCGTTAATGACTGGTTGTTTAACAATGGGGTGCTGAAGTTGGTCAGGAAACTCATCAACACGAAGCATAACGAGCGTCAGGGAGTGCCGTCTCCTGCTGAGTTCGATCTCAGCGTATTGAGTGATAACGAAGCTCGCGCTTTCGGCCAGCTTCACTGGATGAGCAAACGATTGATGTTGACTGTCCACGCAGCACGATGCTGGCAACAGATTGTCAGCGGTCAGGAGAGACCCTGGGAGGACGTTAGTCCAGACGACCAGATGCGGATGACCCGCAACTTAGGTAAATGGCTAGACGACTGGGGGTTTACTGGCGAGGGTGAACACAAGGCCGTCTGGTCTATAGCGATCTACCCGATCGACATTCGCGACATTCGCCTCAAGCAAAAGGCGAATCAGAAAATACGCTCTTGAGCACCGAAAGATCATTCTCGGTCTTTCGCGGGGCACCCGGCTTCGGGCCATCGCTGGACTCAATGATGCCACGCCGGAGGTTACGCGAGCGCCCGGTTTCCAGGGCGCAGTCCTCCTTCGTCATATAAGCCAGCGCGATCAGGAGGCCGGTCAGCATGACCCGATCACTGATGCGCACCACGCCGAGTGCGTTGTGTTCGTATTTCTTGCGCAGTACCCAGCAGTTGAAGAACGTACCCTTCCCTTCACTGAAGCGGCTCGTCCAGGCTTCGCCAAGCTGCTGGCTGTAAACGTGGCCCTCCTGGTGCTTGTGGCCGTCGAGGAAAACCATGAGATGGAAATGAATGCCGCGGCGGAAACCGCCTTCGCGCTTCACGATCCACCCCTTGACGTCAGGTTCAATGAGGCGATTCTCCCGTAAGGCACGTAGATACTGGCTGACGCACCACTCTGCACGATCTGACTCTGACCAAGCGTGACTGTCGGGATGGATGTAAAGGTCAATCCTGAGTACCAGGAGCTTTGAGTACTTCTCGAACAGACTGCCGGCATAAGCCCAGCAGGACTTCAAGTTCTTACGCTCGCTCCTCTCGTGATTGAGAACCACAGTCCTGAACCGCCTGGAATTGCAGACGCGCTTTACAAACCTAGCCGCCTGGACAAACGCATTTCGAATCTTCGGCTCGTTGACGTCTGCCCATTCGCCGGGATGGAAGTCGCTCAGCTTCTCGGCGATCTGCATGCAGGCACGGATCATCACCGTGATGTGGGGGTTGGGTATGGCGTGGATGAATGTGTAGGGCTCACCTTCAGCCAGACCGGCTATCGTTCCATCTGCTTTGCGGAAGGAGTGACCCTTCATATGGAAGCCCTGTTCGGCACGCTCGACCAATGGCAATGCGTTTACACACAGTAAGCGCACGTCATTTCCCAGGGCTGACAGTTTATGCGCCATACCGCGCACGGATTTGAAAGGCACGACCATAGCGCCGCCTCCGGTGGTCAATCGTTTAGCCGCTCGCTCAAAAACCCTCAGATACATCTGCCAATCGAGGTCTTCCGTGACGACAGCTTTTCCATCTGTCGTGTGCCACATGCCTTTGGCGATATGCGCGTGCTGCCTCTCCCCTTTTTCAATGGCGCGCTCAATATGCTCGTCACTAACGGTGTCACAGTTCACGATGTTTTTCCCCATATGTTTGTCCATTTGTGCATTGACCTGATTTAAAGTCCAATCACTGGTGTAATGTAGACAGTAGACCCACAGCTACTTCCATCACAAATCAATGGACTTGCTTGATGGAGTTATTGTCTTAAACTAACAACGGTGATATATGGCTATTAGATATAGTTCCTGAATTCGCAATACGTTATTTGCCCCAAGGTTAGTTATTCGATATGGACTTCCTCCGGATTGACGGGATATTAGGTTCCGAGATCTTCTTGCTGACTTGGTGCGATATTTCATGGGTGGGGCGCGAGTCAACCCACCCAAGGATGTCGGCACGCCGCCAGCCGATCGCGGATCGCACTCCAGCTCCATTTCCGAGACGGATAGGCTTGGGGAACTCCGGGTCGAACCACTGCCCCTCCGAGTCCAAGAGATTCCGAATGGTGGACGGACTCAAGCCGATCTGGGCGGCGACTTCGTCGATGCGCAACACCAGCCTGGGCTGTACATCCCATTTCTTGAGGGAATCGCCAATCGCTTCTCGGACAGCTTGGGCAATGACTCCCGACAGTACCTGCGTGGAACAAGGATCACTTACATCGTACATATCGCGGCTCTGCGGTGGTGACGCAGCGATACTGAGGCCGAATTTGTGGTTTGACGATGTACGAAATCCGCACTTCCATGGGCAGCCAAAGTCTGACGACCCGTTAGGCCGCGCCACGACTAGCTTTCCACGATTGAAGAAGTGCGGAAGGGCTCCGCACCCTCGCCCCTCCGGACCCCCTCCGTTGAGTTAGTTTCTAGACGTCGAGTTAGTTTTCCGACAACCGCCGACCCCGAATCAGGCACAAAACGAAAGCGGGGCACTCAAAGAACACCCCACTTTCGTTTCAACGACTTTCAATGTATTTCAACGGCTTCCATAGTCCGGAACCGCGACAATCAGCAAACTGAATGCCACCGATTCGACGGAATTTCACATCCATATTACCCATGTGAAGTCTATGTTCTCCGGCTTCGCGTCTGGACGCTCCGCATCGCAGCGTTCGCAAAGGGTATCCGACGACATGAGCGGCAAAATTGACACGGTCTATTGCATTCTGGTCGTTGCCACGGCAGTTCTGGTTGGCATCATCAAATGCACCAACTGCGGTGGCCTCAAAGCTCCTTGATCCGACCCAACACACGCACATCGCACAAGGCCCGGCATGTCCGGGCCTTGTGCGTTTATGCCGCCAACTTACGAGGAAACGACAATGCATCTGGTTGAAACGATGGCCTACGCCGGCGAAAAGCCGTGGCACGGTCTTGGCAACAGATTGGCCCCGCAGCAATCCATCGACACATGGAAGCAGCAGGCGGGCATGGACTGGCAGATCGAAGCCTCCGATGTCCGTTACATCTCCGGCAACAACCACATGGGCGTTATCAACGCCTTTCCGGAGCAGAAGGTGCTGTACCGCTCGGACACCAAGGCGCCGCTGGCCGTGGTCTCCAAGCGTTTTCATGTGGTGCAGCCAGGCGAGATTCTGGAGTTCTATCGCGACCTGACGGCCTGCAATGGCTTTGAGCTGGAGACGGCCGGCGTGTTGCGCGAGGGCCGCAAGTTCTGGGCGTTGGCGAAGACCGGTCAGAGCACCACGCTCAAGGGCCGTGACCGCGTCGATGGCTACTTGCTGCTGGCCACCGCTTGCGACGGCACGTTGGCAACTACGGCACAGTTCACGTCGGTGCGGGTGGTTTGCAACAACACCTTGTCCATTGCGCTGGGGAACGCCAACGGCGCCATCAAAGTGCCGCATCGAAGCCAGTTCGATCCCGATGTGGTCAAGCGCCAGTTGGGCATCACCGTTTCGTCGTGGGATGGCTTCGTTGCCCGCATGAAGGCGTTGGTGGAGCGGCCCGTCGACCCCGATACGGTCGAAGGGCTGTTGCGTCGGGTACTCACCTACGCCGCGCCGGACGGCAAGGCCGTGGTGGTCAACGAGCAAGCGCTTGCCACCGTCCGTTCACTGTACGAAGGCGGAGGCCGCGGTGCGTTGATGGCGTCCAGTCGAGGGACGGCATGGGGTGTGGTCAACAGCGTGACCGAGTTCGTCGATCACCACCGTCGGGCGCGCAGTGACGATCACCGCCGTGATGCAGCGTGGTTCGGCCAAGGGGCGCAGATCAAGCAGCGTGCCTGGGACGAAGCGATGAAACTGCTGGCCTGACGGAGATCGACGATGGGACTGGATATGTATCTGGAAGCCAAGCGGCACGTTGCCCCCTGCGATCCACGGACGGAACCGACGCGCCGCGCCATTGGTACGGCCATCGGCTATATGCCGCCAAAGGAGAAGCCGGGCCAGGATGCCTCCCTGCTGGAAGTCAGCGGGGTGACGGTGCGGGTGGGCTACTGGCGCAAGTTCGATGCCTTGCACCGGTGGTTTGTGAGCAACGTGCAGGAGGGCGTCGACGACTGCCGTCCGGCTTTCGTTTCGGTAGACACCTTGATCGAGCTGGAAGGAAAGCTCGAACAGGCAAGCGACGCCTCGGTCAGTGCCAGCGATCATTTCACCGCCGACGTCGATGAAACGCTGGAGGACGGCGAAGTGGATTACACGTTGAAAGTCCTGCATCACGCCAAGCAATTGCAGGAGCAAGGCTGGGACATTTACTACCGCGCCAGTTGGTAACGACACCTCGAAAAAAACGAACTACCTGCCGCTCGGCTGATGCCCATGCATCGGTCGGGATTTTTTATGCCTGGAGGAAACCGATGAACAAACAAAACGCCGCCGTGAGGCTGGTCGATACCAAGAAGCTGCCCTATGGGCAGTGGCTCGATGTGCGTCGTAATGGCATCGGCAGCTCGGATGCCGCTGCCGCCGTGGGCCTGTGCCCGTACAAGAGCCAGCTCGAACTGTGGATGGAAAAGACCGGCCGCACGCCGCCGGAAGAAGTTCGCCCCGGTCAGGACGATCCACGCTATTGGGGCACCCTTCTGGAACCGATGGTGGCGACCGCCTACCAGGATTGCACCGGTCACAAGGTGCGCAAGCTCAATGCCGTGCTCCAGCATCCGACGTTCCCCTTCATGCTGGCGAACATCGACAGGGAAATCGTCGGCGTGCCCGGCGTGCAAGTGTTGGAGTGCAAGACCGCCGGCGAGTTCGGTTCGCGACTTTGGAAGGACGGTGTGCCTGAATACGTCCAACTGCAGGTGCAGCACCAACTGGCCGTCACCGGCAAAGTCGCTGCCGACGTGGCAGTGCTGCTGTGCGGTCAGCAACTGGAAATCCACCGCATCGAACGAGACGACGAAGTGATCGCCCGTCTGGTCGTGCTGGAAACCCGGTTCTGGGGGTACGTGGAGAAGGACATCGAGCCGCCGGCCGATGGCAGTGAATCGGCGGCGAAGGCCTTGCGGAAACTGTATCGAGGCAACGACACCAGCCTGGACTTCTCCGGCGACGAAGACCTTAGTCGTGCCTTCGATGCACTGACAACGCTCAAGGGTGAGCTGGAAGCGATGGAGCATGAAGCCGAATCGTTCAAGCAGGTGATCCAGCAAGCGATGGGCGACGCCAGTAAGGCGGTCTTCGCTCACGGCGAGGTGACATTCAAGCGAGCCAAGGACAGCGCCGCGCTGGATACGAAGCGACTGGTGGCCGAGTGCCCGGATGTTGCCGCCATGTACTCCGTGACTCGCCCCGGCTCTCGCCGGTTTGTGTTGTCGCGGTCTTCCAACAACTGACAGAGGTCAACGACATGTTGAAAGGTTTGGCAATTACCCCGCCGGTGATCGGGCGGATATCCATTGGCCGGGTAATGGAGCGCAACGGCAAGCGCCTGCCGGAGAAGGACGATCAGTTCACCCTGACCAGCCAGGTGCAAGGGCGCGACGGTTGGATATTGCACCCATTGGACGAGAAGCTGCGCAAGGAAGCCGAGGGTCAGAAGTTGCGCGCAATCTCGATGCGGTTGCTGTTCAACGACCCGGGCCTCAACCTGCGGGCGGACTATTCACTGTTTGACCGCACCACGGGCCGCCCGATCTGCGTGGGCAACGGTGAGACCTGCCGGCGCGCGGGCAAGGAAGGTGTAGCTACGTTGCCCTGCCCGGGGCCAGATGCCTGTGCGTTCTCGCAAGGGGCATGCAAGGCGTACGCAAGGCTAAACGTGGTCGTCGGCGATGACGATGCGCTGGGTAGCTTCGTGCTGCGCACCACGTCCTTCAACACCATCCGCACGCTGGCGGCGCGGCTCGAGTATTTCAGCGCCGTGTCGGGCGGCTTGTTGGCCTGCCTGCCACTGGAACTGAAGCTGCGTGGCAAATCCACCACGATGAGCTACGGGACGCCGATCTACTACGTCGATCTAGTGGTGCGCTCTGGGCTCACGTTGGAGCAAGCCATCGCACAGGCACGGGAGTTGGACGAACAGCGGCGAGTCTGCGGCTTTGACCAGGGTGCGCTGGACGAAGCCGCGCGCAAGGGCTTCGCCAACGGTGCATTCGAAGATCTGGCAGAGGACGTGCCGGCCGTGGTCGAGGAGTTCTTCCCGGGCAACGCCCACGGTGGGAAGACTGAGGGAACTACCAAAGCGGACTCCAGCCTCCAGGGTCACTTGGAGGACAGAGTTGCGCGGCTGAATTCTGTTTGAGGCAACGAACTGGTACGCGGAGGTGGGTGACGCTCACCTCCGCACCTAGTCTTTTTTTTTGATTCCCAAAAGGGTGTGTCGTCAAGGTGGGACCCCTGCCTTTTCCGATGCGGCTTGCTGGACTCGTTCCATCGCAGCCTGCATGACGACGAAGGTCCGTGCAAAGTCCAGGACATCCTCGATGAAGCGAATAAAAACGCCTCATCTTGCGATGACACCTTTTCGAATGCTTCGCTCACTTGCTGCGCGAGCAGGCGTCGACGTCCAATTCTGGAAGCAAGTGCCTGGAAT
Source organism: Rhodanobacter caeni (assembly GCF_039523575.1). Lineage (NCBI taxonomy): Bacteria > Pseudomonadati > Pseudomonadota > Gammaproteobacteria > Lysobacterales > Rhodanobacteraceae > Rhodanobacter > Rhodanobacter caeni. The sequence goes on along the minus strand of NZ_BAAAFO010000004.1, from coordinate 233,238 downwards.
GCTTCCCGATACGTGCGTCCGGTGCACAGCTGTGCATACGCCTCAAATCGAGGGCGAATTCGAGCATGGACTGCAACAACTTCGTGTTGACCACGTGCCTTCTCCTGCAGGATTGAGCTCGACCCTACGCCCGGCAATTAGCCACTGAATTGGCGTTGGCCGGCGGAAACTGCAGGCGGTGCGCCGCCACCAAACGCATGTGCAAGTCATGGACAAGGTCTTTGACCATATCGAGGTCTTTTACAATCGCCAACGTCTGCACTCGTTCAACGGCTATCGAACGCCCGTGCAGACCGAAGCTGAAGCGCTCTCTTAGGTGTCTGCGGAAGCCGGGCAAGCTCAGAGATCACCTTGCATATGGACTTCAGCAAACCGTGAGTCATCTGAACCCACCTCCAGAGTTGAGGACGTCAAGTCACACGGATAAGCTCGCTCCATGACCTTCTCGTTACGTCCGCTCGCTCGCTCACGTCGCCTTCGGGCGATGGGCGTGCTGGCGTGGTTGATGTTGGTCATCAACTCATTGGCCGCTGCACCGATGGGCATGACGGGAGCTCCTCATTCCCATCCCATGCAAACAACGGTTGCGGCGGTCAGTGAACACTGTCATCACCAACTCGCTGACCAGGGATCCCGCTCCTGTTGCGACGATCAGCCCGGTTGCTGCGGTGGCATGGCAGGTCACGCGTGTACTTGTGCGGCGATGTGCAGTACGACGATCCCGCCCTCAACGGCTGTCGTCCCGGCCCCGGCCGCGATGATTGCCAGCTATGCCACGCCGCTGCCCGGCAATGCGCCTTCGGTGAATACCGCCCCTCCGTTGCGACCACCGGCGGTCTGACTCTCCCTCGTTTTCCATGAGCTTTGCTCGCGATGGTCGCGCGTCGACCATCCGGCAATTGGCAGTGATCGGTATCGGCACGCGCGATATCGCCACCTGGAGAGTTTCCATGAACTTGTTCCCCCCGCCCCCGATCGATTTGACGCGGCGTCGTTTTGTGCAAGGTGTTGCCCTTGGCGGTGCCGTGACCGGCCTCGGGCTGTTGCGCCCCGGCAAGGTCTGGGCGCAACCAGCTTCTACAGGGCAGCCGACCGTGCTCCGCGGTACCGAATTTGCCTTGGATATCGCCGAAACCCCGGTCAACTACACCGGGGCGCCGCGCATGGCCACGACGATCAACAACAGCTTGCCCGGCCCGGTCCTGCGCTGGAAAGAGGGCACCACCGTGAATCTGCGGGTGAGCAATCACCTGCGCGTGCCGACTTCAATCCATTGGCACGGCATCCTGCTGCCGTTTCAGATGGATGGCGTGCCGGGCATCAGTTTCGACGGCATCGCGCCGGGCGAGACCTTCGTCTACCGTTTCGAGGTTCGCCAGTCGGGCACCTACTGGTACCACTCTCACTCGCGCTTCCAGGAGCAAACCGGCGTGTTCGGCCCGCTGGTCATCGAGCCTGCCGGCCCCGAGCGCTATCCGAGCGACCGCGACTACGTGGTCATGCTCAACGACTGGACCGACGAGGACCCCGAGCACATCTTCGCCAAACTCAAGAAGATGAGCGACTACTACAACTTCGCTCAACCCACCGCGCCGGGTTTCTTCCGCGATGTCCGCGAAAAAGGGCTCAGCCAAGCGCTCGCCATGCGCAAGATGTGGAACGAGATGCGCATGAACCCGACCGACCTCGCCGACGTCTCGGGCTATACCTTTACCTACCTGATGAATGGCGCGGCGCCCGCCGGCAACTGGACCGGGGTCTTCAAGCCCGGCGAAAAGGTCCGCCTGCGTTTCATCAACGGCTCGGCAACGAGCATCTTCGATGTGCGCATTCCGGGCTTGAAGATGACGGTGATCTCCGCCGACGGCCAGGACATCGTGCCGGTACCGGTGGACGAGTTCCGCATCTCGGTAGCCGAGACCTACGACGTGATCGTGGAACCACAGGATGATCGCGCCTACACCGTGTTCGCCCAGTCGATCGATCGCAGCGGCTACGCCCGCGGCACGCTGGCGCCGCGTCCGGGCATGGAGGCGGAGGTGCCGGCGATGGATCCGCGCGTGTGGCTGAGCATGCAGGACATGATGGGCGCGATGCCGATGGGCGATATGGGGCACGGCGGCAAGCAGGGCGGCATGGGAGCCATGTCTGGCGTGAACATGGGAGGCATGCGCGGAATGGAAATGCCGGACATGGGCGACACGCAAGGCATGCACATGGGCGCCATAAGCAACCTCACGCCCGCCGGCATGCCGAAGGTTCGCCATGCGCGCACCGAATACGGCCCGGGCGTCGACATGCACGTCGACATGCCGCGCACCAATCTCGATGATCCGGGCATCGGCCTGCGCGGCAACGGTCGGCGCGTGCTGACCTATGCCGATCTGCGTTCGCTCGATGGGCCGATCGACCCACGCGAGCCCGAGCGCGAGATCGAGCTGCACCTGACCGGCAACATGGAGCGCTTCATGTGGTCGTTCGATGGGCAGAAGTTTTCCGAGGCCAAGCCGGTGCATTTCAGCTTCGGCGAGCGCCTGCGCATCGTGCTGGTCAACGACACGATGATGAATCACCCCATCCATCTGCACGGCATGTTCAGCGAGCTGGAGGATCCCAGCGGGCAGTTCATTGCACGCAAGCACACCATCAACGTGCAGCCGGCGCAGCGGGTCACCTATCGCGTCAACGCGGACGCCCCGGGGCGGTGGGCCTACCACTGCCATCTGCAGTACCACATGGAGGCGGGCATGTTCCGCGAGGTGGTCGTGTCATGACGATGAACCGTTGCATCACGCTCCGCCGCACACATTGGCAGGTGTTGTTGGTCGCGCTCCTGCTGGCGTTACCACTAGCAGTCGCCGCGCAGAGCGCGCCGGCCTCCAGCAGTACATCACCCATGGTTACAGGCTCCATGCCCGGCATGGTCGTGCCTGCTTCCGCGAGCAGCATGCAGAAGCCGGCGACGAACGTGCCCGAAGAAAAGACCGGAAAGAAAGACGTTCCCACCGCGGCGGAACCCGCGGCCCACGACATGCACAGCATGGATCACAGTGCGATGCCTGGTATGTCGACGCCGGCCAAGCCAGCGACATCGGCGGCACCCGTTGGCGAGATGTCAGGAATGGATCATTCGTCGATGCCCGACATGAGTCCGCAGTCCATGAAAGCGACGGAGCATCCGGGCATGTCAGGCATGGACCATGGCTTGATGCAGGGCATGGATCATGGCTCCGCACAGGGTATGGATCATGGCTCGATGTCGGGCATGACAATGGGCCCCATGCAAGGCGGCAGCCCACCGCCGGATGCCCGAAATCCTGATTACTCCGCTGGCGTTGGCTATGGCCCGGCAGGAGGTATCCACGACGCGATGGACGACAACGCCCCCAACGCCATGCTGCTGATTGATCAACTGGAAGCCTTCCACGGCAAGGACGGCAACGGCCAGCAGTGGGACATCCAGGGCTGGTACGGCAACGACTACGACAAGCTCTGGTTGCGCACCGAAGGTGAACGCAGCGCAGGCAGTTTGGAAGAGGGCGATATCGAGGCGTTCTGGAACCACACCGTCGCCACGTTCTGGAGTACCCAGCTAGGCGTACGCAGCGAAGCGGGTGAGGGGCCTAATCGCCAGTGGGCCGCGTTCGGCATCCAGGGGTTGGCGCCGTACTGGTTCGAGCTGGAGGCCACCGCCTACATCGGTCCTTCCGGGCGTACCGCTGCCCGCTTCCGCGCCGAATACGAACTGCTCTTCACGCAACGGCTGATCCTGCAGCCGGAATTCGAAGCCAACGCCTACGGCAAGGACGATCCAGCTCGGCGGCTGGGTAGCGGCTTGTCTGATGTCTCGCTGGGGCTGCGGCTGCGCTATGAGTTCAATCGACAGTTCGCGCCCTATGTCGGCGTGGTTTGGGCGCGTCGCTTTGGCGGCACAGCCGACTTCGCCCGCGAGCAAGGCCGAGGCCTGTTTGACCGGCAGTGGGTCGCCGGCTTCCGCATCTGGTTCTGACCAAGGGAACATCATGAAACAACACGTCAAGCACTACAGCATCGCGGTCGTCGCACTGCTCGCCATCATCATCGCCGGCGCGGCGGTGTTCGTGTATTCGGGCATCTACAACGTCGGTGCGGACGACCATCACACCAAACCGGTGCAGGCGGTGATGCAGACCCTGCGCGAGCAATCCATCCGCGCCCGCTCGAAAGACATCACGGTACCGGACCTCAACGACGAGCAGTTGATCTTGAAAGGCGCCGGCCAGTACGCAGCGATGTGCACGGTCTGTCACCTCAAGCCCGGCATGCAGGACTCGGAGATTCGTCCCGGCCTGTATCCGCAGCCGCCTAACCTGTCGCAGGTACGGGTCGATCCGAAGGAAGCATTCTGGGTGATCAAGCATGGCATCAAGATGAGCGCAATGCCGGCGTGGGGTGGCAGCCATGACGATGCCACGATGTGGAGCATGGTCGCCTTCCTGCAAAAGCTTCCGGACCTGACCCCGCAGCAGTACAAGGACATGGTGGCCAGGGCTCCCGCCGATCACGACATGGACATGGGCGAAGGTGGCCACAGCCATGGTGGATCCACCGACGAAGACACTCACGGTGCTGCCGACATGTAGGGCATGCGGATGCCTGCCAAACCGGAAACCGGGCACAGCCCCGATGCGGCCACTACGGCCGGGCACGATCATGAACAGGTCGATGCGGCGCCCGCACCTGAAGCGCCATTGTCGATGGATGGCATGAAAGCCAAGGCCGTACCGGCAGCCGAGGCCGTGGCGCAGGCCTTTCAGGCGGCTTTGCAGCGTGGCGACAGTACGGCGGTGCTCGCCCTGCTGGCACCGGACGTCCGCATCAGCGAAGGCGGCAACACGCAGTCGCGTGATGAATACGCGAGCGGCCACTTGGACGAGGACATTGCCTTCCTGAAAGCCGCGCGGATTACGCCCGTCTCACTGGGCTCGATGCCGATGGGCGATACCGCGATGGTCGGCAGCGAAAGCACCATGCAGGCCACGATCAAGGACAAGCCGGTCACGCTGCACAGCCGCGAGATGCTCAATCTAAAAAATGACGGCGGCGGCTGGAAGATCGTGTCCGTCCAGTGGCAAACCGCCCCCATGCCAGAACAATGACCAGGAGAATGACGATGAAACGATGGCTCCCCCGTATGGGCATCAGCCTGCTGTTTGCCGTGCTGTTCGCGCCGGCGGCGATGGCGGCGAATGCGATGGACGTCTACAGCGATCCGTCCTGCGGCTGCTGCGGCGCGTGGGTCCACTACATGCGCGCGCAGGGCTACACGGTCACCGTGCACCAGGATCAGCCGATGGCGGCGGTAAAGGCGCGCCTCGGCGTGCCGCCTGACGCCATGTCGTGCCACACCGCGGTGATTGAAGGCTACGTGATCGAAGGGCATGTGCCCGTGGAGGACATCCGCCGGCTGCTCGCCGAACGCCCGAACGCGCGCGGGTTAGCCGCACCCGGCATGCCGATGGGTTCACCCGGCATGGAGGTCGGCGCGCCCGAGCGCTATGACGTCGTGCTGATCAACCAGGACGGATCGTCGCGGGTATTCACCACCCACGGACCCAAGGCGTGATCGGTCACGTCATCCATCGGTTAGCCACGTAACGGGACCGAATAGGCGTGCTCACGGAAACGCCTGGGGGAAATATCCGTTCATGCGATACCTCTGAGGAGTCTCATCATGAGCCATCACCTGACTGAAGCTGTCAAAGCCTGCATCACCGCGTGCGACAACTGCGCCACCGAATGCGGCAACTGTTTTACGCACATGGTCGGCAAGGCAAGCTCGAACGATTGTCCGGGCTGTTGCATCGAGTGCGCGGCCATGTGCCGGATGTGCGCGGACGCCATGGCCCGCAATAGTCCGTTCCAGAAGGAAATCTGCGCGCTGTGCGCGAAGATTTGCGACTGGTGTGCCGAGCAGTGCGACGCGCACGACATGGACCATTGCAAGCGGTGCGCTGAGGCGTGTCGTCGATGTGCCGAGGCATGCCGCACTATGGGCGGTTGATCGATCGTGGCCCGCCTGCGCGCAAGCAAGCGGGCCACCCGGTTCAACGCCTACCTCGACACCACACCCACCTCGCCGGTTAGACGTACTGACACATCGATCGACGTCAACCCATTGTCATCGTCATGGGAGGATGCATGAACACCCACCATCACCACACGGGCGCCGACAAGCACGGACATCACACCCAACCCGGTGCGGGGACAACCGCAGTTGATCCGGTCTGTGGCATGCAGGTCGACCCAAATCAGACTGCCTATCACGCCGAGCATGAAGGGGTAACGCACCATTTTTGTTCGGCGCGCTGCCTGGAGCGCTTCGTGGCGGACCCGGCCGAATATCTGACCCGCCGACCCGATGACGTTCCCGCGCCGGCACCGGCGGGAACGATGTATGTCTGTCCGATGCATCCGCAAGTGCGCCAGGATGGCCCCGGCATCTGCCCAATCTGCGGCATGGCGCTGGAACCGGAAATGCCGGGGCTGGACGACGAGGACAATCCCGAACTGCGTGATTTCAGCCGTCGCTTCTGGTGGACCTTGCCGGCGACGCTGGTGGTGCTCGTGCTGGCGATGTTCGGCCATTACTTACCCCGGTTGCCGGTGAACACCCGAACCTGGATCGAACTGGTACTGACAATACCGGTGGTGTTGTGGGCAGGCTGGCCGTTCTTCGTTCGCTGCGTGCAGTCGATCCGCAACCTCAGCCCCAACATGTGGACTCTGATCGGCATCGGCGTTGGCGCGGCATTCGGCTACAGCATCGTCGCCACCCTCGCACCGGACGTGTTCCCGGAGTCGTTTCACGAACATGGCCGCGTGGGTGTCTATTTCGAAGCCGCAGCGGTGATCGTCTCGCTGACCCTGCTTGGGCAGTTGCTCGAACTGCGTGCCCGCTCCAAGACCTCGACTGCCCTGAAAGCCCTGCTGGGGCTGGCGCCAAAGACTGCGCGCCGCCTGCGCGACGATGGCGGCGAGGAGGATGTCGAACTCGGCCACGTTCACGTCGGCGATCGCCTGCGGGTGCGCCCCGGCGAAAAGGTGCCGGTGGACGGCGAAGTGATCGAGGGACGCTCCCATGTCGACGAGTCGATGCTGACCGGGGAACCCGTCCCGGTCGAGAAGTCCCTCGGCTCCAGCGTAATCGGCGCGACCCTCAACGGCACTGGCAGCCTGGTGATCCGGGCGGAGAAAGTCGGTTCGGCGACGGTGCTGTCGCAAATCGTGCAACTGGTCGCCCAGGCGCAACGCTCACGCGCACCGATGCAGCGCATGGCTGACAAGGTGGCTTTCTGGTTCGTGCTGGCGGTCCTGGCGATTGCCGTTGCCACCTTTGTCGTGTGGGGGCTGTTTGGACCGGAACCGTCGTGGACATTCGCGGTGCTCAACGCGATCTCGGTCTTGATCATCGCCTGTCCCTGCGCGCTGGGACTGGCCACGCCGATGTCGATCATGGTGGCGACCGGCCGTGCCGCCGGGGAAGGCGTGTTGTTCCGCGATGCCGAAGCGATCGAGAACCTGCGCAAGATCGACACCCTGATTGTGGACAAGACCGGAACCCTGACCGAGGGACGTCCGGCGTTCCATACCGCACTCGCGGCCAAAGGGTTCACTGAGCAGGAGGTGCTGCGCCTGGCGGCCAGCCTCGATCAAGGCAGCGAGCACCCCCTGGCCGACGCGATCGTCGCCGAAGCCCGCCGTCGTGACTTGACGCTGGAAACGCCAGAGAGTTTCGAGTCATCCACCGGCATCGGGGTCCGCGGCAAGGTGGGAGGCGCCACCTTGGCGATAGGCAATACCGCGTTGATGCACGACGCCGGGGTCGATGCCTCCGTGCTTTCCATTCCGGCCGAGGAGCTGCGCCGAGCCGGTGCCAGCGTGATGTATTTGGCGGTCGACGGTGTCCTGGCTGGCCTGCTCGCGGTGGCCGACCCGATCAAGGGCAGCACTGCCGACGCCATCGCGGCGCTGCATGAGGCGGGCTTGAACCTCGTGATGGCCACCGGCGATGGCGTTACCACGGCCCATGCGGTCGCACGCACCCTGGGCATCGACGAAGTCCATGGCGAGGTTCGCCCAAAGGACAAGATCGACCTCGTGCGAGAGCTGCAAGCCAAGGGACATCGGGTGGCGATGGCCGGCGACGGGATCAACGACGCCCCCGCGCTTGCCGGCGCCGATGTCGGCATCGCAATGGGCACCGGCACCGATGTGGCGATGTCGAGCGCACAGGTGACGCTGGTGAAAGGCGATTTGCGTGGCATTGTGCGGGCACGGTCGATTTCCAACGACACGGTCGCCAACATGAAGCAGAACCTGGGCTTCGCATTTCTCTACAACGCATTGGGTGTACCGGTCGCGGCCGGCGTGCTCTACCCTCTGACTGGCCTGTTACTTAGTCCGATGATCGCCGCGTTGGCGATGAGCCTAAGCTCTGTGTCGGTGGTTGCCAACGCGTTGCGGCTGGGACGAAAGCGGCATGGCTGAATTGACCAACGCCGGCGAGCGGAGCGGACCCAGCGCGATGCCGTCGCCGGCAAATGCGGGAGCGCCCCACCCCGTGTTTTCCTTCCTCACCTCCGGCTACTTCGTAACTGTTCACCCGGCAGGCGCTGGCCCGTGATTTCGGGGGTGTCGTCCACGTCTGGCTCACCATTACGATGCTCCCCGGGGTTTTCGAGCTGACCAATGAGAACAGCGCAGGAGACCCGACGGACAATCCGTAGTTGATTCAAGTCAACGCAAACCTTGATATTTTCGAGATAAAGTGGTGTCCATGGCCCGTCCTTTCCGCATGCATCGCACCACACGTCGCCGCCTGTTCTGGCTGGTGACGCTGCTGATGCTTTGGCAGCAGACGGCACTGGCTGCTTATGTTTGTCCGACTGTACCCAAAGCGGCGACGGCGACCGCGTTGGTGAACTCGATGCCGGGCATGGACGACGGCTGTGCGCAGCATCAAGAGTCCCCAGCCAGCCCGCTGTGCCAGAAGCATTGCGCGCCCGAGCACACCACGCAGGTTGAGGCGCACACCGCGTCGGTGCCCCTGAGCCCACTGCCGGCCATGCCGCCGATGCTGATATCGGCCGCGGCCGTCACACTGTCATCGAATCGCGCGCTCCAACGGGTCGGGCATTTGCGCGCGTCACCACCTCCGCCCATATTGTTGTTCTGCTCACTCCTGATCTGATCTGACACGTCGAGGCATCGACGTACGTGGCGTCGCGCCTGCGTGGCGCGCCGCAAACCGCAGATCGACGGAGTGTTCAACCATGTTCTCCTTTCACTCTGCCCGGCACCTGATGGTGACGGGTCTGGCCGCGCTCCTGTGGGGAGCCGTGGCTGCGACGGCGCATGCCGCCGAACCGCCGCTGACGCTGAAAGCGGCTGTCCAGCAAGGCGTGGCACGGGCACCGCAACTCGATGCGCGTGCCGCCGATACGGCGGCAGCCCGCGAGGAATCCGCGCGTGCCGGGCAGTTGCCGGATCCCACTCTGACGTTCGGGCTTTCCAATTTCCCCGTCACCAATCCGGGCGCTTTCAGCCTGCGTTCGGACGGGATGACGGCGCGTACCGTCGGTGTGATGCAGACGATTCCATCGCGAGCGGCGCGCGACGCCGAGCGCGGGCTGGCCGCTGCGCAGATCGATGCGGCGGAAGCTGACCGCACGGCCACGATGCAGACCGTGCAAGAACGCATCGCCGATGCGTGGATCGACGTGTGGGCGGCTCAGCAGAAACGTACGGTGTTGGCCACGTTGCGCAGCGAAAGCGTGCTGGCTGTCCAGGTCACGCAGGCGCGATTGCGGGGCGGCGAAGGCAACGCGACCGACGCGCTGGCCGCCCGTGCCGAAGCCGCCTCACTCGATAACCGTCTGGAAGCGATTGACGCGGATCTTGTCGCTGCCCAAGCCGGCCTGCAGCGCTGGCTTGGTCCGAGCGTTTTCGACCTCGCCGAAGCGCCGGATTTTGGTCAACTGCCGGTCGCGGCAGATCACCTGGAGGAGCGCATCGACCAGCAGGCGCCGATGCAGGCGTGGCAGGCACGCGAGCAGGTTGCTCAGGCGGCGCTCGAGCGGGCACGTGCGGCCAAGCATCCGGACTGGAGCGTGACTGCCAGCTATGGTCGGCGCGCGCCGGGCCTGTCGGACATGGTGATGCTGGAGGTGGGCGTCAGCCTGCCGCTGTTCACGCGCAATCGGCAGGATCGTGGCATCAGCGCCCGGCAGGCACAGTGGGACGCGGTGCAGGCCGACCACGAGGACGCGCGGCGCGCCCAGCGCGAGGCAGTCACACGCGCCGTAGCGACGTGGCAGGGATGGAATCAGCAAATCCAGCGCTACCAGGACACCTTGCTGCCGCTGGATCGGGATCGCGCCACCACGGCGCTGGCCGGCTACCGCGGAGGCGGCACATTGCAGCCATGGCTGGATGCCCGGCGCGACGAGATTGAATTGCGCCTGAGCTATGCCGATGCGTTGGCCGCACGCGCACGGTTGTGGGCTTCGCTTGCCTATCTGCTGCCTTCGGAGGTGACGCCATGAAGCGTCCTTTGGTGATCTTTGCCGCCGTCGTCGCGGCGGTTGCACTGCTCGTCGCCGGCTATCTCGGTGGCCGTCACCAAGCCACCACGGCGCCGGCGCCGGCGCATTCGTCGGTGACTGCGCCGGGCACGGCCGGCAAGGTGCTGTACTGGTACGACCCGATGGTGCCGCAGCAACACTTCGACAAGCCGGGCCTGTCGCCGATGGGCATGCAGATGGTGCCCAAGTATGCCGACGAGGGCGCGGCCGAGGATGTCGTCAGGATCGACCCCGCGACGGTGCAGAATCTGGGTGTGCGCACGGCCCCGGTCGAGCGTCGCGTGCTGGCATCAGCCATCCAGGTGCCGGGCACCATCACCTGGGATCTGCGGCAAGCCATCACCATCAGTGCGCGCACCGATGCGGTGGTGAGCAAGCTTGACGTGCGCGCGCCTTACACCGTGGTCAAAGCCGGCGAACCGCTGGCCCAGTTGCTGGCTCCGCAATGGAGCAGCGCGCTGGCCGAATATGGCGCGCTTCAACAAGCGCAATCGGCCGACGCGAAAGACCTGCGTGCCGCCGCACGGCAACGGCTGCAGGTGCTGGGCCTGACCCCTGCTGACATCCGGGCAGCTCGCCGTGGTTCGGGTGCCGCAATCACCCTGCATGCACCACAGGCGGGCGTCGTCACGACACTGGATGTGCGTGAAGGCCAGCGTGTCACGGCCGGCCAGACCTTGATGACCGTGAATGGCTTGTCCACCGTGTGGATCGAGGCTGCGCTGCCGCAGGCGGCGGCAGGCACGGTGCGCAGCGGCACGCCGGTGGTTGTCACGGTCGATGCGCTGCCGGGTCGATCGTTCCACGGCACCGTGGAAACCTTGCTATCGGATGTGGATGCGATGACACGCACCCAGCGCGCGCGCATCGTGCTTGACAACCCCGACGGTGCCTTGAGTCCAGGCATGTTCGCCAGCGTGCAACTCAACCCGACTCCGGATGAGGCAGTACCGGTGGTGCCGGACGACGCGCTGATCGCGACGGGCACCCACACGCGAGTCATTCTCGCCGAGGGAGATGGTCATTTCCGTGCTGTATCGGTACGCACTGGGCGCGCAGCCGGCGGCTATACGGAAATTCTCGACGGCCTGCATGGGAGCGAGAAAGTGGTGGTCTCCGGCCAGTTCCTGATCGATTCGGAGGCGAGCCTGTCCGGCGCTCTGGAACGCCTGAACGGCACCGCCGACCAACCGGCGCCGACCGCGAGCACGCCCATGCACGACATGCCGATGGGAGACGGCCAATGATCGCCGCCCTGATTCGAGCAGCGATCGCCCATCGCGTGTTCGTGCTGTTGGCTGCCCTGGCCTTGGCCCTGATGGGCATGTTCTCGGTGACGCGCACGCCGGTCGATGCGCTGCCCGATTTGTCCGACACCCAGGTGATCATCCGCACCAGCTACCCGGGTCAAGCGCCGCAGGTGGTCGAGGAACAGGTTACCTATCCACTGGCCACCACCATGCTCTCGGTGCCCGGCGCGACGACGGTGCGTGCCTTTTCGTTCTTTGGCGACTCCTACGTCGATGTGTTGTTCGATGACAGCACCGATCTGTATTGGGCGCGCTCGCGCGTGCTCGAATACCTGAGCCAGGCACGCGATCAACTGCCGGCCGGCGTTACGCCCGCCCTTGGTCCCGATGCCACGGGACTCGGCTGGATCTACGAATACGCGCTGGTTGATCGCACCGGTCAGCACGATCTTGGCCAGTTGCGTGCGCTGCAGGACTGGTTCCTGCGCTATCAGCTCAAGACCGTACCCAACGTCGCCGAAGTCGCCACCCTGGGCGGCATGGAACGGGCGTGGCAGATCGTGCCCGATCCGCAGGCGCTGGCCGCGCGTGGCATCACCGTGGAGCAACTGGTCGATGCCATCCGCAGTGCGAACGGCGCCAACGGCGGTTCGGTGATCGAACAGGGTGAAGCGGAACTGATGGTGCGTAGCGAAGGCTATCTGAAGAGTCGCGCGGACTTCGAAAACGTACCCATCACGACCAACGCCGGCGGCGTGCCGGTGCTGCTGCGCGACGTGGCGACGGTGCGGCGTGGCCCGACGTTTCGTCGCGGCCTCGCCGAGCTGGACGGGCAAGGTGAAGTGGTCGGCGGCATTATCGTGATGCGCACGGGCAAGAACGCGAAGGCCACCATTGCCGCCGTGAAAGCACGACTGGCGGAACTGCAGCGCAGCCTGCCGGCCGGCGTCGAGATCGTGCCGACTTACGACCGCTCGCAACTGATCGACGCCGCGGTGAGCAATCTGTGGACCAAGTTGTTCGAGGAATTTCTGGTCGTGACACTGGTCTGCGTGTTGTTTCTATGGCACCTGCGCTCGGCGCTGGTGGCCGTGATCACGCTGCCGCTGGGCGTGCTGGTGGCCTTCATTGCCCTGCATCTGCAAGGCGTCACGGCGAACCTGATGTCGCTCGGCGGTATCGCGATCGCGATCGGCGCGATGGTGGATGCGGCGATCGTGATGATCGAGAACACGCACAAGCATCTGGAGCATTGGCGTAACGCGAACGACGGCCGTGAACCGCAAGGTGCGCAGCGGTGGTCGCTGGTCGCCGATGCCGCCGCCGAGGTGGGCCCGGCACTGTTTGTGAGCCTGTTGATCATCGCGCTGTCGTTCGTGCCGGTCTTTGCGCTGCAGGGACAGGAAGGCAAACTGTTCAAACCCCTGGCCTTCACCAAGACCTACGCGATGGCGGCAGCGGCCGGGCTGGCGGTGACGCTGGTGCCGGTGCTGATGGGTTATCTGATCCGCGGGCGTATCCGTGCCGAGGGCGACAATCCGCTCAACCGTGGCTTGATCCGCGGCTATCGCCCGCTCCTTGAAGCCGTGCTGCAGCATCCGAAAGCGACCCTGGTGCTGGCCGGTGTGCTGCTGCTTACCGCGCTCGTGCCGATGGCCAAGCTAGGCAGCGAATTCATGCCCGCGATGGACGAAGGCACGTTGTTGTACATGCCCACCGCGCTGCCCGGGCTGTCCGCCGGCAAGGCCTCGCAGTTGCTGCAGTTGACCGATCGCATGATCAAGACCGTGCCCGAGGTTGATCACGTGTTTGGCAAAGCGGGGCGCGCCGACACCGCCACCGATCCGGCGCCACTGGAGATGTTCGAGACCACGATCACCTTCAAGCCGAAGGACCAGTGGCGGCCGGCCATGACGATGGACAGGATCAAGGCGGAACTGGACAAGGCGGTACATGTGCCGGGGCTCACCAACCTGTTCGTGCCGCCGATCCGCAACCGCATCGACATGCTCTCCACCGGCATCAAGAGCCCGATCGGCATCAAGGTGCTAGGCACCGACCTGGTCACGCTGCAGACCGTGGCCGATCGGATCGAGACGGTGGCAAAGACCGTACCCGGTGTCAGTTCGGCGATTGCCGAGCGTCCGACCAGTGGTCGCTACGTCGATTTAGCCATCCGCCGTGACGCTGCCGCGCGCTACGGGCTGACCCAGGAGCGCGTGCAGCAACTGATCGCGACCGTGGTCGGCGGCGATCCGATCAGTCAGACCGTCGAAGGGCGTGAGCGTTATCCCATCGTGGTGCGCTACCCGCGTGCCGAGCGCGATTCCATCGGAGCGCTGCGGCAGTTGCCGATCGTCGCTGCCAACGGTGCACAGATCACACTTGGCCAGATCGCGGACATTGCCGTTGAAGCAGGACCGTCCATGCTGAAAAGCGAGGGCGGCCGGTTGGCCACGTATGTCTACGTTGATACGGCCGGCAGCGATTTGGGCACGGTAGTGGCCAACCTGCAACGCGCGGTGGCGCAGCAAGTCACCTTGCCGCCGGGTACGACCGTGGCTTGGTCCGGTCAGTTCGAATACCTGGCCAGCGCCATGGAAAGACTCAAGGTGGTGGTACCGATTGCGCTGGTGATCATTTTTCTATTGATCTATGCCGTGTTCCGCCGCGTGAGCGAAGCCGCGCTGATCATGGCCAGCGTGCCGCTGGCACTGGTCGGCGGCCTGTGGCTGATCTGGTTGCTTGGGCATGCGGTATCGGTGGCCACGATCATCGGCTTCATTGCGTTGGCCGGCGTGGCTGCCGAATTCGGCGTGGTGATGTTGCTTTACCTGCACCATGCGTGGGAGCACCAACTTGCGCTCGATCCGCACGCCGGCCCAGAAGCGCTTGATGAAGCAATTCGCGAAGGCGCCGTGCAGCGTGTGCGCCCGAAGGCGATGACCGTCGCGGTGATCCTCGCCGGCCTGTTTCCGATCCTGCTCGGCCATGGCGCCGGCTCAGAAGTAATGCAGCGCATAGCCGCCCCGATGATCGGCGGCATGGTCACTGCACCCTTGCTATCCATGCTCGTTATACCCGCGGCGTACCGCCTGCTGGTCCGTTATCGGCTGCGTAAAGCCAGCAAGACAAACGCCACACTTCACTCCAACCCACAAGGAAACTGACCCATGAAAAAGCCATTCATCACCCTTGCGATTACCGCTGCGCTGTTCACCGCTCCGGTGTTTGCCAACCCTCAGCAGATGGATCCGAATATGCCGGGCATGGCAGGGATGCACGAAGCCACACCCGCCGACGTGCAGGGCGTGGGCGTGGTCAAGGCGATCGACACCGCCAAGGGCACCGTCACGTTGCAGCATGAAGCCATCGCCGCGATCGGGTGGCCGGCGATGACGATGACCTTCAAGCTGGCGTCACCGGATCTGCTCAAGGGCGTCAAGGTCGGCGACAAAGTGCGCTTCAGCCTGCATCCGGCCGGCATGGCCAGCACGGTGACCGCGATCGCGCCAGCACAGCCATAAGCGGCAGATCGCATGCATCTATCGACATAGACCAGCGCCCGTCACGGTGGCGGCCGCCAAACAAATGCTTACGGCTGCGCCTGCTTCGATTCCAGATCCTTGATCAGTGCCTTCATCTCGCCGATCTCGCGCTTTTGCGAAGCGATAATTTCATCGGCGAGCTTGCGCACGCGCGGATCCGAAATGTGGGCACGTTCGCTGGTGAGAATGGCGATCGAGTGATGCGGAATCATCGCTTTCATGTAGGAAATATCTTCCACGGTAGCCTGGCTGCGCACGAGATAGAGCGCCGCGGCAAACACCACCACGGCGCCGCCAACGATGGCGAGGTTCACCGTGCGGCTGGCGTACATGTGCAGCATGAAGCCCAGCATGATCACCGCCATGGTCGCGCCCATCACCAGCGCCATCCAGGCGCGGGTCTGGCTCCAGAACACGTGATCCAGCCGGTAAGTGTTGAGGTACATCACGCCGAACATGACCACCGTGGCGGTGGCAATCATGGCGAGGAAACGCACGTAGGAATTCTTCATCGCGGATCTCCGTAGGAAACGGCAACAAGGTAGGCGATAGCCTGTCGCAAGTTCGTGACCGAGCGGAACGGCTATGCCGACGCGCCGTCTCGCGCTTCCGCGCAGCGCGCCCGCGCTCGGGCGGCGATCGAAATGACTGCACCTGACGCCGTGCTGCGGATAGACCATCCTTCGTAGGGGTCAAACGGTGCCGGTAGTGGCTGTCTGAATTCATCACGACCGGCGCCCAAATGAAATTGTCTAACAGCGCGGTTGTCGTATAGGATCGAACGATGTATCGGTCTGCACCATCACTGCTGACTCGCCTGCGCCGCCACCGCGGATTGTGGGTGTTGGCCGTGGCCGTGTTGCTGATCAAACTGGTCAGTGGATCGATCTGCGTGGCCGATGGACCGGGGGCGCAATTCGCTTCGGCGACCGCTGCTGCCCCGACCACCTTGTTGGCGGATACCGCCGTCAGTACGGTATCGGCTGACGACGCGAACCCCTGTCTTCTGGGTGAAGGGCGCAGCTGCCATTGTGCCTGTGCGCATTCGGTGACATTGCCGGCCAGCACGCCGCTCCCCATCGCCATGATGGAAGCACGCTTCGCACCGCTCACCCGCCATTCGGGATTCACGCCGGCCACGACCGGCTCGCTGCTACGCCCCCCCATCGTCTGAACCCGTTCCGTTTCGCGATGCCACCGCCTGTGCGGTGCGTCGCCTCGTGATCGTTTTCAGGAGATGGCTTCATGTCTGTTTTTCGTTCGGTGCCGATCGGCGCCGTGTGTCTGTTGTATGCGGCGATGCTCAGTGCCGCCCCCGTATCCCATCCTTCCTCACCGGTAGCTTCTCCGCCGACATCGTTGGCGACGTCTCCCTTGCAGGATGCGGTGCGCCGTATCTGGCAAGCCAGTCCCGAGGTGCAGGCCGCGCGGGCAGACCTTGATGCTGCCCAGGCCCGTGCGCGTGCCGCTGCGCAGCCGCTGTACAACCCCTCACTGTCGCTCGATGCGGAGAACGCGGACGCCAATCGGCGCACGGCGGGCATCAGCCTGCCGCTGGATCTGTCCGGCAAGCGTCGTGCCCGGGCCAGCCAGGGTGAGGCCGACCTGCTGGCTGCCGAAGCTGGGTACAACCTGCGGCGCCGTGACGTCGCCACCCGCTGGCTGAAAGCGTGGTCGACGGCCGCACTTGCGGCTCGACAGAGCGAGTTGGGTCAGCGTCGCCTAGCGCTGATGCAGCGCTTCGATGACCTGGCCGCGCAGCGACTGAAGGTCGGCGATATCAGCAGTCCGGAGCGCGATCTGGCCGGCTTGGCCTTGGGTGAGGCGCAGGTGCAACAGGCGACGCTCGCGAGCAATGAGGCCGCGGCCCGTGCGGCGCTGCTGGCCATCAGCGGCGATCAACTGACCGCGCTGCCTCCGTTGCCCAAGGGCCTGTCACCGGCACTCGAAAGTGCCGCGCCGTTGCCCGTCGACGAGCTGCCGGAACTGCGTCAGGCCCGCGCCCGGCAAGCGAGCGCTGAGGCCGGCGTGCAGGTCGCACGCCGGGCGCGCATCCCCGATCCCACGCTCAGCCTGACGGGTGGCCAGGTGCGCAGCGGGCCACGGACCGATCAGGTGATCGGCGTGAGTGTGTCCATTCCCTTGCCGGTGCTCAATACGGGACGCGCCGAAGTGGATGCCGCTCGTGCGGAAGCCGATGCGGCCGCCGCGGACGTGCGCTCGCGCCAATTTGTGCTGCGTGCCGGACAGCAGGAAGCGCAAGCGCGCTACGCCGCCTTGCGCGGTGCCGCCGAGGCATTCCGCACCGGCCGTGCCGCCGCGTTCGAGGATCGCACCGCGCTGCTGGAAAAGCTCTGGCGTGCCGGCGAAATCAGCACCTCCGATTACCTCGTACAGCTCAAGCAAAGTCTCGACACCGCACTGTCCGGCCAGGAACTGGAAAGCCAGACCTGGCAGACCTGGTTCGACTACCTCACCGCTGCGGGCCGTCTGACCGACTGGCTCGACGGCCGTACTCAAAACGGCCCCAATCTGGAAGTCTCCCGATGAATCTCTCTCTTTTGAAACGCAGCCTGCTGGGCATGGCACTGTTTACTGCGCTGGCCGGCCCCGTCATGGCGCAGGAACCGGCACCCGCCAATCCGCTCGCGCTGGACGCCAAGGCGATCAAGGACGCCGGCCTTGTCCTCGACAAGGCCGCGCCGCACACGCTGACGGATGAGCTGAAGGCACCCGGTGAAGTGAAGGCCGACGCTTATTCCACTGTGCTCGTGTCACCGCGCGTGGAATCGCAGGTGCTCGCGCGCAAGGCCAAGCTCGGTGACGTGGTAACAGCCGGCGATCCGCTGGTGGTGCTCTCGAGCGTGGAAGTGGCCGAAACCCAGGGGGCGCTGATCGTGGCCGCGCAGGACTGGCAGCGCATCGCGGCGCTGGGTCCGCAAGCCGTTTCGGCGCGCCGCTACAACGAAGCCAAGGTGGCCCGCGACCAGGCTCGCGCCAAGCTGCGCGCCTACGGCTTGTCCGAAGGGCAGATCAACGGCTTGCTGCACAAGGGCTCGTCGGCCGCCGACGGCAGCTTTGAACTGCTGGCTCCGGCCGATGGCCGCGTCACCACCGACGATTTCCTGGTCGGCGAGCGCGTGGAGCCCGGCCGCACGTTGTTCACCCTCGTCAAGGAGGACTCGGTATGGGTCGAGGCACAGCTTGCGCCCGCCGATGCCGAGCGAGTCGAGGCCGGCGGTCGGGCCCGCGTGATTGCACACGACACGTCCCTGCCCGGCAGGGTGGTGCAGCGCTCGCATCAGACCAACGAGCGCACCCGCACGGTGCCGGTGCGTATCGAGGTCGACAACCGCAAGGATCTGCTGCACCCGGGAGAACTGGTCGAGACGCGCCTGGCCGTCGGCGGCAGTTCCAAGGCACTGGCGGTACCCGCCGAGGCGATCGTCCTGCTGCAGAACCAGCCCACGGTGTTCCTGGCCAAGGGCGAGGGTCAGTTCGAGCCGGCACCGGTGGTCACCGGCGACACCCGCGAGGGCTGGACCGTCATTACCCAGGGCCTCAAGCCCGGCGACACCTACGTGCGCAAGGGCGCCTTCGCCCTGAAGGCGCGCCTGCTGCGCTCGCAACTGGGAGAGGAATGATGCTCGAACGCCTCGTTGAACTCTCCCTGCGCTACAAGGTGCTGGTGCTGATCGCCTTCGCGGTGATCGGCTTCCTCGGCTTCCAGGCCGTGCGCCAGCTTCCCATCGATGCCTTCCCCGACGTTACGCCGGTGCAGGTCAACGTCTACACCGAAGCCTCTGGCCTGGCCGCCGAGGACGTGGAGCAGTTGCTCACGACCCCGGTCGAGTCGGCGCTCGCCGGCCTGCCCAAGGTGCAGCAGATCCGCTCGGTCAGCCTGTTTGGTCTGTCCTACGTGTCGGTCTACTTCGATGACGACATGGACATCTACTTCGCCCGCCAGCTCGTCAACGAACGGCTGCAGCAGGTGGGCGATCGCCTGCCGGCCGGCTACGGCAAGCCGGAGATGGGTCCGAACACCTCGGGCCTGGGCCAGGTGTTCTGGTACACCGTGGAGCGCGCCGACGCCACGCTCAAGGATGCCGCCAAGGCACCCAACGACATGGACCTGCGCACGCTGCAGGACTGGACCATCCGGCTGATCCTGCGCACCGCACCCGGCGTGGACGATGTCACCTCCTGGGGCGGCCAGGAGAAGCAGTACCAGGTGCGCATCGATCCGATGAAGCTGATCGCCCACGGGCTGGGCTTCAAGGACGTGATCGAGGCCTTGCAGGCGAACAACGCGCAAGTCGGCGGCAACTTCATCGACGTCGGCCGCGAGCAGTACCTCGTGCGTGGCTTAGGGTTGGTGCAGGACGCCAAGGACATCGGCAGCATTGTGCTCAAGAGCGAGGACGGCACACCGGTCTACGTGCGCGACGTTGCCGATATCGTGGAAGCCGGCGCACCGCGCACCGGCGCGGTCACCCGCGACGGCAAGGAAGTGGTCATGGGCCAGGCGCTGGCACGCATCGGCGAGAACGCCAAGAGCGTGGTCGATGCAGTCAAGGCCAAACTCGATACGGTCAAGCAGGCGTTGCCGCCGGGCGTGGTCGTCAAGCCGGTGTACGAACGCACCGAGCTGGTCAACGCAGCGGTGGAAACCGCGGTGCGGGCGCTGATCGAAGGCTCGATCCTGGTCGCGATCATCCTCTTTCTGTTTCTGGGCGAGTTCCGCAGCGCGCTGGTCGTGGTGGTGGCCCTGCCGCTTGCCATGCTGATCGCCTTTATCTGCATGGACCAGGTCGGCCTCTCGGCCAACTTGATGTCGCTGGCCGGCCTGGCGATCGGCATCGGCATGATGGTGGACGGCGCGGTGGTCATGGTGGAGAACGCCTTCCGCATCATGGCCGAGCGCAAGGCCCACGGATTGCCGGTGGACCGCACCGCCGCCGTGCTGGCGGCCGCCCGTGAGGTCGCCAACCCGGTGGCGTTCGCGATCCTCATCATCATCGTGGTGTTCCTGCCGCTGTTCAGCCTGCAGGGGCTCGAAGGCAAGATGTTCAAGCCGATGGCCTTCAACATCAGCTTCGCCATGGGCGGCTCCCTGCTGCTCGCGCTGACGCTGATCCCGGTGCTCGCCGCGCTGGTGCTCAAGCCTAAGGAGGAGAAGGACACCCGTCTGGTGGCCTTCCTCAAGCGCCACTACGCCACGGTGCTGGCCTGGTCGCTGGCCCGCCGCAAGGTCGTGCTCGCCATTGCTGGTGCGGCGCTGGTGGGCAGCCTGGCGCTGTTCCCTTTCCTGGGCAAGGAGTTCATGCCCAACCTCAAGGAGGGCGCGATCATGTGGCGCATCACCTCCATCCCCTCGGCCTCGCTGGACGAATCGATCGACATCTCCAAGCAGGTCGCTACGCTGATCAAGCAGAAGTTTCCCGAAGTGGAAACCACGCTGGCGATGATCGGCCGCGCCGAGAAGGGTGAGACGGCGGACGTCAACTACATGGAGGTGTATACGCCGCTCAAACCCAAGGACCAGTGGCGCGACGGGCAGACGCTGGAAAGCATCGAGGAGGCTATGCAGAAGGAGTTGACCGCCGCGCTGCCCACCGCGGTGGTGAGCTACACCCAGCCGATCCAGATGCGCATCGAGGAACTGATCTCCGGCGTGCGTGCCACCCTGGCGTTGAAGCTCTACGGCAACGACCTGGGTGAACTGGACCGGCTAAGCGGGCGGATCAAGGACGTGCTGGCCGGTGTGCCCGGCGTGGCGGACCTCGCGCTGGAAGCGAACATCGGCAAACCGCAGATCCGCATCCAGGTCGACCGCGATGCGCTGGCACGATACGGGCTCAACGCCGACGACGTGCTCACCGTGGTCAAGAACGGCATCGGCGGCGAGCCGGTCTCCACCCTACTCGACGGCGTCCGGCGCTTCGACATCACCGTGCGGCTGGACGATGCCGACAAGGCATCCCTGCCAGCGATCCAGCGCATCCCGATCCGCACCGCCAGCGGCGCGCTGGTGCAGTTGTCGCAGGTGGCCGAGGTCAGTGATGCGGAAGGCTATTCGTTCATCCGTCGCGAGCAGCTGCAGCGCTACGCCGTCATCCAGATGGACGTGCGCGGCCGCGACATCGACGGCTTCGTCAAGGACGCCAATGCCGCGATCGCGCAGCAGGTGAAGTTGCCGACGGGCTACTACAGCGAATGGGGTGGCGCGTTCGAGAACCAGCAGCGGGCATTGAAGCGGTTGTCGCTGATCGTGCCGGCAACGATCTTCTTCATCTTCGTCTTGCTCTACACCGCCTTCAACTCGGTGAAGTACGCCGCGCTGATCCTGGCCAACGTGCCGTTCGCCACCATCGGCGGCATCGTCGGGCTGGCGATCACCGGGCAATACCTGTCGGTACCCTCGGCGATCGGCTTCATCGCCGTGTTCGGCGTGGCGATGCTGAACGGCATCGTGCTGGTGAGCTTCCTGAATGAGCAACGTGAAAAGGGGCTGCCCGTCCGGGAAGCCGTGATCCGCGGCACCGCGTTGCGCATGCGGCCGGTGATGATGACCGCGAGCGTGGCGATCCTGGGCCTGGTGCCGATGCTGCTTTCCAGCGGCGTCGGTGCGGAAACCCAGCGTCCACTCGCCACTGTCGTGGTTGGCGGTCTGATCACCTCGACCCTGCTGACCCTGGTACTGCTGCCAGTGCTCTACGACTGGATCGAAGAACGCGCCGCCCGGCGCCTCACCAAGGAGAACGCCCCATGAAAGAAGTGAAGGCATTCATCCATCGCGGCCGCGTGGTCGACGTCATCCACGCCTTGGAGGACGGTGGATTCCACTACCTGTCGTTTAGCGATGTCAAAGGCCAGTTGACTGCACTCAGTGCCCAGGAACAGAGCTATTCGATGGAACTGGGCGAACGCGTGACCAGGCAGATCAAGCTGGAGGTGTTCTGCGAAGACGACCAGGCAGAGCGTGCCGTGCAACTGATCCGTTTGCACGGGCGCACCGGCCAGAGCGTGGCGGGCTGGGTCTACCAGAGCACGGTGGATCGGGCGTGGCCGATCGACGGCCAAATGGGCTGACGATGATTGGGCGGGGGTACTCCCCGCCCATCATTTTCGGTGTCATGTCATAACACCGCGGTGCTCGCGTAGAGTGACCACCGCACAGGAGACCCGCATGAGCACGACAGACTCCGACGAACACGATCGCGGCCACGGTCACGGCGTGCTGTGCGGTGCAAACGAGAAGCAGGGCCGGCAAGGATTCGTGATCTGCGGCCTGCAGTTCATGGCCTTCGGCTCGGTCAAGGACGTAGCGATTGTGTTCAGTGGCATTCCTCCGGCGCTGACGGCGCTTTACCGTTGGCTGCATGGCGATACCGAGTCGCGTCAGCAGATGCTGGAGGGTTGAGTCATGGCCGATTGTTGCTGCAGCGGCACCGTCGACATCCGCGCCTTGCAGGCGCAGCAGCGGCGGGTGCTGATGATCGTGCTGGCGATCAATGTCGTCACCTTCGCCATGATGATTTCGGCGGCGATCTACAGTGGCTCCTCGTCGCTGCTGTCGGGTGGGCTGGACAATCTGGGCGATGCGTTGACCTACCTGCTGAGTCTGGCGGTGATCGGCGCCAGCGGACGGGCCAAGGCCAAGGTAGCGCTGCTCAAGGGTGCCTTGATTCTCGGGGCTGCGGTAGCTGTCGCCATTCAGATCGGCTGGCGGCTGGCGCATCCGAACGTGCCGATCTTCGAGGCCATCGGTCTCGCCGCGGTGATCAACCTGGCCTTCAACGGCATTTGCCTGTGGTTGCTGACACCCTACCGTCATGGCGACGTGAACATGGCCTCGGCGTGGGAATGCTCGCGCAACGACGTATTCGAGGGCTTTGCGGTTCTGCTCGCGGCCGCTGGCGTCTGGC
Source organism: Rhodanobacter caeni (assembly GCF_039523575.1). Classification (NCBI taxonomy): domain Bacteria; kingdom Pseudomonadati; phylum Pseudomonadota; class Gammaproteobacteria; order Lysobacterales; family Rhodanobacteraceae; genus Rhodanobacter; species Rhodanobacter caeni. The sequence continues at coordinate 209,887 of NZ_BAAAFO010000004.1, read as the reverse complement.
TGTTTGCGGCCGGTTGGCCCGATCTGGTCATCGCCGCGGCGCTGTTGGTGATGTTTCTGCGCTCGGCGTGGCGGGTGTTCCGCTCGGCTTGGCGCAGCTACCAGATGGGAGAGGCGTGATGGGAGCTGGACACGATCACGGCGGCGGCGGGATCAAGCACGAGAAACCGCTGTGGTGGGCGCTCGGCCTGACCGCCACCTTTCTGATCGCTGAAGTTGTGGGTGGCCTGCTGACCAACAGCCTGGCGCTGTTGTCGGACGCGGCACACATGGCGACCGATGTGATCGCGCTGGGCATTTCATTGACTGCGGTACGCTTGAGCCGGCGTCCGCCGGATGCCAAACGCACCTACGGCTATGCGCGCCTGGAAGCGCTCGGCGCGATGGTCAACGGCGGTCTGCTATTCCTGGTCGCCGGCTACATTCTGTGGGAGGCGGTGCGGCGTTTCAGCGAACCGCCCTCGGTGGCCTCTACCGGCATGCTGGTAATCGCGGCGCTGGGCCTGGTCATCAACCTGATCTCGATGCGATTGCTCAAGGCAGGCAGCGGCGAGAGCCTGAACGTCAAGGGCGCCTATCTGGAAGTGTGGGCCGACATGCTCGGCTCGGTCGGCGTGATCGTCGGAGCGCTGATCATCACGTTCACCGGCTTCTACATCGCCGATCCGATCATCGCGGTACTGATTGGGCTGTGGGTTTTGCCGCGAACCTGGATATTGTTGCGGGAGGCAGGCAACGTGCTGATGGAGGGTGCGCCCCGAGGCATCGACACCGAGCAAGTTCGCGCGGCGCTGTTGGCCACGCCGGGCGTGGCCGCATTGCATGATCTGCATGTCTGGGCGCTCAGCAGTACCAAGCCGGCCCTGGCGGCTCATGTGGTCGCCGAAGAAGACGCATCTGATGGCGATGCCTTGCGAATTCAGCTGGAGCAACTGCTTGAGGCACGTTTTGAGATCCATCACGTGACGCTGCAAATCGAAGCCACGCCTTGCGGGCCGGGATGCGAAAAGGGTAACGGATGACGGCGGTATGGTCAGGGCTTGGACCAGCCGAGTGGCATTGAGCCCCAGGGCGAGACACGGGATCCGTGTTCCGTCGCATTGGATGCTTCTGCGTGGCAACCGCAGTCACTCATATCGCGTCGCCTTCAATCGGCATCGGGTAATACTTCCCTAGTCGTAGGGCATGAAGGCATCGGCTGACGGCCTCGGTGGATATTGAACACGAATCCGACCGCCAGCAGTATCAGAATCGCCAACTGGGCCAGCAAGGATTGCCAGGTCGGATAGATGCCCAGCAGTTCGATATGCGGCACCGGCGCGACACTCACTGCCACCCAGCCGGCTTCCTGCAGGGCGGCGACGCCCTTGCCGGTCAGCACGACGGCGAGCACAGCGATCAGCGCGGAACTGGCTGAGAAGAACGTACCGATCGGCAGCCGACGACTGGTGCGCAACAGCACCCAGGCGATCAGCCCCAGCACGGCCGCACCGGCGGCGATGCCGCTGAGTAGCCACACTTCCTGGCCGTCATTCCACAGGGCCGCATAGAACAGGATGCTCTCGAATACCTCGCGATAGACCGAGATGAAGGCCAGCCCGAACAGGAACCACGCCGAACGCCGGTCGAGTGCGGCGGCCATCTTTTCCTTCAAATACGCCTGCCAGCGACCACCGATACTTTTCTGGTGCATCCACAGACCGACCCCAAGCAGCACGAACGCCGCAAACAGCGATGACAGTCCCTCGGTCAACTCACGACCGGCACCACTGATGGAAATTGCGTAGCTGGCGATCGCCCAGGTGATACCCCCGGCGACCAACGCCAGGCTCCAGCCGGCATGCACGTAGCGCAGCGCTTCGGGCCGCGCGGCCTTGCGCAAGAAGGCGAGCAAGGCGACAACGACCAGCAGAGCTTCCAGACCTTCACGCACCAGGATGGTGAAAGCACCCAGGAAGGTGGTGGCCGCATCGCCTGCAGCATCGGCGGTGACTTCTTGCGCGCGCAGCAACAGACCATCGACCTCATCGGCCTGTTTCGACACCGATGCAACCGAGGTGCTGCTCGTCAGCGCGGTGCGATAGGCACCCATCGCCGTTTCAAGCTGGGCGCGCAGTGCGCCGTCCCGTGCATTGAGTTGCGGCTCGACGGGCTCCACGCCATCGAGGTAGGCGGACAGCGCCAGCTGGGTGGCTTGCGCCTTGGCACCGGCCCGGTAAGCCGTCAGGCTCGCCGTCAGTCGCGCTCGTGCCAGAGGAATTCCCGCCAGGGCCTGCTGCTGAATGGCCTCAGGGTGTGCCCTTAGATAGCCTAGGATCGCCCGTGCGCGCGCTGCATCGAGCGTGGGCGTCAATTGCGTGACGCGAGCGCGCGACAGCTCCTTCAGGTCAGCAACCTGTGCTTGTGCGGCGGTGTCGTGCTGCCACATATCGGCACCGGTGGACGCCTCCTTCGTATACGCCAGCGAGCCCACGTAATACGCAAGTGCCCAACGATCATCGGACGACAGCTGCTGCTCGTAGCTCACCATCGGCGTGCCTTCCACGCCTTGGCTGATCACCTCGTACAACGACAGCGCGCTGCGCTGATCTGCCCGCGTCTGATCGGTGAAATTCACCGGACGAGGCGACAGTTGCATGCCAGCGGGCCCGTCACCGTGTCCGGTGACGCCATGACAGGCGGCACACTGGTTCTGATAGAGCGCCTCCCCACGCACCAGGTCGGGGACGTGTTCCGGTGCGGTCGGCACCGGATACGCTTGCAGCAACGCATCGGCCAGCGCATGCGCTTGCGTCGCCACTTGGGCGGGCGCCGCCTTGGCATCGACGGAGGCCACCAGTTTATCGGCCTGCTTCATGAGTGCAGGCGTGGTCGCGGTCGATGGCAACGCGCCGATGCGTGATCGCGCCGTCGATGTGAATTCCCGCATCTCGGCGTACTCGGATGCGCTGATCACCGCGCCATCTTTCACCGCACCCGCGTAGTCCGTCGCCAGATAGTCGAGCATCTGCCAGGTTTGCGGCACCGACGCGATGACATCTTGAGCCAAGATCGGAAAGGCCATCGTGCCGAACAAGAGAAGCAGCGCCATGGAAAGACCACGAAAAGCGGTGCGAATACGATTCGTTATCATCTAATAGATGATACTCGTCCTTGAGGAATTCGCCAGCACATCACCTCCGCCAGGGCGTCCACCGAGCCTGTATCAGGAGCCAGTGTGCCGCGGGAAGGCATGTCGGTGACTGATGTCACCCGAAGGTTGGTGTTGCCTAGCCGATTGCAATCGAAGTAATTACCGAGTCTCGATGGTCAGAGCGACGACGTTCGACGCTTACGAGGGTTGGCAACGATTAGTGGTTTGCACGGCGTTTTGGCGACCCCACAGCTGCCGTCAGACTGATTGCAGCAGTGGTCCGTAAGATAGCCAATCAGGTCGTTCATGGCTTCGATGACCGGCGTGTAGTAGACGAAACGCCCACTCTGCTGGCTGGTCACAAGACCGGCGTGCGACAGCTCCTTCAGATGGAACGAAAGCGTGGCATTGGCCAGTCCCAGCTTCTCGGCAATCGCACTGGCGGCCAGACCGTCCGGAGCGTGCTCGATCAGCAACCTATAGACCGCCAACCTCGACTCCTGCGCTAGCGCGGAAAGGATCGTGAGAGCTTGTTTGGTCTGCATGATGGGGGTGGTCGGCTCATAACGGCGTGCGGTGATCGTCGTGGGCAGTGTAATGCTTGCGCTCATCACGGATCAGCCGGCCGCACACGGACAATACGTTGTAATGACCTCGCATGACGATGCTCCATTCAAGCCTGCCTTGTTTCATACCAACGCTTGCTGCCGTTGACGATGCGAACCACCGACAACATCACCGGCACTTCGATCAGGACGCCGACCACGGTGGCCAGCGCGGCGCCGGAGTGCACACCGAACAGACCCACGGCAGTGGCAACAGCCAGCTCGAAAAAGTTGCTGGCTCCGATCAACGCCGACGGTCCGGCCACGCAATGGGCTACCCCGAACCGACGGTTGAGCACGTAGGCCAACCCCGAGTTGAAATACACCTGGATCAGGATCGGCACAGCCAGCATGGCGATCACTGTCGGCTGGGCCAGGATCTGCTGGCCCTGAAAACCGAACAGCAGCACGAGGGTGGCCAGCAGCGCTAACAGGGACGCCGGCCCCAGCCGTTGGAGCAATGCCTGCAACCGTGCCTCGCCACCTCGTGAAAGCATCCAGCGACGCAGCACCACGCTGATGGCCACCGGCACGACGATGTAGAGCAGTACCGACAACAGCAACGTGTTCCACGGCACCGTGATCGAGGAAATGCCCAGCAGCAGCGCCACGATGGGTGCGAACGCGACCACCATGATCGTGTCGTTCAAGGCGACCTGGCTCAGCGTGAAGTTCGGTTCGCCGTGGCACAGATTGCTCCACACGAACACCATCGCCGTGCACGGCGCCGCGGCCAGCAGGATCAGGCCGGCGATGTAGGAATCGAGTTGGTCCGCAGGCAGATACCCGGCAAAGACGTGACGGATGAAGATCCAACCCAATAGCGCCATCGAGAACGGTTTGACGGCCCAATTGATGAAAAGTGTGACGCCAATGCCTTTCCATTGCTGGCGCACGCCACCGAGCGCGCTGAAATCGATCTTCAACAGCATTGGGATGATCATCAACCAGATGAGCACGGCCACCGGCAGATTGACCTGGGCAACCTGCATGCCTCCCAAGGCTTCAAAGGTGCCAGGTAGCCAGTGGCCCAGAACCGTGCCCGCCACGATGCACAGCAAGACCCAGACCGTGAGGTAGCGCTCGAAGAAGCCGATGCGGGTGCCGCTGGCCGCATCCGGATGGGCCTTGATCACATCGGCAGACAGCTGGCTCACGCGTGTGCCTCTTCGACGTCGGTGAGGGTGCCGATGTGATCCAGCGCCTGCTTCAATGCGTCCCGGCTCATCGTTTCCACCGGCAGGTTCACCAGTGCGGTAACTCGATAAAGCACCAGCGTGTGGGCCAAGCGGAAAGCCTCGATCGCAGCACCGGCATCTTGGGCCGCCGCCGGATCGGGCTGGCCCCAGTGGGCCTTTACGAAATCGCCGAACAGCACTGGACACGTCTCATTGGCGGCGTTGTCGCAAACCGTGATCACGATATCCAGCGGTGGGGCATCTTCCCCGGTGAAACGGTCCCACGACTTGCTACTGAGACCTTCGGTACAGATGCCGAATGCCTTGAGCTCTTCGATCGCATGGGGATTGACGCGGCCGGTCGGCTGACTGCCGGCGCTGAACGCTTCGAAGCGGCCCTTGCCCAAATGGTTGAGGGTCGCTTCGGACAGGATGCTGCGGGCGGAATTGCCCGTGCAGATGAACAGAACGCGGCACGGCTGCAATGACGGTCTCGGGTTAAATTCTATAATTCCATAATGGTAGAATAATCAAATCAAGGCAACGGGACCCGTTCGAGGTAACGGGAACCGTGTTCATGACGATGCAGGACCTGCCCCACATTGCTGCCGATGTGCTGGAAACGCCCAGCTTGGCCAAGCTGGCCCCTGCCGGCCGACTCCACCCATCCGCCACGCTTCCTGATCCTGTATGGCTCCCTGCGCCCGTGCACCTCGCTTCCTCGTCGGACGCATAGGTCGGAACCATCTCTTGAACAAAGCCCAACAAGACCCAACCAGAAGCAACAATCACTGGCATACCCAATGGCACACCAGCTTTCCTTAGGGCACAAAAAAAGCCACGAAAATCATGGCTTTAGTTGATGTATCTGGCGGAGAGAGAGGGATTCGAACCCTCGATAAGGCTTTTGACCCTATACTCCCTTAGCAGGGGAGCCCCTTCAGCCTCTCGGGCATCTCTCCGGGGTTTTGGCCGCATTGCTGCGAAGCCGGCAAGGATACTGACCGGCAGGGTCCAGGTAAAGGCTTAATTCAGTGGTCGTGTTCGGCGGGCTCGCCCGGCGTGTCGCCGGCGTCGTTTTCGCCCTTGATCCGCTGATAGATTTCTTCGCGATGGACGGCGACGGTCTTGGGCGCGTTGATACCGATACGCACCTGATTGCCCTTTACCCCGAGAACGGTGACGGTCACCTCGTCGCCGATCATCAGGGTTTCACCGACCCTGCGGGTCAGAATCAACATGATTTTGCTACTCCATAATGCTGTTGTTCACAGGCCTGCGGTCGAAGGAACCTCACCCCTGAGTTCCTCTTGCGCAGTTCGACGATTGATCCGTCGAAGGCCCTCTCGCCTTCCCGGCTCACAGCCAAAACACTCCTTAGCGTCCTGACTGGCGACGCCACCGTTATCCGGCAGCACCGACACTATCGCCGATACTAACTGAGCGTGATTACTGCGCGCAACGCATCACGGCAGTGAAAAATGGCACGGGCAGGGTAGCGTTCATGCTTGCTCATTGGGCGGCCACCCACTGCGGCAAGGCGGCCAGCAAGGCGGGCAATTCCGGCGCATCGCGACCACCGCCCTGGGCCATGTCGGCGCGACCGCCGCCCTTGCCGTCGATCTGCGTGGCCACGTGCGCCACCACGTTGCCGGCCTTGGTGCGCTCCAGTCCCTTGCCATGGACGCCGGCGATCAGCGAAACCCGGCCATCGGCGGCACCGGCAAGCAGGACCACGCAGTCGCCGAGCTGCTGCTTGAGCTGATCCACGCCATCGCGCAGCGACTTTGCATCGAGCCCTTCCAGCCGCGCGGCCACTACCTTGATGCCATTGACGTCGACGGCGCTGCCGGCGAGGTCGGCGGTAGCGGAACCGGCCGCCTTGCTGCGCAGTGCCTCCAGCTCACGCTCGAGCTTCTTCTGCCGATCGAACAGCTGGCGCAATTTGTCCACGGCGTCGTCGCCACTGCTGGAAAGCAGGTGCGAGAACTCGGCCAGGCGACGCTCCTCGTCGGCGACGTGCGCCAACGCGCCTGCGCCGGTGACCGCCTCGATGCGCCGCACGCCGGAAGCCACGCCCGCCTCGCTGACGATCTTGAACAGGCCGATGTCGCCGGTGCGGCCCACGTGGGTACCGCCGCACAGTTCGGTGGAGAAATCGCCCATCTTCAGCACGCGCACTTCGTCGCCGTATTTCTCCCCGAACAAGGCCACAGCGCCAAACGCGATCGCGTCGTCGTAGCCCATGTTGTGGATCTCGGCGGCAGCGTTGCGGCGCACTTCGGCATTCACCATCGCCTCGACCCGCTGCAGCTCTTCAGCGCTCATCGGCTTGAAGTGGGAGAAGTCGAAACGCAAACGCTCTGGCGCCACCAGCGAGCCCTTCTGCGCCACATGGTCGCCCAGCACCTGGCGCAACGCCGCGTGCAGCAGATGGGTGGCCGAATGATTGAGCACGATCGCCTGGCGCCGCGCCGCATCCACGCGCGGCGCCAGCAGGTCGCCGGTGCGCAGCGGCTGCGTACCCTGCCAGCGGCCCGCGTGACCGAAGAACACGCCGCCCATCTTCAAGGTGTCGTCGACCTGGAAACGGCCGTGGGCGTGGAGGAGCTCGCCCTGGTCGCCCACCTGGCCACCGGACTCGGCGTAGAACGGTGTGCGGTCGAGGATCAGCAAGCCCTCTTCGCCGTCGCCCAGCTGGTCCACCTGGCGGCCGTCACGCACGATGCCCAGCAGCTTGCTGCCCTCGTTCTGCAAGGCCTCGTAACCGAGGAACACGGTGGGCTGCAACTGACTGGCCAGTTCGGCCGGCATCTGCCCTTTCGCCTCGAAACGGCCGGCAGCGCGGGCGCGCTGGCGCTGGGCTTCCATCGCCTGCTCGAAGCCGTCCATATCGATATCCAGGCCACGCTCGCGCGCGATGTCGGCGGTGAGATCGACCGGGAAACCGTAGGTGTCGTACAGCCGGAACGCATCGTCGCCGGCAATGGTTTTGGCGGATTTGTGCGCCACCTCGTCGAACACGCGCATGCCGTGCTCCAGGGTCTCGCCGAAGCGATGCTCCTCGGTGCGCAGCGCGTCCTCGACGAACGTCTGCTTCGCGGCAAGCTCCGGGTACGCCGCGCCCATTTCCGCCACCAGCGGCGCGACCATCTTCCAGAAGAAGTCGCCGCGCACGCCCAGCATCCAGCCATGGCGCAGGGCCCGGCGGATGATGCGGCGCAGGACGTAGCCGCGCCCTTCGTTGGACGGCAGCACGCCATCGACGATCAGGAAGGAACAGGCGCGGATGTGGTCGGCGATCACGCGCAGCGACTTGTTGGCCAGGTCGGCCGTGCCAGTGAGCTCGCCCGCCGCACGGATCAGGTTGGCGAACAGGTCGATCTCGTAGTTGGAATGCACGTGCTGCAATACCGCGGCAAGGCGCTCCAGGCCCATGCCCGTATCCACGCACGGTGCCGGCAGCGGGCTCAGCGTGCCGTCCGGCGCGCGGTCGAACTGCATGAACACCAGGTTCCAGATCTCGATGTAGCGGTCACCATCCTCGTCCGGCGAACCGGGCGGACCGCCGGCGATGTCCGCGCCATGGTCATAGAAGATCTCGGTGCACGGCCCGCACGGGCCGGTATCGGCCATCTGCCAGAAATTGTCGGACGCGTACGGCGCACCCTTGTTGTCGCCAATGCGCACGATGCGCTCGGCCGGCACGCCGATCTCCTTGTTCCAGATGTCGAACGCCTCGTCGTCGGTCTGGTACACGGTGACCCACAACTTCTCGGCCGGCAGCTTGAATACGCCGGTCAGCAACTCCCACGCGTAAACGATCGCGTCGCGCTTGAAGTAATCGCCGAAGGACCAATTGCCCAGCATCTCGAAAAACGTGTGGTGACGGGCGGTGTAGCCCACGGCGTCGAGATCGTTGTGCTTGCCGCCCGCGCGCAGGCAGCGCTGTACGTCGGCGGCACGGACGTATCCGGGCTTCTCGCTGCCCAGGAACACGTTCTTGAACTGCACCATGCCGGAATTGGTGAACAGCAGCGTGGGATCGCTGGAGGGCACCAGCGAGCTGGACGGCACGATGGTGTGGCCCTTGGCGCGGAAATAATCGAGGAAGGTGGCGCGGATTTCGGAGGTTTTCATGCGGATCAGGGATGGCGGACGACAAAAGGCCACACCGTGGCGCGCCCCGGTGGTTTCTCCATGATCCCGCGGGGGTTTCAGGAAATATCGTCGGCGGCTTCGTCCACTTCGGCGTGGGTAGCACGTCGTACTGTGGCGGCGGCAAAGCCGCGGCGCAAGAGGAATTGCGCCCGGCGGTTGCGTTCGGCGGGGTCGGCGGTGCCCGCCGCGCCATAACGGCGACGCAGTTGCGCGGCGGCGGAAGCATCCCAGTCGACCTCGGCCTGATCCATCAACTCGCGGATGCGGGCATCGGCCAGGCCATGGCTTTTCAGCTCCACCCGCAGGCGCATCGGGCCGTAGCCCTGGGCGATACGGCTGCGCAGCAGCACTTTGGCGAAGCGGTCGTCATCCTGGTAGTGCTGCGCGCCCAGACGATCGAGCGCGTCGGCCGTTTCCTCGCCTTCATAACCGCCCTGGCGCAGCTTGGTTTTCAGCTCCTTGCGCGAGTGTTCGCGGCGCGCCAGCAGGCCCAGCGCCTTGTCGTAGGCGCTGCGCTTGGGCTTGGCGGGATCGGCTGGGGGGCGGCGGTGGGTGGGCATGTGGGCTGTCCAGTGCGCATTGAGGTTGGCGGCCCTTCGACTTCGGCCCGTCGGGCCTGCGCTCAGGGAGAACGGTTGAGGGAATGCGTATGGCCGCCTACATCGTTCGCCCTGCGCGTAGCGCAGCAGTCAAAGGGCTGCTCTCCACCTTTCAATCCGCCGGAGTGCCGAAACGCACATGGCCCGGGCGTGCCGGGCCATGTGTCTGCAGCGGGTCGTTACCGATAAACCATCACGCTTCCTCGAGAGCCTCTTCGGCCGCCGCGGCCGCCGGCTTGCCGACGGGGATCAGCAGGCGCTCGCGCAACAAGCGGTCGATCTCGTTGGTCATTTCGGGATGTTCGCGCATGTACTGGCGCACGTTCTCCTTGCCCTGGCCGATGCGTTCGCCGTTGTAGCTGTACCAGGCGCCGGATTTCTCGATCAGGTTCTGCGCCACGCCCAGTTCGATGATCTCGCCCTCGCGCGAGGTGCCTTCGCCGTAGAGGATCTCGAACTCGCACTGGCGGAACGGCGGCGCCACCTTGTTCTTGACCACCTTGACGCGGGTTTCCGAGCCGATGATCTCGTCGCCGCGCTTGACCGCGCCGATGCGGCGGATGTCCAGGCGCACCGAGGCGTAGAACTTCAGCGCGTTGCCGCCGGTGGTGGTTTCCGGGCTGCCGAACATCACGCCGATCTTCATGCGGATCTGGTTGATGAAGATCACCAGGGTGCCCGCCTTCTTGATGTTGGCGGTGAGCTTGCGCAGCGCCTGGCTCATCAGGCGGGCGTGCAGGCCGACGTGGGAGTCGCCCATCTCGCCTTCGATTTCCGCCTTGGGCGTCAGCGCGGCGACGGAGTCGACCACGACCATGTCCACCGCGCCCGAGCGCACCAGCATGTCGGCGATTTCCAGCGCCTGTTCACCGGTATCGGGCTGCGACACCAGCAGGTCCTCGACCTTGACGCCCAGCTTCTCGGCGTAGGTGGGATCGAGCGCGTGCTCGGCGTCGATGAAGGCCGCCGTGCCGCCCGCGCGCTGGCAGCTGGCGATGGCCTGCAGCGTCATGGTGGTCTTGCCGGAGGATTCCGGCCCGTAGATCTCGATCACGCGGCCGCGCGGCAGGCCGCCGACGCCCAGGGCGATGTCCAGGCCCAGCGACCCGGTGGAGACCGTCTCGATGGCCTCGTTGACGCGGTCGCCCATGCGCATGATGGCGCCCTTGCCGAACTGCTTTTCGATCTGGCCAAGGGCGGAGGTGAGCGCCTTGCGCTTGTTGTCATCCATCGTAGGTATTCCGGTTGGGCTGTGAATGGAAGCATGATGCCCGGGCGGTGTCTCACGGGCTGCGATAAGGGTTGATTATCCCACACCGGTCAAGCCGGCCTGGCGGCCCAGGGCGCCCTATTCCGTCAGCGTTTTGCGCAAGCCCGTGAGCGCCGCCGCCACGGTTTGCCGGCGCACCGCCTCGCGGTCGCCGGAAAAATGGAAAAGTTGCGCATGGCCGTAGCCGCCGCGGCGTTTCCAGCCGATCCAGACCGTGCCGACGGGTTTTTCCGGCGTACCGCCCGAGGGGCCCGCGATGCCGGTCACGGCCACCGCCACGCCAGCACCCAGCCGCGCCAGCGCGCCGGAAACCATCTCCAGCACCGTCTCCTCGCTGACCGCGCCGGTCTGCTCCAGCGTGTGCGGGTTGACGCCCAGCAAGGCCTCCTTCGCCTCGTAGCTGTAGGTGACCACGCCGGCATGGAACCAGGCAGAGCTTCCCTCCAGGTCGGTCAGCGTCTTGGCGATCCAGCCGCCGGTGCACGACTCGGCGGTCACCAGCATCAGCCGGTGCTGCAGCACTTCGGCGGCCACCTCGGCGGCCAGCGCCACCAACTGGGCGTCGGTGGGAATGGATGACGGTTCCATGGGATCTCCGGAGCGGCGGTCGCGGCGCTGCAAACACCCCGTTCTACCCGTTCATGGCGACCGCGCCAAGCCCTCGCCGGGGGAAAGCGCACGCGCATCCGCCGCTGGCGCCCATCAACTGCCGAAATGCTCGCGCAAGGCGGCGCGATAACGGCGGCTGCAGGGGATCGTGGCGCCATCGCGCAGCGTCAACCGGGCGTCGCCCGTGTCCAGCAGTTCGATCTGCACCAGGTAATCCAGGTTGACGAAATAGCTGCGATGCACGCGCACAAAGCGCTCCGGATGCAAGCGCTCGCTGATCGCGGCCATGGTCGAGCGCAAGGGATAGTCGCGGCCGCGCACGTGCAGGTTCACGTAATTGCCCGAGGCCTGCAGCCATTCGACTTCGCTGGCATTCAACAGGAACTCCCGGCCCAGCTTGCGCACCAGGAAACGATCGGGCCGGTCCACCGGCTCGGCCGCCTGGCCCTCGTCCGGTTCGGCCAGCAGCCGCGCCTCGCCCTGCCAGCGCATCAGCCACAGCCGCGACAGGCAGATCAGCGCGATGATCAGGAAATAGGTGCGGATGTCCTTCAGGTATTCGTAGCCCCACTGCGCACCGAAGCGGTACTGGGCATCGGCCAAGGCGTAGGCCAGCTTGCGCAGCGCCACCATGCCCGCCACGTGCACCACGCTGAACGGGATCGTGGCCAGCAGGTGCAGCGGCAGGCTGCGCCGCCAGCTGTCGATGTTGACAGGCCAGCGGCGCTCCAGCGCCACCACCACGGGGATCAGCGCCAGGATCAGCAACGAGCTGGTGCACTCCCACACCCAGGGCTCCCACGGCGCCGTGCGCGCGTGGTCGATCCGCGAGACGAGGGCGTTGAACACCGTATTGAGGACGGTCAGCGTCACCCAGAAGCCGACTTCGATCGGCCGCCGCCAGCGCTGGAAGTCGCGAAAATCGAAACGCGCCGGTTCGTTCATGCGCGGATTCTACGCAAACCACCCCGCACCGTCCCCGCCGCCCGCCATCCGTCCCCGGGACGGATCGGTTGGTCACTTTGCCGGCGATGGCACGCCCCCGCTGCCGCACCATGGACCGACTTTTCCCGCACCGGACATCCCCATGCACCGTCGTGACCTGCTCAAGGCCGCCTTGGCCGCCCCGCTTCTTTCGCTGCTGCCGGTCCAGCGCCTGCTGGCCAGAACGGATGCGTGGGTGCCGCGCCTGCGCCGCAAGATCCGGCCCGGCGAGCCGGGATGGCCCAGCGAGGCCAGCTGGGATCAATTGCGGCGCGAGACCGGCGGTCGCCTGCAGAAGCTGCAATCGCCGTTCGCCCCGGAAGCGCCGGCCGCCGCCAGGGCCGAGGCGCTGCAACAGCTGAACAATCCCTTCTACCTCGGCGACCAGCCGGCGCTGACCCAGACCAGTGGCTGGGCCGACGCGTGGACATCCCGCCCCAGCGCCTACGCGGTGGCCGCCGAGACGGCCGCCGACGTCGCCGCGGCCATCAACTTCGCCCGCAAACACCATTTGCGGCTGGCGGTGAAGGGCGGTGGCCACAGCTACCAGGGCACCTCCAGCGCGCCTGATTCGCTGCTGGTGTGGACGCGGCACATGAACCAGGTGCAGATACACGACGGCTTCGTTCCGCGCGACGGCGCCGGGGTGCCCCAGCCGGCCGTGAGCGTGGGCGCCGGCGCCATGTGGATCGACGCATATACCGAAGTGACCACGCGCGGCGGCCGCTACGTGCAAGGCGGCGGCTGCACCACGGTGGGCGTGGCCGGGCTGGTGCAGAGCGGCGGCTTCGGCAGTTTCTCCAAACGCTGGGGCACGGCGGCGGGCAACCTGCTGGAGGCCGAAGTGGTCACCGCCGACGGCCAGGTCCGCGTGGTCAATGAAAACCGCGACCCGGAGCTGTTCTGGGCAATCAAGGGCGGTGGCGGCGGCAGCCTGGGCGTGGTGACGCGGCTGACGCTGCGCACGTTCGCGTTGCCCGCGTTTTTCGGTGGCGCGTTCGGTCGCATCAAGGCGTCCTCGCCCACCGCCTTCCGCGCGCTGATCGCCGAGGCGATGCGCTTCTACCGCAAGGCGCTGTTCAACCCGCACTGGGGCGAACAGATGACGTTGCGTGACGGCGACACCCTGGTCATCTCCATGGTGTTCCAGGGCCTGACCGAGGCCGAGGCGCGCACCTGCTGGGCGCCGTTCGTGGCATGGGTGGCGGCGCGCCCGGAGTACACCGTGGTCGAGCCGCTGAAGATCCTGGCCGTGCCGGCCCGGCATTTCTGGGATGCCGGGTTTTTCCGCCAGCACGCGCCGGGACTGATGGTGGCGGACGACCGCCCCGGCGCGCCCGACAACCACGTGCTGTGGGCGGGCGACCAAGGCCAGGTCGGCTGGTTCATCCACGCCTACCAGTCGGCCTGGCTGCCCGCCTCGCTGCTCGCAACGGAGACCAAACTCGTCGACGCCCTGTTCGCCGCCTCGCAGGCCTGGGAAGTAGGGCTTCACTTCAACAAGGGCTTGGCCGGCGGCGCGCCCGACGCGATCGAGCGAAGCGCCGGCACCGCCACGCACCCTGACGTGCTGGGCGCGTTTGCGCTGGCGATCATCGGCAGCAGCGGCGACCCCGCCTATCCCGGCCTGCACAGCACGCCGCCCGACCTGGCCAAGGCCCGGCGCGACGCCAGCGGCGTGGACAAGGCCATGGCCGCCTTGCGCAAGGTGGCGCCGGATGCCGGCTCCTACGTTTCCGAAAGCGACTATTTCCTGCGCGATTGGCAACATGGCTTCTGGGGCACGAACTACCCGCGACTGGCGCGCGCCAAGCGGCGCTACGACCCCGACGGCCTGTTCGTGGTTCACCACGGCGTGGGCAGCGAGGCGTGGAGCACCGACGGCTTCGTGCCCAACGCGCGCAGCCAGGCCTGAGAAAGGTCCGATCATTCGGCTTTTGCTCGTCATTCCTGCGGAAGCCGGGATGACGGGCAAAACCAGAGCACCCCCAAGCGCGGCGGGACGAAACACCGTGCGGCCAGAGCGGCTACGATGGCACCCCCAATGCCGACCGCCACTGCACAAAGAACGCGCTCTTGAAAGAACACACACCCTTCATGCGGCAATACCTCGCGGCCAAGGCCGAGCACCCCGACGTGCTGCTGTTCTTCCGCATGGGCGATTTCTACGAGCTGTTCTACGACGACGCGCGCAAGGCGGCGCGGCTGCTGGACATCACCCTGACCCAGCGCGGTCAGTCCGCCGGGGCGCCAATCCCGATGGCCGGCGTGCCGTACCACGCGGCCGAGAATTATCTGGCGCGGCTGGTGCGGCTGGGCGAGTCGGTGGCGATCTGCGAGCAGATGGGCGACCCGGCGCTGGCCAAGGGCATCGTCGAGCGCAAGGTGGTGCGCATCGTCACGCCGGGCACGGTGACCGACGCGGCGCTATTGGAGGACCGGCGCGACAACCTGCTGCTGGCGATCCATGCCGGCGCCAACCATGCCTACGGCCTGGCCTGGGTGGACCTTTCCAGCGGCCGTTTCCTGCTCAGCGAAGTGCCCGGCGCCGAAGCACTGGCCGCCGAACTGGCGCGGCTGCAGCCGGCCGAGACGCTGGTGTGCGAAGACGTGGCCTGGCCGCGGCTGGTCAGCGCCCTGCCCGGCCTGCGCAAGCGTCCGCCGTGGCATTTCGACGTGGACGCGGCGCGGCGCGAGCTGAACCGCTTCTTCGGCACCCGCGACCTGGGCGGCTTCGGCGTCGACGGCCTGCCGCTGGGCCTGGCCGCGGCCGGCTGCCTGCTCGGCTATATCGAGGAAACCCAGAAGAGCGCGCTGCCGCACCTCACCGGCATGGCGGTGGAAGCGGCCCACGAAACCATCGCACTGGACGCCGCAACCCGGCGCAACCTGGAGCTGGACACCCACCCCAGCGGCCGCACCGAACACAGCCTGCTGGGTGTGCTCGACGAGAGCGTGACGCCGATGGGCGCCCGCGCGCTGCGCCGCTGGCTGACCCGTCCGCTGCGTTCGCGCGAGGTGTTGCGTCGCCGCCACCAGGCCATCGGCACGCTGATCGACGGCCGCCGCCACGAACCGCTGCGCGAACAGCTGCGCGGCATCGGCGACCTGGAGCGCATCCTGGCCCGCGTGGCGCTGCGCTCGGCGCGCCCGCGCGACCTGTCCACCCTGCGCGACGGCCTGGCCACCGCACCGCAACTGCGCGCACAGATCGCCGCCATGGACAGCCCGCTGCTGCGCGACCTGGTCCAACGCATCGGCGACCATGAGCAAACCGCCGGCCTGCTGGCCCGCGCCATCGTGCCGCAGCCGCCCGTGCTGCAGCGCGACGGCGGCATCATCGCCGAGGGCTACGACGCCGAGCTCGACGAACTGCGCCGGCTGTCCACCCACGCCGACCAGTACCTGGTGGAACTGGAAGAGCGCGAGAAGGCTGCCAGCGGCATCACCACGCTGAAGGTCGGCTACAACCGCGTGCACGGCTACTACATCGAGATCAGCAAGGCGCAGTCGGACAAGGCGCCCACGCACTACACGCGGCGCCAGACCACCAAGAACGCCGAGCGCTACATCACCGAGGAATTGAAGAACTTCGAGGACAAGGTGCTCTCGGCCAAAGAGCGCTCGCTGATGCGCGAGCGCGCGCTGTACGAGGCGCTGCTGGACACCCTCATCGAAACGCTGGAGCCGCTCAAATCCGCCGCCGCCGCGATCGCCGAACTCGATGTGCTGGCAACGCTGGCCGAACGCGCCGAGACGCTGGACTGGAGCGCGCCGCAACTCACCGACGAGCCCGGCATCGCGATCGAGCGCGGTCGCCATCCCGTGGTGGAAAAAGTACGCGACGAGCCGTTCGAGCCGAACGACCTGGTGCTGGACGACCACCGCCGCATGCTGGTCATCACCGGCCCCAACATGGGCGGCAAGTCCACCTACATGCGGCAGAACGCACTGATCGTGCTGCTCGCCCACATCGGCAGCTACGTGCCGGCAACGCGCGCCGTGATCGGCCCGATCGACCGCATCTTCACCCGCATCGGCGCCGGCGACGATCTCTCGCGCGGCCAGTCCACCTTCATGGTGGAAATGAGCGAGACGGCCAACATCCTGCACAACGCCACCGATCACAGCCTGGTGCTGATGGACGAGGTCGGCCGCGGCACCAGCACCTACGACGGCCTCGCGCTGGCGCGCGCCGCCGCCGTGCACCTGGCGCGCCATTGCCGCGCCTACACATTGTTCGCCACCCATTATTTCGAGCTGACCGAACTGGCCAGCATGCATCCCGGCATCGCCAACGTGCACCTGGACGCGGTCGAATACGGCGAGCAACTGGTCTTCATGCATGCGGTGAAGGAAGGCCCGGCCAACCGCAGCTTCGGGCTGCAGGTGGCCGCATTGGCCGGCCTGCCCAAATCGGTGATCGCCGATGCGCGGCGCACGCTGGCGGAGCTGGAGCAAGGCATGCACCAGCATGCCGGTGCACCCGCGGCGATGCCGGAAAGCTCGCCGCAGTTGGGGTTGTTCTCGTCGGCGCCGCCCTCGGCAGTGGAGCAGGCGCTGGATGACGTCGATCCGGATGCGCTGACGCCGCGCGAAGCGCTGGAGGCGCTGTATCGGTTGAAGGCGTTGGTCGATTAAGAGTGCCCCTTCCGCCCCTCGGGCACCTTCCCCCGCAGAGCGGGAGAAGGGATTGGCTATCTGCCGCGTCGGAGCACACAGCCAGCGACCTCGAGAAACCTCATCACTCCCTTCTCCCGCTGGCGGGAGAAGGTGCCCGAAGGGCGGAAGAGGGCCGCTTTTCACCCAGCCTCACCGCCCATCCTTCATCCGCATCAACTCCCGCCGCGCATGCTTGTCCGGCCGCCTCGACGGCCCGGCCGCACCCACCAGCCGCCGCTGCTCCCGCGCCGCCTCGCGCAACACCAGGCTCGCCGCCGTCTCGGCGTACAGACCTTGCGCCACCGGCGCCGGCCCGCGCTTGTCGGCCAGCGCCAGCACAATCACTTCCAGCCTTTCCTCGCCACGACTGATCATCAATCGGTCACCCACATGCAGCACCTTGGCCGGCTTGCAGCCTGCACCGTTGACCTGGATCTTGCCGCCGTCGATGGCCTGCTTGGCCAGGCTGCGGGTCTTGAAGAAGCGCGCGGCCCACAGCCATACATCGACGCGCACCTCGGGAAGCGGAGTTTGTGGCTTGGTCATGCCTGCATTGTGGGGCGTTGCGCGCCGGTCGCAACCGGATGTCCATCGACGGCGCCGCCACGCGCATCCGCTATCCTTACTGTCTTTTTCCGCGGCTACCGCATCGCCCGATCATGACCAACGGCCTCAACCAGCGCGATTTCACCCTCGACCCCGAAGACAACGCCCGCCTGGCGAACCTGTCCGGCCCGTTCGACGAGCACCTGCGCCAGATCGAATTGCGCCTGGGTGTGGAGATCAACCACCGCGGCGGCATTTTCCAGGTGATCGGCGACGAGGCGGCCACGCGCGGCGCCGAAAAAGTGCTGCGCGCGCTGTACGCCTGCACCGAGGACGAATCGCTCACCGGCGCCCGCATCAACCTGCACCTGGCCGAATCCGGCGTCGACGCGCTCAGCGCGGACGCGGCCGAAAGCACGCCCGAAGTGCTGATCAAGGTGAAGCGCGGCCTGATCAAGGGCCGCGGCCCCAACCAGGAGCGCTACCTGCACGCCATCGCCACCCACGACATCAACTTCGGCGTGGGCCCTGCCGGCACCGGCAAGACCTACCTGGCGGTGGCCAGCGCGGTGGAGGCGCTGGAAGCCAACCGCGTGCAGCGGCTGCTGCTGGTACGTCCGGCGGTGGAGGCCGGCGAAAAGCTGGGCTTTCTGCCGGGCGACCTGTCGCAGAAGGTCGATCCCTACCTGCGCCCGCTGTACGACGCGCTGTACGAAATGCTGGGTTTCGAGCGGGTGGCCAAGCTGATCGAGCGCAACGTGATCGAGATCGCCCCGCTGGCGTACATGCGCGGGCGCACGCTCAACGACTCCTACGTGATCCTGGACGAGGCGCAGAACACTACCATCGAGCAGATGAAGATGTTCCTCACCCGCATCGGCTTCGGCACGGTGGCGGTGATCACCGGCGACGTCACCCAGGTGGACCTGCCGCGGCAGACCAAGTCCGGCCTGCGCCAGGCGATCGAGGTACTGCGCGACGTCAACGGCATCAGCTTCACCTTCTTCACCTCGCGCGACGTGGTGCGCCATCCGCTGGTCGCAAAGATCGTGCGTGCGTACGAGGCCTTCGAGCAGAAAGACGGGGACGGCGAGTGACCCGCCGTATCCCTGCAGGAGCGACTTCAGTCGCGACCGGGGCTGGCCCAAGAGCGTCGCGACTGAAGTCGCTCCTGCAGGAGAACGTGCAGTTGCACGTCGGCTACGCGGTGCCCCGCGCAGGCGTGCCTGCGGCGGCCAGTTTTCGCCGCTGGGTCGAGGCCGCGCTGCGCGGCGCGCGGCGGCGCAAGCCCACCGAGCTGGCCATCCGCATCGTCGGCGCCGATGAAGGGCGCGCGCTGAACCGCGACTACCGCGGCAAGGACTACGCTACCAACGTGCTGTCCTTTCCCGCCGATCTGCCGCCGGGCGTGGCGCTGCCGCTGATCGGCGACCTGGCGATCTGCGCGCCGGTGGTGGCGCGCGAGGCGGCCGAACAGGGCAAGCCGCCACGCCACCATTGGGCGCACCTTACCGTGCACGGCGTGCTGCACCTGCTGGGCCACGACCACATCGAGGAGGCGCAGGCAGAAGCGATGGAAGCGCTGGAAACCCGCATCCTGGCCGGCCTGGGTATTCCCGACCCGTACGCCCCTGTTTGAACGTCATCCGAGCGAATGCTGGGGTCCAGTGCCTTGGCTTCAGGCGTGGAGTCGCTGGATCCCAGCGTTCGCTGGGATGACGAACAAACGGGTGCCGTCCGAACCACCTGAACCATCGAAAATTTTCCGCTAGAATCGGCCTTCCGCCCGTTTTCGGGCTGAATTCAAACGAGTAATGAACGACGACCCTGGCAGTACCAGCGGCCCGGCTCACCGCACCTGGTGGGATCGACTGGGCCATCTTTTTTCCGGCGAGGCCCGCAACCGCGACGAACTGCTCGACGAACTGCGCGCCGCCCAGGCCAACGGACTGCTGTCCGCTGACACCTTCACCATGGTCGAAGGTGCGATCAAGGTCACCGAACTGAGCGTGGACGATGTGATGGTGCCGCGTGCGCAGATCGTGATGATCGCGGCCGAATCCTCCCTGCCCGACATCCTTGCCGCCGTGGTCGAATCGGGCCACTCCCGCTTCCCCGTGCATGGCGAGGACAAGGACGAAATCCTGGGCATCCTGCTGGCCAAAGACTTGCTCAAGTTCTTCGGCAACGGCGCCGATTTCGACATCCGCACCATCCTGCGCCCGGCGGTGCTGATTCCCGAATCCATGCGGTTGAACATTCTGCTGGCGGAGTTCCGCCTGTCGCGCAACCACATGGCCCTGGTGGTGAACGAGTACGGCGGCGTGGCAGGTCTGATCACCATCGAGGACGTGCTGGAACAGATCGTGGGCGAGATCGACGACGAGCACGACGACGAGGAAGAGCCCGTCCTCATGCACGCCCAGCCCGGAGGCGACTGGCTGGTCAGCGCGCTGACCCCGATCGAGGACTTCAACGAACAGACCGGCGCCGCGTTTTCCGACGAGGAGTACGACACCGTGGGCGGCCTGGTCACCTCCGAGTTCGGCCACCTGCCGGAAGTGGACGAGGAAGTGGCCATCGACGACTACCTGTTCCACGTCACCCAGGCCGACGACCGCCGCGTGCAGCAGTTCCGCGTCATCCGTCAGGCGGGTTGAAGCTCACCATTGCGAGGGCGACTGTAGGAGCGACTTCAGTCGCGACCGGGGGTGCGGGGTCGCGGCTGAAGCCGCTCCTACGAAACCGTCAATCGCCGCATTCACCAGCCATCGGAGCCATGCACGATGACATTTCTGCGCACCATCGGCCTCGCGCTCTGCATCACCCTGTGGTGGCTGCTTCCGGCCCTGCCCGCCCGCGCCAGCGTCGCCAACGCCCCGGCGGCCAATCTGGAGATCGCGCTGATCACCTACGGCCCGGGCGAAACCTACTGGGAGCGCTTCGGCCATGACGCGCTGCAGGTGCGCGACACGGTCTCGGGCGAGTCGGTCAATTTCAACTACGGCGAGTTCGATTTCGATCAGGAGAATTTCTTCCTGAACTTCGCCCGCGGCCGCATGAACTACATGATGGGCGCGGCGCTCAGCGACATCGACGAAAGCTACTACATCGAAACGGGCCGCTCGATCACCCGCCAGCGCCTGGCGCTGGATGCGGCGCAGGCCGGCGCGCTGCGTGATTTCCTGCTGTGGAACCTGCGCCCGGAAAACAGCCACTACGGCTACGACTACTATGTCGACAACTGCGCCACGCGGGTGCGCGATGCGCTGAACCAGGCGCTGGGCGGCGCGTTGAAGGCCCAGCTCGCGGCGCGCCCCGGTGGCATGACCTACCGCCAGCAGACGCTGCGCCTGATGAGCAACCAGCCCGCGCTGATGCTGGTGCTCGACCTTGGCCTGGGGCCGTACGCCGATCACCCGCTGACGCTGTGGCAGGAGAGCTTCATACCGATGGTCCTGCAGCGCGCCGTCGAGAACGTGCGCGTCGACGACGGCAAGGGTGGATCACAGCCGCTGGTGTCGGACAGCCGCATCGTGTCGGCGAACCGTCTCGACACGCCGCCGCCCAGCGCACCCGATCTGCGCTGGCCACTGGCGCTGGCGGGATTGTCGATCGCCATGGGGATGCTGCTGGCGCAACGCTTCTGGCCTATGGGGTTCACGCTGTTGGGCATGGTGTACGTGCTGGCCGCCGGCTTCGTGGGACTGGTGCTGCTGGTGCTGTGGACGCTGACCGCGCACCACTCGGCCTGGGCCAACGCCAACCTGTTGCTGTTCAATCCGCTGGCCTGGCTGTTGTTGCCTGCGCTGTGGCGCGCACGTCGCGGCGTGAGGCCATCGCGCTTCATCGATGGCGTGATCGCCGTGCAGATGCTGGCAGGAGTCATCGCGGTCTTGCTGCACCTGCTGCCCGGCGTGGTGCAGCAGAACCAGCCCTGGCTGCTGTTTGCCCTGCCGATCTGGCTGGTGCTGGCCTGGCGCCTGCGTCGTCCCGGCTAGGGCAACGCCGCCCTGCGCTTCATTGCCCCGCTTCAGGCCGCGGGGCATCATGCGTCGATGAATCTCGCCACGCCTCCCGTTGCCCCATCCACGCCGCCCGACCAGCAGGTGGTCAACTGCATCGCCTATCGGCGCGACGGCCATCGCATCGGCGAGATCACGCTGGATCGCATCAGCGACGTGCTGGCCGAACCGGACACCTTCGTCTGGGTCGGCCTGTATGAGCCCGACGAAACGCTGCTGGAGAAAATGCAGGAGGAGTTCGGCCTGCACGACCTGGCCATCGAGGATGCGCACAACGCACACCAGCGCACCAAGATCGAGACCTACGGCGACTCCCTGTTCCTCGTGGTGCAGACCGCCCAGCTCACCGGCAGCGAGCTGACCTTCGGCGAGACGCACATCTTCCTCGGCCCGCGCTATCTGGTCACCGTGCGGCACGGCGCATCGATGTCGTACGCGCCCGCCCGCCGCACCTGCGAGCACACCCCCGAACTGCTGGCGCTCGGCCCCAGCTACGGCCTCTACAGCGTGCTCGATTTCATCGTCGACAACCTGCTGCCGATCGTGCGCGACTTCCGCGAGGAGCTGCAGCAACTGGAACAGGACATCTTCGCCGAAACCTTCAAGCGCAGCACCGTGCGGCGCCTGTACGACATGCAACGCGACCTGATGACCCTGCGCCTGGCGGTGGCGCCCTTGCAGGACATCATCAGCCAGCTGGTGCGGCTGCACCCGAACCTGATCCCCGACAAGCTGCGCGCCTATTTCCGCGACGTCTACGACCACGTGTTCCGCGTCAACGAATCGATCAGCGCCATGCGCGAAATGCTCACCGCCGCCATCAACGTCAACCTCTCGCTGGTGACCTTCGGCCAGAACGAGGTGATGAAAAAGCTCGCCGGCTGGGCCGCCATGCTGGCCGCCCCCACCCTGCTCACCAGCTGGTACGGCATGAACTTCACCCACATGCCCGAACTCAGCCGCCCCTGGGCCTACCCGGCCATCATCGTGGTCATGGGCTGCATCGTGGGCGGCATCTATCTGGGGTTGAAGCGGGCGAAGTGGCTGTGACGACACCGAAACCCCTGTAGGAGCGACTTCAGTCGCGACCGTGAGCTATCGGGTCGCGGCTGAAGCCGCTCCTACAATTTAGATTGGGAACGGTCTCAGTTCGACGCCGCTTTCGGCGCATCCTCCGCCGTCCACTTCCTCAACCACGCATTCACCGCGTCGTGCCATTGCACGCTGTTGTGCGGTTTCAGCACCCAGTGGTTTTCGTCGGGGAAAGTGAGGAATTCGCTGGGGATGCCGCGCCGTTGAAGTGCGGTGAATGCGCTGAGGCCCTGGCTGAGGGGGATGCGGTAATCCTTGGCGCTGTGGATCACCAGCATCGGTACGCGCCAGTTCTTGACGTGGTTCAGCGGGTTGAATTTCTCGTAGTTCTCGGGGTGGTCGTATTGCGTGCCGCCGTTCTCCATCTCCTCGAACCACAGCTCCTCGGTTTCGTAGTACATGGCGCGGGTGTCGAACACGCCGTCGTGGTCGATCAGGCATTTCCACGGCTGGTTCCACACGCCGGCGATCCAATACACCATGTAGCCGCCGTAGCTGGCGCCCAGCGCGCAGGCGCGGTCGCCGTCGAGGAAGCTGTACTTGTCCAGCGCGGCCTTCCAGCCCAGCTTCAGGTCTTCCAGCGGCTTGCCGCCCCAGTCGCCGGAGATGGCGTCGGTGAAGGCCTGGCCGTAGCCGGTGGAGCCGTGGAAGTTCACCGTCACCACCGCAAAGCCCTGGCCGGCGTAGGTCTGCGGATTCCAGCGATAGCTCCAGCCATTGCCCATCGCACCCTGCGGGCCACCGTGGATGATGAACGCGACCGGGTACTTCTCGCCGGGCCGATAATTGGCCGGTTTGACCACGTAACCCTGCACGTTCGCGTCGCCGGCACCCTTGAAGTTGAAGAACTCCACATCGCCGACCTGGGCGTTTTTCAGGTCCGCAGCGTTGAAATGGGTAACCTGCTTCAACTGGCTGCCATCGGCGCCGGCCAGGTAAAGGTCGGCCGGGCGCTTCAGGTCGTCACGCGAAAGCAGCAGTTTGCCGGCCGCCAGCGAGTAGCCGCCCACCGTGCCATCGCCAACCACTTGGCGCACCTTGCCGCTGGCCGTGTCGATCGCAAACAGCGGATGCTGGCCCTCGTCATCGGCGGTGGCATAGAGCGTCTTGCCGTCGGCCGAAATGGCCAGGCCGCCGGGCGAGCGGTCCCATTGCGGATCGACCTCGCGCTTTGCGCCCGTGGCCAGGTCCAGCGCCATGATCGCGAAGCGATCCGCCTCGGCACCGGGCTTCTTCATCGCCAGGTAGTACAGCGTCTTGCCGTCGGGCGATGCCACCGGAAAGCCATCCCACGCCTTGTTGTCCGCCGTGAGGTTGGTGGGTGCAGCCGAGCCATCCACCGGCACGCGATAGACGTCGAAGTTGGTCGACCACGGCTCCGTGGTGCCCGCGATGCGGACGTCGAAAAACACGCTCTTGCCATCCGGCGCAAAGGTGAACTCGCTGTCGTCACCGAACGGCTTGCTCGGCACATCGCCGTCGATGCCGCGGCTCAGCAATGTCGGCTCCGCGGGCAACTGCCCCTTGCCGTCAAACCGCCCTACATACAGCTGGTTGCGCCGGCCATCGGCCCAGGTATCCCAGTGCCGCACAAAGAGCTTGGTGTAGAGCGTGCCACTGGCCTTGTCCTTCTCGCGCGCGGCCAGGCGCTCATGCGTGCACGCCAGGTTGGCGCAATCGGTGAACACCTCATACGACAGCAGCGCCCGATCGCCATCGGGCGACAGCTTGTAGCCGCCCAGATCCAGCACGCCATGGCTCACCTGCACCGGCGCGCCATGCCGGGCCAGATCGAGCCCATTGCCGCCGGCCAGATCCAGCCGCCACAACTGCGTCACGCCCTTGGCCGGCGCCAGGAAATACAGGCTGCGCCCGTCATGCGACCAGCGCGCCGAACTGCCCTTGTCCACCACCTTCACCGGCTGGCCGCCCTTGGCCAGGTCCAGCACGTAGACCGCGTTGACGCCCTTGTTCGCGGCGTAATCCGTGCTGCGCACGCCGAACGCCGCGTAACGGCCATCCGGCGACAACTGCGGATCGCTCACCCGATCCATCATCACCAGGTCACGCACGTTGAACGGATGCGGGCCTTGCGCCTTGACGAAGCTGGTATCCACCACATCGACATCGGTCGCCAGCGCAGGCGCGGCCGCCAGCGCAAGCAGCAGGCAGGCAATCAGAGGTTTCATGGCGGGTTCCTTGGATAAATAAAGCGCCACGTTAACCGGCCCACGTGCGACGGGCAAAGGTTTGCCGCCTGTGGCGCCGCGGCCCAATGAATCACTGGCCGCATCCGCTTCCATCCGGGAAAAGTCACATATTCACGACATCACCTGCCCAATGTCGTATATTCGCGACATGGAAACCGTGACACCTCTTGCTCAACGCATTCGCCAACTCGGCGAAGCGTTGCGCGCCGAACGCCGCGCCCAGGGGCTGACGCAGGCCGAAGCGGCGCGGCGCGCGGGCATCGGTCGACAGAAGTTGATCCAGGTGGAACAAGGCAAGCCCGGCGTGGCTTTGGCCGCCTACGCCGCCGCCATGGATGCGCTCGGGCTGGCGCCAACGGTCGAACCCGCAGAAATCCGCGTCGCCGAATACCCCCAACTCAAGCGACTGACCTGGAACCGGCCGGGCGCGGCAAGCCTTGCCGAACGCGATGCATTTTCCCTGTACGAACGCTACTGGGACCTGCTCGACAGCGATGAAATGCTTCCTCGCGAACGCGCCCTCCTGCAGCGGCTGGTGGAGAAATACGGAAAGGGTGTCCTGCATGTTTGAGCGTCCGCACCATCAACGCATTGCGAAGCTGCTGCACCTCATGGATGGTGAGCTGCTGGCGCGGGCCGAGTGCTATTTCGGCGGGGGTACCGCCATCGCGCTCGAGCTCGGCGAATATCGCGAGTCGGTCGACGTCGACTTTCTGTGCTCGAACAGGGAGGGCTACCGCCTGTTGCGCAACGCGATCACGCCGCCCACGTTGGGCGCCGTGCTTCGCTCCCCGGTAAAGCATCTGCGCGAGGTACGCACCCATCGCGACAAGATATCCGCGTTCCTGGAAATCGATGAAGTGCCCATCAAGGTCGAGTTCGTGCTGGAAGGACGCATCGGGATCGGCGGAGCTTTCCATCCCGAGCTTGGCGTGCCATGCCTCGATCGTGACGACATGTATGCCGAAAAACTGCTGGCCAACACCGACCGCGCCATGGATCGCTCGCAGATGAGCCGCGACCTGATCGACCTGGCCATGATGATCCAGGCTTGGGGCCCGATACCCGCGGCCGCACTGAAAAAAGCCGAAGCCGCCTATGGCCAGGCCATCTACCATTACTTCGACCGTGGGCTGGACTTGTTGAGCGACGACCGGTATCGCGATGAATGTTTGCGTGCCATGGGCATGGCACCGCAACTGGGCCCCTCGATCGTCGCGACGCTCGACCAACATCGCCCACGACCAGCAACCGTTGGCTGAGCTACGGTACCGACACATGGAAGTTGTAATCGAACCGTTCGGGCATGCACTGGTGGACAATGCCGAACGCGACTTCATTCATGGAGAGCACCATGTCGACTGAACAAGTCATCACAGCGCTCGCGGCGCACCCGGACATCGAGCTGGCGTTCGTCTACGGATCGGTCGCCCGGGGTCAGGCCCGTCGCGACAGCGACGTCGACGTGGCGGTGCAGGCGCCTGCACCGCTGGGCGCGGACGAAAAGATGCGTCTGATCGAAGACATCGCCGCCGCCACTGGCCGCGCGGTGGACCTGGTCGACCTGCGCATGGTGGGTGAGCCGTTGCTCGGGCAGATCCTGAAACATGGCCTGCAGATTCGCGGCAAACCTGCCGACCGCGCGCTGCTGATGCAGCGGCATGTCTACGCCATGGAGGATTTCATGCCCTATGTGGAACGCACTCTGGCGGAACGGAGAAAGGCATGGATCGGCTGAGGTAAAACATTCAATCGCATGGCGCCAAAGACACGCCATACCGACGTCGGCATACCTGGCACGCAATACCAAGTGACTTCTAAGCCGCAGCGCGCGCGACCGCTCGGCCCAAACGCCAGTGCTTCATTTACGAGTGAAGGGAATACACTGGGTTTGAAACACCGAAACCGGCGACGCTTCGACAGGGGATGAAACTCGAACATGCAGGGCAAGCCCGTTGTATCGCTAGTTGTCCCCTTCTACAACGAAGGGGCGACCATAGAGATGTTCTTTGACGCCATTACCTCGGCCATCGACAACATCGACGCCGTCGAATTCGAGATCGTGTGCATCGATGACGGGAGTAAAGACGACACCCTCGCGAGGCTGCTCGCGGTGTCACGATCCGACTCCCGGGTAAGGGTCATCGAACTGTCGCGAAACTTCGGCAAGGAAGCGGCATTGACCGCGGGTCTGGACGCAGCCATTGGTGACGCAGTGATCCCCATGGATGCCGACCTTCAGGATCCACCCGAATTGCTTGTCCAAATGATCGACAGGTGGCGTCAGGGCGCAGACGTTGTACTGGCCCGACGCACTGATCGACATGGTGATTCGATGGCGAAACGCGGTACCGCGAACCTGTTCTACCGGATCCACAATCGGGTTTCGCATGTGGAGATACCCAGCAACGTCGGCGACTTCCGATTGATGAACCGCGCCTCCGTAGATGCGTTGAAGCGACTACCCGAACGGCAGCGATTCATGAAAGGCATGTTTGCGTGGATCGGGTTTCGCACCGAGGTGGTGGACTACATGCGGCCAGCCAGGGCGAGTGGAACAAGCAAGTTCACTGGTTGGAAGCTGTGGAATTTCGCACTGGAAGGTTTCACCAGTTTCAGCAGTGTGCCGCTGCGTATCTGGACCTACATTGGCTTGTGCGGAACATTGCTGACACTCTCCTATCTCGCTTTCATCGTTATTCGAACCATCATCTACGGCATTGACGTGCCGGGTTATGCCTCACTGCTGGTATCCATTCTGTTTCTCGGTAGTTTGCAGTTGCTCAGCATCGGCATACTCGGCGAATACATCGGCCGGATATACATGGAATCGAAGCAGCGCCCGCTGTACGTCGTGCGCCAGACTTACGGCGACAATCATGAATCCTGAAGCCTATGTGGACATGGCCGCCACCGAGTCCACACACTGGTGGTTTTGCGCCCGCCGTAAGATCCTTGGATGCGCCATCGAAGCCATGGACTTACCGCCCGATGCGCGCATCCTTGAAGTAGGCTCGGGAACAGGTGGCAACCTGGTGATGCTGTCGCAATACGGCAAACTCAGCGCCATCGAAATGGACGCAAGCGCGCGGGAACTCTCTGTCAAAAAGACGAACGGAAAGTTCACCGTACGTGCCGGCAACTGCCCCGACAATCTCCCTTTAGCGGATGAGCGGTTCGACCTCATCTGCATGTTCGATGTACTCGAACACATCGACGAGGATGTAGAGACACTAACCACACTTCGAAAGCATTTGGCACCGGGCGGCCGCATGTTGATCACCGTACCCGCGTATCCTTGGCTATGGAGCGCACACGACGATTTCCTGCATCACAAGCGGCGCTATACCGCGCGGACGCTGCGCCATACCTTCAATAGAAGTGGGCTTCATGTGGATCGGATAACCTACTTCAACATGTGGCTGCTACCGCTTGTGGCGGTGGCGCGACTGAAGGATCGAATCACCTTGAGTAAAAAGTCGTCCGGTACCGCGACCCCATCGCCACTTGTCAACTCAACGCTGCACGCCGTTTTTTGCAGCGAGCGGCACATGTTGAAGCGATTCAATCTTCCTGTTGGCGTCTCCTTGATGGGTGTCGCACGTGTCGCATGAGGATGGGAGGCGCCCTCTTTTCTCGGGGCTCGTTCGATTCTGCACCACGGGTCTGCTGGCCACCTGCATTCATGTAGCCGTCGCCATAACGCTGATCGCTCCGCTCGAGATCACTCCCTCGGTAGCCAACGCGATCGCGTTTCTGATTGCCACTGGATTCTCGTACGCGACCAATACGTTATGGAGCTTTTCCAGCCGGATGAATCACCGCACGCTTTTGCGTTATGCATGTGTTGCCGCGCTCGGCTGTTTCGCCACCATGGCGATAGCGGCCACCGCCGAAAGTGCCCATCTGGATTATCGCCTCGGCATACTGCTGGTGATTGCGCTAGTCACACCGACCACCTTCGCGCTGCACAGCCTGTGGACCTATCGACAGGCGCGGTGATTCCGCGCCGCGGTAGCACGCTTCCTCAGGCAGATGCTTCTGCGCCACGCCGTCCAACGATCTCCGCGCATCAACTATTGCTCGCTGACTGGCGCCGCCATGCATACTAGAGGCCTCGCACTGAAGATAGCCACGCATGGCAACTTCCGCTCATCCCGAAAAGCACTGGCATTGGTTGTTGGCGCTATCCACTATCACCGTGTTGGCACTTGTGTTGCGCTGGTATTACGTGAGCACCGCATTGGTGCTCAATCCGGTCCGTGGAGACGCCACGCAGTACTTCACCTACGCATGGAACCTGATACATCACGGCGTCTTTGCCAAGACGCCTCCCGGTGCTCCGGCGCTTATCCCGGACAGTTATCGGGATCCCGGCTACCCCATCTTTTTGGCCCTCTGGATGAAAGCACTGGGCACCGGCGGCACCTGGTATGCCGCCGTCCTTCTGTGCCAGGCCTTGCTGGGAGCGCTGACGGTTACCGCGGTTACCCAGCTAGGTAGGCATTGGCTGCCAGCGCGATGGGCCATAGCTACCGGCCTGCTGATGGCCGTATGGCCGCACAGCATCACGATCAATGGCTACCTCCTCACCGAAACCCTGTTCGGGTTCCTCTGCGCACTTGGCTTGCTGTTGAGTGCCCGTGGATGCCTGCATGGAAACGCAGCGTGGGCCCTCGCGGGCGGCCTTGTACTTGGCGCCGCGGCATTGACCAATGCTGTGCTACTGCCGTTCGGGGTCCTGCTGGCGGGTCTTCTTGCGGGGCGAAAACTCGCATCCCGGAAAGTCTGCGCAGCGCTGGCTATCGGTGCACTGTTGCTGCCAGGCGCTTGGGCCGTGCGAAACCTGCATATTCCGCCGCCCACCGTTGGCAACACATCGAAGGACCGGGCGCTGCAAAACTTTGTGCAAGGTGCATGGCCAGGTTTCCATGCCGCCTACAGGGATTCGATATTCGGCGATGCAACCACTCGATCCAGAGCGCACGTCACGTTAAACGCCGTCAAAACGGAAATTGCGACATTCCAGGCATCGTCCACGGCAGGTAGCCGAGCGGTGCTGCGGCGCTTTAGCCAAGACCCTCTGCACTACGCCGGCTGGTACTTGTTCGGGAAGCCGCATGAGCTGTGGTCATGGGCGATCGTCATTGGGCAGGGCGATATCTACGTTTACCCAACCAGAAACTCGCCATTCCAAACCAGTCCTCCCTGGATAGCACTGGCGGCAATTTGCCGCGCCATGAACATGTTGATCATGCTGCTGGCGCTGGCGAGCCTGCTCATCGTCTGGCGGCGCAACGTGGATGTGATGTGGGGTAAGGCCACCGATCGGGCCGCGCTTGTCAGCGTAATTTGCCTGCTCACGTACGTAACGGTGGTGTATGCAACGCTGCAGGCGGAGCCTCGCTATTCCGTGCCGTTCCGACCGTTTGAAATGTTGCTTGCCGTTACCACCCTCTACGGGCTTGCGCGATGGTGGCAACATCACAAGCACGTCATCGAGCACCCCCGCATACCGGCAAAGGACGAACGTACCGAAATAACCTGATCGATGCGATCAAACCCCCAATCCATCGCCCCTCATAGCGTCGAGCGACAAACGTGATCGAGCGCACGGTACCTGCGCATGCTTGGTACGAAACGTGCCTCCCCCGGATCACTCACAGGGGAGATCACCATGCGTCAACGTATTTCCGCCGGCTTTACCTTGATCGAACTGATGATCGTGGTGGCGATCATCGCGATCCTCGCGGCCATCGCCATCCCGGCGTATCAGGACTACCTGATCCGGGCACAGGTGACGGAGGGGATGAGTCTGGGCTCGGGCGCAAAGGCAGCGGTCTGGGATTTCGTATCCAACACAGGACGATTCCCACCGAACAATCGCTCGGCCGGGCTGGCATCCAGTGGTTCCATTTCAGGTGCTTACGTATCCGATGTGGACGTGACCAACGGCCAGATAAAAATCTTGTTCCAAGGCCCGAAAGCCAATAGCCATATCAACGGTTCAGGCAAATATGTTGTGCTTTCACCTATAGCCAGAGGCGGTAGCATCGAGTGGACCTGCACGCCAAGCACGCTCGACGGGAAGTACCTACCCACCTCCTGCCGCAACTAGCAACGACGCATGCGGCCGCAAAAACTGCCCAAACGTGTCACAACATGACGAGGCGTGGCAGCCAAAAAAGCTGTGGGCTTTTCGTCCTAGTGCCGAAGTGTTGCAAGACTTCCTCGCCAACCTTGTGTGCTTTCGTGATCGTGGGCACAATCCCCTCACCCACAAATATGCGCCAATACGTCGGCGGCATCCATGGCATACATCATGCTTGACTTCGCCGCGAGCTTCCTGGTCATCTGACCGCGAGTAAGGGGAGCCCGGTCCCGCCTAGGGGGATTGGGCTGGGGCTCAGGGGGCATCATCGGTTAGCTAACCAGAACACAAGGAACCACCCATGAAGAACATCCAGAAGGGCTTCACCCTGATTGAATTGATGATCGTGGTTGCGATTATCGCGATCCTCGCCGCCATCGCCATCCCGGCCTATCAGGATTACCTGATTCGTTCTCAGGTTTCGGAAGGTGCCGTACTCTCCGATGGCGCCAAGACGGCCGTGGCAGAGTTCTACAGCAACAAAGGCACCTTCCCGTCGGACAACGCATCCGCCGGCTTGGCACCTGCAGCAAGCATTTCCGGCAAGTATGTCTCGCAAGTCGACGTCGGAACGACTGCGGGCGTCATCCAAGCCACGTTCGGTAATCAGTCCAACGCAAAAATCCAGAGCGGCATTCTGGAATTCTCCGCCATCACGAATGGTGGCAGCATCAGCTGGACTTGCAGGAGCAACAGCAGCAGTAAGATCGATCCCAAGTATCTGCCGACTTCCTGCCGCTGATATTTTTCGACAAGGTTGATCATTGGAAGGGCCGCCATGTGCGGCCCTTCCTCATGTTGGATTCCTGATGCAGAACCGTTTCGCTGCCCCGTTGCTTCTGCTGGCATTGCTGCTTGCGACCCTTGCCGCCTATTGGCCCGGCTTGGAGGGTGGTTTTCTGTTCGACGACTTCGTCAACCTCCCCACTCTCGGCGCCACTGGTGCGATCGACAACTGGCCCACCTTCTGGCGCTATATCACCTCCGGCACCGCAGACCCCACAGGCCGGCCGCTGGCCCTGCTGACCTTTCTGATCGATGCCCGGAACTGGCCTGCCGATCCACTGCCATTCAAACGCACCAATCTGATCCTGCACCTGATCAACGGCGCGCTGCTGTATGCCTTGCTGGACAAGCTAGGTCAGGTGGTAACGTCCGACGTCCGCCGTTCCCGAGCAGCCGCATTGCTTGGTGCCGCGTTATGGCTGCTACATCCCTTGCTTGTTTCGACCACGCTGTACATCGTGCAGCGGGAGGCGATGTTGCCGGCCACCTTCGTGTTGAGCGGCTTGCTGATCTGGCTTCATGCACGCCGGCAGCTGGTCCTTGGCCAATGGCATGAAGGTTTGGTCTGGAGCGTCGTAGGCCTGGGTGTGTTCACCGTACTCGGCGTATTGTCCAAGGCAAATGGCGTCCTTCTGCCGCTCTATGCGGTGGTGATCGAGACGAGCCTGCTCCACTCACGACAGCCCATACCTAGCGTGCGTGGGCAACGTGTACATCGAACGGTAATCTGGTTGCTCGGCATCATTCCGGCAACAGCGATCTGCGTCTATCTGCTTCGCGTTGGTGCCATCGGCATTCTGCATGGAGGTAAAGCGGGCGCACGTCCGTGGACTTACGCGCAACGTCTGCTGACCGAGCCGCGCGTGCTACTGGATTACCTATCACTACTGTGGTTGCCGCGACCGTCCTCCAGCGGCTTGTTCAATGATCAATACGCCGCGTCCACCTCGCTGATCCAACCACTATCCACTTTGCCTGCGCTTCTAGTGGTGTTGGCATTGATCGCTGGCGCCTGGCGGTTTCGGCGACGATATCCTTCGTGGTCGTTGGCGCTGTTGTTTTATTTCGGGGGGCAACTGCTCGAATCTTCATCCATTGCGCTGGAACTGTATTTCGAGCACCGCAATTACGTCCCCGCGTTGTTGATGTTCTGGCCCCTGGGTTTATGGCTCGCAGATACGCGCAAGCTGAAACTGCTCAAACAATCGCTGGCGCTTGCACTGCCGCTGGGTCTGGCGCTGATGACGCATGCTCGCGCGACCGTGTGGGGAAATGCACGGACCCAGGCGTTGGTCTGGGCACAGATCAACCCCGATTCACCGCGTGCGCAAGCGAACGCAGCGCAAATACTGATGCAGTCGGGGCAGCCAGAGGAGGCGGTTCGTCGATTGCAGGCACTGCTGGCAACCAAGCCCGACGAAACTCAACTGGCCTTCAACCTGATCGAGGCGCATTGCCTCACCGGCGGCATCACACAGGCGGATATCGATGCCGCGCGGTTGGCGATGCAGGGCAGCGCGAATACCGGTTCGCTGTTCGCGCATTGGTTCGAGCGCACCCTGCCTGTGGCGACGGCGGGCAGTTGCCCGGGGTTGACTACCAAGGTGCTTCTGGATCTCATCGATGCAGGTTTGCAGAACCCTAAGCTGGCCGGCGCAGGACGTCAGCAGGATCTGATCTATCTACGCGGTACCGTTGCGCTGGCAAGCCACCAGGCGGAAGCAGCGTTGCGGGATTTCATTCGGGCACTCGATCTTCAGGTACGCCCTGCGCTGGCCCTCAAAGGTGCCGCCGCACTCGGTTCAGCCGGCTATCCGAAGCAGGGGCTCAGTCTGCTGGAGCACTACGAGCGGGTCAAAGCGCGCAGGATGCCACCGCGGTTCGGGATGTCCATGCTGCACGAGTGGGTTCTTTCACGTCAGCATTATTGGCCCAACGAAGTGGCTCATTTGCGTCATCAGCTAAACCTCGACGCACGCGCTGCAAACGTCAATACTGGGCCTTCGAACCCTGACCAGAGCGTCACCCGATAATGCGCGCATCCATCCGTCGCCTGCTACCCCACCTGATTTTCGCGACGGCGCTACTGGCCACGATAGCCGTCTACTGGTCCGGCCTGAGCGGCGGGTTCCTGTTCGACGATTACCCCAACATTGTCGAGAACCATGGCGTGCAGCCGTCCGATGCCAGCTTACCTTCATTGGTTCGCGCCGCGCTGTCGTCACCTTCCAGCGAGTTCAAGCGTCCGCTGGCATCGCTGAGTTTTGCCGCCAACTACCTGGCCACGGGACTCGATCCGTACTGGATGAAATTGACCAACCTGGTCATCCATCTGTTGAACGGCTTGTTGGTGTTTTTGCTGGCGCGGACGTTGTTCGCGGCAGTGAGCACGAGCATCGCGGCTGAAGCCGCTCCTGCAGGTGCGGCTCCGAATGGATGGAACGGCCACGCTGGTGTTACGGCGGCGCTGATCGCCGGAGCCTGGATGTTGCTGCCGATCAATCTGACCGCGGTGATTTATGTCGTGCAGCGCATGGAGAGCATGGCCAATCTCTTCGTGTTGCTGGGTCTCATCGGCTATGTCGTCGGGCGTCAGCGATTGTTGGCCGGCAGCGGTGGGCGCGGGTTGCTTCTCTGCCTGGCCAGCCTGTCGATACCTACCGTATTGGGGCTTTTGGCCAAGGAAACCGCGGTGATGCTGCCGCTGTACGCCTTCCTGATCGAGTGGGTCGTGTTTCGTTTTCGCGCACCGCCGACGGCGATCGTCGCGTCATCCGAGATCGCACGCGCCGCTCACGGAAACGGCAAATCCGACCGCCGCATCATCGCCTTGTTCGTCGTGCTGTTGCTGTTGCCCATGGCGATAGGCCTCGCCTGGCTGTTGCCCGGCCTGTTCCATCCGGGTCGTTGGGCCACCCGCGATTTCACCATGGGCACGCGCCTGCTGAGCGAAGCCCGTATCGTGACCGATTACGTGGCATGGACCCTCTTCCCCACCCCGGGCGCGCTGTCGTTCTACCACGACGACTTCCCCATCTCGACCGGCCTGCTGACACCGTGGACCACGCTCATCAGCCTGTTGTTTCTCGTCGGCTTGGTCGTCCTTGTGCTCTGGTTGCGCAAGCGCCAGCCGTTGGTGGCGCTGGGCATTGCACTGTTCCTGGGCTGCCATCTGCTCACCGGTACCGTGTTGCCGCTCGAGCTGATCTACGAACACCGCAACTACTTCGCCAGCTTCGGTCTGCTTCTGGCGATCGTCCCCTATCTCGCCGCCCCGCCTCGCCCTTCTGCGGGAGCGACTTCAGTCGTGGCCGCGCGTGAAGGACATCCCAACCCCTCCCAACCCTTCGCCCTCCCCCGCTACACCTTGCTCGCCGGCTTGATAGTGAGTTGGGCTGCACTCACTGCACTCACGGCGTACGCCTGGGGCAATCCGTTGAGACTCGCCGAAGACCTCGCGTCCCGTGCGCCACAATCGCCGCGCGCGCAATACGAATTGGGCCGCACCTATATCATCTATTCCCACTACAAGCCCGACTCGCCGTTCACCCGGATGGCGTACGCGCCACTGGAAAAAGCCGCCGCCCTGCCCAACTCATCGATCCTGCCGGAACAGGCGCTGATCTTCATGAACGCGCGAATGCACCTTCCCATCAAGGACGCGTGGTGGGACAGCATGATCGCCAAGCTCAAGGCGTCCAAGCCAGGCGTGCAGGACGAAAGTTCGCTGGGTGCCCTCACCGAATGTGCCCGCGAGGGTAGCTGTGAGCTCTCTACCCGACGCATGGTCGAGGCTTTCCTTGCCGCCTTGCATCACCCCCATCCCCGTCCGCGCCTGCTTGCCACCTACGGCGATTACGCGTGGAATGTACTGAAAGACCACGCCCTGGGCGAACGCATGACCGAAGAAGCCGTGAAAGCACAGCCCACCGAGCCGGCCTATCGCATCACCCTGGTGCGCATGCTGGCGGCGCAGGGGCGCGGCAACGAAGCACGCGAGGCTTTGGAACAACTGGAAACATTGAACATCGCCGGGCGGCTGGACGGCAGCATCCAAGGCCTGCGTCGCCTGCCCGGCATGCAGCCGGCCGCGCCAAGCACAGCGCCGTGATCGGGTCGACACGATGATCGCCGACCTGCGCAAGATCTGGACGCTTTTTCCGCCTACCGAACGCCGCAAGGCAGTAGGAATGCTGTTGCTGGTGATGTTGATGGCGCTGGCCGACACCGTCGGCGTACTGTCGATCATGCCGTTCCTGTCGGTGCTTGGCCGACCCGCGGTGATCCAGGAAAACGCGCTGTTGCACGCGCTGTACCAGCAACTGGGTTTCCACCAGCCGCGCGGTTTCATTTTCGCGCTGGGCCTGGCCTCGATCGCGCTCGTGGTGCTGTCCTCGGCGTTCAAGACCGTCACCTTGCACGTACTCAACCGCTTCGTGCACTTCCAGCGCCACTCGCTGAGTGCACGGCTGTTGTCGCGCTATCTGCACCAGCCGTACGAATTTTTCCTGGCCATCAACCCGTCCATTCTCAGCCGCAACGTATTGTCGGAGGTCGACCAGACCGTGCTCGGGCTGATCCAGCCACTGTCGCAACTGGTCGCCCAAGGAGCCATCGTACTCGCCATGGCCGTGCTCATTTTCGTCTACGACCCGTTGACCGCGCTGGTACTGGTGGCGGTGCTGGGGGTGTTGTACGGAAGCATCTATGGCCTGGTGCGCAAGCGCCTTGCCCGCATCGGGCACGAGCGCCAGAGCGCAAACGGCCAGCGCTACCAGGCCTGCAACGAAGCGCTGGCCGGCATCAAGGACGTCAAGATCACGCACTCGGCGGCGGCCTATCAGGACAAATTCAACAATGCATCGCGCCAGTACTCGCGGCATATGGCCACCAGCGAAACCCTGGCCCAGTCGCCGCTGTACCTGGTCGAAGCCACCGGCTACAGCATGTTGATCGTCATTGCCCTGAGCCTGCTGGCAAAGTCCAACGACGTGGCGCACGTGCTGCCCGCGCTGGGCTTGTACGGCTTTGCCGCCTATCGCATGCTGCCGGCCGCGCAGATCATGTACCGGGGTTTTGCCAAACTGCGCTTCACCTCGGCGGCTTTGAACACCTTGCACCACGACCTCTCGCTACCGCAGGAGGCACCGCCGCCCAGCGCGCCACCGCTGGTGCCGAAAAACGAAATTCGCCTGCAGGGCATTCGCTACGCCTATCCCGGCGCGGACGACAAGCCCGTCTTCAACGACTTCGACTTGGTAATTCCCGCCAACACCAGCGTCGGCATCAGCGGTCGCAGTGGCGCGGGCAAGAGCACGCTCATGGACCTGCTATTGGGCTTGCTCAGACCCGAACGCGGCACACTCAGCGTCGACGGCGTCACCATCGACGCCAGCAACATTGCGGCATGGCAACGCGCGATAGGCTACGTACCGCAACATATCTACCTGGCCGACGCCAGCGTGGTGCAGAACATCGCCTTTGGCGTTGAACCCGCCGACATCGACATGGCCGCCGTTGAGCGCGCCGCCCGCGCCGCTCAGATCCACGACTTTATTGTCGGAGAATTGACTCAGGGTTACGAAACACACGTCGGCGACCGCGGCGTGCGACTATCCGGGGGGCAATGCCAGCGTATTGGCATTGCGCGGGCGCTGTACCGCAACCCACCCGTGCTGCTTTTTGATGAAGCCACGAGTGCGCTGGACACAGACACCGAGTCCGCCGTAGCCGAGGCGCTCGGAAATCTTTCTGGTGAAATAACGGTTGTCGCAATCGCGCATAAACGTAGCTCCCTGGAACGCTGTGAGTACGTTATCAAGCTGG
Organism: Rhodanobacter caeni; assembly: GCF_039523575.1. Classification (NCBI taxonomy): domain Bacteria; kingdom Pseudomonadati; phylum Pseudomonadota; class Gammaproteobacteria; order Lysobacterales; family Rhodanobacteraceae; genus Rhodanobacter; species Rhodanobacter caeni. Next base: position 172,051 of record NZ_BAAAFO010000004.1, on the reverse strand, counting down.
AGCAGCGACAATAAATGGTTGCTCACATCCTTGCACCAGCGCCGAATAGTCCTCCCCGCTAAGAGTGACAGATTATGGCTACCTTTCAGATTTCATATGCGAACTTCATCCAACAAAAGCTCCGCCGAATCCTCATCAAAATGGGCGAAGCAAAATTGAAAGAACGCGACGCCACTTTCTTCGTTCGAACAAACGACGACATTGGCTCGCAAATACAAGCGGGTATCACATACGAACAACCGGTCCTTGAAATTATTGCGTCAATCATAAAATCTCGTTTATGCCCGGACGCGATTGCGTTCGACGTCGGCTCCAATATAGGGAATCATGCCATAAGGTTATCCAAATTATTCAAACGCGTCTATTCCTTTGAGCCAAATTTATCCTCCTATTACGCGCAGCTGGCCAATATTACTGCTAATCATATAGGTAACATAAATGTTTACAATTTCGGCCTTTCAGACAAGGCAGAAATAGCGGAAATGCGAATTCCGAGAGAGGATAATATAGGGACAGCAAGATTCAGCCTCCACAACGAAACTCACACTCTCGATCCATTGCATGACAAGGAACAAAAAAGCATCAGCTTACCCCCAGCAAAATTAGTTGTAGGTGACGCATTCATCTCCGAGTCGAAGCTAGCGAATGAGAACATTAATTTCGTAAAAGTAGATGTAGAAGGGATGGAACTGAACGTTCTAGGAGGCTTACATGAGTGCCTCCTTTCGCAGCACCCAGTGATCTGTCTTGAAGCCTTATCATCAGCCTTTGCCGACAAGATCATTCGCTACCTCGAATCACTTGGATATACGCATTTTAGTTCGATTGCTTCAACGAAGCTAAGATTAAGAAGCCTTGCCCATGCTACCGATCTGCTCCGAGCAAAGAAAGTCTATTACCTAAAGAAATACACGCAATACGCAGGCGCAAATTACCGCATGATCTTCGCCTCGATCATTGATTTGACCGAAGGGGATAAGGAGAAAGAGCCGGCTTAAGCCATCTATTAACTAGCCATCAGAGCAAGCAGGGCGCCAAGCAATGAAATCTTAGCCAGCGCTACCCAGCACTTTTGAGCACGTCAAAAGCAACTAACAAATGACCGATCAAATAGCAGCACAAGCCCCACCGTTCAACGCCGCACCAAAGCCTAGGGTGATTATCTATGCGCCACGCCTACTCCCGTGGTCACAAACATTCATCCGAGCACAAGCTCTCGCACTGAGAGATTGGAAACCAATTTTGGCTGGAGAAAAACTGGAACCCAAAGGGTTGCCCTTGAATTCTCTGGAACACACGACGCTTACGCCAACCGAAGCAGGTAACCTGAATCGGTGGATGTACGTGACGTGTCGTCTGGCTCGTGTCGCTCACCCACCCTCCGTAAGGGCCCTTCGGGCTCTTCAAGCCTCACTATTTCACACACATTTCGGTACTGCGGCTGTTGATGTCTGGCCACTGGTAAAGGCGCTGAAGCTACCCATGCTAATTACCCTGCATGGCGCCGATATCAATACACATCGGGGCTGGTGGGAGTCGGGACGTGGCGGATGGCGACGCCGACGTTATCCAGCACAATTGATAGAACTTTCCCAACACAAAAGAGTGCACTTCATCGCGGTATCGCAAGCCATTCAACGGCGAGCTATTGAATTCGGCATACCCAAGGACAAGGTAACGCTTTCGTATATCGGAGTTGACACGAGCTTTTTCGTCCCCAGCGGACCACCAATCACAGAGCGAAAGAACCGAATCCTCTTCGTTGGAAGACTCGTACCAAATAAAGGGTTAACAACGTTATTTGATGCCATCGCTCGTGTCAAAAAATATGTGCCAAATACGGAGCTCCTTGTTCTTGGAGATGGACCCCAGCGTGCGCAGCTTGAGTCGCTATCGGCCTCCATGAAGGTCGATGCGAAATTCTTGGGGGTAGCTTCCGATGCGGAGGTTCAAGCGCAAATGGGTTTCGCGAAGATTCTTTGTCAACCAAGCGAAACAATTGAAAATGGTGAATCTGAAGCGCTTGGCATTGCAATATTAGAGGCACAAAGTTGTGGCCTCCCGGTCATTTCATCGGCGAGAGGCGGAGCGACTGAAGGCATCATACCGGGGGTCACTGGCTTCAGTTTCGAGGAGCGCGATGCGGAAGCGTTGGCACAGAGAATATTGATGCTATTTTCAAACCAAGAGATTTTACAGTCGGCATCTAACTCTGCAATAAGGTTTGCGCAGGAGAAATTCAACATAAGCACGTGCACTAAGACACTTGAGTCCATTTATGAGCAGGTGTCACAGCGACTCTAGGTTACCGCGTGAGAGCAAGCACCTCAAACCGTACCCTACCATAAGGCGACGTGTTATTTATATCGTCAACTCCAGAACAGGTAATTTCAGTTGCGCGATAGCTGAACTCGGATAAGGCGCTTGAAATGATATTAAAGAGAACGAAGATTAACAGAAATTTCGTGTACTGATATCTATGACAAAACCATTTTTCCCACGCGCAAAACGTCATCTTGCGATATTTCTTCCATCACTCAATGGCGGTGGCGCGGAGGCGGTTTTGCTTGCTTTAGCCAAGTGCTTCTCTGAAATGGGGATTCGCTGCGACCTCATTGTCGCACGCTCAAAAGGGGAGCTCATTGACAAGGCTCCACGGTCAGTGCGGCTGATAAAACTCAAGCATGACGGCACCGCCGGCTGCTCCCTTGAACTAGCAAGGTATTTACGACGGGAGCAACCGGACGCAGTACTTTCTAGTATTTTTAAAGCAAATGTACGAGCGCTCCTCGCCAGAATTATCGCGAGATCCCACGCTCGAATAGTCATCCGCGAGTCGAACCCCATAGAACACGATACTTGGTCTCCCAATATCTGGAGAAAATATTTTGACCGAGCGGTGGTTTCGATGTTGTACCCAACTGCTCATGCTGCCATTTGTGTATCAGACGACGTGCGAAAGAGCTTAAGTGCGCTAAAGTTTGTCCCTCAGTCAAAGCAAGTCATAATCAGGAATCCAATTATAGACTGCGTAGCTCAAGGAGATGCAATAGTTGATAAGTCCCGCCCCATAATTTTGGCTTGCGGTAGACTGGAAAGCCAGAAGGATCATGCGACCTTGCTGCGCGCATTCGCGCGAGTCAGACGTTCGCGGAATGTGCAGCTCGTCTTGCTGGGGAGCGGTTCTCTTAAGGGCGAACTTGTTCAACAAGCTGAAGAGTTAGGCGTTGTTGGCGACGTTCAATTCAGAGGCTTTGTCTCGAATCCTTTCGACTACATGCTCCAAGCAAACGTGTTCGTACATACATCGCGGTACGAAGGTTGCAGCAACGTATTGCTTCAGGCGCTGGCTGCCAAGTGCCCTATCGTTGCGACGGATTGTCACGGTGGCGTTGGCGAGATGCTTGCGGGCGGCAGATATGGAGTTTTAGTTCCTGTGGGGGACGATAGGTCCATAGCAAAAGCCATCATACGGATATTAGATGGAGAGGCACGTCCCGTGGCTGAAGATGACTATCTCGGGGAATTCGATATAGATCGGATTGCCGTGAAATACTTATCCGTTCTCTTTGATTAAGGTCGGCCCCGAACTTATGTGTTTTTATGAACGGCCGTTGCTAACGTATCTAAAATTCCGTTACTTTTCGCTTCCTCGCCCCGCGCTCTACTTGTCAATATTTAGGCACGGTCATCGCAGAGCGGCTTGATGCATGCAGATTCACTCCTTTGATGTGTTCGATACCTGCATCACCAGGACGTTCGCGCATCCGCGCGACCTCTTCCATGCGTTGGGCCTACAGCTTGCACCGGCGGCGCTGGACTTGAGGGCACGAGCTCGGTTTGCAGCGCGGTTCCAACGACGGCGCATCTTTGCAGAGAAGGCGGCGTGCCGTATCGCCGGGAGTACCGACGTGGTGCCTCTCGAGCGCATCTATACGTATTTCCGCCCCCTTCCCGGGCTTTCCATCGCTCCGGTTGGGCTTGTCAGGGCGGAAATAGAGATCGAGCGGCGTAACCTGTACCCGATTCCGCACGCCTGTGCCCGCATTGCGAAATTACGCGCTGCCGGACACCGCATTATTTTCATTTCCGACACGTACCTTCCCGGGGCGGTGCTGGAACCGCTGTTGCGGGAGTTCGGGATCATGGGTGATGGTGATCGGCTGTACGTATCGTGCGATGCCGGGTGCAACAAACGAAGCGGTGAGCTATTCAGACATGTATTGCGGCAGGAAGGCCTTGCGCCGTCGGAGCTCATCCACCACGGTGACAATGCGCAAAGCGACGTGCGCGTGCCAGGCAAGATCGGTATCGATGCGCGTCATCTCACAAAGGGATCACTTCGCGGCTTGGAAGAGCGCGTTGCCAGCAAGAGAACGTGGCGACAACTGCCACGACCGACGAGCGAGTCGTTCCTGGCCGGCTTTGCGCGCCGCATCCGGCTGCACGCCGACATCGAAGGCGAGCCGTTGCCGGATGCCCTCACTAGTATCCAGTGCACGGTAGTGGTTCCGCTGTTGCTGGCATATGTCACGTGGCTGTTGGCGCATGCGCGCCAAGAGGGAATTGAACGCCTCTATTTCGTGGCCCGCGATGGGCATGTGTTGCTCCGCATAGCGCGCGAACTGGCCGGCGATAGTGAACGTCCGGAGTTGTATTACTTGTACGGCTCGCGGCGCGCGTGGATGCTGCCATCCTGGCCTTGGGGTGATTTAACTCTCGACCGCACCATTGTTCTGGCTGGCCAACGTTCCACGCCCGTACAAATCCTGCAGCGACTAAACCTGGACGACGATTGCGTGCGTGACGTGTTGCGCGCCATGGCCATGCCCGAAAGCGACTGGCAACGGCCGTTGTCGCGAGACGCCTGTGTCACCTTCATGCGGAAGTTGCGCAGCAATGCGGATGCACGCGCGTTGGTAGACGACGCTGCGGGACGTGCCCGAAAAGATGCTTTAGCTTACTTCGCTCAGCAAGGGGTGCTGGGTTCTCGCTCGTGGGCACTTGTGGACTCAGGCTGGGGATTGAATGCACAGGCGGCGTTGAAGCGCGTGCTGTCTGGTGCAGCAGTTAGCGCACCCGTGCAGGGCATTTACCTTGCGCTCGTTCGCGATCACCTCAACCAGGTCCAGGCCGGTCTGGCAACTACGTTTGCGGCCCCAGCAGGACGCTTGCTGGCGAGCCGCACGCATCTCATGGACCATGTCTTTTTCCCGGCGCCACACGCCTCCACTCGGGGTTACACGCGACATGGCAGCACAATGCAGCCCATCTTCGACGAAGCGACACGCTCACCGGGCCAGTTGGCCTACGCCAACCAATTGGATCAGCTTGCCGTATCTGCGGCTCGTCTGCTGGCGGGGGACGCGGTTCTTCGCGCGGCTTTCGAGACCCACACACCTACCATCGTTGCGACCGCAGAACGGTTCATCAGCAAGCCAGATCGGGAGTCGGTGACCGCCTTGGCGCAGTTCCATGTGCAAGCGGACGTGCGCGAGCGGCGCGATCTCCGGGAACCACTATGCCGACCGCTTCACGCTCGCGACATCTTGCGCTTTTGCAAAGGTATCGTTTCGGCGAAGCAACGTTTCGAGGCTGTCCCGCTTCGCTGGCTCGAAGGCTCGACGGTGATTTCTGCCCGCTGGATACGCTGGCCCATGACCATGGCACTGGGCGCCGCGCACCTTCACCGCCGATGGCTTTCTCGCGCGCGCTCATGAGCACGGCGCACGCAACGAAATCGCCAAAGCCGTTACGCTGAGATACCGTCCGCGCCCGCCACTGACAAGGTCAAACCATGTCCGCCATCGCCATCATTCTAGCCTCCGGTACAGGCAGCCGTTTCCGATCCGAAACGCCCAAGCAGTTCCTCAAGCTCGCCGGAAAAACCGTGCTTGAGCACACGCTGGATATCTTCGAGCGCCACCCGCGTATCGACAGGATCGTGCTGGTGGTATCGGAGGAACACGCGTTGCTGGCCGGCGAACTGGTGCGGCAGGGCGGGTACGACAAGGTGGGCCGCATCGTTTGCGGGGGTGATTCGAGGCAGGCCAGCAGCATGGCCGGCATCGGCGCCGTGGAAGATGACGACGCCAAGGTGCTGGTGCACGATGCCGTGCGCCCGCTGCTGGATGCAGCCACCATCGACCGCTGCCTGGATGCGCTCGATACGCATGAGGCTGTGGATACCGGCATTGCGTCGCCCGACACGGTCATCCGTATCGACACCAGTAACACCATTGTCGACATTCCCGAGCGCGCCAGCCTGCGGTTGGGGCAGACGCCCCAGGCTTTTCGTGCCGGGGTGCTGCGCCAGGCCCATGCGCTGGCCGCTCGCGCACCAGGCATCAAGGTCACCGACGACTGCGGGCTGGTGCTGCATTTTTCGCTGGCGCCAGTGCACGTGGTTGCCGGGGACGTGAACAACATCAAGGTCACCTATCCTTCCGACATCTATCTCGCCGATCGCCTGTTCCAATTGCGCGCGCGCCCTGCCCCGACGAACGGTACAGGCGCCCTGCTCGCCGGCAAGGTGCTCGTGGCGTTCGGTGCCAGCCGCGGCATAGGGAAGGAAATCGCGCGGCAGGCCGCCGAGGCCGGTGCCCGCGTGGTGGCCGTTTCGCGCGCCGATGGCGTGGACGTGGCCGACCCCGCTTCCGTGCGCCGCACGATCGCGCATACCGTCGACACCTACGGGCGTATCGACCTGGTGGCCAATACCGCTGGACTGTTGCGCACGGGCCTGCTGGCCGGGCAGGGCTACGACGAAATCGACGAGCAGATTGCCACCAATCTGCGCGGGTCCGCCGTTGTGGCGCGCGAAGCATTCGCGGCCATGCGCGACAACGGCGGCAGCATAGCGCTGTTCACCTCGAGCTCGTATACGCGTGGGCGGGCCATGTCGGCGGTCTACTCGGCCACCAAGGCGGCCGTGGTGAACCTGATGCAGGGGCTGGCCGCCGAATACCTGCCCTTTGGCGTGCGCATCAATGCGATCAACCCCGAGCGCACCGCTACGCCGATGCGCGTGGCCAATTTCGGCAACGAACCGGCGCAAGCATTGCTGTCGCCCGATGTGGTGGCGCATGCCACGCTGGCGACGCTGCTGTCCGATGCTACCGGCGAAGTCATCGACGTACGTCGATGAAGTGCGCTTAAGCTGCCGTGGCAAGCAGCCGCATCAGGCGTTCGACACAACGTTGCGTGGCGCGGCCATCGGCGCAATGGCCAAACACCTCCTCGCGCACCTTGGCTGCCATGGCGCCATGGTGCGTCGTGTAATTCTGCGGTTGCACGAGATAGCGCTCCACTGCGTCCACGGCGTCATCCAGGCTGGCGGCACGTTCGCCATAGCGATGCCGCGGCAGCAGGGTCGAACCCACCGGAAACGGCGGTGGGACGTCCAGGAAAACGGTTGGCCGCGCCAGCAGCAGCCAATCGAAGACGATGGATGACCAGTCGGCCAGCAACACGTCGCAGCATTGCAACAGCGCTTCGGTGTCCGGGTACAGGGCGAACGGCAAGAATCGCAGCCGAGCATCGTCGCCGGTTTCGTGGATGGGCGCGTTCAAGTGTGCGCGGGTGACGAAAACGCTATCGGTGCGCGCCGCCATCGCGGCCATGGCGGCATAGAACTGCTGGGGTGACGCGCCGAAGGGGAAAAGGCCACTGCCCAGTCCGGCATGCTGCCAGGTCGGCGCAAACAGCACGACCTTGCCGCTTTCCGGCAGGCCAAATTGCCGACGCAGCATCGCGCGGTCCGCCCCGGGCTTCACCAGCGCGTCGATGCGCGCATAGCCCGTGGCGATGACGCGCTCCGGCGCAAAGCCGAAACGTTCGACATAAAACGAGCGTTGCAGCGGCGAATCCACCCACACCTCGTCGTAGCGGCGCAACAGGCGGAACTCGTCCGGGTGATGGCCCTTGAAACCGAAACCGTGCCAGACATCCACGAACTTGAGACCGGGCGTTCCCAGCATCCAGGACAACGCATGCAGGCCATGGTCGCTGATGACCACGTCGGCACGACGCAACAACGCCTGGCACGCGAACGACGTGGCCAGGACGCTGTGGATGCCCGCCGCCAGAAGCTGGCGATGGTAGGCGGCATCCATGGTGAGAAACGCAAGATCGATGTCGTGTTCGCACGCGCTGATGTAGCGGTGGATAGCCAGCAGATTGCCGGTGAGTTTGTGGCCGTAGAGCACCACCTGCGCCCTCGCTTGCCGCCGCCTGAAACGCCGCAAGGTCATGGCCGCCACAACCTGCATCGCGAACTGCAAAAGGCCAAGCCAATGGGACGGCTTCCGCTTGTCGATCTTCACCGTTGCGCGCCCCGCAAGCGTGCCGATACATGCGGTTTGGTCACCTGGCGGCCGCGCACGATCAATCAGCTCGCCAGTGCCTGCGCGATCCGCGCCGACGGCCCGACGCCCGAAAGCGCTGCCGGCCGGGTGCGCAGGTTTGCCACGCCCCCATCGACGATGAATCGATAGATACCACCGGGTGCATCCGCTTCCAGCAAGGCGTTGGCGCCCAGTCCGTCGGGCCGTTCGGTACGCTCACGCATGATGATGGTGGGAACACCCAGCGCGGCAAGTTCCTCCTGGTTGGAGCCGCCGTCGGTCAACACGCACTGCGCACCCGCGGCCATGCGCAGGAAATCGCCGTAGCCCATGCGTGGCATCAGATGAATACGCGACGAAGCAGACAACGACGAAAACAGGCCCTGCTTTTCAAGGCGAACACGCGTCGCAGGGTGCAGGACGAATCGCACGTCGACGTGATCGGAAAGGTCTTTCATCAGCGCAACCAGCGCAGCAAGACGGCCAGCCTCATAAATGTTCTGGAAACGATGCAATGACGCGACCAGATACGGCGAAGCAAGGTCCGGCAGAATCGACGACGCCCCCGTGAGGGCAACCGCATCCACGATCGTGTTGCCCTGCGAATCCAGAATCCGCGCCCGGGGGTGATGCTTTGCCATGTACACCATGGCTTGCTTGTTGGGACAAATGGCGACGTCAGTCATGCGAAAAACCATGCGGCGACAGATCTCTTCCGGGAAAGGGTCGAGCCATCGTCCGGAACTCAAACCGCTCTCCACGTGCACGACACGCGTCTTGTGAAGCCTGGCAGCGAACGCACCTACCAGGGTGGATAACGTGTCGCCATGCACCAACACGCTGATGTCTGCATCGGCAGACGCCAGCTCGCGCAGCTTGTTGCGCACGCCCTTGTAGGCCGCTGGCAACCAGCGCAAAAGCGACGCAATGGTGGAATGCTCATCAGCCTGTACTGCCGGCACCTGGGGTGACTCGATGGCGAATTCGGCGATCAGGTCCTGCATGGTTTCCTGATGCTGACCCGTCATCAACAGCGTGCAAGGCAGGGAAAGACGCTCGCACGCCGCGATTACCGGCGCGACCTTGATCAACTGCGCGCGCGTTCCAATAATGAAAACGAGATGCTTCGCCATGGGTCAGACACTAGATTCCATGCTTCGGACTCGACAGTGCGCGCTCCGCCGCCCGCGGGAGATGAAGCGGAATGCCGCTCGAGCCGCGGCCGATACCATGACCGTCATGCTCAATCATCACGCCGGTACGTCAACGCCGTGATCTGCTCGGAGATCAGTCCGATCAGGAACACGATCACCGCCGCGCTCCACATCAGCGTGCTCATGTTGGTGAGCCGCCCGTACAGGAAAAAGGTGCGGGCGTAGTTGGCCAGGCCGAGCAGGAAGAACACGCCGCTGGCGGGCACGAACAGCTTCAGTGGCGAGTACAGGGTGGCGATCTTGAAGATGATCAACAGGAAGCGCACGCCGTCGTGCAGCGGGCGGATGTGGCTTTTGCCCCGGCGCTGCGCGGCGGTGATAGGGACGTAGGTGACCGGGTAGGCGCTGCGGAAAAACGCCATGGTGCTGGTGGTGGGGTAGCTGAAGCCGTTGGGCAGCAGGTGGATGAACTCGCGGAATTTTTCGGCGCGCACGGCGCGGAAGCCGGAGGTGAGGTCGGCCACGTGATGGCCGGTCATGCGGCTGGCGAGCCAGTTGTACAAAGTGTTGGCCAGGCCGCGGCCGACGCCGGCCTGGCTGCCCCAGTCGCGCGCGCCGACCACCATGTCGTAGCCCTGCTCCAGTTTTTCCAGCAGGCGTGCCACGTCGGCGGGGTCGTGCTGGCCGTCGCCATCCATGAACACCAGGACGTCGCCGCTGGCCATGCGCGCGCCGCGCTTGATGGCCGCGCCGTTGCCCATGGAGTACGGGGAGGAAAGGCATTGCACGCCGGCATTGGCGCACACGTCGCGCGTGGTGTCGGTGCTGCCGTCATCGACCACGATAATTTCCGCATCGGGATGCATGGCGCGCAGGCGCGGCAGCAACTCGGCCAGCGCGGACGCCTCGTTCTTGGCGGGCAGGACGATGCTCAGGCGGTTCAAACGGTTGCTCCCCCGGGTGAAACGGGATCATAGCGTGAAGGCGGGGAGGTTGTCGGGGAAGCGGATTTTGTGGGAGCGACTTAAGTCGCGATGCTTTCAACGCTGCTGATGCGAAGCAAGAGCATCGCGGCTGAAGCCGCTCCCACAAGGGTGCGCGCATGCTTGCACTCACCGCATGCGTTACCAAATCACCTCGATATCGAACTGCTCCATCGCAGGATCACAGCTGACCAGCGGCAGCTTTTCCCGTTCGGATTGCGCGGCCAGCATGCGATCGAAAGGGTCTCGATGATCTGCCGGCCACATGCCAGCCTTGAGTGCATGTTCAGTCGTGATGGAAAGCTGCATGGCGCGCAGGCCGTGCAGAGCGGCCGGGTAATCGGCAATCACCCGCTTCACTCCGGGCAGCTTGCCGAGACGAAACTTGGTGGCGATCTCCCAGGCAGACGCAGCGCTGACCATGATCTCAGTGCTGTCATCCTCCACCAAACCCCGCGCGCGCGCGGAAAGCTGTCGCGGTTCGATCAATGCCCACAGAAAGGCATGCGTATCGAGCAATATTTTCATTTGCCTTCCCAGGCAGCCAGTTCGCTATCCGGCAATGCATCGAAAAAACTGCTATCCACTTGTCCCTTGATGAAACCCAGCTTCCGCTTCGGCGTCTCGAGCGGCATCAACCGCGCGTACGGCTTACCTGCTTTGGAAAGCACAATCTCCTCTCCCGCGTGCGCCTTGTCCAAGAGCCGGGAGAGGTGGGTCTTGGCTTCATGCACATTGATAATGTCCGACATGGCGACCTCCTTAGCTAAGTCTTGTGGCTAAGTCTACCATCCATGATCACCAGTTATGTCGGAAACAGATCAGCAGTTCCGTCCGGCGACTTCGATTGCGACGCTCAAGCATCGCGGCTGAAGCCGCTCCTGCAGGGCATGCTGCAGATCGCGGGTTAGCGGAACAGGTCGTGCGGATCGGGCATGGCGATATCGGGGATGGCGTCGTGGTCGAGCTCCGGGTCCGTGTGCGCGGGCGCGGCTTCGTCAATGCGCTCGCGGATCACCAGCCGGCCGGTCTTGGTGAGGTGCTGGATGCGGGCAAACACCTCGCTGCGGCCGAACGGCTTTTTCATGAAGTCGTCGGCACCGAAGCGTTGCACGTAGAACTGCTCGGTGGCTTGCAGGTTGCCGCTGATCATCACGATGGGGATGGTCTGGGTGGCCGGGTCGCGGCGCAACGCGCGCAGTACCGCGAAACCGTTCATGCCCGGCAGCACGATGTCGAGGAAGATCAGGTCAGGCAGCTCGGCGTGGGCCATTTCCAGCGCGGTTTCGCCATCGGGCGCCTTGAACACCACGTGGCCTTCCTGGCTGAGCATCTTGCCCAGCACGGCGCGGATGGTGGACGAATCATCCACGACCAGCACGCGCGCGCCGCGGGGCGTGTCGGTACGGGGCACCGCGCGGCGGTCAGCGGGCGCGCCCTTTCCGAACCATCGCTTGATCCGTTCAAAAACCGCCATAGCAAACTCGCCCCCGTTTGGATAGTGCGGTTAGTCTCGGTGGATAAGCGTTCGCACGCAAGACAATGCGTCAGCCGGCCAGCCAGAGGTTGGCCAGGGGCACGGTCAACAGTGATATCAGGATGCCCACGCCCAGCACGGTATTGGCCAGCTCCGGATCGAGGCCGTATTCGTCGGCGAGGATGGCCGCCGACACCATCGGCGCCATGGCCGCCTGCAACACGCCCACGGCCAGCACCACAGCGTCGATACCCGTGGCGATGCCCAGCGCCAGGCAAAGCAGCGGCGCCAGCACGAGTTTCCAGCCCAGGCCCAGGCTTGCCGCCACCCATTGCCCCTGCCCGCCCTGCAGCCTGAATTGCATGCCCACGGAAAAAAGCGCCAGCGGTGTCATGGTGGCGCCGATCGGCGAAAACACACCGTCGAGCAACGGCGGCCAGCCGCCGAGCTGGCCGGCGATCGCGCCCAGTACCAGCGCGATGAACGGAGGAAACAGCACCACGCGCCGCGCGATCAGGCGCGGGCTGGCGACGGCGCCGGCGTAGATGGACGCCACCACGATGCCGGCCGACGCCAGGATCATGAAGGTGCCCAGCTGATCGGCCACGATCGCCAGCGCCAGGCCTTCCTTGCCGCGCAGCGCCTGCAGCAGCGGGTAGCCCATGAAGCCGGTGTTGCCCAGGCCGCACACCAGGATCAGCGCGCCGATGCGCTGGCGCGACCAGCCCAGCCGGACTCCCAACAGACCGAACAGCAGCCACGCGCCGCCGAAGGTCAGCCACATCGATGCCACCAGGAACCACAGCTGCGGATCGAACCTGACGCGCGGAATCAGCTCCAGCACGAGCGCCGGCAGCGCCACGTTCAGCACCCACCAGTTCAGCGAAGCGACCATTCCCGCGGGCGGGCGCGCGTAACGCGCCACCAGCGCGCCCAGCACCAGGCACACGAACAACATCAACATCGCACTCATCGGCGGCATACATGGACGAAACAGCCGTCCATTAGACGCGATGCGGCGGCGGCACGAAAGCGTGGGATGGTGCGTTTCGGCGATAATCCAGCGCTTGTCTTGCGCCATCCGTGCCGAAAACTTGAATCCGTCATTCCCGCGCAGGCGGGAATCCAGCGCCTCCGGGATCAACCGAAAAGCTCTGGGTTCTCACCGCGCGGAATGACGAGCCGGGTAAAACATCCATGACTGACCTTGCCCACCGCGCCCACGGCCTGGCCGGCGACAGCACGCTGCCCGATTGGCCGGCGCTGGCGAGCGCCGAGGTGGAAACGCTGCTGGCCGGCTATCCGCAGGCCGGCCGCTTCGAGACCATCCGCTGGCACAGCCCGCGCCCGTTGTCGGCGGCTTGCCTGGTGCAGACGGCAAGCGGCAGCGTGTTCGTGAAGCGGCATCACCGCCGCGTGCGTTCGGTCGCCACGCTGGGCGAGGAGCACCGCTTCATCGCCCACCTGCGCGACGCGGGCATGCCGGTGCCCGCGCTGCTGCACGACGCGCAGGGGCGCACGGCCGTGGCCATCGGCGACTGGGTCTACGAGGTGCATCAGCGGGCGAAAGGCATCGACCTCTACCGCGAGGCAATCTCGTGGGAACCGCTGCCCATCCCCGATCACGCGCGGATGGCCGGGCGCACGCTGGCCATGCTGCACGACGCCGCCGAAACGTATGCCGCGCCCCAGCGCGATACGCACATCCTGGTCGCGCGCAGCGAACTGATCCTCGCGGCCGATCCCATCGCGGCGCTGCGTGCGCAGTTGCCCTCACGACCCGGCCTGGCCAGCTACCTCGCCGATCGCCACTGGACGTCCGAACTTGCCGACGTGCTGGCGCCATGGCATGCCGCCGCGCAGCCGCGGTTGGTACGCCAGCCGCGGCGGTGGGCCCACGGCGACTGGCACGTTTCCAACCTGTGCTGGAGCGACGGCGGCGCGGAGGCGCACATCACCGACGTGCTGGATTTCGGCCTCGCGGCGGCCAACTTCGCGCTGTTCGACATCGCCACCGCCATCGAGCGCAATGCCATCGCATGGCTGGCGCTGGACGCCGATGCCGCCCATGCCGACATCGCCCGCGCCCTGATCGAAGGCTACCGGCAGGTGCGCCCGCTCGATGCCGCGGACATCCACCTGCTGGCCGACCTGCTGCCGCTGGTGCACGTGGATTTCGCCTTGTCCGAAGTGGAGTACTTCCACGGCATCACGCAATCGCGCGCCAATGCCGACGTGGCCTACGACACCTTCCTGCGCGGGCACGCGGCGTGGTTCGGCACGCGGGAGGGCCAGTCGCTGCTGCAGGCCATCCGCGCCTGCGTGTAGGAGCGCACCCTGTGCGCGAATGCTTTTCGCGACGCCCCCTTCCCGCAAAAGGCATTCGCGCACAGGGTGCGCTCCTACAGGGAATGCAGCGGTCCTGGGCCATTCCGTGCTTAAATACCCGTTCTTGAAGCGGGGGTGCCTGGCGTTTGCCGGGCTGAGAGAGTCCCTTGGAACCTGATCCGGTTTGCACCGGCGTAGGGAGCTTGATACGGATCGGCGCATCCATCGTGGATGGGTCAATCCGCCGTCGCTTCGCGTGTCCACCGAACCGACGACGACGATGACTCTTCCCCGCACTCCCCTCCTGCTTGCCCTGCTGGCTTCCCTTGGCGTGGCGCACGCTGACGATATCCAGAACACGCCACCGCGCACCACCGATCTTTCGACCATCGACGTGCAGGCCACGGCCGAGCGCGAGGCCACGCCGGGCACCGGGCTGGACAGCTACGGCAGCGAGTCGCTGCACGACACGCCCGCTGCGATCACTGTGGTCAGTCGCCAGCAGATCGACGACCGGCAGATCCGCACGTTGAGCGAACTGGCTCGCGAGGATGCCTCGCTGGGCGACAACTACGCGCCGGTCGGCTACTACCAGGACATCGCCATCCGCGGTTATCCGCTGGACCTGGCCACCGGTTTGCGCCTCAACAACCTCACCATCGCCGGCGAGCAGCCGGTGGCGATGGAAGACAAGCAGCAGGTGCAGATCCTCAAGGGCCTGGCCGGGTTGGAAGCAGGTGTGATGGAACCGGGCGGCGTGGTGAACTACATCAGCAAGCGGCCGGACCATGTCCGCAGCGTCACGCTGGGCGTCGATTCGCATGGTTCGCGCTACGGCGCGCTGGACGTGGGCGGCTGGCTGACGCCGGCGTTCGGCGTGCGCGTCAACGCGGCCTACGAAGACACCCATTCCTACGTGCAGCACGCCGACGGACGGCGCAATTTCTACGCGGCGGCCATCGACTGGAACATCTCGCCCAAGGCCACGCTGCAGCTGGATGGCAACTACCAGACCAGCGCGCAGCGTTCGGTATCCGGCTATCAACTGCTGGGTGGCCGCACCATCCCTGCCCACGCCAGCGCCACGCGCATGCTGGGTTTCCAGCCCTGGCAGAAGCCGGTGGACATCCACGCCGCCAACAGCAGCGCGCGCTTTGCGTATGCGTTCAACGACGACTGGCGAGCGCGCCTTTCCGCCGGCCACAGCCGCAGCCTGATCGACGACAACGTGGCGTTTGCCTATGGCTGCTTCTACGCGGCCGATTGCGCCAGCGGCGCCACGCCGGGCAATTACTTCGCGCCGAACGGCGACTACGACGTCTACGACTACCGCAGCCCCGACGACACCCGCGTGGACAACGAGGCACGCGCGGTGCTGGAAGGCCGCTTCGATACCGGCGCGCTTGACCACCAGATCAGCGTGGGCGCCAGCGCGTTCCAGCGCACGATCGACCGCCGCCAGGATGTCTACGACTACGTGGGCACCGCAAACATCGCCGACGTGGACCCGCCGGTGTTCGCACCCTCGCCCAACCAGCCCGGCGCCTCGGCGCGGCGGCTGACAAGCTGGCAGCACTCGCTGTTTGCGCTGGACCGCATCCACCTGGGCGAGCACTGGCAGCTGATTGCCGGCGACCGCTTCGTGCGCCTGCACGACCGCGCCTATGACAGCGACGGCGTGCCCGAGCGCAACACCCGCCTCGGCAAGGCGCTGCCGCAGGCCGCCGTGCTGTGGCAGCCGAGCGAGCCGCTGACCGCGTACCTGAGCTACAGCGAAGGCCTTTCGCTGGGACAGGAAGCACCATACTGGACCAGCAACGACGGCAGCACGCTGGCGCCGCGGCTGTCGCGGCAGGTCGAGGCCGGGGTGAAATACCAGGTGAGCGATGCGCTGAATCTCACCAGCGCGGTCTACCGCATCCGCCAGCCGTACCAGTTCGCGCGACCGGACGACACCGAGGCGGGCTTCACCTTCGTGCAGCAGGGCGAAGAAATGCACACCGGGCTGGAGCTGGGCGCCAGCGGCAAGCTGGGCAGCAACCTGGGGATCACCGCCAGCGCCAGCTTCATCCGCGCCCGTGCCGAAGACACCGGCGCCGCCGCCTACGAAGGCCATCAGGTGGTGAACGTGCCGCGCCTGCGCGCGGCCATCCATGCCGATTACCGGTTGCCGTTCGCGCCCGCGTTGAGCGTGCTGGGTGGCTGGCGTTATGCCTCCTCCAACGTCGCCACGCCGGACGGCCGCGAGCGCGTGCCCGCGTACCACGTGTTCGACGCCGGCCTGCGCTACGCCACGCAATGGCGGCAGCAGCCGCTGGCGGTGCGGCTCAGCGTGGACAACGTGTTCAACCGCTTCTACTGGCGCGATACCGGCAGCTCCGGTGGCGACAGCTACCTGTTCCCCGGCGCGCCGCGCCTGGCACGCCTGTCGGTCACGGTCGGTTTCTGATGAGCTGGGTCGAGCTCGCCGGCGCATCGATCAGCGCGCTCGCCGTGTGGCTCACCGCACGGCGGCGGCCCTGGTGCTGGCCGATCGGGCTGGTGTCGGTGGTGATCTACGCGTGGATCTTCATCGACGCGAAGCTCTACTCCGACGCACTGCTGCAGGGCGCGTTCGCGGTGATGATCGTCTACGGCTGGGTGCGCTGGATGCAGCACCTGGACGACCAGGGCCGCGTGCAGCTGGCGCCGCTGCCGCTGCAGCACGCCTTGCAGCACGTCGGCATCGGCGCGCTGGGCGCGCTGGCGCTGGGCTTCGCCATGCATCGCTGGACGGATGCCTCCCTGCCCTGGCTCGATGCCGCCCTCACCGCCTTCAGCCTGGTGGCGCAATGGTGGCAGGGCCGCCGGCACATTGCTGCGTGGTGGCTGTGGATCACCGTCGATGTGCTGTACGTGGGCGAGTACGTGTACAAGTCGCTGCTGATCACCGCGGTACTGTACGTGGCGTTCGTGGTGCTGGCGGTGATCGGCCTGCGGGCATGGCGCCGTTCGGCGAGCAGCGTCGTGACGGCCTAGGGCCGCCCTGACCAAGCCTTGCTCGTCATTCCAGCGAAGGCTGGAATCCAGTGCCCTCACGCAGTTACCGAGGCGCTGGATCCCAGCTTTCGCTGGGATGACGACTTGTTCAGACCTTTCTTGGCAGCGCAGGTCCCACGGATTGCATCGGTTCAGGCTGGCAACTTTTTCCTGACGCGTTTCGGTGCAGAATGCCGTGGCCATGAACACGCCGACGCTCGCCCGGTTGTCGCCCTGTCTGGCGCTGCTGCTGTCGGTGGCGGCGTCCTCGCCGGCGCTGGCGCAGAACATCTACAAGTGCAGCCACGGCGGCCAGGTCGAATACACCGACAAACCCTGCCCCGGCAGCGGCGAGCTGCTGCATCGCGCGGACGACACCGAGATCATCGACCGCTACCTGCGGCTGGGCCAGGTCGACGCGGCAAAAAGCTATGCCGATGCGCACCAGTTGCAGGCGCTCTACCAGCAGCGCCTGGAAGCGCATGTGCGGGCAGAAACCGAACGGGCGCAACGTCAGGCCGAGGAGGCCGCTGCTGCCGAGCGCCAGCGTGACGAGCAGGCGCAACAGCAGGCGCTGGCCGACGCGGAGGCGAACCGCCAGCATCTGCTGATCGAGAACGAGGCGCTGCGCCAGCAGAACGCGCAGTACCAGGATGAACTGGCGCAGCCACCGGGCATCTATGCTTCGCCGTACTGGGGCGTGCCGCCACCGCGCTGGCCACGTCGCCATGACGGACATCGTGACCGCGACCATGATCGGGACCGCGACGATCATCCCCCGATCGGGCCAAGACCCCCGGCGTTCCACCCCTGCGAAACCCTGGCCGGCGGCCGGTTGCGCTGCTGAGCGCAACCGCTTCCTGTAGGAGCGCACCCTGTGCGCGAATGCCTTTTCGGGATTCGGGATTCGGGATTCGGGATTCGGGATTCGGGATTCGGGATTCGGGATTCGGGATTCGGGATTCGGGATTAGGGATTGGCGAAAGCAAAAGCAAAAGCATTCGCGCACAGGGTGCGCTCCTACAGAGGGTCCGATTTTTTGCGCCGCCGTGTGGCGGGTTTCGGCCCGACCGGCGGCTTGGTGTCGACGCGCGCGGCCAGCGACGGCCCCACGTAGCCGACGAACTTCTGCCGCAGCGCGGTGATCTCGCCGATGCGTCCCAACACGTCGCCCATCTCGCGCGTCATCGCGCTGATCAACAGGCTGAACAGGGCGGTGAACGTGCCCAGGCTGTGCCAGGCGCGTTCGGCGCGCAGCGGCACCATCAGCACGTTCGGCGTCAGCTGGCGCGCCCAGTAGCATTGCGTGTCGGTGATGATCACCAGCGGGATGCCGCGTGCCGCCACCTCGTCGGCCAGCAGCCGGAAATGGCGCGAATAGCGCCGCACGTCGATCAGCACCACGCAGCTTTGCGGCGTGGAATCGAGCAGCAGCTCGGTGTACGCGCCATCGGCACCCGAGTCGAACGTGACCCGCGGCCGCACGTGCTCGAGCAGGCTGGCGAAACCCAGGCCCAGGAAGCGCCCGTGCTGGAAGCTGGCGATGGATACCTTGTCCGCGTCGATCAGCATCCTGACGATGGTGCGCCACTCCTCGGTACGCGCCAGCTCGTGCACGTCGGTGAGGCCGCGGATTTCCGCCTGCAGGTTCTCGCTGACGAAATCCGCATCGCTGGCCGGCAGCGGCACCTTGTACAGCTTCAGCCAGGGCGCGTCGCCGCGCAGCTCCTCCTTCAATTCGCCCAGCCCGGCATAGCCGAGATTGCGCAGGAAGCGGCCCACCGTCATGGCGCTCACGCCCACCCGCTTGCCCAGCGAGGCAGCCGTCTCGAACGGGATGCCGCTGATGTTGTTGAGCAGGTGGCTGGCGATCTTCTGCTCGGATGCGGTAAAGCTGTCCCAGCGGCTTTTCAGTTTCTTTTGCAGGTCTTTGGTCATCGTTTTCTCACCGCGCCAGCACCACGGCCGCGGAGGCATGGGTTTCCACGTCGCCGATGCGGCGGCCCAGCATATACAGAAGCAAGGCGGACACGCCGGCCACCGCGGCAATCAGGGTGAAAAACCATGCGTGGCCCAACCGGCTCCACAAGGTGCCCAGCGCGCCGGCCAGCAGGTTGCCGAAGAAGCCGGCGAAGAACCACGTGGCGATGCTGGTGGCGCGAAAACCCTCCGGCGCCATGCGCCCGAACAGGCCCAGCCCCACTGGCAGGATGTAGAGCTCGCCGGTGGTCAGCAGCACGAAGAACGCGAACAGCCACAGCCAGTTGGCGCGCGTGCCATGCGCGGCGCACCACGCTTCCACTGCCGCCAGCATCAGGAACGAGCCGGCCACGATCAACGCGCCGAATGCCATCTTGGCCAGCCATGGCGTCTCCACGCCACGGCGCGCCAGTCGCGCCCAGCGCGCCACCAGCAGCGGCGTGAAGGCGAACACCACCAGCGAGTTGATCGCCTGGAACCAGGTCATCGGAATCATCCAGCTGCCCAACTGGCGATCGACGCCCTGGTCGGCCCACAGTGCGATGGTGTTGCCGGTCTGCTCGTAGGCGCCGCGAAACACCACCACGATGGCGGCGATGCCGATCAGCAGCATGAAGCGGTCGATCACCGCGCGATCCACCGGCGGCCGCGTGGCCACGCGTTCGCGGCGCGGCGGTTCGGGCGGCAGGTAGCGGCGGCCGGCCAGGTAGATCGTCACCGACAGCAACATGCCGAGGCCGGCGGCGGCAAAGCCCCAATGCCAGCCGTACCACTCGCCCAGCGTGCCGCATACCAGCGGCGCCATGAAGCCGCCCAGGTTGATGCCCACGTAATAGATGTTGTACGCGGTCTTGCTGCGCGGATCGCCGTCGCGGTAGAGGCCTTCGATCTGGCTCGCCAGGCTGGGCAGGAACAGGCCGTTGCCCAGCGCGATGGTGGTCAGCGCCGGGTAGAACAGCGGCTCGGACGCCATCATGAAATGGCCGATCGCCATGGTGACGCCACCGATCACCACCGCGTTGCGCCGGCCCAGCCAGCGGTCGGCGATCATGCCGCCGAACACCGGCGTGAAATACACGAACGCCGCATAGGCGCCATACACCAGCGAGGCGTATTCCTGGTCCAGGTCCAGGTGCTTGGTCATGTAATAGACCAGCAGCGCGCGCATGCCGAAGAAGGAGAACATCTCCCACATTTCGGTGAGGAAAAGCACGCTCAGGCCGCGCGGGTGGCCGAACCAGTTTTTCTCGCGCGTGGCTGGAATCATGCTTTCACTCTCTCCAATTTTCACCTGTAGGAGCGGCTTCAGCCGCGACCGGCAAACAGGCTTCGACCGAGGTCGCGACTGAAGTCGCTCCTACAGGGCGGATTACGCGCCGCCCCAGACCGCTTCGGGGCACCACACGCTGCCGTCCTCGTACACCACCGACGGGGTGTAATCGTCGATCAGGCTGATCGGGCCGTCCAGGTCGACCACGTCGCACAGCTGGCCCACCACGAAGGCCGGCGCCATCGCCAGCGACGAGCCGCCCATGTTGCCCACCATCAATTCGAAGCCCAGGGCGCGCGCCTCGCCGGCAATGGCCAGCGCCTCGGTGAGGCCGCCGCACTTGTCCAGCTTGATGTTGATGACGTCGACGCGGCCCACCATTTTTTTGAGGTCGCGGCGGTCCTGCACGCTTTCGTCGGCGGCGATGCGGATCGGCCGATCCAGACCGTCCAGCCAGTCTTCCTTGCCGACCGGGAACGGCTGCTCGACGACGTCCACCCGGGCCTGGTCCAGGGTGGGCAGCAGGCGCGCGAAGGACTCGCGGGTGAAGCCCTGGTTGGCGTCCACCATCAGCCACACGTCCGGCCGCGCCTGGCGCACGGCAAGCACGCGCTCGGCGCTGCGGCCGTCGTCGGTGAGTTTCAGCTTGATCGCGCGGGCGTCGGCATAGGCCTTGGCGGCTTCGGCCATCGCCTCGGGTTCTTCCGCGCCCAGCGTGTAGGTGGTGCGCAGTGGCTTGGGCTCATCCAGCCCGGCCAGTTGCCACACCGGCTTGCCGCTGCGCCTGGCTTCGAGATCCCACAGCGCGCAATCGAGCGCATTGCGCGCGCCGCCGGCGGGCAGCAGTTTCTGCAGCGCCTGGCGATCGATGCCGGCCTCGACCGGCGCACGCAGCGCCTCGATCTGCGCCTGCATGGTGGACGGCGTGTCGTGGCGGTAGTAGACGCCCTGCGCTTCGCCGCGGCCGGTGCGGCCCTCTTCGTCGGTCAGCTCCACGATCAGCGCATCGAACGCGATGAAGGTGTAGCCGGTGATGTGGAACGGCGCCTTGATCGCCCAGCTCTTTTGTCTTGCCTGCAGGCGCAAGCGCCCGCACCCATGAACGTTCATGCGTGTATTCCCGGATTGAAGCGCGGCGGCGAGGCCCGGCCGCCGCGCGGGTGGAGTCAGTAGCGGACGCTGAAGCTGATCAGCCCGAACGCCACGATGAACCAGCTCAGGTAGATCGCCGCCAGCGCCAGCAGGGTTTCACCGGCAAGCACCCAGCGGCCGCGGCGCGGGGCCATCCAGCAGCGCACCGCGTGCACCACCACGGCAAGCGCGCCGAGCAGGGCCAGCACGCCCAGCACGTAGAGCAGGTAAAGCCACGGCGTCATCGTGCCCTGCAGCAGCATGTCCTCGCTGATCATCGAGCTCACCAGCAGGGCGATCCAGCCGCCGATGTCGATGAACAGCAACAGCGCGCCCAGCCGCGACAGCAGGCGCGAGCGCCGCTGCGGCGCGTTCAGCGCGATCAGCCGGCCGTAGTGGCGACGCACCCAGCCACCGATGCCCCAGCTGAGCAGCGCCACGATCACGGCCAGCAACGACAACCCGCCCCACAGGCTCACCGAGCCCATCGAGCGTGCGGTGGGGACACGCTGGAACACGAACACCGGCGCCTCCACGTCGGTGGCCCAGTACGCGATGTCGCCGTTGTCGTCGGTGACGAACTTCAGGTGCGCATCGCCATTGACCTCGCGCCAGGTCAGCGGCCCCACTTCGCGCCAGTGCAGCGGCTTGCCCGCGTAGTTGTTCCAGATCGAGACGACGATGGTGCCGTCCTCCTGCGGCACCACGCTGGTCTGGCCCAGCAGGTACAGCGGGCGCAGCGCGCTGTCGTTGCGGCGGCTGGATTCGTACCAGCCAGCCACGCGCGCGGCGTCTTTTTTCGCGCTGGCCACGGTGGCTTCGGCGGGCGCGTCATAGGGGAAATAGCGGTCGAGGAAGGACTGGAAGATCGCCTTGCGGACCACGTGCGCGCCGCCTTCGCTGCCGGCGCTGTTGAACGACATGAAGATGCCCACGTTCGCATCCAGCAGCAGGTGCAGGTCGCTATGGAACACCACCGTGTCGCCGCCGTGGCCGATGATGCGCTGGCCGTGGCTGTCCTCCTGGTAGAAGCCCAGGTCGAAACCGGGCAGGCCTGGCGCGGCGGTGTACTGCGGGCTGTGCATCAGCTCGGCCGTGGCCTGCTGCAGGATGCGGGTGTCGCCGTAGCGGCCGCCCTGCAGCTGGGCGATCATGAACTTCGCCATGTCGGTGGCCGAGCTGCTCATCGCGCCGGCCGGTGCCGGATCCACCGGCTCGAACGCGCGCGGCTTGCCGTCGGACACGCTTTCGTAGCCTTTCGCCATCAGCGGTGCCAGCTCCGGCGGCAACGGCTGCGCGAAGCTGGAGTGCGTCATGCCCAGCGGATCGAAAATGTGGTGCTTGATGTAATCGGCGAATTTCTCGCCCGACACCCGCTGCACGATATAGCCGGCCAGGCCGCAACCGTAGTTGGAATACGCCACGATCTGGCCGGGCGGATAGATGCGCTCGGGGATGTGGGTCTTCAGGTAGTTCTCCAGGTCCACCTCATCCGTGGTTGCCGGCAGCAGGCCGCGCGCGGTGTCCTCGAAGCCCGCCGTGTGGGTCATGATCTGGCGCAGCGTGATCGGCTTGCCGTCACGCGCGGGGATCTTGAAATCGAGATAGGTGTTGACGTCGGTGTCCAGATCCAGCTTGCCCTGCTCCACCTGCTGCATCACCGCCGTCCAGGTGAACAGCTTGGAGGTGGAACCGGGGCGGAACAGCGTGGTTTCCGGTGATGGCGGCTGGCGCGTCTCAAGATCGGCATAACCGTAGCCACGGGCGAACAGCAGCTTGCCGTCCTTCACCACGCTGATCACCCCACCGGCGATATCGCCGCGCTTGATCGCGTAGGGCACCAGGCCGTCGAAAAAGGTTGTGAGGTCCGCCTCGGTCAGGGCGTGGGCGCCGGAGGGCGCGGCGACGGCGGTGTCGGCCATCACCTTGGCCGCCGTCGGCAACACGGTCGAGCCGGCGGGCGCCGGGACGGCCGGCGACGGCGGCACCTGCGCCGCGACCAGGCCGCTACAGAGGCTGAGGGCCAACCCCAGGGCGAGCTTCGCATAACGATTCATGGACACACTCCAGCAGATGGCGACAACGGCAAGGCTCAGAAGCTGACGGTGGCCGACACGCCAACGGTGCGCGGCGTCACGTACACCACGCCGAAGGGACTGCCGAGGGGATCGGTGGTTTCCGATGCCATCGAACTGATGCCGCGGTCGTCGGTGAGATTCTTCACGTAGGCCTTGAGGGTCCAGTTGTCGATGTTCACGCCCACGCGCAGATCGACACCGTTGTAGCCGGGCGCGTCGAAGCGCGGGCCGGGCACGGCCTGGAAATCGGTCTTGCGCTTGCCGACATGACTGTAGCTGCCACCGACGAAGCCCGACCACGCGCCGGCCAGCGGAAAGTCGTAATCGACGCCGACGTGGGCGTTCCATTTCGGCACCCACGGCAGGGCGTCGCCCTTGTAGCCGAACAGGCCCGGCGGCGTGTCGGCGGTCAGTTCGGCATCGGTCCAGGTGGCGTTGGCCGACAGCACCAGGCCCGGTGCCGCGGCATACTGCCAGTTCGCCTCCACGCCCTGGCTGCGCGCCTTGCCGCCATTGCCCAGGAAGCTGAAACCGCCAGCGAAGGAGGTGAGCTGGATCTTGTCCCAGTCGATGTAGAAGGCGGCCACGTCCAGCGCCATGCGCTTGTCGAGCAGGGTCGATTTCAGGCCCAGCTCGTAGCTCACCAGCTTGTCCGGCCCGAACGTCTCCGGCGCGCCCAGCCCCGGCGGCACGCCCACGTTGGGGCCGCCCGGCCGATAGCCCGAGGCAATGCGCACGTAGGCCATGAGGTCGTCGCTGAACTTGAAGCTGGGGTTCACCAGGAAGGTGGTGGGGCTGTCCGAGCCCTTGATGGTGAAGTCGCTGTCGCCCACCAGGATGCCGGTGCCGCTCTGGTTGAAGGTGGTGCGGTCATGCGTGTAGCGCGCGCCCAGCAACAGGCTGAACTGCGCGCTGGCATGCCAGGTGATGTCGCCGTAGCCCGCCCATTCGGTAAACGTCGCCGGGCCCACCGCGATGTGCCCCAGCGTGAAAGGCAGATCGATCGGCGCGCCGGTGGTGGCGTCGAAACTCAGCACGTCCTGCTGGTTGGTGGTGTGCTCGCGGGTGTAGAACACACCGGCGCGCCACTCCAGCGTGCGGTCTTCCGGCGACTGCAGGCGCAGCTCCTGGGTGAACTTGCCCAGGGTGATCGGGCCGTTGATCGAATAGCCGCCGTTGTCCAGCCCGAGCGCGGGATTGACGATCGGGCCATAGGCGACGGTCGCGTCGGGGTTGGCCTGCCGATCCAGCGTGCTGTAGCTGCTCACCGAAACGAGCTGGCTCCAACCGAAGTCGGCATTGATGCTGGCGTCGTACAGGCGATAGCGCACGCCGAAATTGCCGGTGCCGGGCGCGCGGCTTTGCTTGAGGTCGCCGTAGAGCGGTTTCAGCGTCAGCGGGTCCACGTCGACGCCACCGTTGGCCAGCGCGTTGCCGTGAAGGTTCTGCGCCAGCGCCGACAGGCGCAGCGAGAACGCTTCCGACGGCGTCCACAGCAGTTGCGCGCGGCCACCGCGCACTTCGGCGTCGTTGACGTCCTTCTCGCCGGTGGCAACGTTGTCGATGTAGCCGGGGTCGTGGCGCGCGTACGCATTCACCCGCAGTGCCAGCGCATCCTTGATCAGCGGCACGTTGAACATGGCGTGCGAATTCATGCCGCTTTCGCCGCCGGACACGCTGCTGCCGCCCACCGACAGGCGCCCTGCCACCGCCGTGGCATCCGGCTTCACCGTGACGAACTTCAGCAGACCGCCCAGCGTGTTCGCCCCGTACAGCGTGCCCTGCGGGCCGCGCAGCACTTCGATGCGCTCCAGGTCATCCGGGTCGATATCCGGCGTCAGCACGCTGCCTGCGGAATAGACCGTGCTGGAGCCGTAGGGCGTGTCGTCGATATACGTGCCCACGGTGGCGTTCGGCGTGTTGGCGCCGGAGGTGACGCCGCGCAGCGTGAGCTGGGTCTGGCCCGGCCCCTGCGATACCACGTTGAGGCCCGGCACCTGGCTGGCGTAATCGGAGAAACCCTGCGCGCCCTGTCGCTGCAGATCGTTGCCGGACACCGCCGACACCGCCATCGGCACCTCCTGCAGGCGTTCGCTGCGCTTGTTGGCGGTGACCACCACGGTGCCCAACTGGGTCGATGCGGTCGGGGAAGGCGGTGATGTCTGCGCATCTGGCGACGCCGCCAGGGAGGGGTCGGCATCCCCGGCAACCACCGCACCGCCGGCGGGGGTTTGGGCAATCACCCCCAGCGGAGCGAGCAGCGCAAGGGCGATGGCGATGCAGATGCCGCGACGGTGCGACAGGTGGCGCAATTCCATGACGTTCTCCCCGGGGGCAGGCATGCGGATGAGCTCGGACGCAGTGTTACGCTATTAACATAAACGTGTCAATGGTATCTTTCTATCATAGACGCGTGAGCCGAATCGACGGCTGGACGTCCAATGCACGCGCCGTGGACGCCGCCGCGGCTATACCGGCGCCATGCCCGAGCTCCCCGAAATCGAAACCTTCAGGCGCTATCTGGACCACACCTCGCTGCGCCAGAAGATCCGCGACGTCGCCGTCACCAGAGAGCGCATTCTCAAGGGCGTGTCGTTGCGCCAACTCGCCGGGGCATTGAAGAACCACAGCTTTCGCAAGACCGAACGCCACGGCAAATACCTGGCTGTGGACGTGGGTGACGGCAAGCAGATGGTGCTGCATTTCGGCATGACCGGCTGCCTGCATTACGTCGACCCGGACGATCCCGACTCGCGTTACGCGCGCATGATCGTCACCTTCGACAATGGCCATCGGCTCGACTACGACAACAAGCGCATGCTGGGCCGGGTGCGGCTGGTGGACGATTTCGACGATTTGATAGACGAGCTCGAGCTGGGCCCGGACGCGCTGGAGATCGGTGCCGACGCCTTCGACGAACGGCTGCGGTCCCACGGCGGTGCCATCAAGTCGACGTTGATGAACCAGTCGCTCGTGGCCGGGCTGGGCAACACGTACACCGACGAGATCCTGTTCCAGGCCCGCATCCACCCGGCCACGCCGGTCGACGCCCTGAACCCCGCCGATCGCAAACGCATCTACCGCATGATGCGCAAGGTGCTGCGCAAGGCCATCGACGTGCAGGGCGAGCCCGACCGCATGCCGCGCTCCTACCTCCTGCCGCATCGAAGCGACGGCGCCGCTTGCCCACGCGGCAATGGCACCGTGCACCGCTCGCGTGTGGCGGGACGCTCGGCGTACTACTGCCCGGCCTGCCAGCCGCGTGCCGGACGGAAGCGTTAGCCAGCCTCGGCCATGCGACGACCCGGGCGCTCCCTACACGCCTCTCACAACGGCCAGGCGTGCGCCGGGTAATAGCGCTGCATCATGCGCGCCACGTAGGCCACCAGATGGGGATGCGCCGCCGCGGCGCGTTGCAGTGGCGTATCGAAGAAGGGAGTGAGTACGCCGGCCAGCACGCCCAGCGCGGTGGCATCCACGCCGCTGGGCGAGGCGCCCATGAGATACGGCTGTTCGCCCAGCAAGGCCGCCACCGCATCGATCGAGCGCACGCCGAGTGTGGCAATCCCCTGCGCGCTGTGCCGGCCGATACCTTGCGCATGCAGCTCGGCCCGCTTGCCCGCCTGCATCTGCTCGCGTCGCTGCGCACGCTGCGGCTCGGGCACGCTGTCGGCAAACCGCGCCGGGCCCCTGGCGAAATTGTCCGGATCGATCCAGCGAAACCAGACCATCGCGAAGTAGAGATGATCCTCCAGCAGGCGCTCGATCGCCCACGCCTGCGCCCGCTGCCGGGCGCCCAGGCCCGCGTCCAGGTCGACCCCGTACTTGCGCTCGACATGGGCACGGATGAAGGTGGAGTCGCTCACCACTTCGCCGTGATCGTCGATGAAGGGCAGCTTTCCCAACGGCGCCTGCGGCGGAACCATCGGCACCCGCTCGTAGGCCAGCCCGGCCATGTTCAGCTGCACCTCGGTCTTGATCACGAACGGGCTGGTGTCGGGCAGCTCGAAGGCGGCGCGGGTGACATGCAGGGTGATGCCGGAGTCGGACATGGCGATGCTCGGTGGGGAAAGAGGCGTGAAGCCTGGCGCGGCGCTGCTGACAACGGCCTGTCAGCAGGGCGCTGTCCAAGACCGCGATCGCGCCGGGCGATCGGCGCCGGCGTTTGACCAGGCGCCCGCCAGGGAGGAAAGTAAGCACGGCAGCCGGGATTCACTCCCCCTGGTCCATGGCAACACCCGGCTCCCCGGAGGGTCCATGAAACCGTTACTCCCGCTCGCGCTTTTCACCCTGTTGGCTACCGGCGGTGCCGCCACGGCCTCCACCGATTCGCTCAACGAATTCCCGTCCGCGATCATGCCCGTGCTGGTGCAGGTGGATGCGCAAGGCAGGGTCACCGACGCCTCGCCTCCCACGAGGCTCTCGCCGCAACTCGACCGCCTGTTGCGGAAAAACCTGGCCGAAATGGTCAGCAAGCCGGCAACCGATCGCCACGGCCACCCGATCGCCAGCCAGGTCATCATCAACGTGGCCTTGCAGACCTCGCCCCGCGCCGAGGGCGACTACGACGCGAATTTCGCCTACGTCTCCACCAAACCCGTGCCCATGGGCTCCTGGTACTGGGTGCACGTCGACGGACACCGTCTGGCGCTCGCCAACCGGGACTATCGGGTGAACCGCAGGCTCTTCGAGTTCAACCACTATCGGGCCGGCTTTCGTCCCCAACCCATCCCTGTTCGGCAGTTGCCGCCGCCGATCCGCAACGCCTCGCAGCCACCGGCGGCATCCCGCCCCGGCCGATAAAGCTTCGGGGCAGCCCCTCGCAACGAATGAAAAAAGCCCGCCGGAAAAGGCGGGCTTTTGGTATCGGGCCACGCGGGATGGCGCTAGCCCAGCAGCACCCGGTTCATCCGCTGCACGAAGGCGGCCGGATCGGGCAACTGGGCGCCGGCGGCAATCTCCGCCTGTTCCAGCAGCAAGGTGGCCAGGTCCTTCGCCTTGGCCTCGTCGCTTTCCGCCTCGACCCGCTTGACCAATGCGTGCGCCGGATTGATCTCCAGCGTGGGCTTGGATTCGGGCATGTCCTGCCCTGCCTCGCGCAACAGGCGGGCCAGGTGCGGAGCCATTTCGTAATCGCTGAGCGCAAGGCATGAAGGCGAGTCGGTGAGGCGGGCGGAGACTTTCACCTCGCCCACGCGGTCGCCCAGCAGCTCCTTCAGCTTCTTCAGCAGCGGCTCGGCCTCCTTCGCGGCCTCTTCCTGCTTCTTCTTGTCGGCCTCGTCCAGCGGCACCTCGCCCTTGGCCACGCTCTTGAGCTTCTTGCCTTCGTACTCGCTCAGCGAGCCGATCATCCACTCGTCGATGCGGTCGGACATCAGCAGCACTTCGATGTCCTTGGCCTTGAACGCTTCCAGCTGCGGGCTGCCGGCGGCGGCCTTGTAGCTGTCGGCGGTGATGTACCAGATGGCGTCCTGGCCGATCGCCATGCGGCCGATGTAGTCGTCCAGCGACACGTTCTGCGCGGTGCCCTCGCCCTTGGTGCTGGCAAAGCGCAGCAGCTTGGCGATGCGCTCGCGGTTGTTGGCATCCTCGCTGATGCCTTCCTTGAGCGTGTTGCCGAACGCCTTGTAGAAGGTGGCGAATTTTTCCGGCTCGTCACGCGCCAGCTTCTCGATCAGGTCGAGCACGCGCTTCACGCAGGCGGCCTTGATGCGATCAAGCTGGCGGTTGTGCTGCAGGATCTCGCGGCTGACGTTGAGCGGCAGGTCGTCCGCGTCGACCACGCCGCGCACGAAGCGCAGGTAGTTCGGCAGCAGCTCCTCGGCGGCGTCCATGATGAACACGCGCTTGATGTACAGCTTCAGGCCCTTGCGCTCGTCGCGCGCGCCCATCATCAGGTCGAACGGCGGCTGCGAGGGCAGGTACAGCAAGGTGGTGAAGCTCTGGCTGCCCTCGACGCGATTGTGCGTCCACGCCAGCGCGTCGTTGAAGTCGTGGCCCAGCGACTTGTAGAAGCTCTGGTAGTCCTCGTCGCTGATCTCGCTCTTGGGCTTGGTCCACAGCGCCGAGGCGGCATTGATGGTTTCCCACTCGCCGGTGGGCTTGTCGTCCTTCTCGGTGGGCATGCGGATCGGAAAGGCCACGTGGTCGGAATAGCGCGTGATCAGCGAGCGCAGCTGCCAGCGCTTCAGGAACTCGTCCTCGTCGGCCTTCAGGTGCAGGATGACGGAGGTGCCGCGCTCGGCCAGCTCCACCTGCTCCAGCGAATACTCGCCCTTGCCGTCGCTCTCCCACTTCACGCCCTCACCGGCCGGCGCATCGGCGCGGCGGCTCAGCACGGTGACCTTGTCGGCGACCACGAAGGCGGAATAGAAGCCCACGCCGAACTGGCCGATCAGGCGAGCATCGGCCTTCTGCTCGCCCGACATCGCCTCCAGGAAACGGCGCGTGCCCGAGCTGGCGATGGTGCCGATATTGGCCACGACTTCATCGCGGCTCATGCCGATGCCGTTGTCGCGCACGGTGACGGTGCGCGCCTCCGGGTCCCAGCTCACGTCGATGTGCAGCTCGCTGTCGCCTGCCGACAATTCAGGATGGGCGATGGACTCGAAACGCAGCTTGTCGCAGGCGTCGGACGCGTTGGAAACCAGCTCGCGCAGGAAGATCTCCTTGTGCGAGTACAGCGAATGCGTGACCAGGTGCAGGACCTGGGCCACTTCGG
Source organism: Rhodanobacter caeni (assembly GCF_039523575.1). Lineage (NCBI taxonomy): Bacteria > Pseudomonadati > Pseudomonadota > Gammaproteobacteria > Lysobacterales > Rhodanobacteraceae > Rhodanobacter > Rhodanobacter caeni. Next base: position 141,566 of record NZ_BAAAFO010000004.1, on the reverse strand, counting down.
CTTCGAATTTGCGTGTTTCGGTGGCGGGTGCGTTCATGCGTGGATGTTCCGTACTGAAGTTGACGATGGACACTGGCTCCTCCCCCTGCACGCAGAGGGAGTCGGAAGGTTGGCTCTTGATCCGGGCTCTCAAAGATAAGGTCAAGAGCACCCCACCCCAACCCTCCCCTGCATGCAGGAGAGGGGGAAATGCGGGTATCAGGCGGCGTTCTGCAGCGCGGCGATGCGCTCGTCCAGCGGCGGGTGGCTCATGAACAATCGCCTGAGGCCATCGGCCAGCGGTCCGGAGATGCCGAACGCGGCGATGGTGCTGGGCAGGGTATTTTCGCCGTGGTCGGCTTTCAGGCGCTGCAGCGCGGAAATCATCGCGCCGCGGCCGGCGAACTGCGCACCGGCGGAGTCGGCGCGAAACTCCCGCCAGCGCGAGAACGCGGCCACGATCATCGAGGCGAACAGGCCAAACACCACCTGCAGCACCATCACCACCATGAAATAGCCGAGGCCGCCGCCACGATTTTCGTCACGGCCGCCGCTCATCCAGCTGTCGATGGCGCGCCCGACCACGCGCGCGGCAAGGATCACCAGCGTGTTCAACACGCCCTGGATCAGGGTCAGCGTGACCATGTCGCCGTTGGCCACGTGACCGATCTCGTGACCCAGCACGGCACTGACCTGCTCGCGATCCATCTGCTGCAGCAAGCCGGAGCTCACCGCCACCAGCGAGCTGTTCCTGGTCATGCCGGTGGCGAACGCGTTCATTTCCGGCGCGTCGTAGATGGCCACCTCGGGCATGCCGATGCCGGCGTTCCGGGCGTGCTGGCGCACGGTGTCGAGCAGCCAGCGCTCGGTCTCGTTCCGCGGCTGGGTGATCACGCGGGCGCCGGTGCTGCGCTTGGCGATCCACTTGGACAGCGCCAGCGAAATGAAGGCGCCGCCCATGCCGAACACGGCGGCGTAGAGCAGCAGGCCGGTCATGCCGCCGTAGCCGTTGGCCGAGGCCATCTGGTCGATGCCGAACAGCCGGCACACGATGGCCAGCAGCAAAAGGACGGCGATATTGGTAGCGAGAAACAGGACGATGCGGCGCATGGCACTCTTGGGCAGTCAGGGAAGATGCTGGCTCCCCGGAACAGCGGCACGCTGTACGCACCCCGCTCCGGGACCACCCAAGTTTCGGGACGGCGGACGGGTTTTCAAGGGCTCGCCGCCGGCTCGAGGCCGCCGCGCGATCGGCCGGATTCAGCGCCAGGCCGGCTCGCTTTTCTGTTCGAAATGCTCGTAGGCAGTGATCAGGCCGCCGAGCACCTCGGCCGAGGTTTCGAACAGCGCCTGGGCCTTGGGGTCGGAAACCTTGGACACGTCTTCGCGGACGTGGTCCATGGTGTCGCGCAGCATGCCTTTGATCTTGTCGGTGTGGTGGCGCGGATCGCTGTCCGCATACCTTGTGTGCCCGGTCATCATCGTTCTCCGTCGCGTGCCGCGGCCGCGCGCTTGGTCGCGGTCGGCCAGCATGGATGCTCCGCCGGTTCTCGTTGCATGCGGGTGAACGCAAGGATGTCGCCACGGGACGCCAACGTATAATGCGGCCATGGATTATCGCGGCCGTTTCGCCCCCTCGCCCACCGGTCGGCTGCACTTCGGCTCGCTGGTGGCGGCGCTGGCCAGCTGGCTGTGTGCACGGCAGGCAGGGGGCCAGTGGCTGCTGCGCATGGAGGATCTGGACCCGCCGCGCGAGGTGGCGGGCGCGGCCAGCAGCATCCTTGCCACGCTGCCGGCCTTCGGCCTGGTCGCCGACGAGCCGGTGCTGTTCCAGAGCCGCCGCCGCGCCGCCTACGACGCCGCATTCGAGCAACTGCGCGCCGCCGGCCACCTGTTCGCCTGCACATGCAGCCGCACCGACCTGGCGGCCACCGGTGGGCGCCATGTCGACGGCCGCTGCGTCGGCACCGGGTCCGGCCGCGCGCCGGCATGGCGCCTGCGCGCGCCGGATGTCGACATCGATTTCCACGATGCCCTGCAGGGGCCGCAGCGGCAGAACCTGCGCCAGCAGGTGGGCGACTTCGTGATCCGCCGCGCCGACGGCATCTACTCGTACCAGCTCGGCTGCGTGGTCGACGACGCGTTCCAGCAGGTCACCGAGGTGGTGCGCGGCCACGACCTGCTCGATTCCACGCCCCGGCAGATCTGGCTCCAGCGTTGCCTGGGCTTGCCCACGCCCACGTATCGGCACCTGCCCCTGGTGCTGGACGAGCACGGCCACAAGCTGTCCAAATCCGCGCAGGCGTTGCCGGTGGATGCGACCGACCCGCTGCCGGCGCTGCGTTGCGTCGCGCAATTCCTGGCATTGCCATGGCGCGACGGCGTCGCCGACGTGCACGCGGCGCTGGCGGCGCTGCTGGCGCAGGTGCAGCCTGACCGGTTGCCCCGCCACAACCGTCGATGGACGGCCAAAAGTCCATAAAACAGTTGCGAACGGCCATGTCATCGCGGAGAGTGCAAGGGTCGGCACGCCACGGCGCACATCGCCGATCCGCATCACCTACAGGAGAAGGAAAATGACGCAACGCACGGCATTGGTTACCGGTGGCACCGGCGGCATCGGCAGCGCGATCATCCGCTACCTGGCCGGACAGGGGCATCGCGTGGTCACCAACTACCGTGACGCGGCGAAAGCCGAAACCTGGCGCCAGGCCATGGCCGCCGACGGCATCGACGTGACCATGGTGCCCGGCGACGTCAGCGACCCCGAGGCTTCCGAAGCGATGATCCACGCCATCGAAGCGCAATGCGGCCCGGTGGAAATCCTGGTCAACAACGCGGGCATCACCCGCGACTCCACCTTCCACAAGATGAACTACCAGCAGTGGATGGACGTGGTGAACACGAACCTCAACGCCTGCTTCAACGTCACCCGCCCGGTGATCGAAGGCATGCGCGCGCGCAAGTGGGGACGCATCGTGCAGATCAGCTCCATCAACGGCCAGAAGGGCCAGTACGGCCAGGCCAACTACGCCGCCGCCAAGGCCGGCATGCACGGCTTCACCATCTCGCTGGCGCAGGAAAACGCGAAGTTCGGCATCACCGTCAACACCGTATCGCCCGGCTACGTGGGCACCGACATGGTGATGGCGGTACCGGAAGACGTGCGCGCCAAGATCGTGGCGCAGATCCCCGTCGGCCGCCTCGGCCGTCCGGAAGAAATCGCCCACGCCGTCGCCTTCCTCACCGGCGAGGAAACCAGCTGGATCACCGGCGCCAACCTCGCCATCAACGGCGGGCACTACATGGGTTGGTAAAACCCGCGTGATGAAACTGCCAGTGGCAGTTTCAGCGGGTTTTACCAGGTGAGGCATGGATGCCGAACGGGCAGCGTCGCATGGATGCCTGCTTGCCTCAGCTCCCAGAGGCGCAGCTCGCATACCAGCTTTCCCGCGAGCACCCGCCCCCTCTCCTCAATCCTCTCCCCGCAGGGGAGAGGAGGATTACGGTGCCTTCAGGCTTTTCGCTTATACGGCAAGCCCACACAACACCCCACCTCAGCGCAGAAAGAAACCGTAATCCCCTCTCCCCTGCGGGGAGAGGGCAGGGAGAGGGGGGACATGCCGCGGGGAAGCAACAACGAAGCCCTCCACGGCACCGAAAGCTCCATCCGTCAGCTCTTCCGCAAGCACCCGCCCCCTCTCCTCAATCCTCTCCCCGCCGGGGAGAGGAGGATTGCGGTGCCTTCAGGCTTTCCGCTTATCGGCGCACGGCAAGCCCACACAACCCACCTCAGCGCCGAAAGAAACCGTAATCCCCTCTCCCCTGCGGGGAGAGGGCAGGGAGAGGGGGACATGCCGCGGGGAAGCAACAACGAAGCCCTCCACGGCACCGAAAATTCCATCCATCAGCTCTCCCGCAAGCACCCGCCCCTCTCCTCAATCCTCTCCCCGCAGGGGAGAGGAGGCAGTTCGCGCAGCTCCATCGGAATCGAGGGTCACCCCGATTTTCCATCCAGCAGCTTCTCCAGCACTTTCCCCACCGCCGCGAACGCGAACGTCCCCGTGACATGCGTGGCCGCACCCAGCCCGCCGCCGCAGGCCAGGTTCATCGCATCGCCGCCCGGTGGACGGGTGCCGCAGACCGTGCCGTCGGGTTGCGGGTATTGCACGTTCTGCAGCGAATAGACGGCTGAAACGCCGAAGTAGCGGTCCGGGTTGCGGGGGAAATTGAAATCCGTGCGCAGCTTCTTGCGGATCAGGCTGAACATCGCGTCGTGCTCGGTACGCGACAGGTCGCGCACGCGGATCTGGGTGGGATCGGTGCGACCGCCGGCGGAGCCCACGCTGACGATGGGCAGCTTGCGGCGGCGGCACCAGGCGATGGTCTCGAGCTTGACGCGGAAGGCGTCGCAGGCATCCAGCACCACGTCATAGCCGCGGTCGAGCAGCTCGTCCAGCGTGGACGGCGTGAGGAATCGCTCGATCGCCTCCAGCCGGATGGAGGGGTTGATGGCATGGGCGCGCGCCGCGATCACGCCGACCTTGGGCTTGCCGAACTCGCCGTCCAGCGCATGCAGCTGGCGGTTGGTGTTGGACACGCAAACCTCGTCGGCATCGATCAGCGTGAGCCGGCCCACGCCGCTGCGCGCCAGTGCCTCGGCGGCCCACGAGCCCACGCCACCCACGCCGATCACGCACACGTGCGCCTCGGAGAAGCGCTCGACGCTGCCGCTGCCGTACAGGCGCTCGACGCCGGCGAAACGCTCGGCGGGAAAGGATGGCGCGCTCATGCGCGCACGCCGGGATGATGGGGCTCGCAGGTGTGGTTCACGGTGACGACCGGTGACGATGCAGCGCGCATTTTATCGCGTCGACGTGGCCGACGATGCATGCGGCGGGTTACCCTGCGGCTTGTCGTCCATCAATCGAGGAACTGTCGATGCGTGTTGCCCTGATGATCTTGCTGGGATTGGTGATTGGCGTGATCGGCACCGTCAACGTGATGAACGCGCTGGCCGCCCGCAATCCGATGCCCAAGGCGGTGATGGACACGATGGGCTACCACATCGGCGAACTGAAGCAGGCGTTGAAGGCGAAGCAGTGCAACACGCCGGCGACGCGGCATCACCTGGCAAGGCTGCAGTCCACGGCCAGCGACATCGTGCCGGTGTTCGGCATCGAGGAGAAGGCGTTCACCGACGACGCCACCCAGCTGCAGACCCGCCTGCAGCAAGCCGTGCAGGCCGCACCCGCCACGTGCGAGGCGCTGGCGGCCGCCATCCAGCCCGTGGGCGAAACCTGCAAGAGCTGCCACCAGCAGTACCGCTGAGTCGCAGAAGCGACTTCATGTGACCGCGCCCCTGCAGGAGCGACTTCAGTCGCGATGCTTCTGCTCTGGATGCCCAACGAAGAGCATCGCGACTGAAGTCGCTCCCACAGCCACAGGCGTTGTTACCAGGCCCGCTGGTATTGCAGCGGCACGTCGATCTGCACGCCGAGTTCCTGCGCTGCACGCAAGGGGAAGTAAGGATCACGCAGGCTTTCGCGCGCCATCAGCACCACGTCCGCCTCGTCATTGGCGATGATCCGCGCGGCCTGCTCGGCATGGGTGATCAGGCCCACCGCGCCGGTGGCCACCCCTGCGTCGGCACGGATGCGCGCCGCGAAAGGCACCTGGTAGCCCGGTTGCAGCGGGACTTTCACGTGCGGCAGCAAGCCGCCGCTGGAAACGTCGATGAGATCCACGCCCAGCGCTTTCACCTGTTGCGCCAGTTGCACGCTCTGCTCGATGTCCCAGCCGCGCGTGCCGTCGGCCGGCGCCCAGTCGGTGGCCGAAACACGCAGCCATAACGGCAGCCTGTCCGGCCAGACTTCGCGCACGGCGGCGATGACGTCGCGCACGAGGCGACTGCGGTTGTCGAAGCTGCCGCCGTAGTCGTCGGTGCGCCGGTTGCTCAACGGCGACAGGAACTGATGCAGCAGGTAGCCATGCGCCGCGTGCAGCTCGATCAACTCGAAGCCTGACGCCAGCGCGCGCCTGGCGGCGGCACGGAAATCGTCGATCACGCCGCGGATGCCGGCGGTGTCGAGCGCCTGCGGCACCGGCCAGCCCGCATCGAACGGCAGCGCGGACGCCGCCACGGTGGGCCAGTCGCCCTGCCCCGCCGAAAGCGGGCCACCGCCCTCCCAGGGGCGTTGCGCGCTGGCCTTGCGCCCGGCGTGCGCCAGCTGCACGCCGGCGACGGCACCGTGCGCCTTGATGAAGCGCGCGATCGGCTGCCATGCCGCCTGCTGCGCATCGTTCCACAGGCCGGTGTCGCCCGCAGAAATGCGCCCCTGCGCCGACACTGCCGTGGCTTCGGCGATCACCGCTGCGGCGCCACCCACCGCGCGACTGCCCAGGTGCACCAGATGCCAGTCATCGGGCACGCCGTCCGTGGCCGAGTACTGGCACATCGGCGAGATCACCAGGCGATTGCGCAAGGTGAGGCTGCGTTGAGTCAACGGGTCGAACAGGTTCATCGGATGCACCGGGCTTGGGGGCGAGGGTCAGAGATGACGCCGCACGTCGCCATCTCAAGGGTCGTGCGGGTCCACCGTGGCGGACGCCGGGGCGTTGGCATCGATCCATGCGGCGATGCGCGCGGCGATCGGCGCCGGTGTTTTCATCCAGCGGAAATGGTCGGCGGTGGCGCCATCCAGGTCCTGCGGCGTGATCACGTCGGTATCGGCGTGCGCTTGCGGCATCTTGCCCAGCAGGAAATCCAGCGAGGACGCCGGGCCCAGCCAGTCGTCGCGCAGGCGCAAGGCCAATACCGGCAGGCGCAGCGCCGCCAGACGCTGTTCGAAATCCGATGCCATGCCGGCGGCCGCGTAACGACCGCTGCGGCCGCTGCGCGCCCAGTCGGCAATGACGCCACGCGCCTCGTTGCCGCCGAAGCCGATCCGCCGCCCGGGCAGATGCCCCACCGCGGCCGCCAGCCACGGCGCCACGGCATAGGCCAGGCCGATCAGCCAGCCGTGGCGAAACCGCCGCCAGTAGGGCGCACCGCTGGCCACCAGCACCAGGCCGACGCATGCCCGGGGATGCAGCGCGCCGTACAGCGTCGCCAGTTGCCCGCCGAGGCTGTGCCCGCCGAGCCAGCACGTCGCCTCGGGCCAGTGCGTACGCATCCTGGCCAGCGCGGCCGGCAGGTCGAACTGCAGCAGTTCGCGATACCCCCAGTTGCAACCGCGCCCCGCGCGCCGGTCGCTGGAGCCGATGCCGCGCCATTCGTGCAGCGCCACCGCCACGCCGCGTTCGGCCAGTGCCTGGGCCAGCGGCAAGTACTGCCGCGCCGGCACGCCCATCGCCGGCAACCAGTACAGCCACTGGCGCACCGGGCCGGGACGATGCACGCACAGCAGGTCGAAACGCGCACCATCGCCACTGGACACCGGCAGGATCGATGGCGCGATGGCGGCACCGGAAACGGGATCGGTCATCCACTCACGTTAGGAGCCCGCGCGCCAGTAACACAAGGGGCAGCGGGCGGAGCAGCCCGTTGCGGGCACAAAAAAGGAGGCCGGCTCGCACCGGCCTCCTGCAATAGGGTGTCGCGGGTCAGACCGCCGTGACGTCTTCGGCCTGCAGGCCCTTCTGGCCGGTGACCACCTTGAAGCTCACCTTCTGGCCTTCCTGCAGGCTCTTGAAACCCGAGCCGGTGATGGCGCGGAAATGCACGAACACATCCGGGCCCGCCTCACGGCTGATGAAACCAAAACCCTTGGCGTCGTTAAACCATTTGACTGTACCTACTTCACGATCCGACATAGCTCACTCCGATCCAATCCTGACGCTGAGACAAACCGGCCCCAACAGGCCGACGCTTACTGAGCATGCAGGGTCGGGTGAAACGATGCGGATTATGCAATCCAAACCGGCACGCACGCCGCCAAGCAAACGCAGTCGGGCAAGCATAACGGATTTTTCGGGCGCAAGTAGCCGCCCAAAACAGGGCTCCGCGCCGGGGTGCCGGCCGTGAAAAATCGCCGCCGGCCGCCGGGCCATCCGACCGTGTCCGCGGCGGCAGGCCGCCCATGCTCCCGAGGTTCCGGATCGGGTTTCCCGACCGGTCGGTTTTCAGGTTTTCTTTACTTCCTGCTGTCTACTGTGCGTCGGTAGCCGTTGCGGCAGGCGCTTGCCGCCTGCCGCTTTCGATCGTCCCATGGAGAAGCCTCGATGACCCTCTCAGCACGCCCGTTTGCGACTTGTTCGGTAGCGGCCACCGCTCTGCTCGCCGGCTTGCTGTTGTCCGGCTGCGCCGCCCACAAGACGGCCACCACCACCCGCACCACGGGCACCAGCACCACGGTCCGCGACACGGCGCGCAAGCCCCATCCGGCAACGCCGCCGGCCGCCACGACTTCCGCGCCCCGCGAAAGCGCGCATCGCGCCAGCGCGGACACCTCGAGCGCCAACCTGCCCGATCGCACCGGCATTCCCGCCTGCGACGACTACCTGGCCAGCTACATCGGTTGCCACCGCGCCGCCGAGATCTTCGCTCCCGGCCAGTTGCAGGACCGCTACGAGGCCATGCGCACCAGCCTGCTGCGCGACTCGCAGAACCCGGACATCCGCCCGCAGCTGGCCGCCCGCTGCAATTCGCTGGCGACCCAGTTGCGCACCGCCCTGCACGGCAAGGCCTGCCAGGTCAGCCCGGCCCCGTCCAGCAGCACGCCCTGACGCCCGCTCAGCCGGCGCGCCAGCGCGCCCGCAGCGCGGCGCCCGCGGCGGCGGGCGCGCAGCGCTCCAGGCGCACCCGCGGCGTGCCGTGCCAGCGCGCGGTATCGCCGATGGTGGCGGCCAGCGCCTGGATCAGCCGCGGTTCCGGGGCGATGCCAGGCTGCAGGAACAGGGCCTTGATCTCGAACACGCCATCGGCGCGGTGGGCCTTGGCATCGAGCCGGCCGATCAGCTGGCCGCGATGCAGGATGGGCAGCACGAAGTAGCCGTAGCGGCGCTTCGCCGCGGGCACATAGCACTCCAGCGTGTAGTCGAAATCGAACATCGCGCTTGCCCGCGCGCGATCCCACACCAGCGGGTCGAACGGCGAAAGTAGCGCCGTGTGGGTGGCCCGCAGCCGGCCCTGGCGGGCCTTGTCCAAGGCCTCGGCGTGGTCGCGATGGACATAGCCCGGCGTTTTCCAGCCTTGCACCGGTTGCGCCACCAGCTCGCCGCTCTCCAGCAACGGCGCCAGCTCCCGCTCGCTGACCGCCGGCTTCAGGCGATGGTAGTCGGCGATCCAGGCGGCGGTGGTGATCCCCAGCGCGCGCACGGTGTCGGCGATGAAGCGCTGGCGCACGCGCGCCGGGGATGCCGTCTCGGCGGCGGCGTCCGGCGGCGTATCGAGCCGCGCCAGTACCCGCTCGGCAAGGTCGTACACGCGCTGGAAACGCTCCCGCCGCGCCACCATCAGCTCGCCCAGCGCGAAGCACGCTTCCAGCCAGCGCTTTTCCGGCTTCCACTCCCACCACCCCGGCTTGCCGGCGATGCTGTCCGGTGCGCGGGCGAAATCCGCGGCGCGCACCGGCCCGTTGGTGCGGATATGGTCCAGCAGCGCGTCCATCTCGGCGCGATGCTCGTGCTGCACGCGCAGCGCATGGCGCTGGGCCCAATGCTGCAGGCGCTGGGCGCGCCAGGCGCGATGCCAACCGATGTCGGCCGCGCCCACCAGGCACGCCTCGTGCGCCCAGCATTCGGCCAGCTTGCCCGCGGCCAGCGCTTCGTCCAGCCAGGTCGTGGGGTAGTCGCCCAGGCGGGCATGCAGCACGAGGTAGGGGCTGCGCGCCACCACGTTGATGGTGTCGATCTGCAGCAGGCGCATGCGTTCGACCGCTGCCACCACATCGTCGCGGCGCGGCCGCCGCCGCAACGGTTGCAACAGTCCCTGCGCCGCCAGCTGCAGCGCCCGTGCCTGCCCGACTGTCAGCATGCCGCCGGCCGGGCGCGGCGACACGGCAGCTTCACGACGGTTTGATCAGCATAGCGAACCGGCATGTACGGAAGTCTCCGGGAGCATCCGCCGTGAAGCGTGGCCATGAAATCCGGCCCGCATGCCCTCGGTGGATGACATGCGCTCACAACGTTGGAACCCTCATTCTGGCATGGAGTATCGATCATGAAATCTCGCAAGCCATTGCTGCCTTTCATCGCCGCCGGGTCGTTGCTGTTCGCCGGTTCGTTGCTGGCGCAGACCGCGCCGATGCCACCGCCACCGCCACCGGCGGGGGCCACGCCGATGCCGCCGGTACCACCACCGGCGCCGGTACCGCCGTCCTCGGACATGCCCGCCCCCGCCGACGCTGCTCCGGCGGCTCCGGCCGCGCCAGCCGCGCCCACTGCTCCGGCCGCCTCCGGTGCCGCCGGCCAGACCGCTGCCTACCAGACCCCACAGGGCGAACTGACCGTGCGCAGCATGCCGGCACCGGCGCCGCAAATCGGCCCGGCGCCCGATTTCGCGCAGCTGGCGGCCGGCGGCAAGGGCATCACCGAGGAGCAGGCTGCGGCCTACCCGCCGCTGGCCAATGATTTCCTCCACGCCGACAGCAACCGCAACGGCAGCATCAGCAAGGCGGAGTACGAGCGCTGGGCCAAACAACCCTGACGAGCCCGTCTGTCCGCTGCCGTTTCGTCACCCGGAGGCCGGCCACAACGCAACGTGGCCGGCCTCCTTCATTTGCGATCCTTTACGCTTGTACCCCGACGGCGCGCCGCCGCCGTTCCCACCCCTTTCGGAGTCATCGATGAAGCCTCATTCCGCCGCATGGCCGCTGGCATTGGCGTTCAGCCTGGCCGCCGCACCGGGACATGCGCAGAATCCGGACCCTACCGACATCCGCGCCTGCACGGGCATCGAAACCGATTCGCAGCGCCTGGCGTGCTACGACCACGCCACCGGCCGCGTCAACCTGCCGACCGCGCAGAAGCGGCCGGACGCCGGAACCTCCAACCCGAACATCTTCAGCCATGACGTCGCCGCGGCGCCGGACAGCGGCGTGCCCGCCAATCCGGACGTGGCCAAGCCGCTGTCGTTGCTGGACAGCCGCTGGGAGCTCGCGCCCGAGAGCAAGCTGGGCACGTTCAACGTGCGCGGCTACAAACCCGTCTACGTGCTGCCGGTGTTCATCACCAACCACCAGAACAACCGGCCGCAAAGCCCCAACCCGGACAACACGGTCAGCGAGAACCAGCAGCTGGACAACATGGAAGCGAAGTTCCAGCTGAGCCTGAAGACCAAGGTGTGGCAGGGCGTGTTCGGCGATGCCGGCGACCTGTGGGTGGGGTACACGCAATCCTCGCGCTGGCAGGTCTACAACGCGCGCCTGTCGCGTCCGTTCCGCGAGACCGACTACGAGCCCGAAGCGATGCTGATGTTCAACACGCACTACCAGGCATTGGGCTGGACGGGGCGCATCCTGGGCATCGGCGTGGACCATCAATCCAACGGCCGCGGCAACCCGCTTTCGCGCAGCTGGAACCGCGTGATCGGCAACATCGGTTTCGAGCGCGAAGGCTGGACGGTGATGCTGCGCCCGTGGTGGCGCATCCCGGAGTCGCGCAGCGACGACAACAACCCCGACATCAGCGACTACATGGGCCGCGGCGAGATGCAGATCGTGCATGAGGCGAACGGCCAGGAATTCGGCCTGATGCTGCGCCACTCCCTGCGCGGCGGCGACCGCAGCCACGGCGCCGCGCGTTTCACCTGGACGTTTCCGATGGCCGGCAACCTGCGCGGCTACGCCGAGATCTTCCACGGCTACGGCGAAAGCCTGATCGACTACAACCACAAGGCCACTTATCTGGGCCTGGGCATTTCGCTGCTGGACTGGTACTGAGAAGAGCCCCTCTTCCGCCCTTTGGGCACCTTCTCCCGCAAGCGGGAGAAGGGAAAGCGCCTTGTCGCTTCCGGCGACGCTTGCAGGGCAAGGCCTTCGGATCAGTGGTGGTGACCACCCTCGCCGTGCACGTGGCCGTGCGCCAGCTCCTCACCGGTGGCCTCGCGCACGTGGGTGACTTCGATGTCGAAGTGCAGGGTCTTGCCGGCCAGCGGATGGTTGCCGTCGATAAAGACCTTGCCGTCCTCGACCTTGGTCACGGTGACGTTGATCTCGCCCTGCGGGCCACGGCCCTGGAACTGCATGCCGGGCTGGATATCGTCCACGCCCTGGAACGCCTCGCGCGGCACTTCCTGCAGCAGTTCGGCGTGATGCACGCCGTAGCCTTCCTCGGGCGACACGTCGGCGGTGAACTTGTCGCCGGCACCGCGCCCTTCCATCTGCTTTTCCAGGCCCGGCACGATCTGGCCGCCACCGTGGAGATAGGTCAGCGGCTCGCGACCTTTCGAACTGTCGATGACCTGACCCTCGTCGTCGGTCAGCGTGTAGTGGAAGGCGGCAACGGCGTTCTGGGCAATCTGCATGAGACTCTCGCGTGTGGGTTCAAAACCGCCGGCCAGCTGCCGGCACGAAGTTCCAAGACTAACAGAAGGGGCGTCGGCGTCCGGCGCGATGGCCAATTGGCGATACTGTGGGGATGAGAACAGTCTGCCGATCCGTGCATAACAAATTCGTGTCCGTTCTGTTGATGGCCGTTTCGCTGGCCGCTACCGCGGCGCCGCCAGTGACGACCACGCTCGCCGCGCGGATAGACGCGCATATCGGCGCACCGCGCTTTGCCGCCGCCGACTGGGGCATTGCCGTGGTCTCGCTGGACGACGGCAGTACGCTCTACTCTCACCGCGCCGATCGCCTGCTGCAGCCGGCATCCACCGCCAAGCTTTTCACCGCCGCGCTGGCGTTGTCGACGCTGGGCGCGGATTACCGCCTGCCCACCCGCCTGCTGGCCAGCGGCACCCTCGCAAATGGACGTCTGGACGGCCCGTTGATTCTCTACGGCATGGGCGACCCGACCCTTGGCACGGCGAACACCAGCGCGGACTGGGCCGATCAACTGGCCAGCCAGCTGGCGGCGCGTGGCGTGCATCGGGTGCACGGCAACGTGATCGCCGACGACAGCTATTTTCGCGGGCCGCTGACGGGTTATGGCTGGGAAGCGGACGACCTGCAGAGCGCGTTCGCGGCACCGGCCTCCGCGCTCAGCGTGAACGAGAATGCGGTCAGGGTAACGGTGACGCCGGCCACCCACGCTGGCCAGCCCGCGCAGGTCACGCTCGACCCGGCCGACGCGGGCCTGACGGTCGCGAACGCGTTGGCGACCATCCCCGAAGGAACACCCGACGACATCAGCCTCTATCGCGCACCGGGAAGCACGACGCTGCACGCCTTCGGCAGCGTGGCGATGGGCGCGGCGCCGCGACACTACAGCCTGTCGCTGGCCGATCCCGCGGCGCTGGCGGGCGCGCAGTTGCTGCAGGCCCTGCGGCAGCGGCACATTCGCGTCGACGGCAAGCTGCAGGTGCGGCACTGGCCCGAAGGCGACGCTGGCCTGGCTGCGGGCGCGGGCGTCGTCGCCGAGGTGCTTTCGCCACCGCTGGGCGAGATCCTGCATCGCGGCCTGAAGCGTTCGCAGAACCTGTACCTGCAAAACCTGCTGCTGGCGGTCGGCGCCAGTCCGCTGGCGGACGCGCCCGCGTCCACCGGCTTCGTCAGCAGCGCGCAACGCGCGCTCGAAACGCTGCATCACCTGCTGGACAGGATCGGAGTGCCGGCTTCGGCCAGCGTGCTGGTGGAAGGCAGCGGCCTGGCGCGGCGCAATCTCGTCACGCCGAACGCGCTGGTGCGGCTGCTGGTCTACCTGGCCGCGCAACCCCAGGCGGCACTGCTGCGCGAATCGCTGCCGATCGCGGGCGTCGACGGTTCGCTCGCCTGGCGCATGCGCGGCACCGCAGCGCAGGGCAATGTGCACGCGAAGACCGGCTCGATGGCCTACGTGCAGTGCCTTGCCGGCTACGTCACCACCGCCGCGGGCGAGCACCTGGCGTTTGCGATCATGCTCAACAACTACGTGCCGACGCCCGGCGCGCCACGCGCCAGCGCCGACGTGGACGCCATCGCGGTGATGCTGGCCAACCTCGCCAACCGTGGCTGAGGATCAGCCGCCCAGCCGCGCCAGCGTGTCCTTGCCGATTTTTTCGGGCGTATCGGTCGAGGCGTAGCGCTTCACCACCTGCCCATCGGCGTCGACCAGGAACTTGGTGAAATTCCACTTGATCGCCTCGCTGCCCAGCAGCCCCCTGGCTTGGCTCTTCAGCCATTTGTACAGCGGGTCGGCGTGCTCGCCGTTCACCTCGACCTTTGCGAACATCGGGAAGGTCACGTCGTAGTTCGTGCTGCAGAAGGCCTTGATCTCGGCCTCGCTGCCCGGCTCCTGGTGGCCGAACTGGTCGCAGGGAAAGCCCAGCACCACCAGTCCCTTGTCGCGCTGGTCCTGCCACAACGTTTCCAGTCCGGCGTATTGCGGCGTGAAACCGCAACGCGAGGCCACGTTGACGATCAACAGGGTCTTGCCACGCCACTCCGCCAGCGAGCGCGGGTTGCCGTCGATATCGCGGACGCTGAAATCGTAGACATTCGTCATGTCATGCTCCGTTGGGTGAACCTTGGGAGGGTCTGATCAATCGGCTTCATGCCCGCCATTGCTGCGCAAGCGGGGATGACGAGCAAGATCAGAGCTTCCCTTGGGGAGTCTACGCCATCGCCGCCGACGGCCCGCGGCCTACAATGGCGCTCCTTTCGCCCGCCCGGGATGCCACGTGATCCGCTTCGTCGATGTCCACAAGTCGTACCGCGCCGGCGGTCGCGACATTCCCGCGCTGCAGCGGTTCAGCCTCGATATTGCCGATGGCGAAGTGTTCGGCATCATCGGGCTGTCGGGCGCGGGCAAGTCCACGCTGATCCGCCTGATCAACCTGCTGGAGCGGCCCAGCGGCGGCCAGGTCTTCGTCGACGACGTGGAGATGACCGCACTGGCGGAGCCGGCGCTGCGCGCGCAGCGGCGGCGGATCGGCATGATCTTCCAGCACTTCAACCTGCTGGCGTCGCAGACGGTGGCCGACAACGTGGCGTTCCCGATGCGGCTGGCCGGCGAGCGCCGCGCCGCCGTGGTGCGCCAGCGGGTCGATGAACTGCTGGCGCGGGTGGGGCTGACCGATCACGCAGACAAATATCCCTCGCAGCTTTCCGGCGGGCAGAAGCAGCGTGTCGGCATTGCCCGCGCACTGGCCAACCGGCCGTCCATCCTGCTGTGCGACGAGGCCACCAGCGCGCTCGATCCGCAGACCACGGCCTCGGTGCTCGCCCTGCTGGCCGAGATCAACCGGGACCTGAAACTCACCATCGTGCTGATCACCCACGAAATGGACGTGGTGCGCCGCGTATGCGACCGCGTGGCGGTGCTCGATGGCGGGGCGATCGTGGAGCGCGGCAAGGTGGCCGACGTCTTCCTGCACCCGCAACACCCGACCACGATGCGCTTCGTCAATGAGGCGCTGCCGGAGGAAGCGGCCGGCGCGCATCTTCCGTACGCGCAGGTCCCCGGTCGCCTGCTGCGGCTGAGTTTCCGCGGCGACGCCACCATGACGCCCGCGCTGGGCCGCGTGGCGCGCGAGACCGGCATCGACTTCAACATCCTGGCCGGCCGCATCGACCGCATCAAGGATCTGCCCTACGGCCAGCTCACCCTGGCGATGCAGGGCGACCGGGTGGACGCGGCGCTGGACGCGCTGCGCCAGGCCGGCATCGAGATCGAGGAGCTGCCCCGATGAACCTGCTGCAACGGTTGTTTCCCAATATCGACGACTGGGGCGAGATCGGCCGCGCCTGCATCGACACCCTGCTGATGCTGGGCGGCTCGCTGGCGCTTACGGTGGCAATCGGCCTGCCACTGGGCGTGCTGCTGTACCTCACCGCCCCGAACCAGTTGCGGCCGATGCCGAAGCTTTACGCCGTCACCTCGCTGCTGGTGAACATCCTGCGCTCGGTGCCCTTCATCATCCTGATGATCGTGCTGATGCCGGTGACCTACGTGCTGGTGGGCACCAAGCTGGGCATTCGCGGCGCGATACCGCCGCTGGTCATCGGCGCGGCGCCGTTCTTCGCGCGGCTGGTGGAAACCGCGCTGCGCGAAGTGCAGCAAGGCGTGATCGAGGCCAGCCAGGCGATGGGCGCCAGCCTGTGGCAGATCGTGCGCCACGTCTTGCTGCCCGAGGCGCGCGGCGGCATCTTCGCCGGCATCACCGTCACCGCCATCGCGCTGGTGGGCTACACCGCGATGGGCGGCGCGATCGGCTCCGGCGGCCTGGGCGACCTGGCCTACCGCTACGGCTATCTCAGCTACAAGTCGGACTACATGCTGGTCACCGTGGTGCTGCTGATCGTGCTGGTGCAGCTCCTGCAGATGATCGGCGACCGCATCGTGGCCCGCTTCGGCCGGCACTAGCGCGCGGGCGCGGCCTTTTACACGTGGCAGTATGGACGGCTATTCTTGAGCGCCGCGCCGACACTTCACCATGAAAAAAGCCCTCGCCCTTTTCGCCGCCCTGCTCCTGGCCGGCTGCTCCGCCCCCGGCGATGCCGGCAAGGATGCGCAGACGCTCACCGTGGCGGCCACCGCCATCCCGCATGCGGAAATCCTGAAACAGGTGAAGCCCATCCTGGCCAGCGAGGGCGTGAACCTGCAGGTCAAGGTGTTCGCCGACTACGTGCAACCGAACATGCAGGTGGCCGAGAAGCACATCGACCTGAACTACTTCCAGACCAAGCCCTACCTGGACGCGTTCAACCGCGAGCGCGGCACCCACCTGACCATCATCACCGGCGTGCATATCGAGCCGTTCGGCGCCTACTCGCGCAAATACAAAAGCATCGCCGACTTGCCCGACGGCGCCAGCGTCACCTTGCCGAACGACCCCAGCAACAACAGCCGCGCGCTGCTGTTGCTGGCGAAAAACGGCCTGATCACGCTGACCGACCCCAGCAACGAGATGTCCACGCTGAAGGACATCACCGCCAACCCGAAGCACCTGAAGTTCCGCGAACTGGAAGCGGCCATGCTGCCGCGCACGCTGGACGAGGTGGACCTGGCGCTGATCAACACCAACTACGCCCTGGCGGCCGGCCTGAATCCCACGAAAGACGCGCTGCTGATCGAGGACAAGAACTCGCCCTACGTGAACTACCTGGTCGGCCGGCCGGACAACCAGAACGATCCGCGCGTGCAGAAACTGGCCAAGGCGCTGACCAGCCCCGGGGTCAAGGCGTTCATCGAACAGAAATATCACGGCGCGGTGCTGCCCGCGTTCTGACGAAACACTCCCTCCCCTGCTTGCAGGGGAGGGCTGGGGAGGGGTCGCTCTTGATCTTCCCCGCCAGCCCGAGCACCCCCTCCCAACCTCCCCCTGCACGCAGGGGGAGGAGCAAAGCCGCGCTCAGCCCTGCGTCTCCGGTATCTCGAACACCTGGCGCAGATACGCCACGTACGCCGGGTCCTCGCACATGTTCTTGCCGGGCGAATCGCTGAGCTTGGCCACGGGCTGGCCGTTGCAGCGGATCATCTTGATCACGATCTGCAGCGCCTCCGGGCCCACGTCGTTGGTGAGGTTGGTGCCCACGCCAAAGGCCAGCTGACAGCGACCGCGGAAATGCGCGTACAGCTGCATCACCCGGGGGATGTCGAGCCCGTCGCTGAACACCAGCACCTTGGTGCGCGGATCGACGCGGTTGGCCTGGTAGTGCGCCAGCACTTTCTCGCCCCAGTCGAACGGGTCGCCCGAATCGTGGCGGGTACCGTCGAACAGCTTGCAGAAGTACATGTCAAAGTCACGCAGGAAGGCATTGAGGCCGTAGACGTCCGACAGCGCGATGCCCAGGTCGCCGCGGTATTCCTTCGCCCACGCCTCCAGCGCCGCCACCTGCGAATCGCGCAATCGCGGCCCCAGCGCCTGGTGCGCCTGCAGGTATTCGTGCGCCAGCGTGCCCAGCGGCGTGAGGTCGAGCTTGCGTGCCAGCCAGACGTTGCTGGTACCGGCCAGCTGGGCGCCCAGGTCCCGCTTGAGCGTGGTCACCACCTCTTCCTGCCAGGCGCGCGAATAGCGGCGGCGGGTGCCGTAGTCGGCAATGCGGCAGTCGGCGTAATCGGGGTTGTCGCGCAGCAGGGCGATTTTCTCCTGCAGCCGCCGGCGGCCTTCGGCAAGGTCGAGGCCGGCGCTGGTGCGGCGGAAATAAACTTCGTTGACGATCGACAGCAACGGCACTTCGAACAGGATGGTATGCAGCCATGGCCCGCGGATGCGGATCTCGATCTCGCCGTTGCCGGCTGCCGACGGTGCGATCTCCACGTATTTTTCGTTGAGCTGGAACAGGCCCAGGAAATCGACGAAATCACTCTTGATGAACCGCCAGGTGCGCAGGTAGGCCAGTTCGTCGGGGCGAAACCGCAACTGGCACAGCGCGGCCAGCTCCACGCGGATCTCGTCGATGCAGGACACCAGGTCGATGCCCGGGTTGCGGCACTTGAAGCGGTATTCGACCTGCGCCGCGGGGTACTGGTGCAAGACCACCTGCATCATGGAGAACTTGTACAGGTCGGTGTCCAGCAGTGAATCGATGATCATCGGATGCCCGGAGATTCGCCAATGCGTTCGCCCATTATCACCGCATGCGGGAGCCGGTTTTTTCGCCCCTTCGGCGGGCAAAGCTGCGGGCAAAAAGAAACCCCATCAGCCAGGGGAGGACTGATGGGGTTTGTCAGGCTGGCCTCCAGGGGAGGAAGGGCCAACCCCTCGGTGGCGGGATGTTGCTTGCCACCTCTGGTCGCCATCACGGCGATACACAAGGTTAGTGTGGTCACGGTGGCGGTGGTTCAAGGGCCGCCTCGCAACCGTTCAGGTCCGCGACAGCTGGGAACATCCACCTGGCCCCACTACTAAAATCGTCTGGATATTTTATCGGAGTCCGCTGTGAATTTTCTGCGATTTTTTGCCACAGGCCTGCTTTTGCTGCCGCTGCTGGCCCGGGCCGCGGAACTGCGGGTGGACGCTCGCCGCGGGAGCGACGTGTACCGCACGGAAGCGCTGCTGGAACGTCCCGACGTTCGCGCCATCACGATTCCCGACGACGTGGCCTTCCGCCGCACCATGCATTACCGTGCCGTGCCGTTGACCGCCCTGCTTCCGGGCATCGGCCTCGGCGACCACCTGCAGTTCACCGCGCTGGACGGGTTCGTGGCGGAAATCCCGGCGGCCGCGCTGCTGCAGCGCGGCGGCAGCGAAGCGTGGCTGGCGATCGACGACCCGGCCCATCCCTGGCCTGCACTGGGCGGTGGCCAGGGCGGCGCCGGGCCGTTCTATGTCGTCTGGACCCGGCCGCGCGCCGGCAACATCAGCCAGGAACAGTGGCCTTACCAGCTCGCGGCGATCCGCGTGCTGCCGGCGGCCGACGTCAGGTTTCCCGCGATCAGGCCGGCCGATGCGCTGCCGGCAGACAGTTCCATCCGGCGCGGCTTCGCGGTGTTCCAGCGCACCTGTTTCGCCTGCCATACGCTCAATGGCGAAGGCGCCGCCACGCTGGGGCCGGATCTCAACCGGCCCTACAGCCCCACCGAGTACCTGCGCGCCGACCTGCTGCGAGGCTTCATCCGCAACCCGCAATCGCTCAGGCAATGGCCGCAGGCGCGGATGCCCGCGTTCGACGAAAAGGCGCTGCCTGACGCCGACCTGGACGCGTTGCTGGATTATCTGCGGCACATGGCCGGACGCCGGCGAGCCGGCGAAAAATGAGCCGGCCGGGAAGCGCCTCGCGCATCACCGGCGGTGATCACGATCGCGGTGGCCTCGGTGGTCGTCGTGGTTGCGGCGGTCGGATGTCCCGCGGCCGCGGTCGTGGTCATGGCGGTCGTGGCCGCGCGGGTGATCGTCGCGGTAGGCAGGCCGGCGGCCGCCGCCATGGGCGTGGCCGCCACGCCAACGACCGCGATCGTCGTGGCGATAGCGCGGGCCGCCATACCATGTGCGACTGATGCCGATACTCACGCCGGGCGCGTAGCCATAGCCGTAGCCATAGCAACAGCCGTCATAGCCGTAATAGCCATCGTCGTACACGGGGGCGCTGCGACCGTAGTAGACGTCGCCCTGGTAGCCGTTGTTGCGCACGTAACTGTAGCCAGGGTCGTAGTAGCAGCCGGACAGCGATATCGCCGCAACCAGGCCCACGATGGCGATTCGGCGTTTCATGAGCGGTCTCCGCGGGAGCGATGCTCCACGGTAGACCGCGAAGCTTGAACCCGTACTGAGCCGCGGGACGTGCGGCGCGGATGCCGCACTCCCGCTTGCCCGGATCGTGAGCCGCTCAGCTTTTGCGCTTGCCCAGATCATTGCGCGGCGCCGGCAGCGCATGGCTCTCGGCCACGTCGCCGTTGCTGGCGATGTCGCCGGATACAGGAGGATGCATGCCCGCGTTGCCGCCATGCGCTTGCGGGTCGGCGTCCGGCCAGGTGGGCCCCTGGCGCACGCGTTCGTGCTTTACCTCCAGCAGGGCCTGGATGTGCGCCACCGCCTCTTCCGGGCTGATGTGCTTGACCGGAACCTCGACCGTCTCGCGCTGCGGTGGGGCCTGGGTGTCCCGCGGCTTGGCCGGCGACGACGTTTTCGCAGGCGACTTTGCGGCCGCAGGCCGGGCGGCCGGCTTGGCGGTCTTCTTCACCGCGGCTTGCTGCTCGTCGACCTTGCGGGTGGCCGGCTTGCGCGGCGCGGCCTTCGCGGGTGTGGCGGCATAGCTGGCGGACTTGCGCGCGGCGGCTTTCTTCGGCGCCGCTTTCGCGGCGGGCCGGTTGGCGGAAGCCTGTTTTGCCGAGGCCTTCCGGGCTTCGGCCTGCTGGGTTGCCGTGACCTGGGCGCGCGTCTTTTTCACCGCCGGCTTCTTGGTAGCGACTTTCCGGGCGGCGGCCTTCCTGGCCACCGGCTTCTTGGCGACGGTCTTCTTCGCCACGGCCTTCTTTGCGACAGCCTTCTTGGCGACCGTCTTCTTTGCCACCGTCTTCTTCGATGCGATTTTTCTGGCTGGAGCCTTCTTTGCCGCCGACTTTCTTGCGGCGGTCTTTTTTGCGGTTGAACGGGCCGCGGCAGGAGCGGCAGCCGACTTGCGCGGAGCCGGCTTGCGACTGGTGGCAGCCGCCTTCGATGCCGTCTTCTTGCGGGTGGATTTCGTCTTTGCCGCGGACTTCTTCGCTGCCGACTTGCGGGTCATAGCCATGCGTGGTTCTCCTGCGGATGATCGATGGGACCGCAACCAGTATGCACGCCCTCGCCGTGACAGGCACCTGAAGCCGCCGCTTCCGCCCCCTCAGAACGAGGGATGGAGCAGCTGGTTGAGGAAATAGGGCAGCACGCGGCCATCCATCAGCAGGGTGAAGATCACGCCGTAGGCCGCACCCCAAAGGTGGGCGCTGTGGTTGACGTTGTCCTGGCCGCGCCGATCCATGTAGATGGAATACGCCGTGTACAGCACCGCGTAGACGATCGCCGGCATCGGCACCACCAGCACCAGGATGCGTTGCCATGGCGCCAGCAGGATGAAGGCGAACAGCACCGCCGATACCGCGCCGGAAGCGCCGAGGCTGCGGTAATTCGGGTCGGCGCGATGCTTGAGGTAGGTCGGCAGGATCGAGAACACCAACCCGCCGATATAGAACAGCACGAAACCGAAACTGCCCAACCGCTGGGCGAAAAAGCCCTCCATCACCCGCCCGAAGAAGAACAGCGTGAACATGTTGAACAGCAGGTGGCCGAAATCCGCATGCACCAGGCCGTAGGTCACCAGCCGGTAGTACTCGCGCTGGCGGGCGATGGCCGGCGGCCACAGGATGAGGTCGTTCATCAGGCGCACGTTCTTGAACGCGAGATACGAAACCACACAGGTGATGGCGATGATGATCAGGGTGATCGGCATGAACGGTTCCAGGCGTGAAACAGGCTTCGGCATCTTGGCGAGAGCCGCGCCGCTTGTCGACTGCGGGCGCGCCGGGTGCGAACGGGCGGCATCGCTGTCGCGCACAGCCGCAGGTGGTTATGATGCGCGATGGTTCCCCGGCAACCGATCCCATGACTGTTTTGCGCTACCTGCATATGGACGTCTTTGCGGCCACACCCGGTGGCGGCAACCACCTGGGCGTGGTGATTGGCGCCGACGGCTGGAGCACCGCGGAGATGCAGCGTTTCGCGCGCTGGACGGCCCTGGTCGAAACCACCTTCCTGCTGCCACCGACCGCGCCGGACGCCAGCTATCGCGTGCGCATTTTCATGCCGCACAAGGAGATCCCGTTCGCCGGCCACCCCAGCGTCGGCAGCGCTCACGCCGTGCTGAGCTGCGGACTGGCGGCACCGCGCGACGGCATCCTGTGGCAGGAATGCGGGGCCGGCGTGTTGCCGATCCGGGTGGAAGGCCATGGCGCCGAGCGTGAACTGCTGTTGCAATCGCCGCCCTCGCGCATCGTGGCCACCGGCCACGAGGCGCATCCGCTGCTGGCAGCGGCGCTGGGCGGTGTCGAAGCCGGTGCGCTGCCGCCGGCCCTGATCGACGGCGGCCGCCGCTGGTGGCTGGCCGAACTCGCCGACGAGGCGAGCCTGCGCGCCTGGCAACCCGACCACGCGGCGATCGGCGCGCTGGCGCAGGCCAGTGACAGCATGGGCTTGTGCGTCTTCGCACGCAGCGCACACGCCGAGTATCAACTTGCCGTGCGCGCGTTTCCCGCTGGCGTGGGCGTGGTGGAGGACCCGGCCTCCGGCGCGGCCAACGGCCTGATCGCGGCCTACATCGCCCACGCCGAACCGCACGGCCTGCTGTCGCACGGTTACCGCGTCAGCCAGGGACGCGAGGTGGGGCACGATGCGCGGCTGGTGGCGCGTATCGACGGCGCAACCACCTGGATCGGTGGTCGCAGCCATACGGTGGTGGACGGCAGCCTGGACTGGATCACTCGCGACGCGTCGGAAACGCGTGTCGTGGAGGCGTCGGCGGAGCGGCTTGTCGGGCTGGGGTGAAACACCGGGCATCGCCTGTTCGTCGGCAAGATCGAGAGCGCCCTCATCCGCCCTGTCGGGCACCTTCTCCCGCAAGCGGGAGAAGGGACGCTTCGCGGCGTTCTTTCGCGATCAGCCCGGTCCACCCTCATGGAGGTGCGCGCGCCGCGCCGCCACCAGCGACAGCGCGGACCAGTCCAGCTCGGCGTCGCCGCCGGCCAAGGCTTCCAGCATGCTGTCGCGCACCACACCGGCAAACGGCAACGGCACGCGTGCGGCTTCACCGGCCGCCAGCGCCAGCCCCACGTCCTTCAGGCCCAGCGGCAAGGTGAAGCCGGCGGGCTTGAAGCGCTGTTCGGCAATCAGCTTGCCGTAGCCCTGGTAGGCCGGTGCGGCGAACAGGGTCTGGGTCATCACGTCCAGGAACTCGGCCGCGCTGACGCCGTGGGCGCGGGTCAGTGCGGTGGCTTCGGCCATGCTCTCGATCGCGGCGGCCAGCATGAAGTTGCCGGCGATCTTGGCGACGTTGGCGCGTTGTGGCGCCTCGCCCAGGGGCCAGAGACGGGAGGCCATCGCCTCCAGCACCGGCCGCACCCGCTCCACCGCCGCGGATTTGCCGGCGACCAGCATGTTCAGCCGCGCCGCGGCGGCGGCATCCGGACGGCCAAACACCGGCGCGGCGACATAGCCAAGGCCGCGTTTTTCGTGTTCGGCCACCAGCGTTTCGGCCAGCGCCACCGAGATGGTGGCGTGGTTGACGTGCACCGTGCCCGGGTCCATCGCGTCGAGCAGGCCGCCATCGAGAAACACCGCGCGCACCGCCGCGTCATTGGCCAGCATGCTGCACAGCACCTCGCCCTGCGCCGCGCGATCGGCGGTGCGCGCGGCCCTGGCACCCAGCGATACCAGCGGTTCGGTGGCTTCGGGCGTGCGGTTCCATACCGTCAAGGCGTGGCCGGCGGCCTGCAGGTTGCTGGCCATGGCGCTGCCCATTGCGCCCAATCCGATAAATCCCACTTTCATGAAGCGTCCTCGATAAGCGTGGCCGCGCAGTGAAGCACGGCCCACGTTCAGCGCATGCGAAATGCCATTACGCCACCATGCCGGCGGCCTGCCCCGACGCCCACGCCCACTGGAAGTTGTAGCCGCCCAGCCAGCCGGTCACGTCCACCACTTCGCCGATGAAGTACAGCCCCGGCACGTGTTTCGACTGCATGGTGCTGGACGAGAGGCCGGCGGTATCGACGCCGCCCAGGGTCACCTCGGCGGTGCGATAGCCTTCGGTGCCGCTGGCAGTGATCGGCCACTGGCCCAGTTGCGCACCGATGCCGGCCAGCTCCGCCTCGCGGTATTGGCGCATGGGTTTGCTTTCGAACCATTGCTCGCACAGCCGCTGGGCCAGGCGCCTGGGTAGCACGTCGGCCAGCACCGTCTTCAGCTCCGCCGCGGGCCGTGCCGCGCGCTGGCCGACCAGCCAGAGGGCGAGATCCTGGTCGGGCGCAAGATCGATGCGCAGGTCGTCGCCCGGTTGCCAGTACGAGGAGATCTGCAGGATCGCCGGCCCGCTGATGCCGCGATGGGTGAACAGCAACCCCGCGCGAAACGCCTGCCTGCCCACCCGCGCCTCCACCGCCGGCAGCGCCACGCCGGCGAGGTCGCGGTAATGATCGTGGTGCTTGCCGCTCAAGGTCAGCGGCACCAGGGCGGCGCGCGTGGGCAGCACCTCGTGGCCGAACTGGCGCGCCAGCTCGTAGCCGAACCCGCTGGCGCCCATGCTGGGAATCGACAGGCCGCCGCAGGCGACCACCAGCGACTGGGCATGCACTTCACCGTGCGCCGTCGTGGCGCTGAAACCGTGCGCCATCTTGCGTATGCGCTGCACGGCGCAGTCCACTTCGATGATGACGCCCGCGGCGGCGCATTCGTCCAGCAGCATGCGCACGATCTGCTTCGACGACTCGTCGCAAAACAGCTGGCCCAGCTCCTTCTCGTGGTAGGCGATGCGGTGTTTTTCCACCAGCGCGATGAAGTCGGCCGGCGTGTAGCGCGCCAGCGCCGATTTCGCGAAGTGCGGGTTGGCCGAGAGGTAGTTGGACGGCCCCGCGCCGGTATTGGTGAAATTGCAGCGCCCGCCACCGGACATCAGGATTTTCTTGCCGACCTTGTTGGCGTGGTCGACCACCAGCACCCGGCGGCCGCGCTGGCCTGCGGCGATCGCGCACATCAGCCCGGCGGCGCCAGCTCCAACCACGAGCACGTCGACATCGCGCACATCCCGTTTCATCCGGCCATCGCCCGTCACCCGTCACCCTGCACAGAGCGCGGCATTATCGCCCAGCGGCCGGCTGCTCTTACACTGGACAGCCGTTGCCGAGGAGTTGCCGCCATGCCTTCGTTTGACGTGATTTCCGAAGTCGACAAGCACGAACTGACCAATGCCGTCGACCAGGCCAGCCGCGAACTGGCCACCCGCTTCGACTTCAAGGGCACCGAAGCGACCTATACGCTGGACGACTACATCATCACCCAGGCCGCGCCCAGCGAGTTCCAGCTGCAGCAGATGCTGGACATCCTGCGCGGCCGGCTGGCGGCGCGGAAGATCGACATCCGCGCGCTGGACGTGGCCGAGCCGGAGACCAACCTGGGCGGCTCGCGGCAGAAGATCACCGTCAAGCAGGGTATCGAGCAGCCGGTGGCGAAAAAGCTGGTGGCCACGCTGAAGGCGGCCAAGCTCAAGGTCGAGGCGCAGATCAACGGCGACAAGCTGCGCGTCAGCGGCAAGAAGCGCGACGACCTGCAGCAGGCGATCGCGGTGCTGCGCGGTGCCGATGTGGAGCTGCCGCTGCAGTTCGACAATTTCCGCGACTGAAGCGGCGGACGGCCGCGGCCGGGTTCTCAGGCCAGCAGGTCGGCTGTCTGCGGGTGTCGCTTCATCCAGGCCGCCGCGTAGGAGCACGAGGGCCTGATTTTCCAGCCTTCGTCGCGCGCCGCATCGGTGGCGGCCTTCATCAGCGCCGACGCAATGCCGCGGCCTTCCACCGCGCCGGGCACGCCGGTGTGGTGGATGTTCATCACCCCGCCGGCCAGGGTGTAGTCGATGGCGCAGACGGCACCGTCGACGGTGGTTTCAAAACGACGGCCGGTGCGGTCGTGCGTGATTTCGAGATCCATGGCGGGCTCCACTGGCGGAAGCACAGGATAAGCCGCCGCGGCGGAAAACGTGCGTGAACAGCCGTCCTTCTTCGCGCCGCTTGAATGGATGCCCCGGCACACTGGCGTTTCCCCCGTCAGCCTGGAGCAATGCCATGAAGAAATCCGCATCGGCCAACTGGATCGGTGGCCTGAAAGACGGCCAGGGCACCCTTTCCACCGAGACCGGCGTGCTGCGCGAGGCACCGTTCGGCTTCAAATCCCGTTTCGAGGACGGCCCCGGCACCAACCCGGAGGAGTTGATCGGCGCTGCCCACGCCGGTTGCTTCTCGATGGCGCTGTCGCTGGAACTGGGCAACGCCGGCTTCACCGCCGACCGCATCGAAACCTCCGCCGAGGTGACGCTGGACAAGGATGGCGACGGCTTCGCCATCACCGCCGTGCACCTGACCTGCAAGGCCAAGGTGCCGGGGGCGGACGCGGCCGCGTTCGAGAAGATCGCGCAGGCCACCAAGGAGGGCTGCCCGGTGTCCAAGGTGCTCAATGCGGAGATAACGCTGGACGCCAGCCTGGAGGGGTGATTGCTTTCGCTCCCCCGCTTGCGGGGGAGCTGCCCGAAGGGCTGAGGGGGAGGTTGCGTTGCGCGGAGCAAGATCAAGAGCCCCTCTTGCGCCCTTCGGGCACCTTCTCCCGCAAGCGGGAGAAGGGAAACGTGGTCAGGCGGCTGCGGTCGCCGCCGTCGCCGCCGCCAATTCCCGGCGCCGACGCACGGCCTGATCCAGCCGCTCCAGCACGTGCAGCGAGCTGTCCCAGTCGATGCAGCCGTCGGTCATGCTCTGGCCGTAGACCAGCGGCTGGCCCGGCACCAGGTCCTGCCGGCCACCCAGCAGATGGCTTTCCACCATCACGCCGATGATGCGCCGCTCGCCGGCTTCGAGTTGCGCGGCAATGTCGTCGATCACGCGCGGCTGGTTTTCCGGCTTCTTGGCGCTGTTGGCGTGGCTGGCGTCGATCATCACCCGCGCCGCCAGGCCGGCCTTGCCGATCGCGGCGCAGGCCGATTCGACGCTGGCCGCGTCGTAGTTGGGCTGGCGGCCGCCGCGCAGGATCACGTGGCAATCCTCATTGCCCGCGGTGGCGGCGATGGCGGCGCGGCCGTCCTTGGTGACCGCCATGAAATGGTGCGGTTGCGAGGCGGCCTGCACCGCGTCGACGGCAATTTTCACGTCGCCGCTGGTGCCGTTCTTGAAGCCCACCGGGCAGGACAGGCCGGAGGCCAGTTCGCGGTGCACCTGGCTCTCGGTGGTGCGCGCACCGATCGCGCCCCAGGCCACCAGGTCCACGATGTACTGCGGCGAGATCATGTCCAGGAATTCGCAGCCGGCCGGCAGGCCCAGCTCGTTGATGTCGCGCAGCACGCGCCGCGCCAGCCGCAGGCCCTTGTCGATGCGGAAGCTGCCGTCGAGATCGGGATCGTTGATCAGCCCCTTCCAGCCCACCGTGGTCCGCGGCTTCTCGAAATACACCCGCATCACGATTTCCAGCGTGTCCGCGTAGCGTTGGCGCTGGGCCACCAGCCGGCCGGCGTATTCCAGTGCGGCGCGCGGGTCGTGGATCGAGCACGGGCCGATCACCACCACCAGGCGGTCATCCGCCCCGCCGATGATGCGGTGCAGGGCCGCGCGCGAGGCGGCGACGGTTTCGACGGCGACGTCGCTGGCGGGGCAATCGTCGATCACCTCGGCAGGCGTGCTGAGCGGGTCAAGGCTGCGGATACGCAGATCGTCGGTGGGCTGAGACACGGTGGCGGTTCCTTCGGTTGGTGCCAGCGACGGCCACAAAAAAAGCCGCCGGTGGCGCTGGCGGCTTTTCGGGAATGATCTTCGGGACTTCAAGATGATCGCGACTGCGCCTCCGCCAGCAATTTCGGATAGGTATAAAACCAAAAGTACTGGTGGGCGTGGACGCGATTCATGGCCGCTACAAATAGCACATCGTTTTTGATCGTGCAACGCACCATGGCGCACGTTGACACGCTCCCCTGATCGGCTAACGTCCCGTGACCGGCTTTTCCAGGGACTTTCGTGGCCACCCTCATCCCCACCCGCAACGGCTGCCTGCCGCGCATGACCGGCGGCGAGAAGCGCTTCTCCGAACGGCTGGAACAGAAACTCGAGGACGATTACCTGCTGTGGTACGACGTCCCCGTCGGGCTGAAACAGCTGCGCCCCGATTTCATGGTGTTCCATCCGCGCCGCGGCCTGCTGGTGCTGGAGGTGAAGGACTGGAAGGCGGACACCATCCAGCACGCCGACAAGACCCAGTTCACCCTGCTCACCCCGCGCGGGCTGGTGAAGGAGAACAACCCGCTGCTGCAGGCCCGGGGCTACGCCACTGAGGTCTACATGCAGCTGCAGAAGGACCCGGCCCTGCGCCAGCCGGCTGACGGCCCCCACGCCGGCAAGCTGGTGATGCCGTGGGCCTACGGCGTGGTGTTCGCCAACATCAGCCGCCGGCAGTTCACCGATGGCCAGCTCGATGCGGTGGTCCCGGCCCACCTGGCCATCTGCCAGGACGAGATCTACGAAAGCATCGAGGCGGAGGATTTCCAGGAGCGCCTGTGGGCGATGTTCCCCTACGTGTTCCCCACCGCGCTCACGTTGCCGCAGATCGACCGGGTGCGCTGGCACCTGTTTCCGGAGATACGCGTGGCCTCGGGCGAGGGCCAGTTCGGCCTGTTCGACCAGGCGGACGCACCGGTATCCAGGCCGCTGGAGATCCCCGACCTGATCCGGGTGATGGATGCGCAGCAGGAGCAGCTGGCACGCTCGCTGGGCGACGAGCACCGCATCATCCATGGCGTGGCCGGCTCGGGCAAAACCATGATCCTGGGCTTTCGCGCGATGCAGCTGGCGCGCGAGCTGTCGCGGCCGATCCTGGTGCTCTGCTACAACAAGACGCTGGCAGCGCGGCTGGACCAATTGATCGGCGAACGCGGCCTGGCCGAGAAGGTGCAGGTCTACAACTTCCACAAGTGGTGCCACCGGATGCTGGCGGCCTACCACGTGGAGCCGCCAGCCCGGGGCAGCCGCGACTTCTTCGCGCAGATGGTGCAGCGGGTGATCGACGGGGTGGACCAGGGCCAGATCCCGCGCTTCCAGTACGGCGCCGTGCTGATCGACGAAGGCCACGATTTCGAGCCGGACTGGTACAAGCTGATCGTGCAGATGATCGATCCGAGCACCAACTCGCTGCTGGTGCTCTACGACGACGCGCAGAACATCAACGGCCGCGCCGACCGGCGCAAGTTCACCTGGAAGAGCCTGGGCGTGCAGGCGCGCGGGCGCACCACCATCCTCAAGCTCAATTACCGCAACACGCTGGAGATCCTGGCGGTGGCGCGCAGCTTTGCCAGCGAATTGCTGCTGGCCCAGGACGGCGACGATGACGGCGTGCCGCTGATCGCACCGGAAAGCGCCGGCCGGCGCGGCGCGGTACCGGAGTTGATCCGGGTGGACGGGGACACCACCGAGGCAGCCGTGGTGGTGGCGCACATTCGCGACGAAAAGGCGCGCGGCCGCGCGCTGGACGACATCGCCGTGCTGTACCAGCACGACCGCCAGGGCCGCGCGATACGCGACGCGCTGCAGGCGGCCGGCATCGCCTGCAAGCTGGCCAGCGGTGAGGGCAAGGCCACGCTGTTCCTGGTGAAGGACAGCGTGAAGATCGTCAGCATGCATTCCAGCAAGGGCCTGGAATTTCCGTTGGTGATCATCCCCGGCCTGGGCGAGATGCCGAACACCACCGAGGACGAAGCCGCCGAGGCGCGACTGCTCTACGTGGCCATGACCCGCGCCACCGAGCGCCTGCTGCTGATCCACCGGCACGATTCGGTCTTCAGCAAGCGCATCCGCGACTCGATCAACGAGGTGCAGGGACAGCTGGATCGCGCGATCTGAGGCTGCCGCGTCACGATCCATCCACGCGCGTCGTAGCACTTTCCCACGGGAGCCT
Organism: Rhodanobacter caeni; assembly: GCF_039523575.1. Classification (NCBI taxonomy): domain Bacteria; kingdom Pseudomonadati; phylum Pseudomonadota; class Gammaproteobacteria; order Lysobacterales; family Rhodanobacteraceae; genus Rhodanobacter; species Rhodanobacter caeni. The sequence continues at coordinate 111,406 of NZ_BAAAFO010000004.1, read as the reverse complement.
GGGCGTATCCGCGCCCGCGGTGCCGCATTCCACCTCAGGGAGAGCTGCATGAAAACCTTGGTTGAGGCCTACCGCCGTCAACTCGATCGGCAAAAGCAGAAAGGCGGCATCGGCTGGGTGCTGCTGTGGTTGCTTGGCGTTCCCATCCCGGTATTGATCGTGCTGTTCCTGCTGCGCGGCTGCACCTGATCGCGCGCGGGAGTTTCCGATCCAACCACGCACCGCGGGAGAACGACATGGCACAGGTGGAAATCGAGCGCACCGAAATCGTGGAGCTGAACCGCCCATCGATGAACTGGGGTGCCATCATCGCCGGCTGGCTGGTGGCCGTCGGCGTCGCCTTCCTGATGTATGTGGGCGGCCTGGCGATGGGTTTTTCCGTGTTCGATCCCCACGACGCGGAAGCGACGGCCAGGGGCATCGGCATCGGCACGGCGTTGTGGATGGTCGTCACCTGGATCGTGGCCTTGCTGCTGGGCGGGATGTTCGCCAGCTGGTTCGACAGCCGCGACGACCGCAACATGGGCGTCATGCACGGCATTGCCGTCTGGGGCCTTTCCGTGGCCGCATCCGCGCTGCTGCTGGCGCTGGGCATGGGCGGCGCGATCGGCAGCGGCGCCCGCCTGGGCGCGCATGCCCGCATGGCGCACGGCCAGCAGGCGGGGATCGATGCCCGCGTGCTGCTGCAGGCCCAGCTGATGCAGCGGCTGCGACAAGCCGGCGGCGCGGCCTCGGGCTCGATCTACGCGCCAACGACCGGCGCCATGGCGACGGCCCCGGCACGGCTGGACCCGCGCACCGCCAACGCCGCCACGATGGCCCTGATCGCCAACCGGCCCGACACCGCCAAGGCGCTGCTGACGGCCAACACCAACCTGTCGCCCGCCGATATCGACAGCAGCGTGCAGGATCTCGCCGCTCCCGCGGCGCGTGCCCGCAGCGACATCAAGGCCGCCGCCGACAGCGCCGCGCATTACATGGCGATGGCGATGTGGGTGCTGTTCGCCAGTTTGCTGCTGTCGCTGATCGCCGCAGCCATCGGCGGCAGCCTGGGTGCCGGCCACGTCCATCGGGTCTACCATGACCGCCGATACGCCCGCGGCACACCGTTGCACTGAGTGAATCGCCTTCCGCCGCTTCGCGAGGAGTGACGGATGGCGGGTATCCAGCGGTTTGCACGCCGGCTGCGATGGAGTCAGCAATGAGCACGTCGATCGATGTTCCCTGCGCGCATTGCCATGCGCTCAACCGCGTACCGGCCGGGCGGATCAGCGAGGCGCCGCACTGCGGTCGTTGCAAGAAGGCCTTGTTCCAGGGCCGCCCGCTCGAGCTGACCGCCGCCAACTTCGATGCGTTGGGCGCACGCGGCGACGTGCCTGTGGTCGTGGATTTCTGGGCGCCGTGGTGCGGCCCCTGCCTGGGTTTCGCCCCCGTGTTCGCCAACGCCGCCAGCCAGTGGGAGCCACGCGCACGGCTGGCCAAGCTCGACACCGAGGCGCAGCCGCATCTGGCCCAGCGCTTCAACATCCGCAGCATCCCCACCCTGATCGTGCTCCGGCACGGTCGCGAGATCGCGCGGCAATCGGGTGCGCTGAGCGCCACCCAATTGCAGCAGTTCATTGAAGGCGCGCTGGCGCGCGGCTGATCAGCACGTCGGCAGGCGGTCCCGCCGCCTGCCGATGAAGCCAGCCTGACCTTTGTACAGCGCACGCGGTACACCGCAAGCGCGGCGGCACGTTCAACCCCCTGTGCATGAAGCCGGCGCATCGATGGCGCGTCACGCAGAAACGGGCATCGACGCGCGGCGGGCACCGGGCACGACCACACAGGAGACCGTCCATGAAACGTCTACGCTGGATGAGCTTCGCCCTGCTGCTGCTTGCACCGCTGTGGGCGCGGGCGTCGGACGGGTTTGTCACTGCCAACGTGAACCTGCGTGCGGGGCCGGACGTCGACTACCCGTGGATCGCCACGATTCCCGCCGGCAGTCGCGTATCCATCCTGGGATGCACGGCGGGCTGGGGTTGGTGCGACGTCATGGCTTTCGGCCATCGCGGCTGGGTGATCGGCGACTACCTGCGCTACGACGATGGCACCCGACGCGTGCTGCTGCCCGCCTACGGCGCCCGAGCCGGCATTCCCATCGTTACGTTCGTGATCGACAGCTACTGGGGCAACTACTATCGCGAGCGCCCGTTCTACCGGCAGCGCAGCTATTGGTATCAGCACCCGATCCGGCACCGGCCGCCGCCGCGCCGTTTCCAGCATCCGCCGGCAAGACCCCGCCCGCCCGGGCACCGTCTGCCGCACCATTGGCAATCGCCCCCGCCGCCGCATCGTCGGCCTGCCCCGCCAGCGCACCGCCACCATGATTGAAGCGGGTGCGGTTCATCCTCGTCCCGCACGACCGGTCATACTGACGCGTGGACAAATCCCCAGCCACCGAGCCTGAAAGCATCGACCCCAGCGTGCACTGCGCGTCGTGCGACGCGGTGTGCTGCAGGCTCACGGTGATCCTGATGCCGGAGGATCACGTCCCGCAGTGGCTGGTCGATCACGATGACCACGGGATCGAAATTCTCGCCAAGGGCGACGACGGCTGGTGCGCCGCGCTCGATCCACTGACCATGCGCTGCACCATCTACGCCGACCGCCCCGCGATCTGCCGCAAGTACGCCATGGGCGGTCCCGCCTGCCGCGAGGAACGGCGCAAATGGTACGGAAACGCGCTGCCTACGCCGGTCGTCCTCGGCTAGGCCGGCGCCAGGCTCGACAGTCAGGCGCCTAGCGCACGAACGTGCTGGCCCGCACCAGGTACTGCACGCTGAACATCTTTTGCGCGTCCATCCATACCCGTTCCACGGCCAGGCCGGCGCGCTCGGCCAGCGCCGAAAAATCCTCGAGCGAGTACTTGCAGCTGTACTCCACCTGGATCGCCTCGTCCTCGCGAAAAGCCACGTGGGCCCGGCCGATCTTCACCTGTTGCGCGCAACGGCTCACGATGTGCGTCTCGATGCGCCCGGCCATCGGGTTGTAGTGCGCGCGATGGGAGAATTGCGACAGCACGAAATCGCTGCCGATCTCGCGGTTCAGTCGCGCCAGCATGTTCAGGGTGAAAGCGGCGGTGATCCCGGCGCGATCGTTGTAGGCCGCCTCGATCAGCGCCGGGTCCTTTTTCAGATCCACGCCGATCAGCACACCGCCGGCGTCGCCCATCTCGTTGCGGATCTTGCGCAGCAGGGCGACCGCCTCGCGGCTCTCGAAATTGCCGATGGTCGAGCCGGGAAAGTAGACCACCGTGCGGCGCGGCGCCCGCGGCGGAATCGGCAGGCGCAGTGGTTTGCTGAAGTCCGCGCACAGCGGCTGCACCGGCAACGACGGAAATTCCCTGGCCAGGCGCTCCACGCTCTGGTGCAGCGGCTCCGGCGAAATTTCCACCGGTACGTAAACCACGGGCGAATGCATGTGCCGCAGCAACTGGCGGGTCTTGTGCGCGTTGCCGCTGCCGTACTCCACCAGCCGCACGTCGCTGCCGAGGCAGTCGGCGATGCTCGCCGCGTGCTCGTCCATCAGGGCGATCTCGCGGCGGGTGAGGTAGTACTCCGGCTGCTCGCAGATCTGCTCGAACAACGCCGAGCCACGCTCGTCGTAGAACAGCCACGACGGCAGGCGTTTGGGCTTCAGGCCCAGCCCGCGTTGCGCGATTTCCAGCAGGCCGTTGATCGGTGGCTGGCGATCGTCGTCCTCGACGCCGCACGGTTGCATGGTGTTCATCGATCCTGTCCCAGTCGTAGCCCGGAAAACTGCCAGCGGGCATGAGGCGGAAAAAAGTTGCGGTAGCTGGCGCGCACGTGATCGCGCGGTGTCGCGCACGATCCGCCACGCAGCACCCACTGGCCGCACATGAATTTGCCGTTGTACTCGCCCAGCGAACCGGGCAACGGGCGAAAGCCCGGATAGCTGATGTAGGGCGAGGCGGTCCATTCCCACACGTCGCCATACATCTGGAGCCTGTCCCCGCCGCCGGTCGCGGGCGCCGGCTGCAGGCGCCCGGTGTCCTGCAGGTTGCCGGCAACGGCAAGCGGCGCGGCGGCCGATTCCCATTCGGCCTCGGTCGGCAGGCGCGCGCCGGCCCAGCGCGCGAAGGCGTCCGCCTCGTAGTAGCTCAAGTGGCACACCGGCGCGTGCGGCGACAGCGCCTGCATGCCGGCCAGGGTGAACTCGCTGGCCAGGTCGTCACCCCAATACAGCGGGTGGCACCAGCCCTCGCGTTGCACGGTGGCCCAGCCATCGGAAAGCCACAACCCCGGCTCGCGGTAGCCGCCCTCGCGTACGAACGCCAGGTATTCGCCGTTGGTCACCAGCCGGTTGGCCAGCGCATGCGGGTGCAGCAGCTCGCGATGGCGCGGCGTTTCGTTGTCGAACGCAAAGCCTTCCGCGTCTTGGCCGATCTCGACCAGGCCGTCACGGCCGGGGATGAAGCGCAAGGCCACCGGCGCACGCGCATCGACTGCCGGCGCCGCGTGGTAGGCAGGCCGCAGCGGATTGCACCAGAACGCATGCTTGATGTCGGTCAGCAACAGCTCCTGGTGTTGTTGTTCGTGTTGCAGGCCCAGCTCCACCAGCGCCGCCAGTTCGGCATCCGCCGTGCCTGCCAGTCGCTCGCCCACGGCATCATCGACGTAGCGCCGATAGGCGAGCACCTCGTCCAGTGAGGGGCGCGACAACAGCCCGCGCTGCGGGCGGGCATGCATGGGGCCGACCGACTGGTAGTAGGAATTGAACAGATACAGCCACGCTTCATTGCGCGGTCGCCAAGCTGGGTCGCGGGCCAGCACGAACTGCTCGAAGAACCAGCTGGTGTGCGCCAGATGCCATTTGCCGGGGCTGGCATCGGCCATCGACTGGATCTGCAGGTCTTCGGCGGACAGCCCGGCGCACAGGTCGAGGGTGCGCTGGCGCACGCCGCGAAAGCGCGCGGCCATGCCGACCGGTTCAACCGGCGATACCGCCACCGTCACCGCAGCCCGTCCCGGTACATGGCAGCTACCGCAGAAAGAAAGCCTGGCGGCGCGGCGAGGAAGGGGGCTCGATACATGCGTGAAGCATGCCGCCCCACGCGTTCACTTTTTGTGACACGCGACCGCCGGCAATGTTCCGGCATCCATCGTGACCCGGATGCATGGCGTCCTCATCGCAACCCCCGCAAAGAAAAAGCCCGGACCGGCCGGGCTTCTTCCTGGGGCGTTCAACCGACGGGTTCAGTCGCCGTAGTAGCCGTCGTCGCGGATGTAGCGCGTGTTGGTCGAGTCGGTATAGACCGTGCGGGTTTCGACCACGCGACGGGTGACCACCGGTGCGCTTTCGTAGATCACGGTGCGCGGCCGGGTGTACACCACCGGCGGGTCGTAATACGTGGGCCGCATGGCATCGCTGACCAGGCCCGCCACCGCGCCGGCGACGATGGCGCCGGCGACCCAGCGCCCACCGTTCCAATGGCCGCCGTGATAGCCGTGTCCATAGCCGTAACCGTGGCCGCCACGGTAGTAGTGCCCGCCGTAATGGCCGCCATGGTAGCCACCGTAGTGACCGCCATGCCCGCGCGCCGAAGCGCCCAGCGGCATCGCCACGGCAGCCATCACTGCCAGGCTGAGGGCCGCGAATTTGCCGGTAACGCCGAAACGCTTGGTCATGAGGTTTTCTCCGTAGTACGCCGCCATGCTCATCCGCGCACGCTTAATATGGACTGAAAGGTTCACTTTTTGATGCGCGCCGTATCCCACGGGTTGATACCCGGCTCGGGCTTGCGCCGGCGCAGCAGCCAGCAGCCGTGGATATCGGCGCGTCGGGCGAAATCGAACGGGATGCTGGGCGCGCTCCAGTCCTCGACGTCGAAGTGGGTTTCCAGTGCCTCGCGGTCCAGCCTGAAGCGGCGGAAATTGTTGGAGAACACGATCACGCCATCGCGCGTCAGCCGCTCGTTGCAGGCCTCCAGCAGCTTCACGTGGTCGCGCTGCACGTCGAAATCCTCGGCGCGCTTGGAGTTGGAGAAGGTGGGCGGGTCGACGAAGATCAGCCCGTAATGGCCGCGGTCGCGCTGCAGGAAATCCAGCGCATCGAACTGCATCAGCCGATGGCTGGCGCCGCTGAAACCGTTCAGCGCCAGGTTGCGCGAGGCCCATTCCAGATAAGTTGCGGACAGGTCCACGCTGGTGGTTTCCAGCGCACCACCGGCCGCCGCGTGCACGCTGGCGGTGGCGGTGTAGGCGAACAGGTTGAGGAAGCACTTGCCCTCGGCCAGTTCGCGCACTTTCGCGCGCACCAGGCGATGGTCGAGGAACAGGCCGGTATCGAGGTAATCGGTGAGATTGACCAGGAACTTCAGGCCGCCCTCCTCCACCTCGATGAACTCGCCGCGCTGGTCGAGCTGGCCGTATTTGGAGCCGCCCTTGCCGCGCTCGCGGGTCTTGATCGCGATGCGTTCGCGCGGCACGCCCAGCACCTCGCCAGCCACGCGCGCGATCTCGCGCAGGCGCAGGCGCGCCACCTCGGACGGCACTTCGGCGGGCGCGCGGTATTCCTGGATGTGCAGGTGATCGTCGCCGCCGGTGTCGCCGTAGACGTCGATCGCGGCGGCGTATTCGGGCAGGTCCTGGTCGTAGGCGCGCCAGCAGTGGATGCCTTCGCGCTTGAGCCGCTTGCGCAGATGGCGCAGGTTTTTTTCCAGCCGGTTCTTCAGCATCTGCGCGCCGGCCGACAGCGGCTTCGGCTCGCGCGGCGCCGTGTCGCGCGGCTTGAGGTCGAAGGTCAGCAGCACGGTTTCGAGCGCACCGTTGTAGAGCACGTAACGCTTGTCCGCATGCAGCTGCATCGCGCGGCCCAGCTCCACGTCGCCCGCCAGCACGGCGCCGCGCCAGCCGTTGAAATGCGTGCGCAAGGTTTCGCCCAGGGCGCGGTACAGCCGGGGCATCTCGGTGCGATCGCCCAGGCGCTCGCCATACGGCGGGTTGGTGATCACCAGGCCCGAGGCGATTCCTGCCGGCGGCCTGGCGTGGGTCACGTCGAGCCGGTCCAGGGTGAAGAACCCGGCGACGCCCGCTTCCTGCGCGTTGCGTTTGGCCGTCTGGATCATGCGCGGATCGGCGTCGCTGCCGAAGAACGCGCTGCGCAAGGCGCGCAGGCCGGTTTCGGCGCGCTGGCGCGCCTCGTCCAGCAGACCGCGCCACAGCGCGATGTCGTGTTGCTGCCAGCCGAGGAAACCGAAATAGTCGCGACGCAGGCCTGGCGCCACGTCGGCCGCCATCAGGGCGCCCTCGATCAGCAAGGTGCCCGAGCCGCACATCGGATCGAGCAGCGCGCCGCGGGCCGCGTAGATTTCCGGCCAGCGCGCGCGCAGCAGCATCGCCGCGGCCAGGTTTTCCTTCAGCGGTGCCTCGCCCTGCAGCTCGCGCCAACCGCGGCGATGCAGCGGCGAGCCGGCCAGATCCAGCGACAGCGTGGCGCGATCACGGCGCAGCCGCACGTTGATGCGGATGTCCGGCTCCTCGGTGTCGATGCCGGGCCTGTTGCCGTCGCGCTGGCGGAACTGGTCGACTACCGCATCCTTCACCCGCAAGCCCACGAACTGGCTGTGGTTGAGCTTGCTCAGCGCGGTGCCCGCGTCCACCGCGAAAGTGCCGTGCGCGGCCAGGTGCTCGCTCCAGTCGATCTGCTGCGCGCCGCGGTAAAGCGCGTCCTCGTCGGCGGCATCGAACTCGGCCAGCGGCAGCAGGATGCGGCTGGCCAGGCGCGACCACAGGCAGGCGCGGTAGGCGGTTTCCAGCGTGCCGGAGAAATGCGCGCCGGCCAGCGTCTCGCGCACATCGCTGGCGCCCAGCGCGACCAGCTCGTCGCGCAGCAGGTATTCCAGCCCCTTGGGGCAAGTGGCGAAATACGCGTTCATGCGGCAGCCGCCACGGTGTCGAGCAGCAGGCGGAACTGCGCCGCGATGGCGGGCATGCTGGCGCCCAGGCGATGGTTGTCGTCCAGCATCAGCAGCGGCAGGCGGCGTGCGGCGGCAAACGCCTGCACGTCGGACGCGGGACAGACGTCGTCGCGCCAGCCATGAATCAGCATCGTGGGCACGTCGCGGCGCAAATCCAGCGCATGCGCATAGCCAGGGATCGCTGGCGGCGTGGCCAGCAAGAGCAGACCGGCCACCGGCACCGCCAGTGACACCAGCGCGGAAGCGAACGCGCCCATGCTGGAACCGACCAATACGGGTGGCACATCCAATGCCTCGATCGCCGCCCGCAGGCGGGCGACGCGTGGCGCGACCGATCCGGCAAAACCGTGCGCGTCATCGGCGCCGTAATCGGGCCGCTGGGTCTGCCAGCCCAACGATTCGGCCAGCGCGGCCAGCGCGCTGACCTTGGTGGCATCCGGGCTGGAATCGGAGCCATGCGAAAGTATGACGTGGCCGCGCATGGCGGACTCCTGGGGCGGCATGATGCAAGGCGCGCATGGTAACAGGCGGCGTTTCCGGCCGGCCGCATGCGAAACTGCCGCGCATGAACCCGAGCATCCATGAGCAACCGCTGCCCTACGTGGACCTGCTGCCCGAGCGGGCCGCCGAGGCGGTCGATCTGGTGGTGATCCACTGCACCGAGCTGCCCGACCTGGCGATGGCCCGCGAATACGGTGAGCGCGTGCTGCACGCCAGCGGCACCGGCAACAGCGGCCATTACTACATCGACCGCGACGGCACGATTTGTCGCTATGCGCCGGGCGAGCGCGTGGCCCACCATGTGCGCGGCCACAACGAGCACTCGATCGGCATCGAGCTGGTCAACCGCGGGCGTTATCCCGACTGGTGGGATTCGCGGCGGCAGTCCATGACCGAGCCCTATCCCGCCCTCCAGATCGACGCCTTGCGCGCCTTGCTGGCGCAATTGCGCGGCAGTTTCCCCAACCTCACGCAAATCGCCGGGCACGAGGACCTGGATACGGCGATGATGCCGGCGACCGACGACCCCGCGCTGGAAATCCGCCGCAAGCTCGATCCGGGGCCGATGTTTCCCTGGGATGCCGTGCTCCGCGACAGCGGCTTGCTGCGGATCGGTGGCGACCACCCGTAGGTGCTCCCCAGACCGGCAAGTATTGCCGGTCACCTATAATCGCGCCTTCGTCATCGTCGCGAGCCTTCCCCATGTCGCCAAACCACGTCGCCGAACTGGTCGAACTGCTGCAACTGGAGCAGCTGGAGGACAACCTGTTCCGTGGCCAGAGCCGCGACATCGGCACCCGCTTCGTGTTCGGCGGCCAGGTGCTCGGCCAGGCGCTGGCGGCGGCGCAGCAGACGGTGGACGTGGCGCGCGAGGCGCATTCGCTGCACGCGTATTTCCTGCGCGCCGGCGACATCGAGGCACCGATCGTCTACAACGTGGAGCGCACCCGCGACGGCGGCACGTTTTCCTCGCGGCGGGTGGTGGCGATCCAGCACGGCCAGCCGATCCTGAACGGTTCGATCTCGTTCCAGTTGCCCGAGCACGGGGTGGAGCACCAGACCACCATGCCCGAGGTGCCCGCGCCCGAGGACGTGGAGCCACTGCATCCCCTGCCGCCCGATGAGCTGGAGCGGCTGCCGGTGAAGTTGCAGCGCTGGCTGGGTATCGACGGCCCGTTCGAGTTTCGCCAGGTGTGGCCGCGCGACGAGCGCCACCCGGCCAAGCGGCCGCCGATCCAGCACATCTGGTTCAAGCTCACCTCGCCGATCGACGACGCGGCCATCCTGCATCGCGCACTGCTGGCGTACGCCTCGGATTTCCACCTGATCGGCACCGCCACCCTGCCGCACGGCATCTCCTACCTGACCCACAACGTGCAGATGGCCAGCCTCGACCATGCGCTGTGGTTCCATCGCCCGTTTCGCGTCGACGAATGGCTGCTGTACTCCTTCGACAGCCCCACCGCCCAGGGCGGACGCGGGCTGGCGCGCGGGCAGATATTCAGCCGCGACGGCGTGCTGGTGGCATCGACCGCGCAGGAAGGCCTGATCCGGCTGCGGGCGGAATAACCAGCCGCGCGGCTTGCTTTCGGCAGCCTGCTAGACTGCCCGCATGCGCCTGATCTACACCTCCCCCCGTGCCGAAAACATCGATCGCGTGGTCGCCTTGCTGGCCGAGCACGACATCGAAAGCACGGTCACCAACCGCTCCCGGTACAACCGGCCCAGCTACGATCGCTTCAGCTATTCGGCGCAGTTCGACGACCGCAATCGCTGGCCGCAGGTATGGGTCACCCGTGCCGATGATTTCACCCGCGCCCGCGTGCTGCTGCGCGAGCTGGGCATCGAGCCGGTGATCCGCCATGGCGAGGAGCTGGCCGAAGCACGCAACCCCTCGCCCGTCACAAAGCGCAAGAACGCCGTGGCGCGGGCGCGCCGGATCGCGCTGGCCGTGCTGCTGGCGGCGTTTGCAATGGTGATGCTGCGTTACATGCACGTGATCTGAAGTGCCACCCACGGGAGGCATAGAATCAGCCAATGCGCTCCGAACAAGTCCGCCTGTTCCAGACCTTGCCGCACCCCTGCGGGTATTTCGCCGGGCGCAGCGCGCAGAACCTGGTGATCGACCCGGCCGCGCCGCAGCTCGATGCGCTGTACGGCCCGGCGCTGGAGCGCGGCTTTCGCCGCGCCGGTGGACACCTTTATTTTCCGCACTGCCCGCAGTGCAACGCCTGCACGCCATGTCGCATCGATGCGGAAAACTTCCGCCCCGACCGCTCGCAGCGGCGCTGCCTGAAGCGCAATGCCGACCTCACCGTGGTGGAGGCGATGGCCGGCTATACGGCCGAACGCCACGCGCTGTACGCGAGCTACCTGAAAAGCCGCCACCCCGACGGCGGCATGGACGATGCCGAGGCCAGCGACTTCACCCGCTTCCTCACCGCGCCATGGAGCCCCACCCTGTTCCTGGAACTGCGCCTGGGGCCACGCCTGCTGGGCGTGGCGGTGACCGACGTGTGCCCTGCCGGACTGTCGGCGGTGTACACCTTCTTCGACCCGACGGAGCAATCGCGCAGCCTGGGCACGTTCGCCATCCTGCAACAGGTCGCGCTGGCGCGGCGGCGCGCCGTGCCGTGGCTGTACCTGGGTTTCTGGATCGAGGGCCACCCGAAGATGGACTACAAGCGCCGCTTCCGGCCGCTGCAGGTGCGCCGCCCCGATGGCTGGAAAACGCTGGGCGAGGAGTGAGTAAAGAGGAGTGAGGAGTGAGTAAAAGCGTTTTCGACTCCCTCGCGCACTCGACTGCGGAGTGCCGTTCTCTCACTCCTCACTTCTCTTCACTCACTTCCAGCTTCAACGGGTAGGGAAACAATTTCTCCAGCGGAATCGACAGGCCGTCGTCGCCGACCACGCGGCAGTGGCTGCGGTTGAGCTGGCGCGGTTCGGCCACGCCGCAGCTGTGCGCGATGATGCCCACTTCGTGCATCACGTTGCGGGCGTAGTGGAAGACCCGCTCGCTCTTGTCCGCCACCACCAGGCCACGCTGCAGCTTTGGGTTTTGCGTGGTGATGCCGGTGGGACAGGTGTTGCGGTTGCACTGCAGCGACTGTATGCAGCCCAGCGCCAGCATGAAGCCGCGGGCAGAGTTGACGAAATCCGCGCCTACCGACAACGCCCACGCCACATCGTAGGCGGTGATGCATTTGCCCGAGCAGACCACCTTGATGCGTTCACGCAACCCCTTGACGATCAGCATATCAAGCAAGGCCGGCAGCGCCTCGTGCAGTGGCAGGCCCACACCTTCCATCAGCGTCTGCGGCGCCGCACCGGTGCCGCCCTCGGAGCCGTCCACGATGATGAAATCCGGCGCACTCTCGATGCCGCGGCGGGCGATCTCGTCGCACATCTGGCCGATCCACTCGACCCCGCCCAGCACCGCCTTGAAACCCACCGGCTTGCCGGTCAGTTCGCGGATGTGGTCGATCGCATCGAGCAGTTCCTGCACGTTGCCGATGTCCAGGTGACGGTTCGGGCTCTGCGAATCCTCGCCCACCGGGATGCCGCGGATCGCCGCGATCTCGGCCGTCACCTTCGCCCCCGGCAGCAGGCCGCCCATGCCGGGCTTGGCGCCCTGACCGAGCTTGATGCTGACCATCTTCACCTGGGGATGGGCGCAGATCGCCAGCAGCTTGCCGTCGTCCAGCTTGCCCTCGGGCGTGCGCACGCCGTACTTGGCGGTGCCGATCTCGAAGATGATGTCGCAGCCGCCTTCCAGGTGGTACGGCGCCAGCCCGCCCTCGCCGGTATCCATCCAGATGCCCGCCTTGGCCGCGCCACGAGAGAGCGCGCGCACCGCCGGCGCGGACAGCGCGCCGAAGCTCATCGCGGAGATGTTGAAGAACGCCGCATGGCTGTACGGCTCGCGCGCATACGGGCCGATGGTGACCGGCATCGGTTCGACGTGGTCCACGCCCAGATCGGGGAATGGCGCGTTGACGAAGAACGGCACGCCCTCGCCCCGCAGGTCGCGGCTGGAGCCGAACGCACCGGTGTTGTCCACATTCTTGGCCGCGCGGTATACCCAGGTGCGTTGCGCGCGGTTGAACGGCATTTCCTCGCGGTCGCTGGAATACAGGTACTGGCGAAAGAACTCGCCCAGGTGCAGGAACCAGTAACGGAAGTGGCCGATCACCGGGAAATTGCGCAGCACCGCGTTGCCGGTCTGGTTGCGGTCCACCAGCCAGGTCACCAGCAGCACCACCACGAACAGCGCCAGCAGCAACACGAACAGCGCGGCCAGCGTCTCGACCAGGACGATCAGCCAGTGCGCGAAACCGGTGGATGGCATGCGGTGCTCCTTGGTGTGTGTTGGACGCTTGCGCTACAGCTCGACGCGCAACTTCGCGGCAGCGCGCACGGCCTTGTCGACCGCCGCCTCCAGTGTATCGGCACGCGCCAGAGTGACGGCCATGCGGCGCCGCCCCCTGACCGCAGGCTTGCCGAACAGGCGCAGTTGCGTATCCGCCTCGGCCAGCGCGTCGGCCACACCGTGGTAGCGCGGCCCGGCGCCATTGCCTTCCACCAGCACCGCGCACGACGCCGAGGGGCCGTGCTGATGGATCACCGGGATCGGCAGACCCAGGATCGCCCGCGCATGCAGCGCGAACTCGGAAAACTCCTGCGAGATCAGCGTGACCAGGCCGGTGTCGTGCGGCCGCGGGCTGACCTCGGAGAAGATCACCCGATCCCCCTTGACGAAAAACTCCACGCCGAACACGCCCCAGCCGCCCAGCGCGCCGGTGACCGCGGCCGCCTGCCGCTGCGCTTCGGCGTGGGCGGCCCGGCTCATCGGCTGCGGCTGCCACGATTCGCGATAATCGCCGTGCTCCTGCCGGTGCCCGATCGGCGCGCAAAAGCTCACCCCGTCGACGTGGCGCACGGTGAGCATGGTGATCTCGTAATCGAAGTCGACGAAGCCCTCGACGATCACCCGCCCCTTGCCGGCACGTCCGCCGGATTGCGCGTACTCCCAGGCATGCTGCAGCTCGTCGGCACTGCGCACCACGCTCTGGCCCTTGCCGGATGAACTCATCACCGGCTTGACCACGAACGGATAGCCGATCGCGGCGGCCGCCTCGCGGTACTGCGCTTCGTCGTCGCAGAAGCGGTACGGCGATGTCGGCAACTGCAGCTCCTCGGCCGCCAGCCTGCGGATGCCTTCGCGATCCATCGTGAGCCACGCGGCGCGGGCGGTGGGGATCACCCGCTGGCCTTCCTTCTCCAGCTCGATCAGGGTCGGCGTGTGGATCGCCTCGATCTCCGGCACCACCAGGTCGGGCTTCTCCAGCTCGATCACGGAGCGCAGCGCGGCGCCGTCCAGCATGTCGATGACGTGGCTGCGATGGGCGACCTGCATCGCCGGCGCGTCGGCATAGCGATCCACCGCGATCACCTCCACCGCATAGCGCTGCAGCTCGATCGCCACTTCCTTGCCGAGCTCGCCGGCGCCCAGCAGCAGCACGCGCAGGGCATGGTCGGTATGGGGCGTGCCGAATGGCTTCACGGGAGTCTCCGGTGCGGACAAACCGGCATTGTATGCGGCCGCGCGCGGGCTCCGGCGGCCGCACGGGCGGCGCGCCGGAAGCCTGCTTGCATTGGATATCATTTTGATATCTACTTCTCCCACCTCTGGGGAGACCACTCATGAACGAACATCAAGGCTTTTCCGTCGCCGGCATTCCCTTCGTCGGCTTCTGCCTGGCAATGGCCGCGATCGGCGTGTGGCTGGTGGTCGGCGCCATCCACGGCCATCCGGAAGCCCCGCCGCTGGCGCAGCTGCTTGCCGGCATGATCGTTCTGGCGATCGACGTGTTTCTGCTCAAGGGCTTTTTCCAGGTCGCGCCGAACGAGGCGCAGGTGCTGCAGCTGTTCGGCAAGTACGCCGGCAGCGTGCGCATCGAGGGCCTGCGCTGGACCAACCCGTTCTATTCGCGCCAGCGCATCTCGCTGCGCGTGCGCAACTTCGAGAGCGGCAAGCTGAAGGTCAACGACAACGACGGCAACCCGATCGAGATCGGCGCGGTGGTGGTGTGGCAGGTGCTGGACACCGCCGAGGCGGTGTTCTGCGTGGACGACTACGAGGATTTCGTGCACATCCAGAGCGAATCCGCGCTGCGCCAGATGGCGCAGAGCTACCCGTACGACGCCCACGACGACGGCCAGCCTTCACTGCGCAGCCACGGCGAGGTGATCAACAACCATCTGCGCGACGAGATCCAGGCGCGGCTGGAGAAGGCCGGCGTCGAGGTGATCGAGGCGCGCATCAGCCACCTCGCCTACGCCCAGGAAATCGCCCAGGCCATGCTGCAGCGACAGCAGGCCGGCGCGATCATCGCCGCCCGCACCCGCATCGTCGAAGGCGCGGTCAGCATGGTCGGCATGGCGCTGGAGCAGCTGCGCGCGCAAGGCGTGGTCGAGCTCGACGAGGAGCGCAAGGCGACGATGGTCAGCAACCTGCTGGTGGTGCTGTGCGGCGAACGCGGCACCCAGCCGGTGCTGAACACCGGCACCTTGTACTAGCTCCGTGGCCGGCGACAAGAAAGCCTATCCGCTGCGCATCAGCGCCGCCGTGCTCGAGGCCATGCAACGCTGGTCGGACGACGAGTTGCGCAGCGTCAACGCCCAGATCGAATACGTGCTGCGCGAGGCGCTGCGCAAGGCCGGCCGGCTGAAGGCCGGCAAGACCGAGCCGGCGCCCGACAGCGACGAGAGCTGACGACAGCCCGATCATCGCCCGGCCATCGTCACCGGCTGCAACTGCGGAAGCCTCAGCAGGCTTCCACCGGATTGCGGTCCGCCGCTCACGAACAGCCATGGCCCCAGCTGTGCGATGCGACGTACCGGCGGCAGGCCGTCGGCGGCACCCAGGCGCCGCAGCGGCCGACCGTCGTCGGCGTCGTAGACGACCAGTTCGCGCGTTGCCGGATCGATCACCAGCAGCCAGTCATGCGCGGCATCCTGCCAATGCACCAGCTGATTCACCGCGGGAAGCGCGCCGGTTTCATCGGGTGCCGAAAACCACGACCACGACAGCCACGCCGACAGCAACACGAACAGCGCGAGGCCGTATCGGCGCAGGCGGCGCGGCCCTTGTCCGGTCCACGCGGTCAGGTCGGAGCGACGCCAGGGTGAGATGCGCATGTCCATGCCGGCACCCTGCCGCTCGACGATGACCGCCGCATGACACGCGCCGGAACTATTCGTGACGCGGCCGCAGCGCCCACCCCAGCGCCAGCCATCCCGTGACGAAGGCCAGCCCGCCGAACGGCGTGACGATGCCGACCCAGCGCGGCGCGCCCAGCGCGAGCGCGTACAGGCTGCCGCTGAACAGCACGATGCCCGCGGCAAACGCCGCGGTCGCCAGCCGGCCACCGCGGCCGCGACCGAGCGCGACCGCGAGGGCCAATGCCAGCGCATGCCAGGCGTGGTACTCCACCGCGGTGTGCCACAGCTCGATGCCGCGGGCATCCAGCACGCCACGCAAGGCATGTGCACCGAACGCGCCGAGCAGCACCGCGCTGGCGCCGGCAAGGCCGACCAGCAGAGCGGGACGGACATGGGCAGGTTGTCGCATCGGCGGCGGATCTCCGGCCGAACCGGCCCGGCGGCGCGGTCGGTGTCGTATGCTTGAACGGATGAAGATTCCGGATTTTCGCATGAAGCCCCGCTACCTGACGTGCCTTGCGCTGCTGTTGCTGCTTGCCGTTGGCGCCTTGCTGGGCGGGTGCCGGCACGACCAGCCGCCGTTCCGGCTGACCAATATCAGCGGGCACATGCCGAACCTGGATTTCAAGCTCACCGACGACAACGGCAAGGCGGTGACCGGCGCCGACTATCGCGGCAAGGTGGTGCTGCTCTATTTCGGCTACACCCACTGCCCCGACGTCTGCCCGCTGACCCTGGCCCAGCTGCACGTGGTGATGCAGCGGCTGGGGCCGTTGGCGGACGGTGCGCGCATCCTGTTCGTCAGCGTCGATCCGGCGCGCGACACGCCCGCGGTGATGCATGCCTACGTGAACGCGTTCGACAAGCGCGCGGTGGGGCTGGTGGGAAGCGCGCGCGCGGTCGAGGCCTTGAGCAAGCGCTATCGCTCGGCCTTCACCCGCGAACCGGGCGACCCCGACGGCAACTACGAGGTGAGCCACAGCTCGGCCATCTACATTTTCGACCGCGACGGCAAGGCACGCCTGCTGGCCACGCCATCGGCCTCGCAGGACGACCTCGTCCACGACCTGCACCTGCTGCTCGACACCGGAGCCACGCCATGAAATACCGATTGCCGCTTGTGCTCGCCAGCCTGTTGCTGGCCGGCGGCGTGCAGGCCAGCGCGGCCGACCACGTCCACGCCAGCCACGCCTGGATTCGCGTGCTGCCCGGCGACCTCCCCGCCGGCGCCTACGTGACGCTGCACAACGACAGCGCGCAACCGGTGGCCCTGACCGGCGCCAGCAGCGCGGCCTACGCCGAGGTGATGCTGCATCAAAGCTCGACCGCGGGCGGCATGAGCCGCATGAGCATGGTCGACACACTGACCGTGCCGGCGCATGGCGATGTGGCGCTGGCCCCGGCCGGCTACCACCTGATGCTGATGAAGGCGAAGACGCCGGTGAAACCCGGCGACACCGTCCGGTTGACGCTGACGTTCAGCGACGGCAGCACGCTGGCCACCGATTTCCTGGCGCGCCCGGCCAATGCCATCGATGCGGGCGAGCCGCACGCCGGTCACTGAACGGCGCTACGCGGAATGGCCCACTTCCGTACGACGCGGCGGCGGCCTTCGCGGCAGGCGGCCGTTGCGTGACAGCCGCAGCCATTGGCGCAGCGCCATCAACGCGCCGATCGATTCCAGCAGGGCCGACGGCACCCAGATGATGACGCCGCCGATCAGCTGGCCGGTGAGCACGTTGAAGGTGAACGCGCGACCGCAGATCTCGAAGATCGGGTAGAGATCAGTGTGCGAGAACGTGATGATGGCGCCGGCCACGATCTGCGGCGTCATGGTGATCCCCGGCGACAGTACGCGCAGCCCGGCGGTCATCCGCCCCGGCGGGTGCGGCCGGTGGTCCAGCACCAGCGACCAGTAGGCGAATCCGCTGATCAGCATGCTCCAGTTCATGAAGCGGTAGATGCGCCAGTCCAGCATCGCCAGGGTCTGCATCGAGGGGATCAGCCACACCAGGATGAAGGCGATGAACAGCACCGTAGCCACGGTGGGATTGAGCAGCACGCCGGTCACCACGCGCCACGGCCACGAACGCCGCAGCGGCACCCACAGCCGCATGCGCCACGAGAACGGCATGCCCGCGCGCAGCGCCGTACCGGGGAACGCGGTGACGATCAGCAGTGGCGCCAGATGGTGCAGCAGCAATTGCTGGACGCGGTGCACGAGGAATTCGTGCTCGGCGTAGTAATCAAGATAGGTGTGCAGCGACAGGTAGATGATCGCCATGCCGCTCCAGAACGCCAGCTTGCGGGCAAAGCTCACCGGCACGCGGCGACTGCCGCGCCAGTACAGCACGCAGGCCAGCGCGAAAGACACCAGGAAGATCCACGAGAACTCCCACGGCACGATCCATTTCAACAGCGTTGCGATCACGTCAGGACACCACTACGAATCCGCACGGACGGGCCAGTGCGATCCCGCCAGCATAATCGGGCACGACGCCGGAGTCCGTGCCGCGGGCACGGCGGGCTTGCGGCAGATTGCCGCCCTCACGAGCGCCGGCGCCGGCTGTGCCGCGTGCGCCGCCAGCCGTAGAGCAGGCCGATCAGGATCACCAGCGCCGGCACCAGCACGATATTGATGAACTTCAGGCGCAGGCCCAGCGCGTCGATCTCCGCGTTCAACTGGTGCTGCACGTTGCGCAATTCGGTATGGATCACCATCTGGCGCTGGCGGAACTGCTCGATCTCGCGGCGCTGCTCGGTGGTGAGCGTGTCGCTGTTGGCGCCCTTGGGCGGCTGCAGCTCCTCCAGCCGGCGCCGCGTGTCGGCCAGCTCGCGCTCCAGCTCCTGCTTCTTCTGCAGGAACTTCTGGTCGGCCACGTTGCGCAAGGCCTGCACGCGGGTGAACGGCCGCTGCGAGGTGGCGCGGCCACGGATCGACAGCAGCGCGGACGAACCGCTGAGGTTGTCCACCATGTTGGCGACGAAATCGCCGTTGTTGGCGAACGCGCTCATCATCGGCTGGCCCAGGATGTTCTGCGTCTCCACCCACAACCGGTCGCTGAGCAGATCGGTGTCGGCCACCAGCACCACCTCGGCGTTGCCGCGCGAAGCGACCAGATGGCCGCTCTCGCCCGAGCGCTCGGGGAACGCGCTGTGGAACGGGCCCTGCAGCCGCGCCGCCAGCACATAGTGGACGTTGTCGGGCTGGTAGTCCTGCAGCAGCGAGGCGGGGTCGGCGCTGGCCTGCATGGTGCGCTGGGTGGAAACCGCCTCGGCATCGCCGGTGCTCTGGAACAGGGGAATCAGCCGCGTGCTGGCGTCGGCGGCAAGCTCGAAATAGCCGGCCGTGGAAAGGTTCACGCGCTGCAGGCTGGCGGTGATGACGTCGTTGCGGTTGAGCTCCTGCGCACCCAGGCCCAGCATCGCCGGATGGTTGAGGCTGCTGCCGGCCAGCTCGATCTGCAGGGCGCGCGAACGATCCAGCACGACCTTGCGCGGGTCGTACATCACGCCCCATGCCGCGAACAGCCGCGGCAGGTCGGAGCTGTGTTCGGGCAAGACGCCACCGACGTCGTACGGAGAGCCTTGCATCTCGGCATCGGGATCGACGAATACCGCCAGGTGACCACCGCCCAACAGGTACTGGTCGATTGCGTACAAGGCGTCGGCCGACAGGTGCGTGGGCTGGATCAGCCACAGCATCTTGAGATGGGGGTCCACCCGCTTCACTTGCGCCGGGTCCAGCATCCGCAGATCGAACAGCTGGCCCAGCTGGCGCATCACCGCCCACGGCTGCTGCCCCAGGATCGGCTTGCCCTCCACCGGCAGCGAACTGATCACGCCGATCGGCGGCTTGCGCACCTGGTCGAGCTCATACAGCAGCTTGGCGATGTCGTATTCCAGGAACGCCTCGCGCGCGGGGTCGAAGAAGGCGATGCTCAATGCCTTTTCCGGCACCTGGTTGATGGCGCCGTTCTCGCTGTCGGGCGAAAGCCGGCTGCCGGCCAGGCCGAAGAACACCCGCTCGCCATTGCTGCCGCCGCTGGCGGCCGTCAGCCCGCTGCCTTCGGCATTGGCCTCGTCGTCGGAGTACGGCACCGGGTCGATGATCTGCAGCCGGATCCGGCCGTGCGAACGCGCCACCATTTCCTGCAGCATCTCGCGCACGCGCTGCTCGTAGCTGCGCAGTTGCGGCAGGTCGCGCGTGGCGTGCTCGGAGAAGTACAAGGTGAGTTTCAGCGGCCGCTGCAGGCCATCGACGATGTGCAGCGTGCCGGGCGACAAGGTGTAGAGCTTGTCGGCGGTGAGGTCGATGCGTACCGCATGCATCCAGCGGCTGGTGGTCACGATCAGCGGCACGAACACCAGCACCAGCAACGCCAGCGCCATGTACAGCAGGGAGCTGCGCGTCAGCTGGCGCGGCCGGGTCAGGAAGGCGGGCAAGCGCAGGCGCGGCATGGGTCAGCGCGTCCTTTTCAGGTCGAGCAGCAACACGCCGGCCACCAGCCAGCCCACGATGCTGAGCAGGAAATACAGCATGTCGCGCAGGTCGAGCACGCCGCGCGCGATCGAGCCGAAATGGCGCAGCATGCTCAGGTGTGCCACCGCGTTGATCAGCTTGCGCGGCAAGGTGCCCTGAAAAAATTCGAGCACCTGCGGCTGGCCGACCAGGATCAGCAGCACGCAGACCAGCGCGGTGAGGATGAACGCGATCACCTGGCTGCGCGTCAACGCCGACAGGCACGCGCCGATCGCCACGAACGTGCCGGCCATCAACCAGCTGCCCAGGTAACCGGCCAGGATCACGCCGTTGTCCGGCGAGCCGAGATAGTTGACCGTGATCCAGATGGGAAAGGTGAGCCCCAGCGCCAGCCCGATGAACAGCCACGCCGCCAGGAACTTGCCCAGCAGCGCCTGCCACAACGTCACCGGCAGCGTCAGCAGCAGCTCCAGCGTGCCGCCCTTGGCTTCCTCGGCCCACATGCGCATGGTGATCGCGGGCACCAGGATCAGGTACAGCCACGGATGCATCACGAAAAACGGCTGCAGGTCGGCCTGGCCGCGCGCATAGAAATCGCCCGCGTAGAAGGTGAGGATGCCGGCGAGCACCAGGAAGATCACCAGGAACACGTACGCCACCGGCGTCACGAAATAGCTGCGCAGCTCGCGTCGCAGCACCGCGCTGACCGGGCTCATGCGACGCCCGCCGTGCCGGTGGTGATCTGCCGGAAAACCTCGTCCAGCCGGCCGCGTTCGAGCTGGATCTCCGACACCTCCAGCCCCTGCTCGCGCAGCAGCATCTGCACCGGCTCCAGGATGCGCATGCCGGGCTTCGGGAATACGGTGATGCGCCCGTCCAGCGGGTCCACCTCGATCGCGGCAACCTGCGGCAACCGCCCCAGCATCTCCTGCGACACGCCGCTGCCCGGCGCGCTGAACGATACCGCGCCGTGATAGCGCGACCGCGCCTCGAGCTCCGCCGGGGTGGCGTCGGCCATCAGGCTGCCGTGCGCGATGATCACCACGCGGTTGCACAGCGCGTGCACTTCTTCCAGCAGGTGCGTGGAGATGAGGATGGTGCGCTCGCGCGCCATGGTGTCGATCAACTGGCGCACGGCGTGCTTCTGGTTCGGGTCCAGGCCGTCGGTGGGCTCGTCCAGCATCAGCACCGGCGGGTCATGCAGGATCGCCTGGGCCAGGCCAACCCGCCGCCGCAAGCCCTTGGACAGCGTGTCGATGCATTGCTCCAGCACGTCGTCCAGTTGCAGCAGGTGCACCACTTCGTCGACGCGCCGGTAACCGACGTCCGGCTTCAACCGGCGCATGCGCACGATGAACTGCAGGAACTCGCGCACCGTCAGCTCGCCGTAGCTGGGCGCGCCTTCCGGCAGATAACCCAGCGCCCGCTTTGCCTGCAACGGTTCGCGCCGGATGTCGTAGCCGCATACCCGCGCCGTGCCCGAGGTGGGCGCCAGGAAGCCGGCGATCATCCGCATGGCGGTGGATTTGCCTGCCCCGTTCGGCCCCAGCAGGCCCAGCACCTGGCCCGGCTCGGCGCGGATGCTCAGCGCATCCACCGCGGTCAGGTGGCCATAGCAACGGGTGAGATGATCGGTTTCTATCATGTCCGGTCGGGGATCGGGAACGGTGGCTGCGCTCGAGGCGCCGCCGCCATCGAAACAATGTACCGCAAGCGGTGAAGCGTTCGGCGAAGGGCTGACCGAATGCAAAAAAAGAAAGGCTCCTCCGTCAGGAAGAGCCCTTCTCTGGTGCCGCGGTCGCTGCTTACTCGCCTGCCGGCGCTTCGCTGCTGCTGGCCGGCGCCACGCTGCTGGCCGGAGCCGGTGCCGAACCGGCCTCGGCCGGGGCCTCCTCCAGGGACGGCGGCTTCATGCCGGCGGCCTGCTCCGGAGTCTGGTCCGGTGCGTTGCTGAGCGGCAGGTAGATCTCGAACTGCGAGTACGTCTCGACGTTGTCGCCGACCTTGGTCTGGATGTTGTACGGGCGGTTGACCACGTCGTCGAAGGTGTAGCCATGCGTCTGCGCATAGGCCTTCAGCATGTCGCGGGTCTGCGGCACACCGGCGAACGTGCCGTTCCAGATGCCACGCAGGGCGGGGCCACCGAAGGCCAGTGTGGCGCGGACATTGCCGTCGACCACCAGGCGGCCGTAGCGATCACGGCTGTCCACGGCGAGGGGGGCACTGTCGGCCTCGGCGCTGCTGCTCGCTTCGGCCGGCGCCGCGCCCGGCACGCCCAGCGCCGGCGGCGTGGGCGGGGTCAGCTGCTCGGCCTGCCCGTTGATGGTGACGCTGGTGCTGTCGATCGGCAGCGCCACATCGAAGGTGTAGGTCTGGTCGCCGTAGTTGGTGGTGAACACGATCCGCGGACCGGTCACGTTCACGCCCAGCTTCTTGGCGGTGGCCTGCAACTGCGCCACGGCCTTCTCGGTGGCCGCATCGAAGCCCTCGAGGCCGTCCTTGCGCGCGATCGAGGTGGGCACCAGCAACACCGGCGTCTGCTGGGTCTGCACGATGTACGGGATCAGCTCGGAATAGTCGATGTTGGGCACCGACGCCAGCGCGTTCTGCAGGTTGGTGAGGCTGACGTCCACGAAGGAGTCCGGATCGCCGTGGATGTACAGGTTGGCGAAACGGTTGACCAGGTTCCAGCCGTAGGCCACGTCATAGGACCAGGTGACCTCGGTCAGCTGGCCGCGGCTGCCCTGGCGCTCGAGGTCGAGGGTGAAGTGCTTGTCCTGGCCGCGCCAGTCGTTGTCCAGGTTCCAGACGATGCTGGCGGTCTTGGTGGCGCTGGTGATCTGGTCGAACGACGGCGTCGCGCTGGCGATCGTCAGCTTGCCGTTGCCGACCTTCTCGTTGCTGCTGCTCCAGCTCAGCTCGGCACCGGGACCGTAGGCGTTGCCGGAGAAGGTGAACTTGGTATTCCGATCGTACGACCGCAGCACCGAGAACTCGGGCACGCGGCGAAGATTGTCGAGCACGTCGTAGACCTGCCGCATGTCCTTGCCGATTACCAGCGACCGCTCCACGTGACCGTGGCCCGGCATGACCACACCCGCCACCACGCCGACCAGGGCGACGATGATCAGGGCAACAAAAAATTCAAGGACACGCATCATTCCAAGGGTCTCCGAACGTCTCTACGCAGTACCAGGATGGCAGTACCAGGATGGTCTCCCCAACCGCGTGGCGCGGTGCCTCCCATGAGCCACTGCAGGGACGCAAAAAGGGGGTCGGCAATTGCCGAAGCTACGGATGTTACTTGCTCGCGGGCTGGAACGCTATTGCCGGGAATATCCATATGGATGGCCACGGGAAACGGCCCCTGAACCCCGTTCCGGCAGCCGCGGCGAGCCGCTTTCCGCCCTCGCCCGCTGCCGCGGCGCCCGGCCGAAAACGAACCGTCGCCGCGGGACGACGCCGTTTCAGACGATGCCCAGCTCCAGCGCCTTCAATACGGCACGGGTACGATCGCGGACGCCCAGCTTGGAGAGAATGTTGGACACGTGGTTTTTCACCGTGCCCTCGGCCACCTTCAGCGAGTTGGCGATCTCCTTGTTGCTGTAGCCGCCGGAAAGCAGCCGCAGGATCTCGGTTTCGCGCTCGGTCAACGGGTCGGGCTGCTCCAGGCTGGTGAACTGGTTCTGCATGCGCGCCACGCCGGCCATCAGGCGCTGGGTGACCATCGGCGCCACCAGCGAGCCGCCGCCGGCCACCACCCTTACCGCTTCCACCAGTTGCTCCAGCGACACATCCTTCAACAGGTAACCGCGCGCACCGGCCTTCAGGCCCTGCAGGACCAGCTGGTCGTCGTCGAAGGTGGTGAGGATGATGGTGGGCGGCAGCTCGTTGCGCGACGCCAGCGTCTGCAGCACTTCCAGCCCGCTCATGTTGGGCATGCGCAGGTCCAGCAGCACCACGTCGGGCTTGATCCGCGGAATCTCCCGTATCGCCTGGGCGCCGTCGGCGCATTCGGCCACGACGCGGATGTCGGCCGCGAGATCCAGCAGCGAACGTACGCCCTGGCGCACCAGATTCTGGTCGTCGACGAGACAAACGGAAATCATCGCGCATCCTCAAGCAGTAGGCCCATGGGCGGTGTCGACACGGCGCATCGCCCCCGTCAACGCAGCATTCTTGCATGTCCATGCGGGCCACGGAAAACCGCGGCCGCTGGCCGCAACCTTCCACGCCGGCATCGCCGTGCCGCTGGCGGGACGCGCCCGTCAGGGCATCCGCAGCGCCGGCGGGTCGAAACGGGTGGGTGCGTGGGCCAGTGCCGGGTGTTCCCCCAGCGGCAATCGCACCGACAACGCAAAGCCGCGGCTGACGCCGGTATCCAGGGTGACGCTGCCGCCGAACTCGGCCAGCCGTTCGCGCATGCCCGACAGTCCGTTGCCGGGTTTGACGTGGGCCGCGCCACGGCCATCGTCGCGCGCCTGCAGGCCGACCACGCTGGCTTCGGCATAGGCGAAATCCAGCCACAGGTTGCGCGCGCCGGCGTGGCGGGCGGCGTTGGTGATGATCTCCTGCGCGCAACGCAGCAACACGTGGGCCCGCCGCGGATCTTCCACGCTGAAACGCGGCGGCATCTCCACGTGAATTTTCAGGCCGGGGACACCGTCGGTCAGCGTGCGCAGGGCCCGGGTGAGGTCGACCGCATCGTCCTGGCGCAATTCGCTCACCGCCTCGCGCACATCGGACAGCAGATGCCGCGCCGTGCTCTGCGCCTTGCGTACATGCGCGCCCGCCGCCTCGTTCGTGAGATGGCTGGCCACTTCGAGATTGAGGCTGAGCGCGGTGAGGTGATGGCCGATCACGTCGTGCAGGTCGCGCGCGATGCGCATGCGCTCGGCGAGGCGGCTGGACTCGGCCAGCAGCGCCCGCGTCGCGCGCAACTCCGAGTTGAGGCGGCGCTGCTCCTCGCGCTCCTCCGCCTGCTGGCTGGCGATCGCCGAGGTGGTGAACACCAGCACGGAAATGCCCAGGTAGACACTGGCCTGCACGAAACCGATGGTGATGCTGTGGTCGTACTCCGGAAACGTGGCGAACACCGCCACCAGGCTCAGGTGCTGCAGCACCAGCCACAGGCCGCCCATCCAGAACGGCAGCAGCCACGGCAGCACCACCGAGGCCACCACCATCAGCATGGCCGACAGCCCGCTGTGGCTGTACCAGCCCACCGCCACCGCCGCTGCCGTCATCAGGGCCAGCCCCAGCAGCTTCAGCGCCGGATACCGGCGCGAGCCCAGGTTGCTGGTCAGCAGCCAGTACATCAGCCCGAACACCAGGTAGCAGAGCGTCCACAGCAGCAGCGAGAAACTGGGCCGCTGCAGCTGGTTCAGCCGCTCGGCCGCCCAGGTCGTGACCAGCGGGGTCCCGGCCGACAGATAGGTGAAGAAACCCGCATAGCGCAGCAGCAGGCGGATGTGATTGAAGAATGGCCAACGCATGGCGCGCATCATTGGCCGAGCCGGCCTCCAGCGCAATCCGCCGCGCCTCGCCGACCGGTGCTGCCCACCGCTTTACAAAGGTTTTACATGGACTTTCGCCGGTGTACGGGGCATGGCCGCATGGCATAATGGCGACTTTGCGAGGCCGTGCGTTGGCCTTTCCCCGACTCCATCAAGCGGAGCAACGAATGGTTCTTGCCATCCGCGACGTGCGCGAGCACGACTTGGATGCGGTGCTGGCGCTCAACAACGCCGCCGGCCGCTCCATCCTGGCACTCGATTCCGCGCGGTTGCGTTATTTCTACGAGCACGCGGAATACTTCCGCGTGGCCGAGGTCGACGGGCAACTGGCGGGTTTCCTGATCGCCCTGCGCGACGGCGGCCAGTACGACAGCCCCAACTACCGCTGGTTCGGCGAGCACTACCCGCAGTTCATGTACATCGACCGCATCGTGATCGCCAACAACTACCACCGCCACGGCCTTGGCCGCGTGCTCTATTGCGACGTGCACAGCTATGCCGAAGTGCGCGTGCCGCTGCTCACCTGCGAAGTACTGCTGGAACCGCGCGACGATGTCGTCGTGCTTTTCCACGGCACCTACGGCTTCCAGGAAGTGGGCCAGCAGCGCATGGGCAAGGACGGCCCGCAAGTCAGCCTGCTCGCGCTGGACCTGCCCAGCTACGCCTACGTGCGCGAAACCTGGCTCGACAAGGGTGGCCTGCCCGACGTGCCGTGGCTGACCGAGCGCAGCATGCCTTCACCGACCGCTGCCGGCGCGCGCGCATCGGCAGGAAGACAGCACCCATGAACGTAAAGACCGAAACATCCGACGCCTGCGATTTGCGCTTCGGCCAGGTCGGCATCGCCTGCGTCCGCGTGCGCCGGGTCGACGCCGCCGCCTTGTGCGAGGAACTGGAGCGCCGCGTGCGGTCCGCGCCGCAGCTGTTTTCGCGCGCGGCTGTCGTGCTGGACCTCAGCCACCTGTCACACCTGCCCGACGACGGCACCGTCGACGCGCTGCTCGAAGCGGTGCGCAGCGCCGGCATGCTGCCGGTGGGGCTGGCCTACGGCACCAGCGAAACCGAGGCGCTGGCCAGCCGCATGGGCCTGCCGTTGATCGCCAAGTTCCGCGCCGCCTACGAGCCGGCCGCCGCCGCTCCGGCCGCCGAAACGCGTCCGGCCGAACCGGTGGCGCGGCCGGAGCCGATCCTGGCGCCGCCCGAATCGGGCCACGCCCTCGGCGCGCAGCATCACGACGGCTCGGTGCGTTCCGGCCAGCAGGTCTACGCCCGCGATCGCGACCTGATCGTCACCGGCGCGATCGCCAACGGCGCCGAAGTGATCGCCGACGGCAACATCCACATCTACGGCGGCCTGCGTGGCCGCGCCATGGCCGGTGCCCAGGGCGACGAGAAGGCACGCATCTACGTGTCCGATTTCCGGGCGGAACTGGTGGCCATCGCGGGCCAGTACCGCGTGTTCGAACAAATTCCCGACGACCTCGAGGGCCGGTCCGTGCAATGCTGGCTCGAGGGCGAAAAACTGCTGATCGCAAAACTGTGATCGGCTGCAACAACAACCTTGCGGAGATGGGCTCTTGACTGCTGAGATTATCGTTGTCACTTCCGGCAAGGGCGGCGTCGGCAAGACGACCACCAGCGCCTCGCTCGCCACCGGCCTGGCCATGGCCGGCAAGAAAGTCGCCGTGATCGACTTCGACGTCGGCCTGCGCAACCTCGACCTGATCATGGGCTGCGAGCGGCGCGTGGTGTACGACTTCGTCAACGTGGTGCACGGCGAAGCCACCCTGAAACAGTCGCTGATCAAGGACAAGCGCTACGAGAACCTGTACGTGCTGGCCGCCAGCCAGACGCGCGACAAGGATGCGCTGACCCAGGAAGGTGTCGAGAAGGTGCTCGACGCGCTCTCCGCCGACGGCTTCGACTACGTCATCTGCGACTCGCCCGCCGGCATCGAGAAAGGCGCCCACCTGGCGATGTATTTCGCCGACAAGGCGGTGGTGGTGGTGAACCCGGAAGTGTCGTCGGTGCGCGACTCCGACCGCATCCTGGGCCTGCTCGCCAGCAAGACGCGGCGCGCCGAGCGCGGCGAGGGCCAGGTCGCCCAGCACCTGCTGCTGACCCGCTACAACCCGGCCCGCGTGGCGATCGGCGAGATGCTCAGCGTCGGCGACGTGGAGGAGATCCTGGGTATCAAGGTGGTCGGCGTGATCCCGGAATCGGAGAACGTGCTCACCGCCTCCAACAACGGCGTGCCGGTGATCGTGGACGCCAACTCGACCGCCGGCCAGGCCTACAGCGACACGGTGGCCCGCCTCCTCGGCGAAGAGCGCCCGCTGCGCTTCATCGACGTGCCCAAGAAGGGCTTTCTCCAGCGCGTGTTCGGAGGTTGATCACGATGGGTATTCTTGATTTCCTGAAGCGCCGGCCCGAGCCGACCGCCAGCGTGGCCCGCGAACGGCTGCGCATCATCGTGGCGCAGGAACGTTCCTCCCGCGGCGCGCCCGACTACCTGCCGATGATGCGCAACGAACTGCTCGAAGTAATCAAGAAATACGTGCACGTCGACATCGAGGCCATCAACATCAACCTTGAGCGTGACAGCGGCCACGAGATCCTGGAGCTGTCGGTGACGCTTCCGGACGGCAAGGCGAAGACGGGCGCCACCGACGCCACCACCGCCGACTGAGCGCCCCGACGGCCGCGGGCCGGCGCCCACCGCCGGCTCGCCCCGCCTTTCGCCACCGTGCCACGCATGCCCTACGAACACCCCTCTCCGGCCGGTTCGCCCGACACCGTGTTGCGGCTGGCCGAACTCGGCTTCGACGCGCCCGGCGCGCTGCTTGCTCGCTACAACCTGACGTTGCAACGCGTCGACGACGGCGCGCCCATCCCCGGCAGTTTCTGGGGCGACGAGGAGGCCGGCATCATCGGCACGACGGTCTACGCCCGGGCGGACACGCCGCTGCACTCATTGCTGCACGAGGCCTGCCACCTGATCGTGATGCCGCCAGAAAGACGTCTGGACGTCCATACCAACGCCACCGATTCGATCGAGGAGGAGGACGCCACCTGCTACCTGCAGATCGTGCTGGCCGAGGCCTTGCCCGGCGTGGGTCGCGACCGGCTGATGGCCGACATGGATGCGTGGGGCTACACCTTTCGGCTGGGCTCGACCCGCGCCTGGTTCGACAACGACGCCGCCGAAGCGCGGGCGTTTCTGGCCTCGCGCCAACTGCTCTGACGGGCCTCGCCCGGTGCGCGGGCGCCGCGCGGCCTACTTGGCGTGCCACTTGTCGTCGTCGCCCTTCTTGTAATCCTTCTTCACGGCGGACCAGGCCACCTTGTGCGCCGTTTCCTCGCGCGATGCGTCGCCGCGGCGCTCGTCCTTGTCGGCATATTCGTCCCACGCGCTGTTGAACGCTTCCTTGTAGATTTCCTGCGCATGCTTGGGCACGTTGTCGCGCACCGAGTCGGGCAGGTCGCTGATGGATTTGTAAGGCATGGCGCGCTCCCGTGAGGCGATCGGCGATCCGGCCTGCCGGATCGATGGCGTCCCCGCAGCCTGGACCCGTGGCGGTCAAGCAGCCGTCAAAAAGCCCGGCGCGGCCTCACGCAACCGCCGCCGGCACGTAGCTGCCCACCTCGGTGCGACACGCCTTGACCAGCCGGTTCCAGCCATTGATGGCGATGATCGCCAGCGTCAGCTCCATCGTCGCCTTCTCGTCGAACTGCTCGCGCACTTCGGCGTACAGCTCGTCGGGCAGCTCATTGGTGGACACCAGCGTCACCGCCTCGGCCCAGCTCAGCGCGGCGCGTTCGCGCGGCGAGTAGAACGGCGCCTCGCGCCAGGCCGACAGCAGGTACAGCCGCTGCCCGGTCTCGCCGGCGGCAAGCGCCTCCTTGATGTGCATGTCCAGGCAGTAGCCGCAGCCGTTGATCTGCGACACCCGCACCTTCACCAGCTCCAGCAGCGAATGCTCCAGAGCGCTGCGGCGCACGCCGGCTTCCAGGTCGCGCATCGCCTTGAACACGTCGGGGGCGGCGTTGCGGAAATCGATACGTGCTTTCATGCGGTTCCTCGCGGGCAAGGGATGGAATGGGCAATGCTTCGTGGGATCAGCGCGGCCCCGTGATCTGGGCCTGCAATTCGACGTCGCGGGCCAGGCCCGGCGCGATGGGGACGCGGCTGATGCGTCCGTACCAGTACCACGCCGCCACACCGATCAGGGTCAGCGACGACGACCCCAGCGCCAGCGACAACATGGTGGAGGACAGCAGCGGCGACAGCACGCCGGCGACCACGCTGCTGAGCAGCAGGCTGGCGAACGCCTGCACCGAGGAAATGCCGCCACGCGTCTGGGGGAAGCGATCCAGCAGCAGCAGGGTGAGCGTGGGAAACGCCAGCTGCACGCCCACGCCGTGCAGCACCAGCGGCAGCATCGACCACGGCAGTCGCGGTTGCGGCAGCGCCGCCGCCAGCGACACGTGCAGCGTGCACGCCAGCAGCATCACCGCATAGCCCAGGTTGACCGTGAAACGCACGCTGCGCCGATCGGCCAGCCGCCCGGAAAGCCAGGCGCCACTGATCAGCCCCACCACCACGGGCACGAACAGCCAGGGAAAATCCTGCGCCGACAGATGCAGCAGGTCGAGCACGATCCGCGGCGCCGACGCGATGAACAGGAACAGCCCGGCGAAATTCACCGAGCTGGAAATCAGCAGCGGCCAGAACGGCCGGTCGCGACCGAACGACAGATAGCCGGCCAGCAGCGGGCGCAGCGCGAACGTGGTGCGCCGCGCGGGCGGGTGGCTTTCCTCCAGCCAGATCGCGACAGCCGCCGCCAGCAGCAAGGTGAACAGCAGCAGAAACCAGAAAATGCCGTGCCAGCCACCCAGCGGCAGCAGCCATGCGCCCACCATCGGCGCGATCACCGGCGATACGCCGAAGATCATCATCACCTGCGACATCAGGCGTTGCGCCGCCGGTCCCTCGAACGTATCGCGGATCACCGCGCGCCCCACCACCAGCCCCGCCCCCGCGCAGGCGCCCTGCAACGCGCGGCAGGCCAGCAGCATCGCGAAGGAACCGGATACCGCCGCCAGCCCCGAGGCCAGCGCATACACCAGCATGCCCACCACCATCACCGGCTTGCGCCCGATCGCGTCGGAGATCGCGCCATGGAACAGGCTCATCGCCGCATAGGTCAGCAGGTAGACGCTGATCAGCTGCTGCAAGGCTGCGTCGTCCACCTGGAAACGGGCGCCGACCAGCGGGAAAGCCGGGAAGATCGCGTCGATCGAAAACGGGCCGATCATCGACAACGCCGCCAGCAACCAGGGAAGGCTGCGGCGTGCCGTGCGCGAGGGTGGATTCATCGAAGCGGCAACGTCGGGCGGCAACAGGAGTCGCATTGTAGCCAGCGTGCGGTCTGCATGGATCATGTGGCGGTACGGCGTCGCCTGTGGGAGCGGCCCGGAACAACGCCGCCGCGCTTGCGTTTCCATCGCCCCGGCTCCTAGCATGGCCGCTCCGGGAGATGGCATGCCTCCCGTTCCGTCGAACGCGTTCGATGGAACCAACCGCCCCGCATCGTTGCAGGGGCTGATGATGCCTGCACCACCGGTTTCCGGCGGCGCAGGCGTGCCTGCCGCCGCGGCAACCGGACACTTCCATTGGTCAGGAGACGCGCTCGTGGGTGTTACCGGATTCGTTGCGATCGGCCTTGGCGGCGCCATCGGTTGCTGGTCGCGCTGGCTGTTGGGGATGGCGCTCAACCCCCTGTTTCCCACGCTGCCGCTGGGCACGCTCGCGGCCAACCTGGTCGGCGGCTTGCTGATGGGTTGCGTGATGGGCGTGTTCGATCATTTTCAGACGCTCTCGCCGGAACTGCGCTTGTTCGTGTTCACCGGCTTTCTTGGCGGATTGACCACGTTTTCGACCTTCTCGGCGGAATCGGCCACGCTGCTGCTGCGCCAGCAATACCTGTGGTTCAGCGGCCACGTGGCGCTGCACCTGGTCGGCTCGATCGGCATGACCGTAATAGGCATCGCCCTCACCCGCAGCGTGCTGCGCCATTGATCGGGGAACCGGCATGAACCAGGACAACCTGCAACAAGGCGTGCACCTGACGTTCTACTGCCACGTGCGTGCACGCCACGACGGCATGCTGGTATCGCAATGGCTGCTGGAGCAGGCCCGCCGCGACGGCCTCGGCGGCGGCTCGGTGTTTCGTGCCATCGCCGGTTTCGGCCGCCATGGCGTGCTGCGCGAGGAGCAGTTCTTCGAGCTGGCCGACGACCTGCCGGTGAAGGTGGAATTCCTGCTGCGCGAGAGCCAGGCCGACCTGCTGCTGGAGCGCGTGCGCGCGGCAGGCATCGACACGGTTTATGCACGGTCGCCGGCGAACTATGGCGTGCTGGGAGCGGCCAAAACCCGATGAACACTGCGCGCATCGACGTTTGCGCACGCCGGGAGCCCTCCACCCGGCGCTGACGACTGTTTGTTTCACTCCGCGAGGAAAAGCATGAGCCAGGACAGCTTGAAGGATCGCGCCAGCGAACTGCTGCAGGGCGCCGGCATCACCATCAACGGCCCCGCACCCACCGACATCCAGGTGCACGACGAGCGGCTTTATCCACGCGTGTTCGCCCACGGGTCACTGGGCCTGGGCGAGGCCTACATGGACGGCTGGTGGGACGCCGCCGACCTGCCCGGCATGTTCACCCGCATGCTGCGCTCCGGGCTGGACCAGAAGCTGCACACCTTCGAGGCGGTGATCGCCCACCTGAAGGCGCGCTTCATCAACCTGCAACGCGGCGAGCACGCGTTCGAGATCGGCAAGGCGCACTACGACTTGGGCAACGACCTGTTCCAGGCCATGCTGGGCAAGCGGCTGGTGTACTCCTGCGGCTACTGGGCGGCCGCCGACAATCTCGACGACGCGCAGGCGGCCAAGCTCGACCTGGTCTGCCGCAAGCTGCAGCTGCAACCGGGCCAGCGCGTGCTGGACATCGGCTGCGGTTGGGGCGAGGCGCTGAAATACGCGGCGGAAAACTACGGCGTCAGCGGCGTGGGCATCACCGTGTCGCGGCAGCAGGCCGAGTTCGCCCGCGAGCTGTGCGCCGGCCTGCCCATCGAGATCCGCCTGCAGGATTACCACGACATCGACGAGCGTTTCGATGCGGTGTATTCGATCGGCATGTTCGAGCACGTGGGCGGCAAGAACTACCGCGCGTATTTCGAAACCGTGGACCGCTGCCTCAGGGAGGGCGGACTCTCGGTGCTGCATTGCATCGGCACCAATGGCGCACCCGCGCAACCTGACCCGTGGATCGAGAAATACATCTTCCCCAACTCGGTGATCCCCGCCGCCAGCCAGGTCACCAGCGCGCTGGAAGGCCTGTTCGTGGTCGAGGACTGGCACAACTTCGGCCCCGACTACGACCGCACCCTGATGGCCTGGTACGCCAACGTGGAAGCGGCCTGGGACTCCTTGCCGGCGCACTACGACGAACGCTTCCGCCGCATGTGGCGCTTCTACCTGAGCACCTCGGCTGCCGTCTTCCGCAGCCGTCGCGACCAGCTGTGGCAACTCACCCTCAGCGCGCGCGGCGTGCCCGGTGGCTACCGCGTGCCGCGCTGAGGAAACGAACCGTCGGCGCCGCGACGGGCCACCACGGCGAAGCCGCGGCACCGGCATGGCAACGACACCGGCGCTGGAGGATTCCGATGATCACGATATGGACGGCCGCCCTGGCGCTGACCAGCGCCACCCCGGCGCAGGCGCTTCCCACGCACTACGAAGCCGGACATTTCTACGCCACGCCGCAGACCGTGGATGGCGCCTCGTTGCGGCTGCTGGTGGATACCGGTGGCGGCGGCGCGGCCGGGATGTACTGGCTGTCGGCCAAGGCCGCGCAACGGCTCGGCCTGAAGACCGGCACCTGCATGGTCGAGGGCGACGCTCTCATGGTGGCCACGCCACCACCTTATCGCTCGGGCCAGCCATTGCCGCCACCGGAGGGCCCGTGCGCGGGCAAGCTGCTGGTCAACCCCGGCCCGTACCCGGACGACGGTCAGCTCGGCGCGGCCTACCTCGGCAGCCGGGTCTGGACGTTCGACTACCCCGCGCGCCAGTTGCGGGTGGAAGGCGGCAACTGGCATCCCGACCCCGCCGCCCACCGCACCCCGCTCGGTTTCCAGACCGATACGCACGGCAAGGTGATGCAGCACTTCCCGCGCATCGTGGTGCACATCGACGGCAAACCGCTGGACATGCTGCTGGACACCGGCGCCACTGCGCACCCCACGCCCGCCGGCAAGGCTGCCGCCGGCACCGAGACCGTGAACGGCTTTGGCGTCACCAGCTACATCACCACGAGCATGCTGGAAAGCTGGCACAAGGCGCATCCCGGGTGGGTCATCGTGGAGGACGGCGATGACCTCATGGCGCCGCGCTTCAAGGCGCGATTGATCGAGGTGCCGGTGGTGGAGATCGCCGGATGGTCGGTGGGTCCGGTGTGGTTCACCGAACGACCGGACCGGGCCTTCCACGGCATGATGGCCAGCCTCATGGATGCCTCGCCCGAAGGCGCGATCGGCGCCAACGTGCTCGCGCGATTCCGCCTGACGATCGACTACCCGCACGCCGCCGCCTGGTTCCGCTGCACCGGCAGTTGCACCGTGGCAGTGTCCGATGCGTCGAAATAGTGCTCGCTGGCCGCCCTGACTCGCCGCCATCGCCGAGATGGACGTACCGGCAACGACGTGCGCTTCGAACTCTTCAGCCAGACGCACCATGCTTTCGACAACCCGGACGCGGGCACCGACCCCACAGCGCGGCGGGTCTACTCGGCAAGGTCGGCGCATCGCGCGAGACACGCGATCGCGCATTTCATCGCGGAAGTTGCGGGCAAGACGCCGCATAATTGACGGCGTCTGCGCCCCGCCGCACCTCTCCCTGCCGCAAAGCCGAGCCCCATGGACATCCGCCTCGACGACCTCACCAGCGCGCAAATCACCGAGCTGCTGCGCGAACACCTGCAGGGCATGGCACGGCACTCGCCACCGGAAAGTGTCCATGCGCTCGACCTCGACGGATTGCGCCAGCCCGATGTCTCCTTCTGGAGCGCGTGGGAGGGTGACGAGCTGCTCGGTTGCGGCGCGCTGAAGCAACTCGATGGCGAGCACGGCGAGATCAAGTCGATGCGCACGGTATCGGCCCACCTGCGCAAGGGCGTGGCGGCGCGGCTGCTGCAGCACATCATCGACGAGGCCGGCCGCCGCTCGTACCGGCGGCTGAGCCTGGAGACCGGATCGGCGCAAGCGTTCGCCCCGGCCCGCCGGCTCTATGCCCGCTTCGGCTTCCAGCCTTGCGCGCCGTTCGCCGACTACGTCGACGATCCGTACAGCGTGTTCATGACCCGGGAAATGCCGACGCCATGAAGCCCCCGATCGCCCTGCGCCTGCTCGCTGGCGCCGCCCTGTTCCTGGCCAGCCTTTGCGCAACGGCAAAACCCGCGCTGTGGGTGGCCAAGGATGCCGACACCACGATCTACCTGTTCGGCACCGTGCACCTGCTGCCGAACGACACCGACTGGCACAACGACACGCTGGACCGCGCGGTGGCCGACAGCCAGACGCTCTACATCGAGTTGACCGACGACGACCCGGCCAACATGATGGCGCTGGTGCTGCGCTACGGGATGGACGCGGCGCATCCGCTGACGAGCCAGCTCGACGCTGCCGAGCAACTGCGCTTGAGTACGGCCGCCACCAAGGCCGGCGTGCCCGGCGGCATGCAGGCGCTGAACATGATGCGCCCGTGGCTGGCCGCGCTGACCCTGACCACCGCGCCCCTGCTCAAGGCCGGGCTCGATCCGGAACACGGCGTGGACAAGCAGTTGCAGGCGCGCATGGCCGCGGCCGGCAAAACGGTGCTGGGCCTGGAAACCGCCGAACAGCAGATGCGCTTCCTGGCCGACATGCCCCATGCGGTGCAACTGGACTTCCTGCGTTCGGCCATGCGCGATGTGGACAAGGGGGTAGCCCAGCTGGACGAAGTGATCGACGCCTGGAAGAACGGCGACGTCGCCGCCATCGCCCGGCTCGAGGACGAGGACATGCGCCAGACCGCACCGGAGCTCTATCAACGGCTGCTGGTGGCGCGCAACCAGGCCTGGGCAACGAAGATCGCCGCCATGCTGCAACAGCCCGGCACCATCTTCATCGCCGTCGGCGCCGCCCACCTGGCCGGCCCGGACAGCGTGCAGGCGCAGTTGAACAAGCAGGGCATCGAAACGCCACGCCTGTAGGAGCGCGCCCCGTGCGCGATGGCTTTCCGCCACATCGCGAAAGCTCGCGCACAGGGTGCGCTCCTACAAGAAACGGGCGCTTTCTGGCACCATCGACCGGTTAACCGCGCAGCCTGCGCGCCGACCGAATGATGCAACTGCATGAACCTGCAAGCCAATTACGAACAGATCCCGCTGAAGGAATACGCCGAGCGGGCCTATCTCGATTACTCGATGTACGTGGTGCTGGACCGCGCCCTGCCCTTCGTCGGCGACGGCCTGAAGCCGGTGCAGCGGCGCATCATCTACGCCATGAGCGAGCTGGGCCTGGCCGCCACCGCCAAGCCGAAGAAATCCGCTCGCACCATCGGTGACGTGATCGGCAAGTTCCATCCGCACGGCGACAGCTCGTGCTACGAAGCGATGGTGCTGATGGCGCAGCCGTTCTCCTACCGCTATCCGCTGGTGGACGGCCAGGGCAACTTCGGCTCGCCGGATGATCCGAAAAGCTTCGCGGCGATGCGCTACACCGAATCCAAGCTCAGCCCGATCGCCGAGGCGTTGCTGGGCGAGCTGGCGCACGGCACGGTGGACTGGGTGCCGAACTTCGACGGCACGCTGGAGGAGCCCAGCTGGCTGCCTGCGCGCGTGCCGCACGTGCTGCTCAACGGTTCCATGGGCATCGCCGTGGGCATGGCCACCGACATCCCGCCGCACAACCTGCGCGAGGTGGTGAGCGCCTGCATCCGCCTGCTGGACGATCCCGACGCCACCGTGGCCGACCTATGCGAGCACGTGCGCGGGCCGGACTATCCCACCGAGGCCGAGATCATCACCCCGCGCGGCGACCTGCTGGCGATGTACGAGAACGGCACCGGCTCGGTGCGCGCCCGCGCCGTGTATCGCCGCGAGGAAGGCAGCATCGTGATCACCGCGCTGCCGCACCAGGTCAGCCCGTCGAAGATCCTGGAGCAGATCGCCGCGCAGATGCGCGCCAAGAAGCTGCCGATGATCGAGGACCTGCGCGACGAGTCCGATCACGAGAACCCCATCCGCCTGGTGATCGTGCCGCGCTCCAACCGCGTCGATGCCGACGAGATGATGCAGCACCTGTTCGCCACCACCGATCTGGAAAAGAGCTTCCGCATCAACCTCAACATGATCGGCCTGGACGGGCGCCCGCAGGTGAAGAACCTCAAGCGCATCCTCACCGAGTGGCTGAGCTTCCGCACCAGCACCGTCACCCGCCGCCTGCAGAACCGGCTGACCAAGGTGGAGCGCCGTCTGCACCTGCTCGAAGCGCTGCGCATCGCCTACCTCAATCTGGACGAAGTGATCCGCATCGTGCGCACCGAGGACGAGCCCAGGCCGGTGCTGATCGCCCGCTTCAGGCTCAGCGACGAGCAGGCCGACTACATCCTCGAAACACGCCTGCGCCAGCTGGCCCGGCTGGAGGAAATGAAGATCTCCGCCGAGGCCGACCAGCTGGAAGAGGAGCGCGCGCGCATCAACGTGCTGCTGAAATCGCCGGCCAAGCTGAAAAGCCTGCTGAAGGAGGAACTGCGCGCCGACGCGGCCAAGTTCGGCGACGACCGCCGCTCGCCACTGGTCGAGCGCGACGCCGCCCAGGCGCTGGACGAAAGCGCGCTGGTGGCCAGCGAACCGGTCACCGTGGTGCTGAGTCAGAAAGGCTGGGCGCGTGCCGCGAAAGGCCACGACGTGGACGCCGAGGGCCTGAACTACCGCGAAGGCGACGGCCTGCTGGCCGCGGTGAAGGCGCGCACCACGCAGCAGGTGGCGTTCATCGATTCCACCGGCCGCGCCTACTCCACGCCCGCGCACACGCTGCCCTCGGCGCGCGGCAACGGCGAGCCGCTGACCGGCCGCTTCAGCCCCGCGGCCGGCGCCAGCTTCGACGCCATGGTTGCCGGCGACAACGCCACGCGGCTGATCCTGGCCACCGATTTCGGCTACGGCTTCGTCACCCGCTTCGAGGCGCTCACCGGCCGCAACAAGGCCGGCAAGCAGATCATCAGCCTCAGCGACGGCGCGCACGTGCTGGCACCGCAGATCAGCGCCGACCCCGCCCGCGACCGCATCGTGGTGGTCACCACCGAAGGCCACCTGCTGATGTTCTCGGTGGCCGAGCTGCCCGAGCTGGACAAGGGCAAGGGCAACAAGCTGATCGAAATCCCCAAGGCCAAGCTCGCCAGTGGCGAGGAACGCGTGGCCGGCGTCGCCGTGGTGGCCGAAAGCAAGGGCGAGGTCACGCTCTACGCCGGCCAGCGCAAGCTCACCCTGCGCTGGGCCGACCTGGTGGAATACGGCGGCACCCGCGCCAGCCGCGGCGGCCTGCTGCCGCGCGGCTTGCGCCGCGTGGAGCGCATCGAAACCACCGGGTGATCGAAGCTGTTGTAGGAGCGCACCCTGTGCGCGATAGCTCTTCGTCGGGTCATGAAAGCATCGCGCACAGGGTGCGCTCCTACAGATAACGGAGGGTTCGCGGCGGCTATCGGAACTTGTCGCCGCCCCACCTTTCCAACCCGGATGTGCACGCCAACCGCAGCTCGCGCGTTGGCGCTGGTATCCACCCGGAGTACGCATGAACATCCAACGGCACCTCGTCGCCATCGCTGCCAGCCTGCTGGCCACCACGGCGTGGGCGCAGACCGCCGGCAAGCCGCTGAATCTGAAGCTGCCACCCGGCGATCTGCCTGCCGCCAGCGCCACCGCGCCGCAGCCGCCAACCCCGAAAACCGCAGGCGACGCACCGGGCGTCTATTACGGCGACACCAGCGGCCGCATGGGCAATACCGAGCCGGTTGCCGGAGCCCCCGACTGCGACGACTCCACCTACAACCAGCCGCAAGTCCACGGCAGCGTCGGCACCGGCATCGTCACCGGCAGCCACATGGGTACCGGCAACTGGAATTCGGGCCACGTCAGCGTCAGCCAGGCGTTCGGCAGCTGCGACGAGCCCTCCGGCGGCGTCAGCATTTCGGTCGGCGGCAGCCGCAGCCATTTCCCCGACCGCGATCACCGCGGGCGTTGAGGCCGCTGCCCGACGCGTGGCCCGCGGCGGGGGAGCCGGCATCGACGCGGCTTGATCGCGACGGCCCGAGGACAGGCGCATTCCCAGGCGCTATCGTGCGGCGTGCCTGACACCTGTCAGGCCAGATACCTGTGACCCGCACTGGTTTGCATGCGGCGTGCGCGGGATCCTGAGGCATGTCTCAAGGGGAATCGGCGATGACGAAGGACGACACGCACCCGCGCCCGTGGATCGATCGGTGGACCCTGGCGGGCCTGGCCTTGTTGCTGCTGCCATTGCTCACGATGGCGCACGAGCTGCTTGGCCATGCCGTGGCCTGCGTTGCCACCGGACACCAGCCCGGCGAACTGGGCGCGTATTACGTCGAGTGTCCCGGTACGCAGGGTTGGTCCAGCCGCATCGTGGCGATGGCCGGCACCGGCATGGATGTGGTGCTGGCCGTGTTGGCCTACCTGGCCTGGCGCCGCCTGCGTCGGCCGCTGCCGCGCCTGGTGGCATGGGCGGTGTTCACGGTGAAAGGCATGGTGGCCGCCGGCTACTGGATGTTCTCCGGCGTCACCAATCTCGGCGACTGGGGCCCGGACGTGGGCGGCGGGCTGGGGCCGTTGCCCTGGCCGTGGCTGTGGCGGGTCGTGCTGTTCGTGGCTGGCCTCGTTGCCTACATCCAGGTCGTTCGCGCCGCCATCCGCATGCTCGGGGCGATGCTCGGCGGCGGCGAACAGGCGGCGCGCACCCAACGGCAGACCGCGATGACGCTGTACGTGGTCGGCGGGGTGAGCGCGTTGCTGGTCAGCCTGTTCAATCCGCTTGGCATGGTGATCACGCTGACCTCGGCCATCGCCGCGTCGTTCGGCGGCACGGCGGGCCTGTTCAACGTCGCCTACGCCCGCCGCTCGACCCTGCCCGCCCAGGACTTCCACATCGGCCGCGAACCGGTGTTGATCATCCTCGGCGTGCTGGTGACGGTGGCTTTTGCCGTGGTGCTGGGGCCGACGATCCATCTGCATTGAGCGGCACCGGCCGATGGGCGAGCCGCCGGGCATCGACGCCACGTGCCTGTCCGCGGCGAAAGGGTTCGCGTGCGTCATGTCGCGCAGCGTTTCGTCCCCAGGTTCCGTGCATCTCGACACTGGCGCGTGCCGCGCCCCCAGGCGCGTTCACGTGGAAGAAGCGCGTCGCCTTGCCAGCAGCATCATCCCCAAAGCGCCCAGCGCGAGAAAAACAATCCCGAGGGACCGCGGCTCCGGCACCTCCGTGAGCACCCACCGCCCCGTTCCACCGCTACACCATGGGCTGGAAAAGCAGGTGGGAAAGTCCGAATGCGCGGCCCCGATCGACCAGACACCGTCGCTCGATGTCATGTAGAAATCCATTCCCGCATTGTTCGCCTGCAACGATCCCTTCAAAAGGCTGCCGACCCCACTGCCAATCGGCGTCATGTCCATGGAAAGGTACACGGCGCCCAGGTTTCCGGTCAGATTCGGGCCCAGGTAGAAGCCGTAGCCCCCCTGGACAGACAAGGTAAGCAACGAAAATGGACTGTGGTAGTCCACGCCGGGAATAAGGGAAGGAAGAGACACTTCGTACTGCAGCGGTGCCGTCGCAACCATCTTTCCCTCGACGAACAGGAAATCGTCGCCTACGGGATCCACCCCTGGCGTCAGCGGTTGCCACGAATACACCGCGGTGGCGCTTGCGCTGTATGAAGCGACCAGCAACAACGCCGCAGCGACAAAAGCAAGAATTGGACGTTGCATGGTGACCCTCCATTTCGCCTTGGGCAGCCCAGGCTCATGCACTGTCCATGCCGTCCGATCACCCACCGATTTTCAATGCCTTGTGTGAAACCACACGGCAGCGATTCGCGGAAACTGTAAGACCATCCGACAGGTTGCCGGACAATGGCATGGCACACCATCGCCCGCTGGCGCCATTGCCCGAACAGCCGCACGAACCGCCTACACTTCGAACTCGCGCCGGCCTGGCGCGGACGAATAGGGGACGCCGCATGAAGATCCGTATCGCCTCCCTGGCGGCCGTCGGGGCGGGCAGTCGCTGGGCGCTGGTTGTCGCGTTTGTGCTGCTTGCCGGGTGCCAGGGTCTGCAACGCGAACCGGCGCACAAAGCGGTGGCGTACCGCCCCGATTTCAATCGGGCCGTGTTTCTCGAGAACGTTGCTGAAACCACGGCGAACGCCAGCATC
Organism: Rhodanobacter caeni; assembly: GCF_039523575.1. NCBI lineage: Bacteria > Pseudomonadati > Pseudomonadota > Gammaproteobacteria > Lysobacterales > Rhodanobacteraceae > Rhodanobacter > Rhodanobacter caeni. The sequence goes on along the minus strand of NZ_BAAAFO010000004.1, from coordinate 70,147 downwards.
GGCGACCTGGACGGCGACGGTGATCCGGACATCGTCCTGGCGAAAGGCCGGCACTGGCCGCTGCACGACCTGGTCCTGCTCAACGACGGCCACGGCCACTTCGACGACCGGCATGCGCTGGACGCCACGGCGGATCGCAGTTACACGGCCGCCCTGGCGGATCTGGATGGGGATGGCGACCTGGACCTGGCAGTGGGCAACGACCGCCCCGACACGAAGCGGATCTACTTCAACGACGGGCACGGCCACTTCACGCAGGCCAGCACGTTCGGCGAGGCGAATTGGTCGACGCGCAACATCACTCTCGCCGACCTCAATGGCGATCATCGGGCTGACATCATTGTCGCCAACCGCGGCGGACCGCATAACCTCAGCAAGAATCAGGTCTGTCTCAATGACGGCGGCGGACGCTTTCCGTCCTGCGTCGTGCTGTCGGGGGAATCGGCAACGACGATCGCCGCCGCGGATTTCGACGGCAATGGAACCATCGACCTGGTCGTCCCGCATCGTGATGGCGGTCAAAGCTACATCTTTCCGAACGACGGAACGGGCCACTTCAACACGAAGCAGCCCATCGGCCCGGCCAAGTCCGCGACCCGCGCCGTGGCGGTGGGGGATCTGGACGGCAACGGCCTGCCCGACCTGATCATGGGCGACGATCAAGGCGGCGCGCTCATCTATCTCAACCAGGGCCAGGGACGGTTTCCCGCTCCGATCGCGGCGGGTGATGAAAACGACGACGTGTACTCGATCGCCACGGCCGACCTCAACGGCGACGGCAGCATCGACATGGTGCTCGGCAACCAGGCCACGCCCGGCGTGGTGCTGATCAATCGCGGCGACGGCCGAAGCTTCCAGAACATCCGCTTCGGCGATGGCGCCGGCGCCATGTATGGCCTGGCGATCGGCGATATGACCGGCGACGACTGCCCGGACATCGTGGCTGCGCGTTCCGGCGCGCCCAGCGCGTTGTACGTGAATTCCTGCCGCCCGAAAGAAAACTGAAATCACGTCAGGACAGCCGCGTACCTTGCGCCGTTCCTTGCCTTGACGAACGCCTGCGTCGGACGACGCCGCCTCTTGCGGGTTACGCCGCCACCCGCACGAAACTAGCCCTCCCCCAGCAACTCCACCAGCCGCTCCTCGCAGGCCGACAGATCGTGTCCGCGCCGTCGCGAGATCACGAAGGTGAGCGGCCCCATGTGCCAGGCACGGCGCTCCAGCTCCACCAGTTGGCCACTGGCCAGATCCTCGTCCACGAGATGCCGTGGCAAGTGCCCCCAGCCGAGGCCGGCCTTCAGCAGATCGCGTTTGGCGCCGAGGTCGTTGACCAGCCACTGGCGCTTGCCGGCGACGCCGTGCTGGGTCTTTTCCGCGCCGGGCTGGTTGTCGGTGACGACGATCTGCGGGTGGCGGCCAAACTCGTCCATCGGGATGGGCGCTGGCGTCGAAGCGAGCGGATGGCCTGGCGCGCAGGCGGTCACCATGCCCTCCTCGCGCAGCCAGTGGCGTTCGATGGCGTCCGGATTCACCTCCGGCACGTTCTCGATGGTGACGGCCAGGGCGCATACTTTTTCCAGCACCAGGTTTTCGCCGCCCTGCATGGTGGTGATGCGCAGGTTGATCGCGGCGGTGGGGAACTCGCCCTGCAGGGTGCGCAGGCAGTCGACCAGGTGGCGGCGCGGGAAATAGGCGTCGACGGCGACCGACACCTGCGGCACGCCCGCCTTCGCGATGGCGCCGGCGCGGTTTTTCATTTCCTCCGTGCGCGAGATCACCGCCCGTGCGTCCGGCAGCAGGCTGCGCCCTGCCGCGGTGAGCTGCGCCTTGCGCGTGTTGCGCTCGAACAGCTCGACGTCGAACGCGCTTTCCAGCGCCTTGATCGCGTGGCTGATGGCCGACTGCGCGCGCACGAGCTTGCGCGCCGCGCCCGAGAAGCTGCCCTGGTCGCATACCGCGACGAACGCGCGCAGCTGGTTGATGGTGACGTTGTCGAGCACGAGCCATCCAAAAAGTAGATCGTATCAAGCGATCTTTCGTCAATTGTGTTGATTGGTCAAGCGACCCAGATCGTTCGGGCAACCGGCCTGCACGGGTCGGATCACTCCACTGAAAAGGATCATCCCCATGAGCTACGCCATCATCGGTTTCGGTTCCATCGGCCAGGCGCTCGCCCGCGCCTTTGCTCGCAACAACATCGAAGTCACGGTCGCCAGCCGGCGGCGGCCGGAAGACCTGTTGCCGCAGGCGCAGGCGATCGGGCCCAAGGTCATCCCCAGGACCTTGCAGGAAGCCGTCAAGGCGGACGTGATCATCCTGGCGGTGCTGTTCGAGGGGCATCGCGACGTCGCCAGGGCGCTCCCGGACTGGCGGGGCAAAACGATCATCGACGCGATGAACACGAACGCCCCCGTTGAAACACTCGACGGGCTCCCCTCCTCCGCCTTCGTCGCCAGGTCGTTCCCGGGCGCCGGGTTGGTCAAGGGCTTCAACCACCTGCTGGCGCGCACTTTGGCCGCCGACCCGAACGTCGAGGGCGGCCATAGGGTCGTGTTCCTGTCGAGCGACGACGCGGCCGCCACCGCGGACGTGGCGGACCTTGCCAGGCGGCTCGGCTTCGCCCCCGTCAATCTCGGCAAGTTCGACGAGGGCGGCACGCTGGTGCAGGCACGCGGTCCGGTCTGGGGCCCGCTGATTTTCCAGGACCTGTTCAAGCAGGAGCCGTAAGTGCGTACGGCCGTCACGACAGGATCGCGGCCAGCCCCCTCCAACCAGGAATTCATGCCATGAGCAAATTGAATGGAAAGACCGCCGTGATCACCGGCGGCGCCACCGGCATCGGCCGCGCGGCAGCAAAACGCTTCATCGAGGAAGGTGCCTTCGTCTTCATCTTCGGGCGCCGACAGGAGGTGCTCGACACCGCGGTCGCCGAGCTGGGCCCCAACGCCCGCGCGGTGCAGGGCTCGGTTTCCGACCTGGCCGACCTGGACCGCCTCTACGCGGCGGTGAAGGCCGAGCGCGGCACGCTCGACATCGTCTTCGCCAATGCCGGGACGGGAAGCCTGCTTCCACTGGGCGAGATCACTGCCGGACACATCGACGAAACCTTCGACACCAACGTGAAGGGCACGATCTTCACGGTGCAGAAGGCGCTGCCGCTGATGGGCCAGGGCGGCTCGATCATCCTGACCGGATCGAGCGCCGGCACCACCGGTGCCCCGGCATTCGGCGTCTACAGCGCGAGCAAGGCGGCGGTGCGCAACCTCGCGCGGACCTGGGCGGAGGACCTGAAAGGCACCGGCATCCGGGTCAACGTGCTTTCGCCCGGGCCGACGGCGACCGAACTGGCGAAGGCGGCGGTGGGCGAGGAAGGCATGAAGGTATTCGCCTCGATGAATCCGCTGCAACGCATGGCCGAGCCGGCCGAGATCGGAGCGGCGGCGGCTTTCCTCGCGTCGCCCGACAGCAGCTTCATGACCGCCAGCGAGCTGGCCGTCGACGGTGGCCTGGCGCAGATCTGACGCGCCAGGCCCGACCGGCATCCGCCACGAGCTTTTCAGAAGTCACGCCCCTTCGGAGGCCACCATGTACCAGCACGCCAGACAATCCGAGTTGTTGAGGTTCGCACGCGTCGATGCGGGCTCTACCGTGATCGACGTGTTTCCGGGCGACGGTGACTGGAGCAGCCTCTTTTCCGACATCGTCGGGCCCGAGGGGAGGATCTACAGCTTCGTGCCGGCCGAGGTCGCTCATCTCGGCAACGATCCGGTCGGCCGCATCCGCGCGCTGGCCGGGAAACCGGGGCGAGAGAATGTGCGGGCGATCTCGGCGGACCTCGTGGCGCTGCCGGAGAGTTCGCCACCCGCGGATGTCGTGTGGCTGCACCTGTTCTATCACGATCTCCATGCGGCGCTTCTCCAGACCCGGGGCGCCACCCCGGCCGACTTCAACCGGGCCGTTTATGAGCGGCTCAAGCCCGGCGGGTTCTACGTCATCGTCGACCACGTCGCCGCCATCGGGACGGGCGCAAGCAACGCCGGCTCGCTGCATCGGATCGAACCCGCCGTCGTTCGCGAGGAAGTGGAAGCGGCGGGCTTCGTGCTGGACGCCGAAAGCAGCGTGCTGGCGAACAAGGACGATCCGCACTCCCTCAAGGTGTTCGACCCGTCGATCAAGGGCGAGACCGATCGCTTCGCCTATCGGTTCGTGAAGCGCTGACGGCGAGCCGCCCGCATCACCGACTTCCCTGGGCCTGTCCAAATTCAAGAAGGCCGTGGGCGATGCACGGCCATCACGACACGATCGTGACCGCCCTGCAGGCCGATCACTGCGCCATCAACATCAACCCTCGTCAAAGGAACCTCCCATGTCCAACAATCCCGATCTCTCGAAAGAACTCGGCGGCCGCCGTGCCCTGATCACCGGAGGCACGCGCGGCATCGGCGCGGTCGTCGCGCAGCGCCTGCTCGATGCCGGTGCCAGGGTCGTGATTGCCGCACGCAAGCCCGACGACGCCATGCCCGCCGGGCAACCTTCGTCGCCGGCGACGTCGCCACGAGCGAAGGCGTGGCGTTGATCGCGACACAGGCGCTGGCGGCGCTCGGCGGCCTCGACATCCTGGTGAACAATGCGGGCGGTGCGCGCGCGTTCCTGGAAGGGGCCTCGACGATTCCCGACGAGGCATGGCACGACAGCTTCGAGCTCAACCTTTTCGCCGCGATCCGCCTCACCAACGCGGTGCTCCCCGCGCTGCGGGCCTCGAAGGTTGCCGCCGTGGTGAACATCTCGTCGGCAGCGGCGGCGATGCCGTTCGGCCCCTTTGCGCACTACGGCGCTGCCAAGGCGGCGCTCGAGTACTACTCGCGCACGCTCGCACTGGAAGTCGCGCCGGCAATCCGCGTGAACGTCGTGTCGCCCGGCGTCATCGCGACGCCGGGTTCCGACGAGTTCGCCAGGACGACTCCGGGATTCTCCACGGAGGCCTGGCTCCAGCATCTGCCGCTGGGCCGCATCGGCGCCACCGAGGACATCGCCGAGGTCGTCGCGCTGCTCGTGTCCGATCGTGGCAAGTTCCTCACCGGCGCGAACTACCGCGTCGATGGCGGGATGACCGCGCGTTGACGCGTGTCGAATGGCGCCGGCCTGCAAGACGATGGCGCTCGGTATCCACGCGGCCTGTCTGCCGCGCAAGCACTTCCGATCAAGGCGCGAGGTTGGGGGACTTCACGAAGCCGCATACGCCACCCACCCCTTGAACGTGAAAGCCGCATAGAACAGCTCATGTCGCTCGAAGCCGGCCTGCTCCAGCAAGCCGACCTCGGCTTCGGGGGGAAGCAGCGGGAGGCGGCGGGCCATCGCTTCGATCGTGGCGGCCGGGTTTGCCACCGGCATGCCGTTTGAAGTCATGAAAGCCACGTGCCTGCCCAGCCAGCGCAGCTTTTCGTCCGGTGCCTCGGGAACGCTGTGATGGGCCATCACCAGCGGGGCGCCGGGCTTCAACCGGCGCCTCAGCTCACGCAGCGTGTGCAGGCGTTCCTCGATGGACAGGAAGTGCATGGTCAGCAGGCAAACCGCGCCGTCGAATTCGATGGCCGGAACCGCATCGATGTAGCCCTCCAGCAGCTCCACCCGCGGCGCCAGCGGCCCCAGCGTCTGGACGGCCAATTCCAGCATCGGCGCTGACGGGTCGACGCCGAGCAGACGCCAGTGCGGGTAGGTCTCGGCGAAGGCCTTGAGCTCCAGGCCTCCACCGGCGCCCAGCACCAGCACGCGCCCATCGGACGGCACGTGCTCGTGCAGGAGCAGGCCGGTCATCCGGTGGAGTGCATGCAATCCGGGAACCTGACGCCGCGGTCCCTCCGTATACCGCGCAACCGCTTGTGGATCGTTGAAAGAAGACATGCTGCCCTCGCCGCTTGACATGGAAGCGTTAACGTAACATCGTTTGTTACATGAGACGAGACAGCCGACTTTCCGCCGTGCTCCACGCCCTGCTGCATATGGCCGAGCGCGATACGCCGATGACGTCCGACGCACTGGCGCAGTGCCTGGGCACCCATCCCGTCGTGGTCCGGCGCACCATGGGCCTGTTGCGGGATGCGGGGCTGGTCAAGGCGGATCGGGGACACGCCGGCGGCTGGCGCATTTCGGCGGATCTGGCCAAGGTCACGCTACGCCAGTTGCACGAAGCGCTCGGCGAGCCCGCGCTGTTCGCCGTGGGCAACCGCAGCGAGCACCCGTCCTGCCTCGTCGAGCAGGTGATCAATGCGGCGCTCGACACCGCTTTCGCCGATGCCGAGGCGCTGCTGCTGCAGCGCTTCGAATCGGTCACCCTGGCCGCGCTGGCCGCGGATTTCACGCGCCGTCATGGCGCCCATCGATCGAGGCACCGGCATGAAGCATGACGCGATAAAGCACGACGTGATCATCGTCGGCGGCAGCTATTCGGGCATGGCTGCGGCCCTGCAATTGCTGCGGGCACGCCGCAGCGTACTCATCATCGACGGTGGCAAGCGGCGCAACCGCCGCGCCAGCCATTCCCACGGATTCCTGGGCATGGACGGCGTCGATCCTGCCGAGTTGGCTCACGTCGCCCGCGCGCAACTCGAGGCCTACCCCACGCTGGCCTGGCTGGACGGCCACGTCGAGCGGGCAACGGGTACGAAGGACGACTTTCAGGTGGACTGCGGTGGCGAGACCCATTCGGCTAGACGGTTGCTGCTTGCGATCGGTGTGTCGGATCGGTTGCCCGACATCCCCGGCCTGGCCGAACGCTGGGGCAAGAGCATCTTCCACTGCCCGTACTGCCACGGTTATGAACTGGACCAGGGCCGCATCGGCGTCATCGCCACCGGCCCGATGTCGATCCATCAGGCGCAGCTGCTGCCGGAATGGGGCGACACCACGTTCTTCCTCAACGGCACGTTCGAACCTGACCAAGCCGCCGCGGATGAGCTGGCGCGCCGTGGCGTGACAATCGACACCTCCCTCATTCGTGAGATCGACGGAAACGCGGATGCCGTGCTCACGGACGGCCGGCGCCTGCGCTTCGGCGGCTTGTTCACCACGCCGCACAACGAGCCGTCCACGCCGATCGCCACCCAGCTTGGTTGCGAACTCGTAGAGACATTGATGGGCCTGCAGATATCAACCGGCGAGACGAAGGAGACCACTGTACCGGGCGTGTTCGCTTGCGGTGACGCCGCGAGGATGCCGCACTCGGTTTCACTCGCGGTGGCCGATGGCGCGTGGGCAGGCGCGCAGATCCATCGGTCGCTGGTGTGGCCGGCCGCGTAAATGGAGTTGCGCGCCAAGCGCTGGAGCCAGCTGCCATCGTGACGGCGAACCTTCGCCCACCCCGCTTCCCATCACGCGCAATAATCCCGTCCTTCTTCCCGAGGAAAGCCGTCCATGCATGGCGAGTACAAGATGCCCGGCGGCAAGCTGGTGGTGATCGACCTCGATGTCCGCGACGGGCGACTGGCCCAGGTGCAGCTGAGCGGTGATTTTTTCCTGGAGCCGGACAGCGCATTGCGTGCCATCGATGCCGCGCTCGAAGGCCTGTCCGCCAGGACGGACGAGGCCGGCTTTGCCCGCGTCATCCACGATGCCCTCGGGCCGGATGTCATGATGTACGGCATCTCGCCCGAAGCCATCGCGGCGGCCGTGCACCGCGCGCTGCAAGCGGGGCACGCCGCATGAAGCGCACCGCTTGGCACGACCATGGCTGGCAGCTGATCCACGCTGCACCGCAATCACCCACCTTGCACATGGCGCTGGACGAGGTGCTGACCCACGAGGTCGGCGCCGGTCGCCGGCCGCCCACGCTGAGGCTCTGGGAATGGGCCGCGCCCGCGGTGGTGATCGGCCGCTTCCAGTCGCTGCGCAACGAGGTGGACATGGCTGCCGCACGGCGCCATGGCATCGAGGTCGTGCGGCGCATCTCCGGCGGCGGCGCGATGTTCATCGAGCCGGGCAACACCATCACCTATTCGATCTACGCGCCGCTGTCGCTGATTGCGGGGCTGTCGTTCCAGCAGGCCTACGCATTCATGGATGCGTGGGTGATCGAGGCGCTGGGCGAACTGGGCATCAAGGCCTGGTACCAGCCGCTGAACGACATCACCTCCGAAGGCGGCAAGATCGCCGGCGCGGCGCAGGCGCATCGCGGCGGTGCGGTGCTGCACCACGTCACCATGGCCTACGACATCGACGCGGCCAAGATGCTGGACGTGCTGCGGATCGGCCGCGAGAAACTGTCCGACAAGGGCACCACCAGCGCCGCCAAACGCGTGGACCCGTTGCGCAGCCAGACCGGCTTGCCGCGCGAGGCGGTGATCGCGCGCATGGTGGCCACCTTTCGCCGCCTGCACGGGCTCGCCGACGGCAACTTGCGCGCCGATGAACTGGCCCAGGCCAAGGCGCTCGCTCGCACCAAGTTCGGCAACCCGGCGTGGCTGGCCGACGTGGCGTGATCCCTCGTCTCGTGGGAGCGACTTCAGCCGCGATGCTTGCTCCAGGCGGGCGGCGATGCTGGCCCGGGTGGCCGGTGTGGCCGAGGGGGACCATCGCGACTGAAGTCGCTCCCGCAACGGCGCCGGGCGTTGCGCCCTCCCCCATTCGTCACTTGTCGACGCGGGTCGATCGCAGGAGGATCGGCCTTCCCTTCGCGTTGACAAGGAGACGTAGATGCGCGCTTTACGACTACCCGCACTCGTCGCGGCACTGTGCCTGGCCTTCACCGCCCACGCCGCCGATACGAACACCTGGAAGCTGCCGGTCGCGGTGAAGAAGCTGGACAACGGCCTCACCGTGGTGGTCTCCGAGGACCACAGCTCGCCCACCGTCGGCATCAGCATGGTCTACCACGTCGGCATGCGGCTGGAGCCGCAGAACCGCACCGGCTTCGCCCATCTGTTCGAGCACCTGATGTTCGAGGGCACGCCGGACGCGCCCAAGGGCACGTTCGAGCGGGTGATCCAGGGTGGCGGCGGCATATTCAACGGCTCCACCCGCGCCGACTACACCAACTACATCGCCTCGGCACCGTCGTCCGCGCTGGCACCGATCCTGTGGATGGAGGCCGACCGCATGAAGTCCCTGGACTTCAGCGCGAAAAACCTGGCCAACCAGCAGAACGTGGTGAAGGAGGAGATTCGCGTCAACGTGAAGAACCAGCCGTATGGCCTGTTCTTCTGGACCGACCTCAACCGTCTCGCGTTCGACAAGTGGGCCAACAACCACGACGGCTACGGCTCGTTCAAGGATCTGGACCACGCCACCATCGCCGACGTGAAGACCTTCCACGACACCTTCTACCAGCCGGCCAACGCGGTGCTGGGCATCGCCGGCGACGTCACGCCGGAGCAGGCGTTCGCACTGGCGCAGAAATACTTCGGCCAGCTGCCCGCGCGTGCGCTGCCGCCGCGCCCCGACGTCACCGAGCCGCTGAACACCAAGCCGCGGCATGCGGAACAGACCGACGCGCTGGCCAAGGTGCCGGCGCTGGCGATCGGCTGGAAAATGCCCGCGCGCGGCAGCAAGGACCAGATACCCATGATGGTGTTGTCGCAGCTGCTGGTTGGCGACGACGCCTCGCGGTTTTACCAGGGGCTGGTCAAGGGCCGCGAGCTGCTGCTCAACATCGAGGGCGGCGTGAACTACCCGCTGGGTGACGGCAGCGACTACGCCGGCCCCACCCTGCTGAGCCTGTTCGCGCTGTACAAGCCCAACGCCACGCCGGACCAGGTGCTGGCCGCGCTCGACGAGGAGATCGGCAAGGTCGCCAAGGACGGCGTCGACGACGCCACCCTGGCGCGCGTGAAAACCAAGATGCTGTCGGACTGGTACGGCCAGCTGGAATTTTTCATGGATCGGGCCGACACCCTGGCCAAGCTGCAGACGCTGTGGGGCGATGCGAACGTCGCCAACCGCATGCCCGGCTGGATCGAGGCGGTGACGTCCGACGACATCAGGCGCGTGGCCCGCACCTATCTCACCGACGCCAACCGCAGCGTGATCGTGCGCCGCCCCGCGGCCGCGGCCGCCGCCAAGACATCCGCCAAGACATCCGCCAAGTGAGGACCGCCATGAAGACGAAGACGACATTCAAGACGCTCGCTGTCGCGCTCGGCCTGGCCCTCGCCGGCGTGGCGCAGGCATCCACCACCGCGCTGCCGAAGGACTTGCCCGCCTACGGCCCGGACAAGCCGCTGCCGGTCCCGCAGATCGCCCAGCGCACCCTGCCCAACGGGCTCACCGTGTGGGTGGTGCCGCGCGATGGCCTGCCCAAGGTCGATGTGGCGCTGGCCGTGCTCGGTGGCACCGCGGCCGACGACGCGGCGACGCCGGCGCTGTCGCAGCTGATGGCCGGCCTGCTCAACGAAGGCACCGCCAGCCGCAATTCGCGCAGCATCGCCGAAGCGCTGCAGGCGATCGGCGGCGACTACCGCGCCAGCGCCGACGACGACGCGGTCAACATCCGCGCCAGCGCGCTGTCCTCGCACGCACCGCAGTTGCTGGAGCTGGTGGCCGATACGGCGTTGCACCCCAGCTTTCCCGCCAACGAGGTCACCCTGGCCAGGGCCAACGCGCTGCAGAGCCTGAAGGTGCAGGAGTCTGATCCGGACTGGCAGGCGCAGCGCGCGTTCGGCCACGCCGCCTACGGCGAGCATCCCTACGCGCGCGACTCGCTCAACGAGGCCAGCATCGCGGCTGCGACGCCCGAGCGGCTGAAGTCATTGCACGACGCACGCTTCCGGCCGGACCGCGCCCTGCTGGTGATCGTGGGGCGGATCGACGCGGACGAGGCATTCAAGCTGGCCCAGCAGCAGTTTGGCGGCTGGAAAGCCAGCGGCGAAGCGCTGGCCGATACCGCACCGGCACCGCGCACGGCGGCACCACAACGGCTGATCGTGCCACGCGAAGGCGCGGTGCAAAGCAACATCCGCTACGGCCGGCCCGCCGTGCCGGCCAGCGATGCGGACTACATCCCGCTGACCGTGGCCAACACCATCCTGGGCGGCGGCTTCACCAGCCGCATCACCCAGGACATCCGCGAGGACAAGGGCTACTCGTACAGCCCGTGGTCGCGCTACAGCGCCAACCGCGCCGGTGGCAGCACGGTCGCCACCGTCGACGTGCGCAACGAGGTCACTGGTGCCACGCTGGCGGAGCTGGCCAAGTTGTACGACAGCATGGCCAGCCAGCCGGCCAGCGAGCAGGAGCTTGCCGGCGCCAAGCGCCTGGTCGGCGGCATCTATCTGTTGCGCAACCAGATCCAGGGTTCGCTGACCGCCACGCTGGCGAACTACTGGGTCGACGGCCTGCCGCCGACGTTCCTGGGCAGTTACGTGGCCGAGGCCAACAAGGTCACCGCCGATCAGGTGCAGGCGATGGGGCGGAAATATTTCGCCGCCAAGGACCAGAGCATCGTGATCGTCGGCGACCCCAAGGCGATCGATGCGCAGCTGAAACCGTACGGCGAATTCACCGTGTTCAAGCCCTGATCGCCTGGAACGCAGAAGCGCACCGTGTGCACGATGCTCTGCGCCGAGCTGCCGGAGCATCGCGCACAGGGTGCGCTCCTGCGGCTACAGCCGCGTGTACGACCAGGACTGCATGCGCCCATCCTGGTACGGCATCACGCCGTGGAACGGGCGCGGGTCGCCATCGAACACCAGCGGCAGGAAGTGGCGGTCGCCCTCCCACATCGGCAGCTCCATCAGCTTGTCGCGATCCACCCAGCGCAGCGTGCCCTCGTGGTTGGCGGTGAGCGGGGTGCCGCTGTAGCGGTCGATCACGAAGATGAAACCCAGCCAGTCCTCGCCGTGCTTGCCGAAGCCGGGCCAATTCAGCGTGCCGCGCAGCTGCATCGACTCGCAGCCGATGCCGGCCTCCTCCATGATCTCGCGGCGCATGCAGCTGGCAATGTCCTCGCCCGGCTCCATCTTGCCGCCCAGGCCGTTGTACTTGCCCAGGTGGTGGTCGTCCGGACGCGTGTTGCGGTGGATCATCAGCACCTGGCGCCGATCCGGCGACAGCACGTAGCCGAGCGTGGCGACGATGGGGGCATACGGGGGCGAGGCGGACATGCGCAAACCGCTGACGTAAAACCGCAAGTCTAGCCGCTGCACCGCTGATGCGCCCGTCATCGCGCCGCACGAGGCAAGGGCGGGCTTGCATGGAGACAGCCGGGGCGGCGACCATCGGGGGATGCCGTCTTTCCGTTTTCCGCCCCATCCACGCACGTGCGGCCCGCGTTGCGCGCCCGTCGTGCTCATCGTGTTTCTCGTCCTGGCCATGCTTGCCGGCTGCAGCGCGCGGGCGCGGGCGGTGACCAGCGACGAGGTCGCTTTCGAGGGCCAGAACTATCGCGTGGTGCGACTGGACCTGCGCCGCCACGCCCTCACCCTGCATTGGCGCGAGCCGGCCAGCGGCCAGCCGTTCGGCAGCATCGACGCGCTGCGGCGCTGGGGCGAGGCGCGCGGCCAGCGCCTGCTGTTTGCCGCCAACGCGGGCATCTACGACAAGCAATTCGCCCCGCTGGGCCTGTACGTGGAAGACGGCAAGACGCTGGTACCGCTGAACCTGGCCCACGGCAACCCGGTCGCGGGCAACTTCTCGCTGCTGCCCAACGGCGTGTTCGCGGTGTACCCCGACGGCCACGCCGCCGTGCGCACCAGCGCCGATTTCAAGGCGGATGGCAAACCCGTGCAGTGGGCCAGCCAGTCCGGTCCGATGCTGCTGATCGACGGCAAGCTCAACCCGCAATTCGTGGGTGACTCGGCCAGCCTGAAATGGCGCAGCGGCGTCTGCGCGCCCAGCCCGCACGAGGTGGTGTTTGCGGTCAGCGAAGCGCCGGTCAACTTCCATACGTTTGGACGGCTGTTCCGCGACAAGCTCGGCTGCCGCGACGCGCTCTACCTGGACGGCAGCATCTCGCAGCTGTACGTGGACGAGGAAGGCTACGCCGGCGCGCCGGCCTTCATGGTCAAGCCATACGCCGGCATCTTTGCCGTGTTCGCGACGCCGTGATGGCGCGACGGCGCAAGTGGTGGCGTTGGCTGGCACTCACGTTGCTGGCCCTGCTGATGATCGCCGGCGTCGCGTTGTGGTGGCTGCTCGCCGGCAGCCGCGCGCGGCTGGATGGTTCGCTGCAGCTGGACGGATTGCAGGCCGCGGTAAGCGTGCAACGCGACGCACGCGGCACGGTGACGCTCACCGGCAAGAGCCGTGACGACCTCAGCTACGCCCTGGGCTACGTGCACGCGCAGGAGCGCTTCTTCGAGATGGACCTGATGCGCCGCATGCCCGCCGGTGAATTGTCGGCGCTGGTCGGGCCGGCGGCGCTGCCGGCCGACCTCAACCACCGGCGCCATCGCCTGCGTGCAGTAGCCAATGCCGCTTATGCCCGGTTGCCGCAGGACCAGAAGCAGCAACTCGACCGCTACCGCGACGGCGTCAATGCGGGCCTCGCCGACCTGCATGTGAAACCGTGGGAATACCTGCTGCTGGGCAGCAAGCCGCAACCGTGGCGCTCGCCGGACAGCCTGCTGCTGATCGCCGCCATGTACCTGGACCTCAACGGCGACGGCCTCAACGCGCGCGAACGGCACATCGCGCAGATGCGCGCGGTGTTGCCCGGCGCCCTGGTGGATTTCCTGCTGTCACCCGACCCTGACTGGGAGGCGCCGCTGCGCGGGCGGTTGTCGCGTTCGCCGGTGATTCCCGGCGCGGGCGTGTTCGACCTGCGCCAGCTGGCGCCCGCCAAAGCCGCCGACCTGACCGCCGCGCTGGCACCCGCGCTTCAGGTCTCGCGCCCCGGCAGCAACAGCTTCGCCGTCGCCGGCGCGCTCACCAGCAATGGCGCGGCGCTGCTGGCCAACGACATGCACCTGCGCCTGCGCGTGCCCAACATCTGGTTTCGCGTTCGCCTGCGTTACCCCGACCCCGGCGCACCGGGTGGCCAGCGCGACGTCAACGGCGTGAGCCTGCCGGGCACGCCGGCCGTCGTGGTCGGCTCCAACGGCCAGGTTGCCTGGGGCTTCACCAACAGCTACGGCGACTGGCTGGACTGGGTGCGCGTGCAGCGCGACCCGCACGATGCCAGCCGCTACAAGGTGCCCGGCGGTTGGGCCGCCATCGAGCGCCATGTCGAACACATCCAGGTGAAAGGCCAGCCCGATACGCTGCTCACCGTCGAGGACACGCGCTGGGGACCGATCATGGCCCTTGATGCCGACGGCACGCCGCTGGCGCTGCAATGGACCGGCCGCCAGCCGCGCAACTACAACCTGGCGCTGATGCAGATGGAACGCGCGCCGGACACGCACGCGGCGCTGGACCTGGCGCCGACGTTCGGTATCCCCGTGCAGAACATCCTGGTGGCCGACAGCGCCGGGCACATCGGCTGGAGCATCGCCGGCAATGGCGTACCGCTGCGCGGCGAAGGCGATCCCGCCATGCCCGTGGACGGTGCAAAACCCGGCATCGGCTGGCAAGGCTGGGCCGCCCCCACGCAATATCCGCGCATCGAAGACCCCGCCGGTGGCCGGCTGTGGACCGCCAACAACCGCACCGTCGACGGCGAGGCACTGGCCCTGCTCGGCAACGGCGGCCACGACCTGGGCGCCCGCGCGCAGCAGATCCGAGACGACCTGCATGCGCGCACCGGCTTCACGCCGGGCAGCCTGCTGGACATCCAGCTCGACGACCGCGCGGTCTTTCTCAGCCGCTGGCAGGGATTGCTGCAGAACACGCTTGCCGACAGCGACGACCCCGACCTGCGCCAGCTGCGCGACCTCACCGCGCACTGGCACGGCCACGCTTCCGTCGGCAGCGTCGATTACCGGCTGGTGCGCGCGTTCCGAACCGAGGTGACCCAGGCCGTGCTGGCGCCGTTTGCCGCCCGCGTGGCGCAACAGCATCCCGATTTCAGCTGGCCCGGCGAAAACAGCGCGGAAGCCGCGGTCTGGGCCCTGGTGCACACGCAGCCGCCCTACCTGCTGGACCGCACCTACGCCGACTGGCACGCCCTGCTGGTAGCCAGCGCCAAGCGCGTGGCAACCGAGCTGGGCAAGCAACCCGGCGGCCTCGCCGCCCGATCATGGGGCGAACACAACCGCAGCCGGATCGACCATCCATTGTCGGCCGCGCTGCCGGCGTGGCTGGGCCGCTACCTCGACATGCCCTCGCAACCGCAGCCCGGCGACAGCAACATGCCGCGCGTGGCCGCCCCCGCGTTCGGCGCCTCCGAGCGGCTGGACGTGGCGCCCGGCCACGAAGCCCACGGCATCCTGCAGATGCCCGGCGGCCAGAGCGACCACCCACTGTCACCGTTCTATGGCGCCGGCCACGACGATTGGGCCAACGGCCGCCCCACCCCGCTTTTGCCGGGACCTGCGCAACATGAGCTGACGCTGGAGCCGGAAGCTTGAAACAACCCGCCATGGCGACGACCGTCCGTTCGTGTGGGAGCGACTTCAGTCGCGATGCTTTTGCTCCGGGATTCCAGCAAAGAGCATCGCGACTGAAGTCGCTCCTACAAAAGTCGCTCCCACAAGATCCCGATTCCTGATTCCCGTCAAAAGCTCCTACGCGCTGGGCAGCAGGCGCTCGCAGATGGCCTGATACAACGCCGGCAACTGTTCCAGCTCGTCCAGCGCCACGCATTCGTCGGTCTTATGGATGGTGGCGTTGACGGGGCCGAGCTCCACCACCTCGGCGCCCAGTGGCGCGATGAAACGGCCGTCCGATGTACCGCCGCCAGTGCTCTGCTCCGGGTCGAGGCCGCAGAGATCGCGGCACACCGCCACCACGGTCTCGCGCAGCAGGCCGCCTGGCAGGGTGAGGAACGGCTCGCCGGAGAGATGCCAGTCGATGTGGAAATCCACGCCGTGCCGATGCAGGATCGCCTCGCTGCGCGCGCGCAGGTCGTCGGCGCGGCTGGCCGTGCTGTAGCGGAAGTTGAACAGTGCGGTGAGCGTGCCGGGGATGACGTTGTTGGCGCCGGTGCCGGCGTTGAGGTTGGATACCTGCATCGAGGTGGGCGGGAAATCCGCGTTGCCCTCGTCCCAGCGCTCGGCCGCCAGCTCGGCCAATGCAGGCGCAAAAGCGTGGATCGGGTTCAGCGCCTTCTCCGGGTAGGCCACATGGCCCTGCACGCCGCGCACGGCGAGCGTGGCCGACAGCGAGCCACGACGGCCGACGCGGATCAGGTCGCCCAGCTTTTCCCTCGCCGAAGGCTCGCCCACCACGCACCAGTCGATCTTCTCGCCGGTCTCGCGGAAGCGATCGGCCACCTTGCGCACGCCGTCGATCGCCACGCCTTCCTCGTCGCTGGTCAGCAGCAGCCCAACCCGGCCGCGATGATTCGGATGCGCCGCCACGAACTGCTCCAGCGCCACCACCATCGCCGCCACCGAGCCCTTCATGTCGGCGGCGCCGCGGCCGTATAGACGTCCATCCCGAATCGACGGTTCGAATGGCGGACTCTGCCAGGACGCCTCCGGCCCGCTGGGCACCACGTCGGTGTGGCCGAGGAACGCCAGCGTGGGACCGGCGTCGCCGTGGGTGGCCCACAGGTTGTCGACGTCGCCGTAGCGCAGGTGCTCGATACGGAATCCCACGCGCTCGAGGCGCCCGGCAATCAACGGCAGGCAACCGGCGTCGTCGGGCGTGACCGAGCGGCGGCGGATCAAATCGCAGGTGAGATCGAAGACGGCGGACATGCGCTCTCGCTAAGGCGGCGAAAAATAGGAACGCGCAGCATATCAAGCAGGCGACGCGAGGTTGCTCAGCCGGCCACCATCACGCCCAGCACATGGCCCACCGCAAAGGTGACCGCCGCGGCAGCGGTGGTGATCGCGAACTGGCGGGCGATCGAGAACAGCATGCTGCGCCCGGTGAACAGCGAGGTGCCGATGCCGATCAGCGCCAGGCCGGCAGCGGTGGAACCCACGCTGGCCAGCAACGCGGGGCGACCGCCCAGGAAAAAGTACGGCGCCACCGGAAACAGTGCGCCGCAGGCGAACAGGCAGAACGAGGAAATGGCCGCCCCCCAGGCCGAGCCGCCCAGTTCGCCCGGATCGATGCCCAGGTCCTCGCGCACCAGCATGTCCAGCGCCGCGCGCGGGGTTTCGGTGACGTGGCCGGCCAGATGGTCCGCAGCCGCCGGGTCCAGCCCCTTCTCGCGGTAGAGGCCTGCGATATGCCGCTGGCCGTCTTCGGGCGACACCGCCAAGCGCTCGGCGCGCTCGGTGATCTGCGCCTGGTAGAACTCGCGCGAGCTGTTGACGGAAAGCCACTCGCCCAGCGCCATCGAACAGGCGCCAGCCACCAGGCCGGCCAGGCCGGCCAGCAGCACGGCGCGATCACCGGCCGCCGCGCCGGCCATGCCCATCACCAGGCTGACGTTGGACACCAGCCCGTCGTTGGCGCCCAGCACGGCGGCGCGCAAGGTATTGCCGCTTTGCGGACGGTCGCGGCGGCCATGCGCACCGGGGCCGCCCGGCAAGCTGAAATGGTCGCGATGGCCGTTGCGATCCACCGGCGTGGCGCCGTGGTCGGCGTGCTCCAGGCGCACCACCGTGGGCATCACGAAGCCGGTGCCGAAGTGCCGCGCGAACGCGCTCAACGCGCGCACGCGCAGCCCGATGCGTGGCGACGGCACGTGCTCGCCCAGTTCGCGCAGACGCGCCTCCCAGAACGCCGCATTGCGGGTTTCGCCGGCGGCGATGCGGCGATAGGCCTGGGCCAGCCGCGCGTCGGCGGCCAGGTCGGCCAGCCGCCCGTACAGCGCGGCGTTGTCGCGCTCGATGCGCAGGTTGTTGCGGAAACGGCGCGCGCGATGATTGCTCATGTCGGCATCGGGGATTCAGCGATCCAGTTCGTCATCGCGCTGGCCCAGGTAGACCAGGGCCAGCAGCAGCACGACGACGAACCGGAAGGCGCTTTCCAGTCCGTTCCACTGGCTGGACATCCACATGCCGAACCATTCGCCGCCGATCGCCATGAACCCGCCCAGCCACAGCAGCACGCCCGCGCCCAGACCCAGCACCGCCACGCGCTTGGCACGATGGAATGCCGCCGCGGAAGACGTTCGCGCACGCCACAGCCGCCAGCTGCCGACGCCGCAAAGCACGGCCGCCAGTATCTCGAAGGCGATGATCAGCAGGTAGGCCGACTGCTGCAGCCAGGGCGCGTGGATGGCGCGATAGTGGATGCGGGCGTCGGGAAAGATGGTGTCCATCGCCAGCACGTGCTGCACGAAAGCCAAATTGCTGCCGTAGTCGGTGATGTTGCCGAACGCGACCAGGGCCAGCCACAACGTGATCGCCAGCATCAGCAGGATTCGGGACAGGCGTATCGGCATGCCGCGCTCCTCAGCGGGTGAACAGCTTCTTGAAGCCGTTGTCGCTGAAGCCCACGCTCACGCTGCCATCGGGCTGCACGACCACGGGGCGGCGGATCAGCGCGGGGTATTCCTTCAAGAGCAGCGTCCACTCCGGGTCGCTGCCGGGGTTCTTGCGCTGCGGCAGCAGGTTGCGCCAGGTGGTGGACGATTTGTTGACCAGCTTCTCCCAGCCGCCGAGCTGCGCCGCCCAGTCTTTCAACGTGGCCGCCGGCACCGGGTTGGCGCGGTAGTCGATGAAGTCGTGGGCCACATCAAAGCGGCCCAGCCAGTTGCGGGCCTTCTTGCAGGTATCGCAGTTGGGGAGGCCGTAAAGCGTCGGTTCGGTCACGCGCAATTCCTGTAGGAGCGGCTTCAGCCGCGATGCTCTTGCCTCGGAGGTTTCAGAGTAGAAGCATCGCGACTGAAGTCGCTCCCACCCGTCCCCGGAGAATTTTGCTACAGCGCGCGCAGCAGCTCGTTGATGCCGGTCTTGCTGCGGGTTTTCTCGTCCACCTGCTTCACGATGATGGCGGCGTACAGGCTGTGGCTGCCGTCCTTCGCGGGCAGGTTGCCGGCCACCACCACGCTGCCGGCGGGCACGCGGCCGTAGCTGGTTTCGCCGCTGGCGCGGTTGTAGATGCGGGTGGACTGGCCCAGGAACACGCCCATGCCAATCACGCTGCCCTTCTCCACCACCACGCCTTCGACCACTTCCGAACGCGCGCCAATGAAGCAGTTGTCCTCGATGATGGTGGGGCCGGCCTGCAGCGGTTCCAGCACGCCGCCGATGCCCACGCCGCCGGACAGGTGAACGCCTGCGCCGATCTGCGCGCACGAACCCACCGTGGCCCAGGTATCGACCATGGTGCCGGCGCCCACATGGGCACCGATGTTGACGTAGCTGGGCATCAGCACCGCATCCCTGGCGATGTGGGCGCCGCGGCGCACCAGCGCACCGGGCACCACGCGCGCACCCAGGTTCTGCAGCTCGGCATCGTTGCCGTGGGCAAAACGCAGCGGCACCTTGTCGAACGCCTGCGCCGCGCCGCCGTCGACGACGTGGTTGCCGTTGAGGCGGAAATACAGCAGCACCGCCTTCTTGAGCCACTGGTTCACTGTCCAGCCGCCCTGGCCATCGGGCTCGGCCACGCGGCGCTCGCCCGATTCGAGCAGGTCGATGACCTGCTCCACGGCGGGGCGCAACTGGTTTTCGATCTCGGTGGCGGTCAGTTCATTGCGACGCTCGAACGCGTCGTTGATCAGGGTTTCGATGGCTTGCATGGGCTGGGGTTCGCTCGCGTATCTGGATGGCTGAACGCGCGGCCTGTCCACGGCCGCGCAAACGGACCGCCAAGGTTACAGGAACTCAGTCCTTGGACGGCCCGATGCGCTCCAGCAGTGCGTGCAGCAGGCGGTCGCGCAGGGCCTGGTCCAGCGGTGCGTTGTGGCGATCGCTTAGCAGGAAGAAATCCTCGACCCGCTCGCCGAAGGTGGCGATGCGTGCATCGTGCACGCGCGCGCCGGCCTCCAGGATCACCTGCGCCACCGCCGCCAGCAGGCCGGGGCGGTCGGTGCCGACCAGCGCCAGCTGGGTGCGGTCGCCGGCGTCGTCGAAGCTGATCTTGGGCGCGGTCTGGAAGTGCCGCTGGTGCCGCGACATGGTCCGTTTGCCCGGCTGCACGCCGGTCGACTGCGCCAGCGCCCGCTGCAGGCGTTGCTGCAGTTCGTCGGCGCGCGCGGCGCTGGCCGGTTGCTGGCTGTCCGATTCCAGCAACAGGAACGTGTCCATCGCCATGCCCTTAGGCGAGCTGAGGATGCGCGCTTCCATCACCGAGAAACGCAGCCGGTCGAGCATCGCGGTGACGGTGGCGAACAGGCCATCGCGATCGGGCGTGCAGACGAACAGCTCGGTGCTGCCGCGCACCGACATCGGGTGCACGGCGACCAGCGGCACGGCGCCACCGGCGCGCAGGATGGCCGTTGTCTGCCAGGCGATCTGCTCGGGCCGATGGCGCAGGAAGCTGAGCTGCGGAAAATCCGCCCAGACGCGCTCCACGTCGGCCTCGGCCACGCCCTGGTCCATCAGCAGCGCCAGCGCGTATTCCGCGCATTCCTGCACGCGCTCGCCGGCATCGCGCGGCAGGTCCACGTCGCGGCTCAGGGCGTAGCGAGTGGCGTGGTAGAGGTCGGCCAGCAGGCGATCCTTCCAGGCATTCCATAGGCGCGGACTGGTGCCGATCACGTCGGCCACGGTGAGCAGGTACAGCTGGCCCAGCCGTTCGCGGTTCTCCACCTTTTCGGCAAAGCGCTGCACCACCTCCGGATCGGTGATGTCCTGCCGCTGCGCGGTGGTGCTCATCAGCAGGTGCCAGCGCACCAGCCAGGCCACGCGCTCGACATCGCCGCGCGACAGCTCCAACCGGGTGCAGAAGGCGCGTGCCTCCTCCTCGCCCAGTACCGAATGATCGCCGCCGCGGCCCTTGGCAATGTCGTGCAGCAGCGCGGACAGCAGCAGGATCTCGGGCTTGGGCATGTCGGCCCAGATCTCGCAGCCCAATGCGAAATCGCGTTTCGCGGCGGGGTCGGCAAAGCGCGCCATGTTGCGCAGTACGCGCAGCGTGTGCTCGTCGACCGTGTAAACGTGGAACAGGTCGTACTGCATGCGGCCGAAGACCTTGCCGAACGCAGGCAGGATCGCCGCCAACAGGCCGTGCCGGTTCATTCGCCACAGCGCATCCACCGCTGGCGCGCCTCGGCGCAGCAGGCGCAGGAACGCCGCCAGCGCGTCGGGGTCGGTGGCCAGCATCGCCTCGTGCACGGCGGTGGCCTGGTGGATGCGGCGCATGCTGTCGGCGCTGAAACCGACCACGCCGGGCACGTCCAGCCGCGCGATGAAAATCTCGACCAGGGCTGCCGGCCGACGCATGAACAGCTCGGGATCGCGCGCCGCCAGCCGCCGGCCGTAGCGCACGAAGTCCGTACCGACGGGCTCCTCGTCGCCAGGCGGCTCAAGCATCTCGACGAAACGCTCGGCCACCTGCACGCCCAGCCGTTCCACCTGGCTGGCCGCGCGGTAATAGCCCTGCATGAACTGCTCCACGCCCAGGTTCTTCTCGTGCTCGTCCTCGAAGCCCAGCCGCGCGGCCAGCGCGCGCTGGTAGTCGAACAGCAGGCGCTCCTCGGGACGCCCCGCCTCCAGGTGCAGCGCATAGCGGTAGCGGCGCAGCGTGGACTCCGCCTCGCACAGACTGGTGCGCTCGGCCGGATCGAGCAGGCCTTCGATCTGCATGTCCTCGAACCCGCCCGCATGGGCCAGCCGGCGTCCCAGCCAGCGCAGCGAATCGAGCGTGCGCAGGCCGCCGGGGCCGTCCTTGATGTTGGGCTCCAGGTTGTAGGCGGTGTCGTCGTAGCGCGCGTGGCGGGCATCGCGCTCGGCCAGGCGCGCGGCCAGGTAGTCGGCCGGCGGCCACAACTGCGGATCGTCGATGATCGCGCGCAGCGTCGCGTCGAAAGCGGGGTCGCCCACCAGCCGGCGCGCATCCAGCAGGCTGGTGAACACGGTGGCGTCGCTCGATGCCAGCTCGCGGCAATGCGCCAGCTCGCGCACGGCGTGGCCCACTTTCAGGCCGATGTCCCACAGCGTGGCAAAGAACTGCTCGAGCGCGCGCAACCGCGCCGGCTCGGGGGCGTCGACCAGTGCCAGCAGATCCACGTCCGAATACGGAAACAGCAGCCCGCGCCCGTAGCCACCCACCGCGAACAGCGCCGCGTTGTCGACCTCGCCCAGGCAAGCCGTCCACACGTGGGCCACCATGCGATCCACCGATTCGCTGCGCCGGCGCGCCAGCACGCTGGCATCGGCG
The DNA here is from genome assembly GCF_039523575.1 of Rhodanobacter caeni. Classification (NCBI taxonomy): domain Bacteria; kingdom Pseudomonadati; phylum Pseudomonadota; class Gammaproteobacteria; order Lysobacterales; family Rhodanobacteraceae; genus Rhodanobacter; species Rhodanobacter caeni. Next base: position 47,890 of record NZ_BAAAFO010000004.1, on the reverse strand, counting down.
CCGTCGCGAAAGGCCACCGTCAGCCCGCGATCCACATCGCCCAGCAATTGCCTCAGGGCACGACGCGCATCGCTGGAAACACCCGAACGCGGCACCGCCACGGGCAGCCGCGGCAAGGGGGGAAGCACTGGGGGGTTGATGGCCATGCGGGAGCGAGGAGTGAGTGAAGAGGAGAGAAGCGAGAGTGGCAGTCTGCCATGTCCCGGCGCCGCGCATCCGACCCTCTGCTCACCCGTCTCCGCTCACTGCCGCTTCAGGCACCGGCAAGGGCACGCCGCCACCACCTGCTCGTCCGAATCCCGAATCCCGAATCCCGGCTCTTCAGGCATCCGGCCAGGGCGTGAGGATCTCGAAGCCGTCGTCGGTCACCGCAATGGTGTGTTCCCACTGCGCCGACAGGGAGTGGTCCTTGGTCACCACGGTCCAGCCGTCGGGCAGCTGGCGGGTCTGCGGCTTGCCGGCATTGATCATCGGCTCGACGGTGAAGGTCATGCCCTTCTTCAGCTCCACGCCGGTGCCGGGCTTGCCGTAGTGCAGTACCTGCGGCTCGTCGTGGTAGATCTTGCCGATGCCGTGGCCGCAGTACTCCCTGACCACGCTGAAGCCGGCCGCCTCCGCGTGCTGCTGGATGGCGTGCCCCACGTCGCCCAGGGTGGCGCCCGGACGCACCGCGCGAATGCCGCGCATCATCGCCTCGAACGAGGTGTCGACCAGCCGTTTGGCCAGCACCGACGGCGTGCCGGCGATGTACATGCGGCTGGTGTCGCCGTGCCAGCCGTCCTTGATCACGGTGACGTCGAGATTGACGATGTCGCCGTCCTTGAGCACCTTGCCCTCGTTCGGAATGCCATGGCAGATCACATGGTTGACCGAGGTGCACAGCGTCTTGGGGAAGCCGTGATAGCCCACGTTGGCGGGGATCGCCTTCTGCACGTTGACGATGTGCTCGTAGGCGCGCCGGTCCAGCTCCTCGGTGGTGACGCCCGGCTTGACGTGTTCGACCAGCATGGCCAGCACCTCGGCGGCCAGCTTGCCGGCGACACGCATGCCTTCGAGGTCTTGGGGGGATTTCAGGGTGATGGCCATGGCTTCCACTTTTCTATGGCGGCAGCGCCCGGAACCCGGTGACTTGCCGCTCGGCCGGCGCACCGGCTACAATTTCGGAGTTTTGCTGATCTGACGCGGCTGTTTTGGCAGCCGCCCGGCGCAAAGCGAGCCGGGATTGTAACCCCCCGCGGTACAACACCCAAACCAACGCCACACACGCATCGGCACCGTCTTCGGGGTGCCGCGCCTCGCCCACCAACAAACCGGGCGGTCGCGGTCGAAGCCGGGGATGCGTGGAGGTCCCAACCCCAGGTTCCCTCCACGGGAACCGACAATCGGAGTCATACCCCATGGCACAAGTCACCATGCGCCAGATGCTCGAGGCGGGCGTCCATTTCGGTCACCAGACCCGCTACTGGAACCCCAAGATGGCGCCGTACATCTTCGGCGCCCGCGGCAAGATCCACATCATCAACCTCGAAAAGACCCTGCCGCTGTTCACCGACGCGATGAACTTCCTGTCGGGCCTGGCGCAGAAGCGCGGCACCATCCTGTTCGTCGGCACCAAGCGTTCGGCCCGTGAGCCGTTGGCCGAAGAGGCCGCGCGCGCCGGCATGCCGTTCGTCACCTCGCGCTGGCTCGGCGGCATGCTGACCAACTTCCGCACCGTGAAGCAGTCCGTGTCGCGCCTGAAGGAGCTGGAAGCGGCCGAGACCGACGGTTCGTTCGACAAGCTGGTCAAGCACGAAGTGCTGGCCCGTCGCCGTGAGCGCGAGAAGCTGCAGGCCTCGCTGGGCGGCATCAAGGACATGAACCGCCTGCCCGACGCGCTGTTCGTGATCGACATCGGCCACGAAGACATCGCCGTGCAGGAAGCCAAGAAGCTGGGCATCCCGGTGATCGCCGTGGTCGACACCAACTACAACCCGGACCTGGTCGACTACGCCATCCCGGGCAACGACGACGCCATCCGCGCGATCCAGCTGTACGCCCGCGCCGCTGCCGACTCGATCCTGGAAGGCAAGGCCGCCGCGCCGTCCGCCGCCCAGGGCGACGGCAACGACTTCGTCGAGCTGGACGAGGAAGGCAATCCGGTCGCCAAGGTCGACCGCCCGCGCCGCGACGCCGCCCCGCGCAAGTCCGCCCCGCGCCGCGATGGCGGCCGTGGCTCGCGCGACGGCGCTCCCGCCGCCAGGTAAGCGCGACAGCGGCGGCTCCTGCCGCCGTTGCCTTCGCCGCACGCGATAACCGCGCCGGGGCCGCGTGCCCCGGCGCTTTCAAGCATTAGAGGACTACCGATGAGCAATATTTCCGCCCAACTGGTGAAGGAACTGCGCGAGCGCTCCGGCGCCGGCATGATGGAGTGCAAGAAGGCACTGGTCGAGAACAACGGCGACATCGAGACCGCGATGGAGTGGCTGCGCAAGTCCGGCCTGGCCAAGGCCGACAAGAAGGCCAGCCGCATCGCCGCCGAAGGCCGCATCGTGGCCGCCCAGGCCAGCGGCAAGGCCGTGCTGGTCGAAGTGAACTGCGAAACCGACTTCGTGGCCAAGGACGCCAGCTTCCTGAAGTTCAGCGACACCGTGGCCGACGTGGCCTTGAACTCCGGCGCCGCCGACATCGACGCGCTGAAGGCTGCCGCCTACCCTGGCGCCGCCAACGTGGAGGAAGCGGGCAAGGCGCTGATCGCCACCATCGGCGAGAAGATCGAAGTGCGCCGCCTGGTGCGCGTCGAGAACGACGGCGTGATCGGCAGCTACATCCACGGCGGCCGCATCGGCGTGCTGGTGGGCCTGAAGGGCGGCTCCGACGAGCTGGCCAAGGGCATCGCCATGCACGTGGCAGCGATGAACCCGCCGTACGTGCGCGCGGACGACGTGCCGGCTGACTTCCTGGCCAAGGAAAAGGACATCGCACTGAGCCAGATGTCGGACAAGGACAAGGCCAAGCCCGCCGAGATCCTGGAAAAGATCGTGGCCGGCAAGGTCAACAAGATCATCTCCGAGGTCACCCTGCTGGGCCAGCCGTACGTGCTGGACACCAACGTGACCGTCGCCGACGCGCTGAAGAAGGAAGGCGCCGACGTGGTCTCCGTCGCCCGTCTTGCGGTGGGCGAAGGCATCGAGAAGGTCACCGAGGACTTCGCCGCCGAGGTGATGAAGCAGGCTGGCCTGGCGTAAGCCATCCCGACTGCTTGACGAGAACGAAGGCCGCGGGAAACCGCGGCCTTTTTCGTTGGCGCGACGTTGTTGCCCCTCCCCTGCTTGCAGGGGGAGGCCGGGAGGGGGTAGAGCTTTTCGCTCCTCCCCGACCCTCCCCTCGCTGCGCAGGGGAGGGAGAAGGGCGACGCTATCGGCCCCGCACAGTCACTCATCGTTCCGCCGCTCCGCTACAATGTGCCGGTTTACCTCACACAATCCGGAGTCCCCATGAGCAACCCGCCCAAGTATCGACGCATCCTGCTCAAACTCTCCGGCGAAGCATTGATGGGCGATGCCGACTACGGCATCGATCCGAAGGTGATCGGCCGCCTGGCGGACGAGATCATCGAGGTGCAGCGCGCCGGCATCCAGATCGGCGTGGTGATCGGCGGCGGCAACATCTTCCGCGGCGCGGGCCTTGCCGCCGCGGGCATGGATCGCGTCACCGGCGACCACATGGGCATGCTGGCCACCGTGATGAACGCGCTGGCGATGCAGGATGCGATCGAGAAACGCGGCGGTTTCGCCCGCGTCACCAGCGCCATCCAGATCCACGACGTGGCCGAGGACTACATCCGTCGCCGCGCCATCCGGCACATCGAGAAAGGCCGCATCGTGCTGTTCGCCGCCGGCACCGGCAACCCGTTCTTCACCACCGATTCGGCCGCCGCCCTGCGCGCGGTGGAAATCGGCGCCGACCTGCTGCTCAAGGCCACCAAGGTCGATGGCGTCTACACCGCCGATCCGGCCAAGCACAGCGACGCCGTACGCTACGAGCAACTGGGCTACGACAAGGTGATCGAGCACAAGCTCGAAGTGATGGACACCGCCGCCATCGCGCTGTGCCGCGACCAGCAGATGCCGCTGCGCATCTACGACATGACCGTGCCGGGCAACCTGATGCGGATCATGCGCGGCGAGCCGATCGGCACCCTCGTCTGCGGCGATTGAGCACCGCGACGACGCCGGTCGACGCGACCCGGCTGCTATAATCGTCCGCTTGCCAGAGCTCTTCGGGAAAGCCACATGCTCAACGACATCAAGAACGATGCCCAGACCCGCATGGGCAAAAGCATCGAATCCCTCAAGCACGACCTGTTGCGCCTGCGCACCGGTCGCGCCAGCACCGCGCTGGTCGACAACATCAAGGTGCCCTACTACGGCTCGGACATGCCGTTGACCCAGGTCGCCTCGGTCAGCCTGGCCGACGGCCGCACCATCGTGATCACGCCGTGGGAAAAGCAGATGGTGGCGCCGATCGAGAAGGCGCTGATGGCCTCCGACCTGGGCATCACGCCGACCACCGCCGGCACCGTGATCCGCCTCAACATGCCCGCGCTCACCGAGGAGCGCCGCCGCGAGCTGGCCAAGATGGTCAGCCACGAGGGCGAGAACGCGAAGATCGCCATCCGCAACGTGCGCCGCGATGCCCTGCAGCAGGTCAAGGATCTGCTCAAGGAAAAGCTGATCACCGAGGATGACGACCGCCGCGTGGACGACGAGATTCAGAAGCTCACCGACAAGGCCGTCAAGGACGTCGATGCCGTGGTGAAAGCCAAGGAAGACGAGCTGATGGCGATTTGACGATGCGTTCGTCGGGTGCCGCCGCCGTATTCCGGCACGCGCGGCCGGCCGCATGACCGGCGCGCCCGGGAAGGCCGTGCCGCGCCACATCGCGATCGTGATGGATGGCAACGGCCGCTGGGCCAAGGCGCGCCACCAGCCGCGCAGCTTCGGCCACAATGCCGGCCGCAAGGCCGTGCGCGAGGCGGTGGAGTCGTGCCTGCGCGAAGGCGTGCAGGCACTGACCCTGTTCGCGTTTTCCAGCGAGAACTGGCAGCGGCCGCAGGACGAAGTCGGCGCGTTGATGAGCCTGTTCGTGCGCGCACTGGACAAGGAAGTGGACGAGCTGCACGGCTACGGCGTGCGGCTGCGGTTCGTCGGCGACCTCAGCGCGTTCGACGAACCGCTGCGCCGGCGCATGCAGTCGGCGATGGCGCGCACCGCCGCCAACGACAAGCTGCAATTGAACGTGGCCGTCAATTACGGCGGCCGCTGGGACATCGTGCAGGCCAGCCGCCAGGCCGCCGCCGCGGTGGCGCGCGGCGAACTGCAAGCGGAGCAGATCGACGAGGCCTGCCTGGGCCAGTGGATGAACCTGGCCGACGCACCGCCGCTGGACCTGTTCATCCGCACCGGTGGCGAAACGCGCATCAGCAATTTCCTGCTGTGGCAGGCGGCCTACGCCGAGTTCTATTTCACCGATACCCTGTGGCCCGATTTCGACCAGGCGTGCCTGCGCGGGGCCATCGAAGATTACGCCCGCCGCGAACGCCGCTACGGCCGCACCGGCGAGCAGGTTGCCGCCCTTACTGCCCAGGGTTCCTGATGCTGATCCAGCGCGTCCTCACCGCCCTCATTCTTGCCCCGCTGGCGATCGCGATCGTGCTGTGGCCGCCCACCGCGATTTTCGCGCTGCTTTGCGCCGCTGCCTTCCTAGCCGCATGGTGGGAATGGGCGCAATTGTCCGGCCTGAAAAGCCGCGCCGCCTCCGTCGCGCTGCTGCTGGCGGCGATCGCGGCCTTCGCGCTGCTGTGGTGGGGCCATGCCAGCGTGGCGATGCCGCTGGCGCTGCTGCTGGGCGTGGCCTGGTGGCTGGTGGCCTGCCTGTGGTTGCGCCATTTCGCCTTCGCCGCCGCGCCCACCCGCGAAAACCGCACGCTGAAGCTGCTGGCGGGCGCGTTGATCATCTTCCCGGCTTGGATGGCGCTGATCGCGATCCACGATCGCGAAGTGCACGGCCACTGGTGGACCATGCTGGCCTTGCTGATCGTATGGAGCGCGGACATCGGCGCGTATTTCAGCGGCCGCGCCTTCGGCAAGCGCAAGCTGGCGCCGCAGATCAGCCCGGGCAAGACCTGGGCCGGCGCCTACGGCGCGCTGGCCGCCGGCACCCTGATCGCCCTGATCGGCGGCTGGCTGCTGGAAGTGCGCGGCGCCTCGCTGGTTGGCCTGGCCGTGCTGGCCTGCCTGACCGTGGCCGCGTCCATCGTCGGCGACCTGGTCGAGAGCCTGATGAAGCGGCACGCGAAGGTGAAGGATTCGGGCAGCATCTTCCCCGGCCACGGCGGCCTGCTGGACCGTCTGGACAGCGTGTTCGCCGCCCTGCCGGTATTCGCTGCCGGCCTGTGGCTGCTGGGCCTCTGACGTGACGGCCCGGGCATGAAGAAGGTCGCCGTACTGGGTGCCACCGGCTCGATCGGCGGCAATACGCTGGACGTCATCGCGCGCCACCCGCAACGTTTCCGCGCCACCGTGCTGACCGCCAACCGGCAGGTCGCCGCGCTGGCCGAACTGTGCGCGCGGCACCGGCCCGAGCTGGCGGTGATCGCCGATCCCGCGCTGGAAGCGGAACTGTCGCGACGCCTGGCCGCCGCCGGCGTGCGCTGCGACGTGGCCAGCGGCCATCAGGCGATCACCGAAGCGGCTGCCGGCAACCTGTGCGACACCGTGGTGGCCGCGATCGTGGGCGCCGCCGGGCTCGATTCCACGCTGGCTGCGGCGCGGGCGGGCAAGCACCTGCTGCTGGCCAACAAGGAGTCGATCGTGATGGCCGGCACGCTGCTGCTCGAAGCGGTACGTGCCGGCGGCGGCGCGCTGGTGCCGGTCGATTCGGAGCACAACGCGGTGTTCCAGTGCCTGCCCGGCGGGCGCCCCGAGCTGGCCCGCAGCGGCGTGCGCCGGCTGATCCTCACCGCCTCGGGCGGTCCGTTCCGCGGTCGCACGCGCGCCGAACTGGCCGGCATCACCCCGGACCAGGCCTGCAAGCACCCGAACTGGGTGATGGGGCGCAAGATTTCGGTCGACTCGGCCACGCTGATGAACAAGGGGCTGGAGGTGATCGAGGCGCACCACCTGTTCGGCGCGCCGGCCGACGCCATCGACGTGCTGGTGCATCCGCAGAGCCTGGTGCATTCGATGGTGGAGTACGTCGACGGCTCGGTGCTGGCCCAGCTCGGCAACCCGGACATGCGCACCGCCATCGCCCACGCGCTGGCCTGGCCCGAACGCGTCGAATCGGGCGTGCCGCCGCTGGACCTGGCCGCCTGCGCGCCGCTGGCGTTCGAGGCGCCGGACCTGTCCACCTTCCGCTGCCTGGCGCTGGCCTACCAGGCCTTGCGTGCCGGCGGCGATAGCTCGGCGGTGCTCAATGCCGCCAACGAGGTTGCGGTGGAGGCGTTTCTTGCCGGCGCGCTGCCGTTCCTGTCGATCGCCGACGTGGTCGAGAGCGTGCTGGCGGAACTGCCGGCCCAGACCGTGGTCGATGTGGGGGCGCTATGTGAACGCGACCGCATCGCCCGCGCCGCGGCGCGGCGCGTTCTGCAGCATGCTTGCTGATATTCTGTAGGCCGCGATTTTCCTCGACTTCGGCACTTGATGACTTCCTTCTTCGGCTCGGTATTCTGGTTGCTGGTCACGCTGGGCGTGCTGGTGACCTTTCACGAATTTGGCCATTACTGGGTCGCGCGCCGCTGTGGGGTCAAGGTGCTGCGTTTCTCGGTGGGTTTCGGCCGCGCGATCTGGAAACGGATCGGCCGCGACGGCACCGAGTACCAGATCGCCGCGATTCCGTTGGGCGGCTACGTGAAGATGCTGGACGCGCGCGAGGGCGAGGTCGATCCGGCCCTGCGCGGGCAGGAGTTCACCGGCAAATCGGTGTGGAAGCGCATCGCCATCGTGGCCGCCGGTCCCGGGTTCAATCTGATTTTCACCATCGTGGCGTTCTGGGCCATGTTCATGCTGGGCAAGCCCGACGTGGCACCGGTGGTAACCGCCGCGCCCAACAGCATGGCGGCCGCGGCCGGCGTGCAGGCGGGCGATCGCATCCTGGCGGTCGACGGCGAGCCGGTGACGACCTGGAGCGACGCCATGGCGGCGGTGGCCAATGCGACCCTGGGTCGTCAACCGTTGCCGCTGACGGTGCGCGACGCGGACGGCACGCGACGCCAGCTGGTGCTGCCGCTGGATCGATTGCCCGCCGGCCAGGACGTGGGCCACTACCTCGACACACTGGGCCTGAAGCTGGCGCCGCCACCGGCGGTCGCGGCTACCGTGATTCCCGGCCAGCCCGCCGCGCTGGCGGGCATGCAGGGTGGCGACCGCATCGTCAGCGTCAATGGCAAGCCGGTAGCGGATTTCTCGGCGTTCGGCGAGCTGGTGCAGCAGGAGGCGGCGAAGTCGCCAACGCTGGCGCTGGTGGTCGACCGCAACGGCCAGCGGATGAAGCTGGACGTCACCACCCGTTTCGAATCGCTGCAGGGCCAGCCGGCGCGCTGGGTGATGGGCGTGGGTTCGCCGGTGGCCGAGCTGGCCACCTTGCACTACGGCCCGTTGCGGGCGCTGGGCGCGTCGCTGGATGCGACCTGGCGCAATACCACCCAGACCTTTGGCATGCTGGGCAAGATGCTCACCGGCGAGGCATCGACCAAGAATCTCTCCGGCGTGATCGGCATCGCCGAGGTGGCCAATGCGTCGGCCAGCATGGGCCTGCCGTGGTTCCTGCAATTCCTGGCGCTGGTATCGCTGAGCCTGGCCATCCTCAACCTGCTGCCGATACCGGTCTTGGACGGCGGCCACCTGCTGTATTACCTTGTCGAGTTGGTCAAAGGCAGTCCGGTCAGCGAACAGGTGATGATCGTCGGTCAATACATTGGCCTGGCGCTGCTGTTCACCCTGATGGGGCTGGCGTTCTACAACGATATCCACCGCATGCTGCTGTCGTGACGTCAGCGTTTCACGACCAGCGCATGGCCGCGGCACGCCACCGTGCGTGGCATCGCGACGGCGGATTCCGCGATGCACCGCGGCCACGTGCAAGTACTTTCTCGAAGCGGGACTCGTCCTTAGCTTCACTGTTGATCGAGGCGGCCGTACCGGCTGCCTCGTCCAAATAACCCATCGGAATCGACGATGAAGCGTGTCGCCGCCCTGCTCCTGCTCGCCTCCCTCTCCGCCAACGCGTTGGCGTTCGCGCCCTTCGTGGTGTCGGACATCCGCATCGACGGCCTCAGCCGCATCGCGGCCGGCACGGTCTACAACTACCTGCCGGTGGACAAGGGCGACCGCATGACCAATGCGCAGGCCCAGCGGGCCATCCGCGCGTTGTACGACACCAAGTTCTTCACCGACGTGGAGCTCAGCCGCGAAGGCGACATCCTGGTGATCAAGGTGGTCGAGCGGCCATCGATCAGCAAGCTCACCTTGCGCGGCAACAAGGACATCAAGTCCGACGATCTGAAGAAGGGCCTGAAGGAAATCGGCCTGGCCGAGGGCGAGACCTTCGACCGCCTGGCACTGGACCGGGTCCGGCAGGAGCTGATCCACCAGTACTACAACCGCGGCAAGTACAACGTCTCGGTGTTGCCGCACGTCACCCACCTGGATCGCAACCGGGTGGCGGTGGAAATCGAGATCCGCGAAGGCAAGGCGTCGAAGATCAAGGAAATCAACATCCTCGGCAACCATGCCTTCACCGACAAGGAGATCCGCAGCGATTTCGAATCGGGCACCACCAACTGGACGTCCTGGTACTCGAAGAACGACCAGTACTCGCGCGAAAAACTCTCCGGCGACATGGAAAAGCTGCAGTCCTACTACATGAATCGCGGCTATGCGGACTTCGGCATCGACTCCACCCAGGTCACGATCGCGCCGGACAAGCGCTCGATGTACGTGGCCGCCGACGTCAAGGAAGGCGAGATCTACAAGGTCAGCGCGGTGAAGCTGCTCGGCGACCTGGTGCTGCCGGAGACGACGTTGCAGCGCATGATCATCGTGGCGCCGGGCGACACCTTCAACCGCGCCGCGGTGGAAGCCAGCACCGACGGCATCAAGGCGCTGCTGGCCAACCTGGGCTACGCGTTCGCCAAGGTCACCTCGATTCCCAAGCTGGACAAGGAAAAGCGCACCGTCGACCTCACGCTGTACGTCGAGCCGGGCGAGCGCGTGTACGTGCGCCGCGTGGTGTTCCAGGGCAACACCCGCACGGAGGACGGCGTGCTGCGCCGCGAGATGCGCCAGCTCGAGGGGACGTTCTACTCGCAGGCCGCCATCGATCGCTCCAAGATCCGCCTGCAGCGGCTGGGCTACTTCAAGAAGGTGGACATCGACAAGAAGATGGTCCCCGGCACCCAGGACAAGGTCGACGTGACGGTGAAGGTGGAGGAGCAATCCGCCGGCAGCATGCAGTTCGGCGTGGGCTACTCGCAGTATTCGGGCATGATCCTGTCCGCCTCGGTGTCGCAGAACAACCTGTTCGGCAGCGGCGACAGTTTCGCGGTGAGCGGCGAGCGCAGCAGCTACTACACCCGCTTCAACCTCAATTACTACAACCCGTATCTCACCGACAACGGCATTGGCATCGGCTACAACGCCACCTATTCCAAGACCGATTACGGCAATACGGATTTCGCCAACTACGAGACGAGCACCAAGGCGTTCTCCACCTATCTGGGCCTGCCGCTGGGCGAAACCGACTCCATGCGCCTGGGCCTGGGCGTCAGCAGCAACCGCATCAACACGATTCCCGGCTTCAGCCCGCAACTGCTGGTGGATTACCAGAACCAGCTGGGCCATCGCACCGAGCATGCCTGGACCGGCACGCTGGGCTGGAACCACGACACCCGCAACGGCTACTGGGCGCCCACCCGTGGCGGTCTGCTGGCGGCATCGGTGGACGTCGCCCTGCCCGGTTCGACCGCGAAATACTGGAAATTCTTTGCCGAGGCCAACCACTATTGGCCGGTGGGCCTGGGCTTCGTGCTGTACCTGGACGGCCAGGTCGGCTACGGCCAGACCTACGGCAAGAACGGCATCAGCGACGAGCAGTTCGACGTGCTGAAAAAGGCCTACGAAACGGCCAACCCCGGTCAGGTCATGGCGGACCGGCGCAACGACTTCCCGTTCTGGCAGAACTTCTATTCCGGCGGCGTGCGCGACGTGCGCGGCTTCCAGGACAACACGCTGGGTCCGCGCGCCTGCGCCGGTCCCGCCGGTACGATGATGAACGAAAACGGCACCTGCAGCGGCGGCTACTATTCCTACGCGCAACCGATCGGCGGCGCGTTCAAGGTGCTGGGCACGGCGCAGGTGTTCATCCCGCTGCCGTTCCTCAAGGACATCAACACGGCGCGCGTGTCCTGGTTCATGGACGTCGGCAATGCGTACAAGGACTACAAGAGCTTCGACGCCAGCCTGTTGCGCGCCTCCACCGGCGTGTCGCTGCAGTGGCAGGCACCGATCGGTCCGCTGATCATCAGCCTGGCCGTGCCGGTCCGCTCGCAGAAGGAAGACCGTCATTACGAGGAGCGCATCCAGTTCACCTTCGGGAGCCAGTTCTGACAGCACGCTCCCCGCACATGCTGGAAACGAGCGCGGCGATGCCGCGCTTTTCCGTTTCGCGTCACTCGCGCCTTCGGAGAAACCCGTGAACGCGACCATCAGCTACACCCTGGCCGAACTGGCCGAGCGCTTCGACCTGGCCGCGCATGGCGACGCGAGCGTGCGCGTGGACGGCGTTGGCACCCTGGCGGCGGCCGGACCGAGCCAGCTCAGCTTTCTCGCCAACAGCAAATACACCGCCCAGCTGGCCGCCAGCCGCGCCGGCATCGTGGTCGTTCGTGCGGAAAACCTGGCCGAGTGTCCGGGCGCCGCCCTGGTGGCGGCCGACCCGTACCTGGCCTACGCGAAGATCGCGGCACTGTTCGAACGCCTGCCGGCGGCGCCGGTGGGCATCCACCCCAGCGCGGTGGTCGCGCCAACCGCACGGGTCAGCGCCAGCGCCAGCGTCGGGCCGTGCTGCGTGATCGGCGACGACGCCGTGATCGACGACGGCGCGGTGCTGGGGCCGCATTGCATCGTCGGCGACGGCTGTACCGTCGGCGCGCATTCGCGTCTGGTCGCGCGGGTGACGCTGGTGGTTCGCGTCACGCTGGGGCAGCGCGTGCTGGTTCATCCCGGCGCCGTGATCGGCTCGGACGGCTTCGGCCTGGCCTTCGACCGCCGCGGCGGCCACTGGATCAAGCTGCCGCAACTGGGCGGCGTGCGCATCGGCGACGACTGCGAGATCGGCGCCAACACCACCATCGATCGCGGCGCGCTGGAAGATACCGTGCTGGAAGAAGACGTGCGCCTGGACAACCAGATCCAGATCGCCCACAACGTGCACGTGGGCGCGCACACCGCCATGGCCGGCTGCGCGGCGGTGGCAGGCAGCGCGAAAATCGGCCGCTATTGCATGATCGGCGGCAATGCCGGCGTGCTCGGCCATCTGGAACTGGCTGATCGGGTTACCATTACCGCCAAGAGCCTGGTCACCCATTCGATCCACGAGCCGGGCGAATATTCATCCGGGGTACCGTTGCAGGAAAGTCGCCCATGGCGGAAGAATGCCGCGCGCTTCAAACATCTGGATGCGTACGCGCGCCGCCTCTCGGCGCTGGAAAAGGACAAGAATCATGAGTGAGAACACCCCGGCGATCGCCCTGCCGGTGACTGTGGAACAGATCCAGAAGTTGCTGCCCCACCGCTATCCCTTCCTGCTGGTCGATCGGGTGATCGAGATCGTGCCGGAAACCAGCATCGTGGCGTTGAAGAACGTCACCATCAACGAGCCCTTTTTCAACGGCCATTTTCCGAACCACCCGGTGATGCCCGGCGTGCTCATCATCGAGGCCATGGCGCAGGCCGCCGGCTTGCTGACCCAGCTCAGCAACAGCGCCAAAGGCCTGGTCGGCGCGCCGCTGTTCTATCTGGTCAAGGTCGACAACGCGCGCTTCACCGCGCCGGTGGTGCCGGGCGACCAGTTGCGTTTCGAAGTGACGCAGAAGCGGGTGATGCGCGGCATGGGCCTGTTCCAGGCGCGCTCGCTGGTGGACGGCAAGGAGGTGGCCTGCTGCGAACTGATGTGTGCGGCGAGGTCGGAGAAATGACCCGGCCCGCCTCGATCCATCCCACCGCGCAGGTCGATCCGGCCGCCGTCATCGGCGCCAACGTCAGCATCGGCGCGTACAGCGTGATCGGCGCGGACGTGCATGTCGGCGAGGGCACCACGATCGGGCCGCACGTGGTGATCGAGGGACCCACGCGCATCGGCCGCGACAATCGCATCGCCCAGTTCGCCTCGCTCGGCGGCGACCCGCAGGACAAGAAGTTCGGCGGCGAGCACACCGAGCTGGTGATCGGCGACCGCAACCTGATCCGCGAATTCGTCACCATCAATCGCGGCACCGGCGACGGTGGCGGCTTCACCCGCCTCGGCAACGACAACTGGGTGCTGGCCTACGTGCATATCGCGCACGATTGCCAGATCGGCAACAACGTGGTGTTTTCCAACTACTCGGCGCTTGCCGGGCACGTGGAAATCGGCGACTGGACCATCCTCTCCGGCTACTCCGGCGTGCACCAGTTCTGCAAGGTGGGCGCGCATGCGTTCATCGGCATGGGCTGCCTGGTCGGCCACGACGTGCCGCCGTTCGTCACCATGGCCAACGAACAGCAGGGCCGCCCGCGCGGCATCAACAGCGAGGGCCTGAAGCGTCGCGGCTTCGACCCGGCGCGCATCGCCGCGATCAAGCGCGCCTACCGCACGCTGTACATGGCCGGCCTGTCGTTGCCCGAAGCGCGCGAACAACTGGCCACGCAGGCGCGCGACAGCGACGACGTGCGCGCCATGCTGGATTTCATCGATCGCAGCGAGCGGTCGCTCGCCCGATAAGCGCCTCGCTTATCGGGCAATCAGGCACGGGCTTTTGCTTTTCGCATGAACGACACGCAGCCCCCAACCATCGCCCTCATCGCCGGCGAAGACTCCGGCGACCAGCTGGGCGCCGACCTGATCGAGGCATTGCGCCGGCGCTATCCGCAGGCACGTTTCGTGGGCATCGGCGGCGCGCGCATGCAGCGTCAGGGTTTCGAGTCATGGCACGACATCCGCGAGCTGTCGGTGATGGGTTTCGTGGAGGTGCTGAAGCATCTGCCGCGGCTGCTGCGCCTGCGCCGCACGCTGGTCGCCCGCTTGTTGCAGACGCGGCCCGACGTGGTGATCGGCATTGACGCCCCTGATTTCAACCTGGCCGTCGAGCGCCGCCTGAAAGAGGCGGGATTGCGCACCGTGCATTACGTCAGCCCGTCGGTCTGGGCATGGCGCGAAAAGCGCGCCGCCAACATCGGCCGCAGCGCGGATCGCGTGCTGTGCCTGTTTCCGATGGAGCCGGCGATCTACGCCAGGCACGGCGTCGACGCCCGTTTCGTGGGCCACCCGCTGGCCGACCGCTTTCCATTGGTGGCTGACCGGGTGGCGGCACGCGAGGCACTGCAATTGCCGCAGGAGGCGCCCGTGCTGGCGTTGCTGCCTGGCAGCCGCCCGTCCGAGCTGTCGCGGCTGGGCCAGATCTTCATCGACGCCGCGCAGCGCGTGACCGCGGTCATTCCGGGCTTGCGCGTGGTGATACCTGCCGCCAACCCGCAGGTGCACGGCATGCTGAAAACCATGCTGGCCAAGGGCGCGCGCGATGAAAGCGCGCCCTTGCTGCTCGATGGCCAGGCCCACGAGGCGATGATGGCGGCCGACCTGGTATTGCTGGCCTCCGGCACTGCCACGCTGGAGGCGATGCTGGCCAAGCGGCCGATGGTGGTGGGTTACCGCGTGGCGCCGATGAGCTACCGCATCGCCCGCGCGCTGAACATGCTGAAGACCGACATCTTTACCCTGCCCAACATCCTGGCGCGCGCCGAAGGCTTGCCCGAGCTGCCCGTGCCCGAGTTGATGCAGGACGACTGCACCGCCGCGAAACTTGCCGACGCCACGCTGGCGCTGTTCCGCGACAGCGAACGCCGCGGCGCCGTGGTGGCGGCGTTCGAGCATTTGCACCAGGCCTTGCGCGGCAACGACGAAAAACACGCCGCCGACCGCGCCGCCGCGGCGGTGGCCGAGTTGCTGGAGCACGACCATGCCCGTGCTTGAGCGTCCCACGCGGACACGGGCCGCCACCCCGTTCTCCCGTCGCAAGGGTTACGTCGCCACCACCCGGGGCATGCTGGTGGCCGGTGTCGACGAGGCCGGTCGCGGCCCGCTGGCCGGTCCGCTGGCGGTGGCGGCGGTGATCCTCGATCCCTCGCGGCCGATACGCGGGCTGGACGATTCGAAGAAACTCACCGAGGCCAAGCGCGAGGCCTTGTACGCGCGCATCGTGGAACGCGCGATGGCCTGGTGCGTGGTGATGATCGAGGTGGAAGAGATCGACCGCCTCAACATTTTCCACGCCACCATGGCCGGCATGAGCCGCGCCGTGGCCGGGCTGCAACACGCGGCGCAAGAAGTCCTGATCGACGGCAACCAGTTGCCGAAGGACTTGCCCTGCCCCGGCCGCGCCATCATCGGCGGCGACGCGCGGGTGCCGGCGATCAGCGCCGCGTCGATCCTGGCCAAGGTCAGCCGCGATCGCCTGATGGTGGCGATGGAGGACGTGCACCCGGGCTACGGATTCGCCTTGCACAAGGGTTATTCCACCCCGCTGCACCTGGCCTCGCTGGAACAGCTTGGCCCCTGCCGCGAGCATCGGCGCAGCTTTGCGCCGGTGGGTCGGTTGTTGCAGCCGGGATTGTTCTGACGCCGGCAGCGCGCGCGGCTCCTGCCGCAAACCGCGCACATGTCAATCTTGCCGATGTGCAGGGCGACCGGTAGCCTGCATGGATTCAGCGCGTAAGATTGCATGACCGTCCGCTACACCCACCTGCACCTGCACAGCGAATACTCGCTGGTCGACTCGACCATCCGCATCAAGGCGCTGGTCGCCGCTTGCGTGCGCGATGGCATACCGGCGGTGGCGCTCACCGACGACAGCAACATGTTCGCGCTGGTGAAGTTCTACAAGGCATGCAGTGCCGCCGGCATCAAGCCGATCGGCGGTTGCGACCTGTGGATCAGCTCGCCGGGCGATCCGCGCCCCTGGCGCCTCACGCTGCTGTGCCAGCACCACGCCGGTTACCTCAACCTGTCGCGCCTGGTCTCGCGCGCCTGGCGCGAAGGCCAGCACGGCGGTCGCGCCCTGGTCGAGGCCGACTGGCTGACCGCCGACGCCACGTACGGCCTGATCGCGCTGTTGGGGCGCGACAGCGAAACCGGCCGCGTCGCGCTCAGCCAGGGCACGCCCGCGGCGCTGTCGAAGCTTCAGCCGCTGGCGCGACTGTTTCCCGACCGGCTGTACCTGGAACTGACCCGCTGCGGCCGCGAGAACGAGGAGCATTGGAACACGCAGGCCCTGGCACTGGCCGCCGAACTGAACCTGCCCGTGCTGGCCAGCAACGACGTGCGTTTCCTGAAGCAGGACGACTTCGAGGCGCACGAGGCGCGCGTGTGCATCAACCAGGGCCGCGTGCTGGCCGACCCCAAGCGCCCGCACGACTACAGCGACCAGCAATACCTGAAAACACCCGAGGAAATGGCCGCGCTGTTCGCCGACCTGCCCGAGGCGCTGGAAAACACGGTCGAACTGGCCAGGCGCTGCAACCTGGAACTGAAATTCGGCACTTACTACCTGCCCGATTTCCCGGTGCCGAACGGCCACGACCTGGACAGCTACATCCGCGAACTGGCACGCGAGGGCCTGGAGCAGCGGCTGGCGCTGGCGCCGCTGGCCAACAACCACACGCGCCAGGATTACGACCAGCGGCTGGAACGCGAGCTGGACGTGATCGTGAAGATGGGCTTTCCCGGCTACTTCCTGATCGTTTCGGACTTCATCCGCTGGGGCAAGGACAACGGCATTCCGGTCGGCCCCGGCCGCGGTTCGGGCGCCGGCTCGCTGGTGGCGTGGGCGCTGAAGATCACCGACCTCGACCCGCTGCAGTTCGACCTGCTGTTCGAGCGCTTCCTCAACCCCGAACGCGTGTCGATGCCCGACTTCGACATCGACTTCTGCATGGATCGCCGCGACGAGGTGATCGACTACGTATCGCGCAAATACGGCCGCGACCGCGTCAGCCAGATCATCACCTACGGCTCGATGGCGGCCAAGGCCGTGCTGCGCGATTCCGGCCGCGTGCTCGGCATGGGCTACGGCCAGGTCGACAAGCTGGCCAAGCTGATCCCGCCGCGCCCGCTCGACCTCACCCTGTCCGACGCGCTGAACCGCTCGGAAAAGGCGAAGAAGGAACCCGAGCGCGTCGTGCACGAATTCTGCGACCTCTACGAGCAGGATGAAGACGCGCGCGCGCTGATCGACCTGGCGCTGAAGCTGGAAAACCTCACGCGCAACGCCGGCAAGCACGCCGGTGGCGTAGTGATCGCGCCGACCCCGCTGACCGACTTTGCCCCCTTGTATTGCGAGCCGGGCGGCGGCGGCGTGGTCACCCAGTACGACAAGGACGACGTCGAGGCCGTGGGCCTGGTGAAGTTCGACTTCCTGGGCCTGCGCACGCTCACCATCATCGACTGGGCGGTAAAGGCGATCAACGCGCGGCGCGCGAAAACCGGCGAGGCGCCGCTGGATATCGCCGCCCTGCCGCTGGACGATCCCGCGCCCTACGATCTGCTGAAAAAGGCGCAGACAGTCGCCGTGTTCCAGCTCGAATCCTCCGGCATGCAGCGCATGCTCAAGGACGCCAAGCCTGACCGCTTCGAGGACATCATCGCGCTGGTGGCGCTGTATCGCCCCGGCCCGATGGACCTGATCCCCAGTTTCGTGGCGCGCAAGCACGGCCGCGAGGACGTGGAATATCCCGACCCGCGCGTCGAGCCGATCCTGAAAGAGACCTACGGCATCATGGTCTACCAGGAGCAGGTGATGCAGATGGCGCAGATCGTGGGCGGCTACACGCTCGGCGGCGCCGACCTGCTGCGCCGCGCGATGGGCAAGAAGAAAGTCGAGGAGATGGTCAAGCACCGCGCGGTGTTCCGCGAGGGCGCGGCCAAGGACGGGCTCAGCGGCGAGAAGGCCGACGCCATCTTCGACCTGATGGAGAAGTTCGCCGGCTACGGCTTCAACAAGTCGCACGCCGCCGCCTACGCGCTGGTGTCGTACCAGACCGCCTGGCTGAAGGCGCACTACCCGGCCGAATTCATGGCCGCCACGATCTCCTCGGACATGGACAACACCGACAAGGTGGTGACCTTCCTGGACGAATCGCGGGCGCTGGGCATCGACGTGCGGCCGCCGGACGTCAACGCGTCCGATTACATGTTCGTGGCGGTCGAACCGAAGACGATCCAGTACGGCCTGGGCGCGATCAAGGGCGTGGGCCAGGGCGCTTGCGAGGCGATCGTGGCCGAACGTGCCCATGGTGCCTATGCCGACCTGGCCGATTTCTGCCGCCGCGTCGATCCCACGCGGCTCAACCGGCGCGTGCTGGAAGCGCTGATCCTGTCCGGTGCGCTGGACGCCCTGGCGGCCACGCGTGCCAGCCTGATGGAGCAGTTGCCCAATGCGATGAAGGCCGCCGAACAGCACCTGCGCGACAAGCAGTCCGGCCAGAACGACATGTTCGGCGCGGCCATGGGCGGCGCGACGCCGGTGTTGAAGGTGGATCTGCCCACGGTGCCGGAATGGCCGCTGGAGCAGAAGCTGCAGGGCGAACGCGACACGCTGGGCCATTATCTCTCGGGCCACCCCACCGACCCGTGGAAAGACGAGCTGGCGCAGCTTTCCACCTGCCCGCTGGGCGAGATCGTGGATCGCTACCAGCCACCCAAGCCGCGCCGCAACGATGACGGCGACAACCGCTTCCGCCGCGGGCCCGACACGCCGTGGACCATCGCCGGCATGGTCGCCGCCGTGCGCAAGCGCGGCGACAGCGACGCGTTCGTGCGCATCGAGGACGGCAGCGGCAGCATCGAGGTGAGCTTCTTCGGCGAGCTGTACCAGCAGATCGCGCCGCTGCTCACCCGCGAGCAGATCCTGGTGGTCGAGGGCGGCCTGCGCATCGACGACTTCTCCGGCGGCGGCTTCCAGTTGCGCGCCCGCAGCGCGCTCTCCCTGGCCGAGGCCTGCCACAAGCACGCGCGGCTATTGCGCCTGAAGCTGGACGGCATCGGCGCCGACTTCCCCGCCCAATTGCAGCGCGTGCTCGCCGGCTACCGGGGCGGCCGCGCCAGCGTGATCCTGCACAACTACCGCAACCACGCCGCCCAGGCCGATCTGGAACTCGGCGACGAATGGCGCGTGGACGCCATCCCCGACCTGCTGCGCGCCGTCCGCGCCATGCCCGGCGTCGAGGCCGCCCGCCTGCGCATCGTCAAACAGCAGGATTGAGCTTGCCTTGACCGGGTAGGAGCGCACCCTGTGCGCGATGCTTTTGGGTCAGTGGCGGGCGATGCCCGCCGTTCGCGCACAGGGTGCGCTCCTACATTTTCCGCTCCATCATTGCCTTCAAATCGGCAAACGGATTGCCCGTGGCCGGCGGCGCCTCGTCCACCGCCATCACCCCGCCGCGCACGTGGTCGATGTGGCGCGAATGCTCGTTGTCGTGGCAATACACGCACAACAGCTCCCAGTTGCTGCCGTCCGGCGGGTTGAAATCGTGGTCGTGGTTGCGGTGGTGGACGGTCAATTCCTGCAGGTTGGCGCGGGTGAATTCACGGGCGCAGCGGCCGCACACCCAGGGGTACATTTTCAGCGCCCGCTCGCGATAGCCCAGCTCGCGCTGCTCGGCGTTGCGGCGCGCTTCGGCCACGATGCGGTCCAGTTTGGCATTGTCGATGGGCATGCGGGTTCCGGGGGCGAAATCGGAGGCTCCGACCATAGCGCAAACCGGCCCAGAACCGGCCCGTTGCGGGCGGTTGGGCGATGAACGCCGCCATACGGTCGCGTTCCCGTGAAATCCAGCCATGGCGGTATACTGCAAGGCTATCGTTAGCGAAAGAAAACGGATGAATCCCAACTTCCTCGACTTCGAACAACCCATCGCCGAACTGGACGCGAAAATTGAGGAGCTGCGCCACGCCAGCGATGGCCAGGCGTTCAATATCGACGAGGAAGTCGGCCGTCTGCGCGAGAAGCTGAAGATCAAGACGGCGGAGATCTTCCGCAATCTCAATTCCTGGCAAACCACCCAGCTGTCGCGCCATCCCGCGCGACCCTACACACTCGACTACATCGGCGTGATCTGCGAGGAATTCCACGAGCTGGCCGGCGACCGCATGTACGCCGACGACGCCGCCATCGTGGGTGGCCTGGGCCGCATCGACGGCCGGCCGGTGATGATCATCGGCCACCAGAAGGGCCGCAACACCAAGGACAAGGTCCGCCGCAACTTCGGCATGCCTCGCCCCGAGGGCTACCGCAAGGCGCTGCGCCTGATGAAGATGGCCGAGCGCTTCGGCCTGCCGCTGCTGACCTTCATCGACACCCCCGGCGCCTACCCCGGCGTGGGCGCCGAGGAGCGTGGCCAGAGCGAGGCGATTGCCCGCAACCTGCTGGAAATGGCCGAGCTCAAGGTGCCGATCGTGTGCACCGTGATCGGCGAAGGCGGCTCCGGCGGCGCGCTGGCCATCGGCGTGGGCGACCGCACGATCATGCTGCAGTACTCGACCTATTCGGTGATCTCGCCCGAAGGCTGCGCCTCGATCCTCTGGAAAAGCGCCGACAAGGTGAAAGACGCCGCCGAAGCGCTGGGCATGACCGCCCCGCGCCTGCTGGAACTGGGCCTGGTCGACAAGCTGGTGCGCGAACCGCTGGGCGGCGCCCACCGCAACCCGCGTTCGATGGCGGTACGCCTGAAGGCCGTGCTGCTCAACCAGCTCGACCAGTTGCAGGCGATCCCGATGACCGACCTGCTGGAACAACGCTACCAGCGCCTGCGCGGCTACGGCGCGTATCAGGAGTAGGTCGCGCCACCGGGGGGCTCCAAGGGCAAGCAAATGACACGATGCGTTGGCCCGCACATCGCGCAAAGGGTCCCCTGCCCGCGCCGAACGCCCGTGAAGCGCTTGCCGCAGACCATTGCGCTTTTCGTGCTCCACGCCACGCTGGCCCTGGCGCCGGCGCCGGCGCCGGCGCTTGCCGCGCAACCGCCGATCCGTTCCGAAGCCGCGCTGACCCGCTATCTGCAACACACCCCGGCCGGTACCTCGCCACTCGATCGCCTGTCGCCGGGTGCGCGCAAACGGTTCCTGGCGCAACTCGATTTCGGTCCGCGGGGATTGCGCAGCATCCCACTGCGCGACCTGGACGAGGAGTTGACGCATCCACAGATCGTGCAGTTGCTGGCGCTTTTCGGTGCGCAAGAGTACGCCACGGCAGGCCTGGCTCCAGCGGAGCACGCCCGCCGAGAGAACGAACGTCGGCAGGACGCCGGCGCTCGCGGGTGCACCGTGACGACCTGCGCCGAAAGCGACCTCGAGCAGCGCTATGACCAGTTCGTGCTGTACCAGGCCGACTTTGCGATGCCCGAAGCGCAGCGCTTCACGCTTGCCGGTCAGCGCTACGACAAATTGTTTGGCCGCTACCAGATCGCCGATCGCCTGCATTCGCTCGGCGCCGTTGACCTGAGATTGCTCAAGCGTGCCGCTGACGAAGCGGTGTACTACGTGCCCAGCGACACGCATATCAGCCAATTGCGGATGGACCTGGACGAAATGCAACGTCGGCATATGGCAACGGACAAGGATTACTCGACGCTGCACCAGGCACTGGTCGCCCGCCGCGATTTCGATGGCGCGAAGATGCTGGCTCTGCACCATCGTGGCATGGAGACGGAGGCCGTACCGACCTTTCGCAAACCGGTCGCATTGCCGGCGGGGCAACCTACGGCGCTCACTGTCGACATGCACGACGGCACCATGACGCGCCAGGCCTTCGACCTGTCCCGCCCCTTGAGCATTGTCGTGGTTGCCTCCTGCCATTTTTCGCGGGACGCCGCCCGTGCGATCGAGGCCGATGCGCAACTGCGACCCATCTTCGCCGCCGACGCCATATGGCTGGCAAGCCAGGGCGAGCGCCTCAGCGCCGTCATCGACTGGAATCGCGAGTTTCCCGACCAACCGATCCATGTGGCGTGGCAGGACAGCGAGTGGTCGATGCTCGACAGCTGGGCCATGCCCACGTTCTACGTGTTCCGCCACGGCCGGCTGGTGAAGAAGTTCAGCGGCTGGTCCAATGCGACGACACTGAAACAATCCTTGCAGGCGGCGGGCGTGCTGCACTGAAGCCGTTGGCCAATCCACGGGGCGCGCTACCATCACGGTTCCGAACCTTGCGGGAGAAACCGCCATGGCCCACGACGCCGCCAAACTGGCTGTACTGATCGACGCCGACAACGCGCAGCCATCGCTGGCCGAAGGGTTGCTGGCGGAGGTGGCCAAGTACGGCACTGCCCACGTCAAGCGTGCTTACGGTGACTGGACCAGCCCGCAATTGCGCGGCTGGAAAGACCAGCTGCTGACCCAGTCGATC
Source organism: Rhodanobacter caeni (assembly GCF_039523575.1). Lineage (NCBI taxonomy): Bacteria > Pseudomonadati > Pseudomonadota > Gammaproteobacteria > Lysobacterales > Rhodanobacteraceae > Rhodanobacter > Rhodanobacter caeni. The sequence goes on along the minus strand of NZ_BAAAFO010000004.1, from coordinate 25,194 downwards.
CAGCCGATCCAGCAGTTCGGCTACACCAGCGGCAAGAACGCCACCGACTCGGCCATGATCATCGATGCGATGGATCTGCTGTACACCAATCGCTTCGACGGTTTCTGCATCGTCTCCAGCGACAGCGATTTCACCCGCCTGGCGGGGCGGATTCGCGAATCGGGCCTGTTCGTCTACGGTTTCGGCGAGCGCAAGACGCCCACCCCGTTCGTGGCCGCCTGCGACAAGTTCGTCTACACCGATGTGCTGGCCGAACGCGATGACGGCCCGGAGAAAACCGACGACGCGCCGCACCGCATGACCACCCAGGAGCTGCGCCAGGATTCGCGCCTGCTGAACCTGTTGCGCGAAGCCACGGCCGCCGCGGCGGACGACACCGGCTGGGCCGGGCTGGGCGCCGTGGGCAGCCTGGTGAGCAAGCGCGCGCCGGAGTTCGATTCGCGCAATTACGGCTATGCCAAGCTCAGCGGGCTGATCGCCGCCATCGGCCTGTTCGACGCCGAGGAGCGCCAGGTGGGCAATGGCAAGCACATCTACGTGCGATCGCGCCCCGGAAAGAAATGAGCGAGACGCTGCCGCAGCATCTCGCCGCCGCGCTGGCCGCCGCGGATGCCGCGCCGCTATGCGTGGGCTTCAGCGGCGGCGCGGATTCCACCGCCTTGCTGCATGCGCTGGCGCAGTTGCGGCAGGCGCGTGCGCGAGGCTTGCGCGCCTTTCACGTGGACCATGCGCTGCATGACGCCAGCGCCACCTGGGCCGCGCAATGCCAGCGCTTCTGCGCCACGCTCGACATTCCGTGCGAGATCGTCCGCGTGCGGGTGGGCGGTCACGGCGAGGGGCTGGAAGCGGCGGCCAGACGCGCGCGCCATCAGGCCTTCGCCGCGCATCTGCGCGAAGGCGAACGGCTGGTGCTGGCGCACCATCGCGATGACCAGGTGGAAACCGTGCTGCTGAAGCTGCTGCGCGGCGCCGGGCCGGATGCGCTGGGCGCCATGCATGCGCTGCGGGCGCTGGGCCGTGGCCAGTTATGGCGGCCGTTGCTGGACGTGCCGCGTTCGCGATTGCGCGCGTACGTCGAGCGGCACGGACTGGTTTTCATCGACGATCCCAGCAATGCCGACAGGCAGCTGTCACGCAATTATCTGCGCCACGAGATCCTGCCGCGGCTGCAGGCCCACTGGCCGCAGGCGACCGACTCCATCCTGCACAGCGCCGCGCTGAGCCGCGCCGCCGCCGACGCGCTGCGCACGCAGTGGCTGCAGGCGCTGGAACGCCTGCGCGATCCGGCCACGGACAGCCTCGACGCCCACGGCTGGCTTGCCCTGGCGCCCGCGCTGCGCGATCCGCTGCTTGACCACTGGCTGCATGCGCGCGGCCTGACCGCACCCACCACTGCCCAGCGCCGGCAGATCGAACGGCAACTGCGCGAATCGCGGCCCGGAACCCTGCCCTGCATCCGCTGGCCCGGCACCGAACTGCACATCTGGCGAGGACGCCTGTGGAGCGTGCCGCCCGCGCCCGCCATCGACCCGCAATGGCAAGCCGACTGGAAAGATGGCGGGCGCCTTCCCCTGCCCGATGGTGGCGAGCTTCAATGGACATCCGAGGCGCAACCCACTCCGACGATCACCGTGCGCCTGCGCCGCGGCGGCGAAAGGATCAAGCCGGCGGGCGATGCGCATACGCGCGAGCTGCGCGACCTGTTTCAGCAAGGCATGGTGCCGCCCTGGCAACGCCCCGCCTGTCCGATGCTGTATGCCGGAGACGAATTGATTGCCGTGGCCGACCGCTGGGCCAGCGCGCGCGGCGAGGCGATCTTTCGGCAAGCCGGCGCACGCCCGCAATGGCGGCCGGCGCGCTGATCCGCGTTGACCGACGCCATGGGAACGCGCTCCCTCTCCTCAATCCTCTCCCGCAAGCGGGAGAGGAGGCGAACGTGCCGAGCGGGCTCGCGCCTTCATACATGACGAGCGCGTTGTGATTTGAGGCTTCCCCCCAGATCGCGTTCTCGGATTGATTCCCCGCAGTCACTGCGTTAGCGTTGCGGGCCATGGCCAAGACCGCTCCCGCATCCGCAACACCGCCCGCCGCCGACTTCGAGCACTCGCTGGACGAGCTGGAGCAACTGGTGGCACGGATGGAAGGTGGCGAACTGAGCCTGGACGAATCGCTCACCTCCTTCGAGCGCGGCATCGGCCTGTATCGCCACTGCCAGCAGTCGCTGGAGCAGGCCGAATTGCGCGTGCGCCTGCTGCTTGATCCCGATGCCCCCGACAACGCCCAGCCGTTTGAACCCGAATCTTGAAGCGCTGATCCTGCGCGCCGAACAGGCGCTGGATCACCGCCTGCCCGCCGCCGACCAATCCCCCGCCGACCTGCACCGCGCGATGCGCTATGCCGTGCTCGGCGGTGGCAAGCGGTTGCGCCCGCTGCTGGTATACGCCGCCGCGCAGGCGCTGGGCGTGGATGGCCCGCAGCTGGACGCCGCCGCCTGCGCGGTCGAACTGATCCACGCCTATTCGCTGGTGCACGACGACCTGCCCGCGATGGACGACGACGCGCTGCGCCGCGGCCGCCCCACCTGCCATGTCGTGTTCGGCGAAGCCATGGCCATCCTGGCCGGCGATGCCTTGCAGGCGCTGGCGTTCGAGATCCTGGCCGACGATACCGCCCGCCAGACCCGCCCGGAAACCGGCATGGCCATGCTGCGCGCGCTTGGCCGCGCCTGCGGCGCCGAGGGCATGGCTGGCGGCCAGGCGCTGGATCTCGCCGCCGTGGGCCAGCCGCTGACGCTGGCCCAGCTCGAACACATGCATGCCTGCAAGACCGGTGCGCTGATCCGCGCCTCGGTGCAACTGGGTGCACTGGCTGCGGGCGGCGATGCCGACGTGCTGCTGGCGCTGGACGAGTACGCCAGCGCCGTGGGCCTGGCATTCCAGGTGCGCGACGACATCCTGGATGTGGAAGGCGAATCGAGCGTGATCGGCAAGACGGCCGGCAAGGATGCGGCCGCCGGCAAGCCCACGTTCCCCTCGATCATCGGCCTCGACGCCTCGCGCGCACGCTTGGCCGAGCTGACCGACACCGCGCTGGCCGCCATCGCACCACTGGGCACACGCGGCACCTTGTTGCAGGAACTGGCGCGCTACGCGGCCGATCGCGCCAACTGAAGCGCCGCGCCGCCAGCGCCCCGCAAAGGAAAAAGGCAGCCATCGCGGCTGCCTTTTTCGGTCACTGACGACGAACCGCTACTTCACCAGCCGCAGCGTGAACGGATAGCGGTAGCGTACGCCTTCGTTGGCCTTGATCGCGGCGATGATGGTGAACACCAGCCAGGCAATGCCGACCACGATGCCGACCGGAATGGCGATGACCAGGCCGATGCCCAGGGTCATCACGGTCAGCAGCACCAGCACCACCGCCACGATGGCCACGGTGATGTTGAAATTCAGCGCCTCCTTGGCCTGGTCGTCGACGAACGGCATGGTTTCCTTCTTCATCAGCCAGATGATCAGCGGGCCGATGAAGCAACCCCAACCGCCGCCCCATGCGCCGGTGAGGATGGCGCCGACCAGCGCGGAAAGATGCGCGAACATCGCCCACTGGCGCTGTTCGGCAGAAGGCTCGCCGACCATCGGCGGCTCGCTCGGCGGTGGCGGAATGACAGACTCGGGTGGAACGCTCATTACGCATCTCCTTGGCGTGGAAACTTGCGTTGGCAATCGCCGGCCAATGCCGGTCGGGCCGATGCTAGCAAGGCTGACGCCGGTTTGCGCAAGTATCGTCGCCTGCCCCGCAGCGCGGCCGCAGGCGGTTCGCTGCGCGCACCCGGTTGCCCTGCTTATTCCCCCGCCACGGTCATCCGCTCCACCAGGATCGAGCCGGTGAGGATGTGCGAGCGCCGGTCCACGTCCGTGCCCACCGCCACGATGCCGGCGAACATGTCGCGCAGATTCGCCGCGATGGTGATCTCCTCCACCGGGTAGGCGATCACCCCGTTCTCGACCCAGAAGCCGGCCGCGCCGCGGGAATAATCGCCGGTTATGGTGGACACGCCCTGGCCCATCACCTCGGTCACCAGCAAGCCGGTGCCCATGCGTTGCAGCATGCCCGCGAAATCGTGGCGCGTGCCATCGATGCTGCCCGCCTCCACGACGAGATTGTGGACGCCGCCGGCATTGCCGGTGGATTCCAACCCCAGCTTGCGCGCCGAATAGCTGCCCAATACGTAGCGTGCCAGCACGCCGCCCTCGACCAGCGCGCTGTCACGCGTGGCCACGCCTTCGGCATCGAAGTTGGCCGAACCCTGGCCACGCGGCAGCCGCGGCCGCTCGTTGATGTCGAGCCAGGCCGGCATCACCGGCTTGCCCACGTGATCGAGCAGGAAGCTGGCCTGGCGGTAAAGCGCGCCACCGCTCACCGCGCTCAGCAGGTGGCCGACCAGGCCACGCGCCAACTCCGGCGCGAACAGCACCGGGCATTGCCGCGTGGACAGGCGACGCGCGCCCAGCCGCGCCAGCGTGCGCTCGGCGGCCTTGTCGCCCAGCGCCCTGGCGCTGATGAAATCGCCGGCCGCGCGCACGCTGTCGTACCAGTAGTCGCGCTGCATGCCGTCGTCGTCGCCGGCAATCAGCGAAAGCGACAGCGAATGCCGGGTGCCGCGCTCGCGCCCCACGAAGCCATGCGAGTTGGCGTACACCGAAAGCCCCTGCCCAGCCTGCACGCCGGCGCCGTCGGAGTTGGTAATGCCGGCATGGGCGCGGCCCGCCTCCTCGATCGCGATGCCCAGCTCGATCGCCTGCGCGGTGTCGATGTCCCACGGGTGCCAGGTGTCCAGGTCGGGAAAGGCATCGGCCATGCGCGCCGGATCGGCCAGGCCGGCGGCGGGGTCTTCCTCGGTATAGCGGGCAATGGCGCAGGCCTGGTCCAGCGTGGCCTGCAGCGAATCGGGATGCAGGTCGGCGGTGCTGGCCGAACCCTTGCGCTGGCCGAAATACACGGTGAGGCCGAAGCCGCGGTCGCGCGTGTGCTCCACCGTTTCCACCTCGCCCAGGCGCACGTTCACGCTCAGCCCGGTATCGATGCTGGCGGCCACCTCGGCCTGGCTGGCGCCGGCGGCACGGGCACGGCGGATCACGTCCTCGGCCAGTTCGGCCAGGCGGTCCAGATCCTGCTGGCTGCTGTCGCGGGTGCTGCGATCCTGGCTGGTCACTTCGCTCACATCGGTTTCCTGCAATTTGAAGAGGGTAGAATGCACGGTTCGCAACCGCTCGACTGCCCGACATGGGGTCGGTGCGGCCAAATGAAAAGCGCGACAGACCAAAGCAGGAAAAAACCGCCATGACCGTGGTCGCTGGCGTCTACCGCCACTACAAGGGCCAGCCGTATCGCGTGCTGGGCACCGCCCGGCACAGCGAGACGATGGAGCCGCTGGTCGTGTACCAGGCGCTGTACGGCGAGCGCGGCCTGTGGGTACGACCGGCGGCGATGTTCAGCGAAACCGTCGAGGTGGACGGCGTGCCGGTAGCGCGCTTCGCCCTCGAACAGGCCGACGCCTGACCCACCACAGGAACACACCGTGAGCCCCAGCCGCAGCCGCAACCAGACCGAACTGTCCGATGAGGACTACGGCCCCAGCCGCACCCAGCAACGCCGCGAGGCACTGGCCACGCTGACCCTGGCAAGGCAGCTGGTAGAGCTGCCGCCCACCCGGTTGGCCAAGCTGCAGTTGCCCGACGACGTGCGCGACGAGGTGGCCGCCACGCGGCGCATCACCGCCCACATCGCGCACAAGCGGCAGCTGGCCTACCTGGCCAAGATCATGCGCCGGCATGGCGACGAGGCATTCGAGTCGGTGCGTGCCGAACTGGGCGAGAACCGCGATCGCCAGCGCCAGGAAAAGGCCGCCATGCACCGGCTGGAAGCGCTGCGCGAGCAGTTGCTGGGCGACGACGAAGGCGCGCTCTCGGCGCTGATCACCCGGCATCCCGACCTGGACCGTCAGCACCTGCGCTCGCTGATCCGCCAGGCGCGCAGCGAGCGCGACGCCAACAAGCCGCCGCGCGCCTACCGCGAGATTTTCCAGCTGCTGAAGGAAGTGACCGCCGACGGTGAAAGCGATCAGGCGCCGGACGAAACCCCTTGACACTGCTCTTGTAGGAGCGGCTTCAGCCGCGACGCCTTTGCCCCGCACCCCAGGCAAGAGCGTCGCGGCTGAAGCCGCTCCTACAGGTTCGCCGGCCAGAAACCGCCGATGCCCGCCACGCCCTGCGCCCCCGCCGCGCACGCCTCTTCCAGCATCGACGGGTCCATGCCGCCCAGCGCATAGACCGGCAACGCGGCCGCCTCGGCCAAGGCGTGGAATGCGGGCCAACCCAGCGGTGCGGCGTCAGGATGACTCGCTGTAGCGGCCACCGGTGACAAGGTGGCGAAATCCGCGCCCAGCGCTACGGCCCGCGCCAGCTGCCCGGCATCATGGCAACTCGCACCAATCAGTTGCCGCCACGGCAGCGGCCGCTCCGCCAACGCAGCCCATTGCGACGACTTCAGATGCACGCCAATGCCCAGCGTACGCGCGCCCTCGATATCCCCGTTCAAGAGCAAGCCGGTGCCGTGCCGGTTCGCCAGTGGCAGCAACTCCGCCGCCAGCTCGCGCACTGCCGCGCGCGGCCACGACAGCAGGCGAAGTTGCAGCAGGCGCTCGCCGTGCCCGATCGCGGCAGCCAGCCGCTCGCGCCATCGTTCGCGTTGGGCAAGCGGCACATTGGCCGGCGTGATCGGATAACGCGTGGGCAAGCGCAGCGCCTGCAACAGCGGGCGGTCGGCCGGCGCCAGTTGCGCTGGATCGACCCCGGTCGGGCGCTGCCAGCGCAGTGCCTGGCCTTCCAGCGATTGCGGCTCGCCGCGCCAGCGGGTGACGCGCCAGGCATCCAGCAACAGTTCGCGCTGGTCGTAGCGCCAGGGGATGCGAACCAGCGGCACGGCCTGCTCCACGACCACGCCCAGTTCCTCGCGCAGTTCGCGCGCCAGCGCTGCCAGCGGCGTCTCGCCTGCTTCGAGCTTGCCACCGGGAAATTCCCACGCGCCGGCCAGGTGCTTGCCCGGCTGCCGCTGGGCCAGCAGCAGCCGGCCCCCGGTATCGATCAACGCGGCCGCGACCACGTGCACGGCGGCGAAACCGGGACGCTCAGCTGTTGCGCAGGTATTCAACCATGTCGAAGGCGTAGGCATGCTCCGCATCGGCCGGGTGGTGCACCCGCGACACCTCGGTCCATTCGCTGAACTGCACGCCGGGGAAGAACGTGTCGGCGCCTTCGATGGCTGCACTGACCCAGGTGAGGTACATCCGCCGCGCCTTGTGCAACGCTTCGGAAAACACCTGGCCGCCGCCGATCACCATCAGCCCGGTGCCGCAGCGCGCCTGCGCCTCTTCCACCGAGCGCACGGTGATCTGGCCAGGGAACGGCGCGTCATGCTTGCGCGACAACACCAGGTTGGTGCGATCCGGCAGGGCGCGGCCGATCGATACGGCCGTGTTGTAACCCATCAACACATGCTTGCCGACGGTCAGCTGCTTGAACCAGCGCAGGTCGTCGGGGAGATGCCAGGGCAGTTGCCCGTTGCGGCCAATGGCAAAATTCTCGTCGAGTGCCGCAATCAGCGATATGGCCATGAAGAAACTCCGGAAGGCAAAAGTTTGATGATCGGACAGGAGCCTGCGGCGGACACGGTGCGTTGCGTCCCCATTCTAGCGATGAACACGGCCGCGGTGACCCGCACCGCGTCGAATGGCTACACCGCCACCGGGGCCTTGATCGCCGGGTGCGACATGTAACCCTCGATGGCGATGTCCTCGTAGCGGAAGTCGCCCAGTTCGCGCACCGCCGGGTTCAACGCCAGTCGCGGCAAGGCCAGCGGCTCGCGCGTCAACTGCAGCCGCGCCTGTTCGATGTGGTTGTTGTACAGGTGCGCGTCGCCCAGCGTGTGGATGAAATCGCCCACCTCAAGGCCGCACACCTGCGCCACCATGTGGGTGAGCAGGGCGTAGCTGGCGATGTTGAACGGCACGCCCAGGAAGATGTCGCCCGAGCGCTGGTACAGCTGGCAGCTGAGCTTGCCGTTGGCCACGTAGAACTGGAACAGCGTGTGGCATGGCATCAAGGCCATTTTCGGCAGCTCGCCCACGTTCCAGGCGCTGACGATCAGGCGGCGCGAGTCGGGGTTGCGGCGAATCTCGTCGACCACCCAGCGGATCTGATCCACCGCTTGGCCATCGGCCGTCGGCCAGGCCCGCCATTGCTGGCCGTAGACCGGCCCCAGGTTGCCCTCGGCGTCGGCCCATTCGTCCCAGATGCGCACGCCATGTTCTTTCAGGTAGCCGATGTTGGTGTCGCCGCGCAGGAACCAGATCAGCTCGTGCACGATCGACTTCAGGTGCAGCTTCTTGGTGGTGACCAGCGGAAAGCCTTCCGCCAGGTTGAAACGCATCTGCCAGCCGAACACGCTGCGCGTGCCGGTGCCGGTGCGGTCACTTTTTTCGGTGCCATGGTCGAGGACGTGGCGAAGCAGATCGAGATAGGCGCGCATCGGGCAAGTATAGGTGGCCACGCCGCCCGCGCGAACCGTCGGGGCCGCGTCTCTCGCCACTCCCGCTCGATTCGAACGGGGCTTAGACTCGGGCTTTTCCAACGACGGGAACGACGCCATGGCGCAGTGGTATTTCAGTTACGGCAAGAACACCGAGCGGCTGGGGCCGTTCGACGATACCGCGGCGAAGGCGCAGGCCCGGCGGCAGCCTGACGGCTATTGCTGGAGCGAGGGTTTCACCGAATGGAAACCGATCCGCAGCGTGGCGGCGCTGGCCGGTGAGACCTCGCTGGTGCCCCCGCCGGTGCCATCGATGAGTGGCAGCCGCGCGGACGAGGTGGACTACCGCATCGTGGGCACCGACATGCAGTTCGTCGAGATCGAGCTTGATCCCGGCGAAAGCGCCATCGCCGAGGCCGGTGCGCTGATGTACAAGGAATCGGCGGTGCAGATGGATACCGTGTTCGGCGACGGCTCCAGCGGCGGCCAGTCCGGCGGCGGCATCATGGACAAGCTGCTCTCCGCCGGCAAGCGCGTGATCACCGGCGAAAGCCTGTTCACCACCGTCTTCACCCACCGCGGCCAGGGCAAGGCGAAAGTGGCATTCGCCGCACCTTACCCCGGCACCGTGATGGCGATGAAGCTGTCCGACCATGGCGGCCGGCTGATCTGCCAGAAGGACGCCTTCCTGGCCGGCGCGCGCGGCGTACAGCTGGGCATTTTCTTCCAGCGCAAGATCCTCACCGGCCTGTTCGGCGGCGAAGGCTTCATCATGCAGAAGCTCGAAGGCGACGGCTGGGTCTTCGTGCACGCCGGTGGCACCGTGATGCAGCGCGAGCTGGCCGCGGGCGAGCGGCTGGACGTGGATACCGGCTGCGTGGTGGCGTTCCATGACGGCGTCAGCATGGACGTCCATCCGGTGGGCGGCATCAAGAGCATGCTGTTCGGCGGCGAAGGCATGTTCCTGGCCACGCTGACCGGCCCGGGTACGGTCTGGCTGCAGTCGCTGCCGTTCTCGCGCATGGCCGGCCGCATGCTGGCGGCCGCGCCGCAGGGCGGCGGCCAGCGCCGTGGCGAGGGTTCGCTACTCGGCGGCCTGGGCGACATCCTGGGCGGCGACCGCAATTTCTGACCTTTGAATGTAGGAGCGACTTCAGTCGCTCCTACAACGACATCTTCGGCAAATCGCCCGCTAGGCGCTCGCCAACGGAAGCGTCGGCGCGCGGCGCGACATGGCGATAAGCACCACGCCGATCGCGATCAGCGGCAGCGACTGCATCTGCCCCATCGTCACCCACGAGGTGCCGAACAGGTAGCCCAGCTGCGGATCGGGCACGCGCACGAACTCCACCGCGAAGCGGAAGCTGCCATAAAGCAGCGCGAACAGCCCGGAAACCAGATAACGCGGCCGCGGCTTCAGCGACACCAGCCACAACACGACGAACATCACCACGCCTTCCAGCAGCATCTCGTACAGCTGCGAGGGATGCCGCGGCAGGCGATCCGGCGCCTGCGGGAAGATCATCGCCCACGGCACGTCGCCGGGTTTGCCCCACAGTTCGCCGTTGATGAAATTGCCCAGCCGCCCCAGGCCCAGGCCGATGGGCACCAGCGGCGCCACGAAATCGATGGTGTCGAAAAAGTGCAGCGCCTGCCGCCGTGACCACCACCAGCCCGCCGCCAGCACGCCCAACAGGCCGCCGTGGAAGCTCATGCCGCCGTCCCACACCTTGAACAGCGCCAGCGGATCGCGCCAGATCCAGCCGATACCGCCCTCGTAATAGAACAGCATGTACCACACGCGCCCGCCCACGATCACGCCCATCATGCCGTAGAAGAACAGGTCGCCCAGCGCCTCGCGGGTCACCGGCAAGCGGCCGTGGCGGCGACGGTATTCCCCCAGCACCGCCACGAAGAAAAACCCCAGCAGGTACATCAATCCGTACCAGTGCACCTGGACCGGACCGAGCTGGAAGGCAACCGGATCGAAGTCGACGACGTAGGGTTGGGACATGGCGTCCAGGCCGGCAGTGAATTGCCTAGTGTAGCGGGCGGCGAATGCGCGGACACCCACTTACCGGCCCGTTTTTCCGTGGCTAGAATCGGCCGGAGCCGACCGGTTCCGCGGGGGGAGCGCGTGGCAGGCCGGCCCATGCATGTTCGACCGGATCGCCGCGCGTGCCGCGGCGGATGCCTTCACAGGGAACGTACCAGGGGAAAATCGATGTCTCATCGCTTCGTGCGGACCGCGCTGTCCGCGTTTTGCCTGCTGCTGCCTGCCGCCGCGGCAGCGACCGACCTGATTCCGGTCGAGGATTTCGCCCGTCACGCGCTGCTGTCCATGCCGACACTCTCGCCGGACGGCAAGCACCTGGCGGTAAACATGAACGCCATCGACGGCGATTCGCACATGTTGGCGGTCTACGACGTGGGCGACATGAGCCGCCCGATAAGCATGCTGCGGCTGCCCAGATACGAGCTCGCGACCGGCATCACCTGGGTGAGCAATACCCGGCTGGTGGTTGAGAAGGGCAAGCAATTCGGTTCCATCGACAAGCCGAAAAGCACCGGCGAGATCCTCGCCACCGATATCGACGGCAAACACCAGGATTACCTGTACGGTTTCGAAAGCACGTTCGGCACGCGGGCGGCGACGCGCGGCACCGACCGCGGCTGGGGCTTTGTCGACGGGCTGCCCACGCCCGCCAATGGCCACTTCTACATGGCCACGCAGAGCTGGGACAACAACGACTACAGCACGCTGTACGACGTCGACGCGACCGCCAATACCCGAAAGCTGATCGGCAAGATCGGCGTCGGCGGATTGGGCTTCATGGTGGGCGCCGCGGGACGGGCCATCTATGCGTACGGCCGCAACGAGCAGTGGGATTATGTCGTCTATCGCCAGGGCCCCCATGGTTGGGTGCAGTTGAGCCCGGCCACGATCGGTGGCAGCTTCACCCCGCTTTTTCCCGCCCCTGACGGCAAGCGCGTCTACGCCAAATACGATGCCGGCGGCGGGCCGCTCTCGCTGGTGGAGCAGGACGAGGACGGCGGCAACCGCAAGACGCTCGCCAGCGACGCCTTCAGCGACATCGGAAACATCCAGTGGACGGCGCTGCCCTACCGGCCATTCGCCACCACGCCCGCCACCGGGCTGCCGATGGTCAGCTATATCGACCCCACCTCACCGGAGGCGAAGCTGCATCAGGCATTGAGCCTGAAATTCCCCGGCAAGCTGGTCGATTTCATCAACTACAGCGAGGACGGCGGCAAGCTGCTGTTCTCGGTGCGCAGCGACCGCGACCCTGGGACGTATTTCCTGATCGATACCCACGTCTACAAGGTAACCCGGCTGTTCGACGTGGCGCCGTGGATCGATCCGGCAAAGATGGCCGAGCGACGTCCGCTGCACTTCCGGACCGACGACGGTGTCGAGCTGGATGCCATCCTGACCATTCCCAACGGCGTCAGCCTGCACGACCTGCCGATGGTTCTGCTTCCGCACGGCGGCCCGGTCGGCGTGCAGGACGACTGGTTCTACGACAACGACGCCCAGTTCCTGGCCAATCGCGGCTATCTCGTGCTGCAGGTGAACTACCGCAGTTCAGGCGGCCGCGGCGCGGATTTCCGGGAGGCCGGCTACCTGAAGTGGGGTACCCGCATCCAGCAGGATCTGATCGACGGCGTGAAGTGGGCGATCGCCGAGAACTATGCCGACCCCCAGCGCATTTGCGTCTACGGCGGCAGTTTTGGCGGTTATTCGGCCATGATGACCACGATCCGCGCACCGGGCATGTTCAAGTGCGCCGTGGGCTACGCCGGCATCTACGACCTGGCCATGATGTACAAGAAGGGCGACATCAAGAGCGACGAGTCCGGCCGCAACTACCTCAACACGGTCATCGGCAAGGACGATGCCGACCTTGCCGCCAACTCCCCCGACAAGCTGGCCGACCGGATCGACGTGCCGGTGCTGCTGATCCACGGCGAGGACGACCAGCGCGCACCGTTCGCGCAGGCCAAGGCGATGCGCGCCGCACTGGATGCCGCGCACAAGCCCTACGAATGGCTGAGCAAGCCGGGCGAAGGCCACGGGTTCTACGACGAGAAGAACAACATCGAGTTCTACAACCGCCTGCAGGCCTTCCTGGAAAAGCACATCGGCAAGGGCGCATGAGGGACACGCCCCGCCATGCGTCAGAGCAGTACCGGCCGATCCGGCAACTCGTCGGGGTTGCCGTGGTCGTCCCCGGCGGGGAAATGCCGCGCCAGCAAGGCGTGGGCGCTGGCGATGCCCTCAAGGCTGCCTTCGCGCCATGACCCCGCGGCATAGCAATGGCGGATGCGGGCGCAGATAGCGTCCCATTCGCCCGCACTGACCTTGGCGGCAATGCCGCGGTCGGCGACGATCTCGATACGGTGCTCGGCCATCAGCACGTAGAACAGCACGCCGCTGTTGAGCTCGGTATCCCACACGCGCAGCTGGGCGAACACCTGGCGGGCGCGGGTGGCGGCATCGAGCCCCGCCAGCACGTCCAGCGGCGCCAGCCGCGATTCCACCGCGAAACGGATCTCGCCCAGATGCGTGGCTTCACCGGCGGCAATGGCCGCGGCCATCTCGTCCAGCAGCGCGGCCGGAAAGCGCCGGCGCAACTGGAACCAGCTGCCGAACAGGTTTGCCCGCAGTCGCCGGAAAAGTCCCATCACCAGCTCCCCGACGATCCGCCGCCGCCGAAGCTGCCGCCACCGCCGCCAAAACCGCCACCACCGAAGCCGCCACCACCGCCGAACCCACCACCACCGAAGCCACCGAAGCCGCCCCAACCGCCGTGGCCGATCGAGCGCCCCGCGCTGCCGGGCAACAGCATCAGCAGGCCGCCGACGATGGCGCCGACGATGCCGGCGCCGAGCGAGATCAGCAGCCACAGCAAGCCGCCGATCACCACTGCGCCCACCGGCGCGCGCAACCATGAAGGCGCGCGCGACAACGCACCGCGCAGGAACAGGGCGGCAAACAAACCCATCATCAGCGCGCCCTGGATGCCGGAACCGGACCGCTCGCGTTCGCCGTTGCCGCGCACCGGCGGCGGCAGCGGTTCGCCATTGATGAGCTGGGTCAGCGCGCCGACCGCATCGTTGATGCCGCCGAAATAATCCCCGGTGCGGAACTTAGGCGCGATGTACTCGCGGATGATCCGCGCCGCGGCGGCGTCCGGGATGGCGCCTTCCAGCCCGTAGCCCACTTCGATGCGCACGCGACGGTCGTCCCTGGCCACCAGCAGCAGCACGCCGTCATCAGTGCCCTTGCGGCCGATCCTGTTGGCTTCGGCCACCGCCAGCGAATAGCTTTCGATGTCCTGCCCGCCGGTGCTGCGCACCATCAGCACCACCAGTTGCGCGCCCTTGGTGCGCTCCAGCGCCACCAGTTGTTGGTCGAGCTGGTCGACCTGGGCGGCGGTGAGCGTTCCGCTGAGATCGGTGACGTGGCGCTTCAGTTGCGGCACGGCATCGGCCGCCTGCAGCAGGAACGGCCACAGCAGCGCCAGCGCCAGCACGGCGCACCAGCGCGGCATGCGCGGGAAATCCATCAACGCGTGGCGGCGGGCGCGGGCGTCGTGCTGCCGAAATCCACCGTGGGCGCGGTGGAGATCACCTTCTCGTTGTCCACGCTGAAGTTGGGCTTGACCTTGTAGCCGAACATCCTGGCGGTGAGGTTGTTGGGGAAGGTGCGGATCATGCCGTTGTATTGCTGCACCGCCTGCACGTAGCGGTTGCGCGCCACGGTGACGCGGTTCTCGGTGCCTTCCAGCTGCGCCTGCAGGTTCTGGAACAGGCCGTTGGCCTTCAGCTCGGGGTAGTTCTCGCTGACCACCATCAGGCGCGACAGCGCGCTGCCCAGCTCGCCTTGGGCCGCCTGGAACTGTTGAATCTTCTGCGGGTCGTCCAGCGAATCGGCGTTGACCTGCAGGCTGCCGACCTTGGCGCGCGCCTGCGTCACCTCGGTGAACACCTTTTCCTCGTGCTGCGCGTAGCCCTTGACCGTGTTGACCAGGTTGGGCACCAGGTCGGCGCGGCGCTGGTACTGGTTGAGCACTTCGGACCAGGCGGCCTTGACCGCCTCGTCCTGTTTCTGGATGGCGTTGTAGCCGCAACCGGTGAGGCTGAAAGCCAGCAGCAGCAACACGAGAGGGCGCAGGAGTTTCATGGGGAGGGGGCTCCGATCGGTCGAGGCGCCATTGCAGCATTACCGCCAGGCCCGCGCAAATCCGGGCGCGCGTCGCCCAGGGCGGCAATCGAGGACATGCGCACGCGGTGGCCTGGCCAGCCGTTGGCATCAGGCTCCTGCCAGCCACGCACGATCGCACGGACGCGGGTACCCGATGCGGTGAGCTGTGCTTGGGTCCAGCCACCGGTGGAGCGGGTGCCGGGTACCAGCGCGGCGGCACCTTCGGCCTTGTCGGTGATGCTCCAGTTGACGTTGCTGATGCGGTTGGCCCGGAGGAAGGCCATCCACGCGCGGGTTTCCTCCTCGGCCACCGCGCCGTTGCCATCGGCGTTCACCGTGCCCCACTCCGTCACGAACAGCGGCACACCGTTGTCCAGTGCAGTCTGTGCCTTGTCCCGCAGGGCCTGGCCATGGGTGCCGGCGTAGAAATGCAGGGCGTAGGCGATGTTGGGGTAGCCGGTGATGGGGTCAGCCGCCGCCACGTCCACATCCTGCGACCAGTGCGGCGTGCCCACCACGATCAGGTTGTCCGGGTCGATCGCGCGGATGGCGGCGATCACGGCTTGGGCGTAGGGCTTGAGCGTATCGCGCCACGACACGTCCAGCGGCTCGTTGCAGATCTCGTAGATCACGTTGTCGCGATCGCCATAGCGGCGCGCCATGTCCTGGAAAAACGCGATCGCCTGCACGCGGTACCGCTCGGCATGATGCGAGTGCCAGTCGATGATCACGTACATGTCGTTGGCGATGGCCGCATCCACCACGGTGACGACGCGCTGCCTGTTCGACGCATCGGCCTGATAGCCGCCGGGCGCGTCCACGCCCATGGCGGCGCGCACGATGCCGGCGTTCCAGTCCTTTTTCAGCCACGCCACGGCCTGGGCGTTGTAGAAGCGCTCGCCACCCCAGCCGGTGTTGCTCCAGAAGAAGCTGCTGCCCGACACGCTGCCCGGCTGGCCATCGATCAGCACCTGGTTGCCGCGCGTGGACAGCGGCGCTACGGCGCCCTGCGCGGCAGGGGAAAGCAGCAACCACAGGGCGCAGGCGAGCACGCCGAGTGCCCCGCGCAGTAGCGGATTTTCGCAAGCCATGTTGTCTCCCCTTTTTGCGGTGCAGCGCCCCCGCGCCGCACGAGACGCCTCAGCCGAGAAAGCGCGGGCCGAGCACCAGCGCCCAGCTCAGCACCACCAGCATCATCAGCACGAATACGGCCGCCGAGCCCATGTCCTTGGCGCGGCCGGCAAGCTCGTGGATCTCCGGGCAGACCTTGTCCACCACCGCCTCGATCGCCGAATTGAGCAACTCGGCCGAAAGCACCAGCAGCGGCGGGCCGACCAGCGCCAGCTTCTCCAGCGGCCCGTGCCCCAACCACAGGCCCAGCGGCACCACCACGATCGCCAGGCAGGCCTCCAGCCGGAACGAGGCCTCGTGCCGCCATGCCGCTTTCAGGCCTTTCATCGACCAGCGAAAGGCGTTCCAGACCTGCCGCGGGCCGCGAAAACCTTCAGCAGCCATGCGCGGCAACCTCGCGGCGCGATCGACCATCGGGGAGCGGCGGCCGCAGGGCCTCGCGGCAAAAACCATGGAGCATGGCGGACGAAACTCTCGGTAAGGCGGCGATGGCGCCGAGCGCCGATGATGCCACAGCACGCCCGCCACAGGCATCGAAAACCCGGCCCAGTCGCCCACGATTTGCGGGCGCTGTCACGCCGCAGTGCAGCTAGCGCCCGTGGCGAAGTGGGTTACCCTCGCCCGGTTGTGGTGCGGGCCGGCCGCGCATGGCGCACGTGCCCGCCGCACCGTTGTTTTGAATCGTGTACGGAACCGTCAATGGCCACCAGCAATCCCCCCGTTTCGCAAACCCGCTCGTTCAGCACCGTTTTCCTGATCGAAATGTGGGAGCGATTCGGCTTCTACGGCATGCAGGTGCTGATGGTCACCTACATGGTGAAGCGGCTGGGCTTCGTCGACAGCAAGGCCAACCTGGTGTGGGGCGCGGCCGCGGCGTTGATCTACGCCACGCCGGCGATCGGCGGCTGGGTCGGCGACAAGCTCATCGGCACCCGCCGCACCATGCTGCTGGGCGCGGTGGTGCTGGCCCTGGGTTACGCGATGTTGTGGATTCCGTCGGGCAGCGAATTCCTGCTGTATTGCTCGCTGGGCGTGATCATCGTGGGCAACGGCTTCTTCAAGCCCAATGCCGGCAACCTGGTGCGCAAGATCTACGAGGGTGACGACACCAAGATCGACAGCGCATTCACCATCTACTACATGGCGGTCAACATCGGCTCCACCATCTCGATGCTGCTGACGCCGTGGATTCGCGATCACGTGGGCGCCAGATACGGCGACGCCTGGGGCTGGCATACCGCGTTCGGCGTGTGCGCGATCGGCCTGGTGCTGGGGTTGCTGAACTACTCGCTGATGCATCGCACGCTGGCGCACGTGGGCGCGCCGGCGGACAGCCAGCCGGTGAACGTGAAGCGCCTGGGCGGCCTGCTGGCCGCCGGCGCGGCGATGGTGTTCGTCGCCGCGTTCATCCTGCAGAGCGAACTGGTGGCGCGGGTGTGCGTGTACGCCGCGGGCGTGGCGATCCTGGGTATCTTCATCCACCTGATCCGCAGCAGCCTGCAGCACGAACGCGCCGGCCTGATCGCCGCCCTGGTGCTGACCGCGCAGACGATCTTCTTCTTCATCTTCTACCAGCAGATGTCCACCTCGCTGAACCTGTTCGCGCAGAAGAACGTGGATCTCTCGTTCGACCTGTTCGGCCTGCACCTGTTCAACTGGATTCCCGAGCAGTTCCAGTCGCTCAACGCGATCTGGATCGTGCTGCTGAGCCCGGTGCTGGTGCTGATCTACAACACGCTGGGCAAGGTCGGCAAGAATCCCGGCGTGGCGGTGAAATTCGCCTGGGGTTTCGCCGCGGTGGCGGCCGGATTCTTCATGTATGGCGTGGGCGCGCGGTTTGCGGTCAACGGCCAGATCTCGTCGTGGTTCATGGTGTGGGGCTACGGGCTGTATTCATTGGGCGAACTGCTGGTCAGCGGCCTGGGCCTGGCCATGATCGCCCGCTACGTTCCCGCGCGCATGGGCGGCTTCATGATGGGCGCGTACTACGTCGCCGTCGGCATTTCGCAGTACCTGGGCAGCGTGGTGGCGAACTTCGCCAGCATTCCGCAGCAGGTGGCCGACCCGACCGTGTCGCTGCCGATCTATACCCGGCTGTTCAACCAGCTTGGCGTGGCGGGCGTGTTCTGCACCGCGATCGCGCTGGCCATGCTGCCGCTGATGAAAAAGCTCTCGGCCAGCCACTCCGACGCGGCCACCAACAACGACCCGCTGCCGCCGGTGCACAGCGAAACCATCCCGCCCTCCTCCTGATTCCATGGCGAGCGCGCTGCCCATGCATCGACTGACCCAACGCGTCGGACCGTTCGCCCTCACACGCACGCTGGCGTGGTTGCGCCTGTGCGCCATCGCCGGGCAGTGCGTGGCGGTGCTGGTGTGCGCGTGGTGGATGCAACTGGCGATCCCGCTGTTGCCGCTGCTGATCGGCATCGGCTTGCTGGCGGTGTTCGCGGTGTTCGCGGCCTGGCGGCTGCGCCAGCCGTGGCCGGTGCGCCAGGCGGAAACCATCGGCCACATCGCCTTCGACACGCTGGTGCTCGGTTACCTGCTGTACTTCACCGGCGGCGCCAGCAACCCGTTCATCACCTTGCTGCTGGTGCCCATCGCGCTGTCCGCCGCGGCGTTGTCGGCGCGGGCGATCGCCACGGTATCCACGCTGGCCGGCATCGCCTACCTGGTGCTGCTGTACTGGCACGTGCCGCTGCCGACGGCGATGCACGAAAACGCCAGCGGCCGGTTTTCGCTGCACGTGGCAGGCATGGGCGTGAACTTCGTGATCAGCGCCCTGCTGCTGGGCTTTTTCATCAACCGGCTGGCGAACGTGTTGCGGTTGCAGCAGCAGGAAGTGCAGCGGGTGCGCGAGCGCGCCTTGCGCGACGAAGGCATCCTGGCCATCGCCACCCAGGCCGCCGGCGCCGCGCACGAGTTGAACACGCCGCTGTCGACCATGCGCACGCTGTTGCCGGAGCTGCGCCGCGAACACGCGGCCGACGCCCCGCTGATCGACGACCTGGCGCTGCTGGAAGGCCAGGTGGATCGCTGCCGCACCATCCTGCGCGAGATGGTGGCGTTCGGCCAGGCGCAGCTGTCGCAGGAGCCCGAGCATCTGAGCGTGGCGCAATTCATCCACGGCTGCCTGGAGCGTTTCCAGTTGCTGCGCCCCGAGGCGGACCTGACCGTGCAACTGGACAGCGCCACCGCGGACATCGTGCTGCGCACGCCGCCGGGCCTGCGCCACGCCTTGCTGAACCTGCTCAACAACGCCGCCGACGCGTCCGCGCTGCGCGATTCGCAGAAAGTGGAGCTGGACGTGCACCACGAGAACCAGTGGCTGCAGCTGAGCGTGCGCGATCACGGGCCGGGCTTCGTGGCAGGCGGGCAGCAGCTGGCACTGGGCATCTCGCAGAAACAGACCGGGCTGGGCATCGGGCTGGCGCTGGCCGAGGCCACGGCCGAGCGGCTCAACGGCGAACTCATCGCGGGCAACCACGGAAACGGGGCCGAGGTCTGCCTGCGCCTGCCGCTGGCGGTGATCGCCGGGACACCGTGACCGGTGACGGCGGCCACCGCATCCTCGCGCCCGCGGCCGGCATCCCTTCCCGCGCCGCACTTGCGGCAAAATGGCGGCACTGAATGGAGACCATGATGACCGAATCACCGAGCCCGCTGTCCGGCCGCCCGCTGCTGCTGGTCGACGATGACGCCACCTTCGTCCGCGTGCTGGCACGCGCCCTGGGCTCGCGCGGCTTCGAGGTCATCACCGCCACCAGCTTCGACGAGGCGCGGGCACTGGCGCGCCGCCATCATCCCCGCTATTGCGTGCTGGACCTGAAACTGGGCGAGGACAACGGCCTGCGGCTGATCCCCGAACTGCACACACTGGTGCCGGACATCCGCGTGCTGCTGCTGACCGGTTACGCCTCGATCGCCACCGCGGTGGAGGCGATCAAGCGCGGCGCCCACGACTACCTGGCCAAGCCGGTGGACGCCGACGCGGTGGTGCGCGCCCTGCTCGACGGCGACGCCGAAAGCGACGACAGCGAACTGCCCGACGCGCCGGAACAACCGCTGGCACTGCGCCGGCTGGAGTGGGAGCACATCCAGCGCGTGCTGACCGAATGCGACGGCAACATCTCCGAGACCGCCCGCCGCCTGGGCATGCACCGCCGCACCCTGCAGCGCAAGCTCAGCAAGCATCCGGTACGCGAGCGGCCCGACCGCGACGAGTAATCGCGCGGCCGTCGGTAGGAGCGCACCCTGTGCGCGAATGCTTTTTCGGGATTCGGGATTCGCGAAAGCAGAAGCATTCGCGCACAGGGTGCGCTCCTACAAAAGATGCGGGACGGGCACCTTTCGCCCTGCCAGCCCATCCCATCACGTCCGCGCGCCACTGCGACAACGCGCCATCTTTTGCGCGCGTGCCATCGGACTATCCTTGCAACCCTAGACCCCCATCCAGAGTCCCGCTTGAACGCCTTCCCGCTCGGTCTGTGCGCCGCCGCACTCGCGATCTCCACCAGTCCGGCGATGGCCAGCGGACCCGCCGTCGCCGCCACCACGCTGGCGCCGGTTTCGGTGCATGCCAGCGACACCCACGTGATGAGCGCCGAAAGCGTGCAGGTGCGGGTCGACCGGATCCAGTTGCAACGGCAGAACGTCAGCGACAGCGCCGACGCACTGAAATACGCGCCGAACATGATCGTGCGCAAACGCTATATCGGCGATCCCAACGCCGTCATCAGCGGTCGCAACACCGGCACCTTGCAGAGCGCGCGCAGCCTGCTCTATGCCGACGGCCTGCTGCTTTCCAACCTGATGACCAACGGCTGGGACGGCGCGCCGCGCTGGGGCATGGTGGCGCCGCAGGAGATCGGCGCGGTCGACATCCTGTACGGCCCGTACTCCGCGCTGTATCCGGGCAACTCGCTGGGCACCACCGTGCTGATCCACACCGTCCTGCCGAACCGGCTGATGGCCAGCGCCAGCGCGCAGTTCTTCAGCCAGGATTACCGCGACGCCTACGGTGCCGGCGGCCGCTACGACGGCCACCAGCTTTCCGCCACGCTGGGCAACCGGCAGGGCCGCTGGAGCTGGCTGGTGTCGGTGAACCGGCTCGACAACCACGGCCAACCCATGCAGTACGCCACCGCCCGCGCCGGTGGCGATGCCGCCGCCGCGGTGCCGGTAACGGGCGCGACGGCGGACCGCAACCCCAACGGTTCGCCGCGGCTGGTCTATGGCGCCAACACCATCGAGCACACGGTGCAGACGCAGGCCAAGCTGAAACTGGGCGTCAGCCTCACCGAGCACATCGATGCCCTGTTCACCCTCGGCTGGTGGCACAACCGCGCCGACGACCGCACGCGCAGCTTGATCCGCGATGGCGCGGGCGAGCTGGTCGACGAAGGCGTCATCAATGCCAACGGGCAGATCTGGACCCTGCCGCCCAGCGGTCTGGCACCTTCATCCGCCAGCGACTCCCACGCGCTCTACGGCATCGAGCTCAACGGCAAATTCAACAGCGGCTGGCGCTGGACGGCCGTCGCCAGCCACTACGATTTCCTGCGCTCGCAAAGCCGCAACGCGCTGACCCCGACCGGCGCGGCCGGCACGGTCGCCGACAAGGGCGGCTCGGGCTGGGACACCTTCGACCTGCGCAGCTCCGGTCCGCTGGGCGATCGGCACATGCTCTATGCAGGCATTCATGGCGATCGCTACCTGCTGGATTCGCGCGTGCGCAACAGCCGCCAGTGGTGGACCGGTGAAGCCGATGGCCCGCTGATCAGCACCTTCGCCGGCCGCACGCAGACGCGCGCAGCCTACCTGCAGGATGTGTGGAGCCTCGCGCCCGCCTGGGCGCTCACCGTGGGCGGCCGGCTGGAACAGTGGCGTGCCTACGGCGGCGTGCTGGGCAATGCCGACGGCAGCCTGCGTTACGCCGATCGCCAGGGCACCGATTTCTCGCCCAAGGCCTCGCTGGCCTGGGATTTCGCCACCGACTGGCAGTTGCGCCTGGCCTACGGCAAGGCGGTGCGCTACCCCACCGTGTCGGAGCTGTTCCAGGGTTCGATCGCCGCCAACGCCATCGTCAACAACAACCCCGCGCTGCGCCCCGAGCGCGACCAGTCCACCGACCTCACCCTGACCCGCCAGCTGGACAAGGGCCATTGGCGCCTCTCGCTGTACCAGGATCGCATCACCGATTCGCTCTACTCGCAAACCGACATCACCGTGACACCTACCGTCACCAGCGTGCAGAACATCGACCTGGTGCGCTCGCGCGGCATCGAGGGCGAGCTGGTGCTGACGGACGTCTGGACGTCCGGACTGGACATTTCCGCCAGCCTCGCATTGAACGATGCAAAGACCCTGCGTGACCGCCAGTTCCCGCGGGCCGAAGGCCACCATTTCCCACGCATCCCGAAGCTTCGCGCCAACCTGTTCGCCGATTACCGCTTTGCCGATGGCTGGGACGCGTCGCTGGGCGTGCGTCGCTCGGGCCGCCAGTACGGCTCGCTGGACAACAGCGATTTCGTGGACACCTACGGCGCGGTCAGCGCGTTCACCGTCGTCGACGCCAAGCTGAGCTGGAAATTCGCGCCGCAGTGGACCGCTTCACTGGGCGTGGACAACCTCACCGATACGCATTACTGGGTCTACCACCCCTACGCCGGCCGAACCTGGTTCGGCGAGGTGCGCTGGGAGTTGTGAATCAACGCTCCTCCCTGTTTTCAGGGGCGGGAGCAAAGCCACTGCGAGGGAACCTGATGCGCCATCTGCTAGCCATCCTGCTGTGCCTGCTCTCGCCGCTGGTCGTCGCGCACGACATGGGCCACATGGCGAAAGCGCCGGAACTGGGCGCCAGCGCCGCTTTCGACAGCCACGGCCGGCTGTGGGTGGTGGATGCACTGGACGGCCACGTGCGATTGCGCCATTCCGACGACGACGGCCGCCACTTGAGCGCGCCGACGCTGGTGAACACGCAGCCCGAACGCATCTACGCCGAAGGCGAAAACCGCCCCAAGCTGGCGTTCGGCCCGCACGACGAACTCTACGTGAGCTGGTCGCAGCCGCGCGCCATGCCATGGACCGGCTTCGTGCGGTTTGCCCGATCACTCGACGGCGGCGCACACTTCTCCGCGCCCATCACCGTGCACCACGACCGCGCCGAAATCACCCACCGCTTCGACGCGTTGGCGGTCGATGGAAAAGGCCGCATCGTGATCGCCTGGATCGACAAGCGTGACCTGCTGGACGCGGAAGCCGCCAAGAAGCCGTACCTTGGCGCAGCGGTGTACTACAGCTGGTCCGACGACGGTGGCGTCACCTTCGTTCCCGAACGCAAGCTGGTCGACCAGAGCTGCGAATGCTGCCGCATCGCGCTGGCAAGAACACCGCAAGGCGACGTCGCCGCGTTCTTCCGCAGCATCTATGGCGACAACATCCGCGACCACGCCTACGCCGTGCTGACCACGCAAGGGCCAGCCGCAACGGCCACGCGCGCCACCTTCAGCGACTGGCAGATCGCCGGCTGCCCGCATCATGGCCCGGGCCTGGCCATCGGCGCCGACGGCACCCGCCACGCGGTGTGGTACGAGGCGAAAACGCAACCCACGATCTGGTACGGCCAGCTCGATCCCGGCCACGCGCCCCGCCATCGCCTGGCCATCGCCACCGCCGGCGCCAGCCATGCCGACGTGGCGGTAAACGGCCACGATGTCTGGGTGGCGTGGAACCAGGTCAGCGCCACCGGCTACTCGCTGGCGCTGCGCCGTTCCACCGACAACGGCGCGCATTTCGGCCCCGCGCGCGACATCGCCCACAGCGCGGTCGCCGTAGGCTCGCCGCAACTGCTGCGGAAAAACGGGCACGTGTTCGTGGCATGGAATACCGCCGATGGCTTCCGCCTGGTCGCCACGGAGCCCGCGCCATGAAATACCTGCTTGGCTTCTTGCTGCTGTTGATCCCCGCCATCGCCAGCGCCGCCTCATTGCAACCGCTGGGCACCACCGACGTGCCCGCGCTGCTGCAACCGCCCGCCCACGGCGAGCGGATCATCGCGATCTGGGCACTGGACTGCGCCTATTGCGAACCCAACCTGGAAGCGCTGGCCACGCTGCAGCGCGCGCATCCGCAGTCAATTGAACTGATCACCGTGACCACCGACGACATCGCCCAGCGCCCGGCGATCGAAGCACGCCTGCGCCGCATGAAGATGGATACCTATCCCGCCCGCGCCTACGCCGAAGCCAGCCCCGAACGGATCAATTTCCTGCTCGACCCGACCTGGGGCGGGGAAACGCCGCGTGTCCTGGTGATCCGCGCCGACGGCAGCCGCACCGGCATCAGCGGCGCGTTGACGCCGGCGCAGTTGCAGAAGATTCGGTAGGTAGCGCGCGGGCGACTTCAGCCACGATGCTCCCGCTGTTTGTAGGAGCGCACCCTGTGCGCGCTGCCTTTGGCCCTTCGTAGGAGCGACTTCAGTCGCGACGCTTTTGGTTTGGTGTGGCCCAGAGCAAGAGCTTTCGATCGCCTGCGGCGCTCGAGTTACTTTCTCTTTGCGTGGCCACGCACGCGCAGGAAGCACGTGCGAACAGCGAAGCTGGCCCGAAGGGCGTAGGGCAGGATGCCCGGAGTAAAGAGAAAGTAACCAAAGAGAAGGCCACCCCGCTTGGCGCTTGCCGGGCTTCCTGCCCGGCAAGTCCGTGAGCCGGGGTCGGGCTTTTCGAGCGGGCTCGGGCAACCGCTCCTGCGTTGCCTCAACTCCGGCATCCATGCCGTCGCCTGCCCGCGCGAAAAGGCGAGTCCATCCATGGACTCGCCCGCTGCGCGGCCTGTCGACCCAACTCATCGCCGCACAGGGGCCCCGGGTAGAGCAGCGGGCCCTCCTGGCCCGCACTCGGGATGGAGCCAAGGCAAAGACAAAAACAAAGCAGAAGCAAAGCACCGCGCTTCTTCGCCAACCCTCAGCCGTTCTCCCTGAGCGTAGGCCGAAGGCCGAAGTCGAAGGGCTCCCGCCAACCGCACCCTTCGACTTCGCCGCTGCGCGGCTACGCTCAGGGCGATCGGAGGCAAGAGGAAGCACCGAAAGCCGCACGCCACCGCGCTCTCGCCGCGGCAACGCCGCGGCGCACCGAGTCCGCGCCACGATGGCGCGGCGCTCTTCCCGGGGCCCCTCTGCAGCGGCGGGCGGGCGGAGGATCAGCCCGCAGGGTGGCTTGCATGGATGCAAGCCAGTTTGGCGTCAG